>NZ_CP126958.1:0-678186 GCF_002871915.2 Aerococcus loyolae | reverse complement strand
TAGCCCCCGGTTCCAATCACCACATCTGGTTGGAAAGCTTTTAAATATTTTTTACATTGATGAATACTTTTGACCATGTATGCTAGGGTGCGCACATTGTCAAAGGAAAGTGAGCGTTTTAGCCCTTGGATTCTAATCGTCTGAAATTCAATGCCCAAATCAGGAACAATTCTCCCCTCAAGACCCTTTTCCGTTCCAATATAGAGGAATTCTGCTTGGGGATATTGCTTTAGAATTTCTTTCCTCAGTGCTAGGGCTGGATAAATATGTCCGCCTGTACCACCACCAGATAAAACGATTCGCATAGTAAAACTCCTTTTTAGCTTTCCTGTTTCTTTAATTCTGCTACTGCATCGATAAAGCGTTGACCACGCACTTCAAAATTAGGGTATTGGTCCCAAGAAGCACAGGCAGGAGATAAAAGAATCACGTCTCCTGGCTGACTTAAACGATAAGCGGCTTGGGTCGCTTCTTCAATATTTCTAGCGACACTCATTTGAGAAATTCCTGCCTTATTAGCGAGATCGATAAATTTTTCCTGGGTTTCTCCCATAGCTACTAGGGCATGCACCTGACCCAGTTCTTTTAATAGCTCGTCTACACCATTTCCCCTATCCAAGCCACCTGCTATCCATACTAAGGGCTCTTTAAAACTGCGTAAGGCTGTGATGCTAGCTTCATTGTTGGTCGCCTTGGAATCATTATAAAAGCGCCGTCCATTGATTTGATCAACAAATTGAATCCGGTGCTTGACCCCATGGAATTGTGAACAAGCTGCTTGGATACTTCCATTGCTTACGCCTAATAATTTAGCGATGGCCAGAGCGACTAAGGCATTCTGAACGTTATGTTTACCAGGTAAGAAAAGATCTTCTCGTTTTAAGACCATCTCATTCCCCCACATAAGGGTGCCTTCTTTTTCATTATACCATGCCCCTTTTTCCAACTCACTTTCTATAGAAATCGGAATCACTTGGGCAGCACTTTCCTTAGCCTTTTGCCAAAGGATTTCTTGGTCATAGTTTAATAGTAAGTAATCGTCTGGCCCTTGGTTCTTAGTAATCCGCCATTTGGCAGCGAGGTAATTCTCAATGCTTCCATGATAGTCTAAGTGGGTGGGGTAAAGGTCAATAATGGCTGCAATATGGGGACGAAATGTTTCAATTCCCATTAATTGGAAACTGGACAATTCCAACACTAAACGATCTTGACTGCTTAAAGCTTGGCTGGCGGTTAGGGCCGGAATTCCTATATTACCGGCGACTTCGGTTTTTCCGGTTAATTCCTTAGCGCCTTGTAAGATCTCTCCCAATAAAGAGGTGGTGGTTGTTTTACCATTTGACCCGGTAATGCCAATGACCTCAGCTTGGTTAAACCAGGCTAGAAGTTCGATATCGGTATAAATCGGTAAATTTAAATCCTGAGCTCTTTGAACCATGGGATTGCTATAAGGAATGCCAGGATTTTTGACCATAAAAGCAAAGTCCTCGTCTAGCAGTTCAATCGGATGATAGCCAGAAATAATACGAACATTGTGCTCAATAAGATCTTGGGCGGCTTTATTTTCATCTAGGGGCTGCTTATCATTGACAGTCACAATAGCGCCCTCGGCAGCGAGTTTCTTAACCACGCTTAGACCTGTTTTGGCCAAACCAAGGACCAAAACCTTTTTATTCTTTACTGTTTGCTTACTAGATGTTTGCTCCATAATATACTCCTAAAAAATAAAAATTCCGATAACACTTAAAGCCGCAGCTATCCCCCATAAAACAAAGTCAATTTTCCATTCGCTCCAGCCTTCCATTTCAAAATGATGGTGGATGGGGGTCATTTTGAAAATGCGCTTACCAGTCTTTTTGAAATAAGTGACTTGAATCATGACACTAGCCGTTTCTACAACGTAAATAAAGCCGAAGACCAATAAGCTCCAAGGATTTCCAGTCATTAAGCTAATCACGGCAAGGCTAGCGCCAATTGCCAATGAGCCAGCGTCGCCCATAAAGACTTTAGCGGTTTTCATGTTAAAGATTAGAAAGCCAAACAAAGAAGCAATCAAGGCAACATTAAAAAGTGCTAGATCCATCTGTCCTTGTTTTAAAAATATAATGAGATAGGCAGTTAAGCTAATAATCCCATTACCACTAGCTAAACCATCGATCCCATCAGTGAGATTAAAGGCATTAGAAAAGCCAGTAATCCAAAAAACTGCAAAAATAAAGACCACTAAAAAAGATGATGTACTAAAGCCAAAAGGAAGCGGTAAGGAAAAGTTTAACCCCGAAAAATACATGGCCAGAATCAGAACGGCCGATGCCATAAGCTGGGATAGAAATTTTTGCTTCGATGTGAGACCTTCATTTTGTTTTTTGAAAATTTTCAAAAAATCATCCACAAAACCGATTCCCGCAAAGAGTATCAAGGAAAGCATTAGAATAACTAAGGGAAGAGAAAAATAAGAATTCCAAAGTTTGTGGATCGTCAAGGCCAGTAAACTAGCAAAGAGAAAAACTAAGCCTCCCATAGTGGGGGTGCCACTTTTTTGCTTGTGCCAGCTGGGACCAATAGCTAAAATTTCCTGACCAAATTGTTTAGCATGCATCCATTGGATAAAGATCGGCATTAAGATAACCGTTATTAAAAAACTCAATATAAAGGTAAATAGCATAAATGATTCTCCCGTTCTCATTATTGTAATTCTACAGTAAGCCCCTGGCCATCAGAAATTGGCCGGCCAGGCTCAATATTTTGACTGATCACTTTACCTTCACCATTCACTTTGAGATTAATTCCTAACAAACGTGCTAAGGTAATAGCTTCCGTCTTTTCTAAGCCAAGGAAGTTTGGGCATTCCACTTGCCCATTAGTTAAGAGATAAACACGATTATCTAAAGACCGTCTGGTACCCGCTTGTGGAAATTGTTCAATCACCTTATCCCCGTCACCAATGACCTCAACGTTGACAAAGCCATTTCCCTGCATGGTTTGCTGGCCACTTTGGATACTGCTGTTCACCACATTAGGTACTGCTGTTAAATGGGCTTGGTCAGATTGGTCCAACTTCCCATATTCCAGCGCCCGTTTCATAAAAGGAACAAAGATTTCTGAAAGTTGTACCTGAGCCAACTTTCCTGCTGAAGGAGATGGTTTCTTTAGGGTTAAGTATAAAATATATTGGGGATGATCGGAAGGTGCAAAACCAACAACAGAATGTAAATAATTTGATTCACCGGATAAGTAACGGCCTGCTTTTTCATCAAAAATTTCTGCTGTACCAGTCTTAACCGCCAGACGGGTACCTTCAACATCATAGATTTTACCAGTACCAGTTGGGGCATAGACGATAGACTCCAAGGCCTTTAGGGTTTTTTGAGCGGTTTCTTCAGAAATCGGTGAGGAAATCACTTCTGGTTTGACAACTTCAATACTGCCATCTTCTTTTTCAAGGCGGTCAATCACATGTAATTTCATCATCTTGCCACCGTTACCTACTGCGGTATAGGCTTGCATTAAGGCCCAAGGCGTCACTTGAATCCCTTGTCCAAAAGCGGTATTGGCCTTTTGGAGTTCTTCATCATAATTCATCGATCCCGCTATTTCATCAGAAAAACCTGAATTTGGTTTCTGAGTTAAGCCAAATTCTACCATATACTTATGCCAAGTATCATAACCCATGGCTTGAACCAATTTTACCACAAGCACGTTGGATGATTGGGATAATCCTTCTAACTGGGTAATAGTTCCCCAACCGACCTTATTCCAGTCACTAATTCTAATCCCATCAACAATAATACTCCCTGATTGGTAGGTAGCATCAGGATCAAAAACGCCTTCTTCGATAGCAGCAGCAATGGTCAAGACCTTAATAACTGACCCAGGTTCAAAAGCTTCACCAACCAAAAGATTGGTCCACATGTCTTCAATGCCTTTGCGGGTTTGCATGTTAAAAGTAGGTCGTTGGCTAGCTGCCAGAACATTCCCAGTGGAGGGCTCAACCAACATGGCTGTCATCGATTCGGGATGGTAATTGTCATAGATGTTAGACATCAAACCCTCTAGGTAGGTTTGCAAACGGGTATCGATTGTCGTATAGACATCTAAGCCATCTTTAGCTTCACCGTTAGCCGTTTCATTATCATCACTATTGGCATCATTGACAGCAACTTGGTCATGGCCAGCCTGGTAGTCTTTGATAGCATTCTTTCCTGCCAGATGGGAGTCTAAGCTCTTCTCTAAGCCTAATTGCCCCACGAGGCGACTATCTAGAGGATTTTCTGCTTCTTGAAATTGAGCATAACCAATCACATGAGAGGCAAAGATCCCCGAGGGATATAGGCGGGAAGGTTGGGGATCAAAGTGGATTCCTTGCAGGTTTTCATTTTGAATTTCTTGCATTTTTGCATAGGAAAGATTTTTCCCAGCTTGGCCAAATTCAATTTGAGTGGCATTTTCTGTGTTTAATTGTTTAAGGATATCTTCTTTTGACATATCGATATGTTTACTTAAAACTTCTGCAGTGTGCTCTTTTTGATCATCAGGAACATGAATGGGTTCGGCGCCTTCATCGGCCCAAGCAGAAGTTAAAACAGCGTATAAATTATAAGAAGTAGCATCCGTAGCTATCGCGTTACCACCAACATCATAGATGGTTCCACGTTTAGCCAATTGAATACTACTTCTTCCATATTGTTGCTGTGCACTTGCTCTTAAGTCCACCCCATCAACTTCTCCACCCAGCATGATATAAGCCAGTCTCCCCACAAAGAGGACAAAAATGAAACTAACCAAGAGCATCATGATATGCAGAAATTGTAAACGGTTTTGCTTGCTATTTTGATGTTTCATTGGTGACATTCCTTATATTTTCTTCTTCTAGCTTCAAGCCGTTGTCCTTAGCATACTGCATAACTCTTTCATAACTAGATAGTTCATTAACTTCTTGTTGGAGATTACCTTTTTCCGTTTTTAAGGCCTGGGTTTCTCTTTGCACATTTTGTAATTCTTGTCTTTTAGCATCCACTGATGAACGTGCATTAATCAGCCAAAAAATCGCCACCATTAAAAAGAGAATCATTCCTGCTGAAAGCAAAAAATCTTTTCCCGTAAAAAAAGTAGAGGTCTCCACATGGTAGCGACCATTTAAAGATTTTGCTGAATGACTATACCTGTGATCAATTTCCTCTTTAGGCAGGGCATATTGAAGTTTAGCTTTCTCTCTTTCAAGTGCTGGTGATGACACATTAACGACTCCTCTCAAATTACTCCGATACCCGTTCAATGGCACGTAACTTGGCGCTTTGTGCTCGTGAATTCTTATCTAATTCTTCCTGGCTGGGATAAATCGGTTTTTTATTTACTAGACGAAACTTAGCTTGGGGTAATTGGCTTTCCAATAAGGGTAACTGGCTAGGAAGATTATCCACAGTGCTGGCCTCTTTAAACATGACCTTAACAATTCGGTCTTCCAAGGACTGAAAGCTAATGGCAGCAATCCGCCCTTCAACCTTTATCAATTGCAAAGCCTGACTTAAGGAACTTTCAATGGCTCCCAATTCGTCATTGACTGCAATACGGATGGCTTGAAAACTGCGTTTAGCTGGGTGACCGCCCTTGCGGCGGGCTGGAGCGGGAATGGCTTCTTTGATAATTTCCACTAATTCAGCTGTCCGAGTAATAAGTGCTTTTTGGCGGTGGTTTTCAATGTTACGCGCAATGGCCTTGGCAAACTTTTCCTCACCATAGCGTTTGAGGATGCGAACTAAATCGGCGTAAGACCATTCATTAACCACTTCTTTAGCAGTCAGCGATTGACTTTGATCCATCCGCATATCTAAAGGAGCGTCCTGCTTATAGGAAAAGCCCCGCTCTCTATCATCTAATTGCGGGGAAGACACGCCTAAGTCATAAAGAATACCGTCAACTTGCTTAACCCCTCTTTGGGCAAGCTGTTCTTCTAACTGAGCAAAATTAGCATGGATCAAAGTCAGTTGCCCAGCATCAATCGCATCAGCGAAGCGGTCCTTAGCATGGTTGATGGCCTGGATATCTTGGTCAAAAGCATAAAGGCGACCCTTGGCTGATAGTTTACTTAAGAGATAGCTGGTATGACCGCCGCCTCCCAGGGTGCAATCGACATAAGAACCATCTTCTTTAACATTTAAGGCATCAACCGTTTCTTTTAAAAGAACCGTAATATGATGAAATGTTTCTGACATAGGGGCCTCCTTCTCCTAAAGACCAAAATCAAACAGGTTTTCTGCAATATCTTCAAAATTATCTGAAAGCGACTCAGCTTCTGCTATCCAGCGACCTTCATCCCAGATTTCTATCCGTTCACTGACACCAATCACGCGACAGGCCTTTTCTAAATGGGCAAAATCGATCAAGGTTTGGGGAATATTAATCCGCCCTTGCTTATCCAGTTCTACCTCTTGGGCAGCCGAGTAAAAAAAACGGGTAAAGGCCCGGGCATCCTTCTTAGCTAAGGGAAGTTGTTTTAACTTTTCCTGGACCAGGTCCCAGGTAGCTTTCGGATAACCAAAAATACAGCCATCCAAGCCCCGAGTAATTACAAAACGCTCCCCTAAATCATCGCGCAATTTAGCGGGCATAATCAGGCGACCCTTACTGTCGATATTATGTTTATATTCTCCCATTAACATAATTTTTCGCCTTTCTGTGTCCCTGGTCCGCCTAGCTTACTAAGATAATATTAGTTTACCACAATCCTCCACAATCCTCCATTATTCCCCAAATATTTTTGATTTTTTACCACATCCCCCACTTTTCTAAAAAAAGGCAGCAAAAAAGCTCAAGCAAGAAAGCAGAATTTACTTTCTAACTTGAGCTATTCACTCTAGTATTTACAAAAAAGACCTACTTGATGATAACTTGGATAAAACGGACAATTAGCATAAGCAAGTAAGAAATAGAAGTCAAAACAAAGAGACGTTTGGAAAGTTTCCTAAAGAAGCGAGCCCAGCGAAAAGTTTCCTCCTGCTTTTCCTCTTGGTACAGGCCCCAAAGACCCAGGATGCCTAAAATAATAAAATAAAGAGGAAGTAAGGAAAAATAAAAAATGGTCTCGGTTAAATAATGGAAACACAACCATAAAATAGGATGCATGACATCGATGGGCAACAAGTGAATATGACGACCATCATTTAAATACTGACGAAAATAAAGAGCTAAAAATAAAGTTAAAAATGGCATAAGATAAATAATAATTTCTGTCCATGAAAACGACATTGGCTGACCTCCTTAATGAGTAAAGTTAATAATAGTATCTCAAGCGGATTGATTGAATAAGCTGACTGGTGTCATCTCTCTCAAAATGACATCTATATACTAACCTAAAGTCAAAAAAAGCAAAAGCCCTTTCATTAAGCAGACATAATAATTAAGCTACTTGGGACTTAGCTAAGAGAAAAATAAAGTGAAAATAAAAAAAGAGATCAGAACTTATGTCCCAACCTCTCACAACAGAATCATTATTCTGCATCTTCATTATTAGACATCACGTCTTGGCCATCGTAGTATCCACAACTTGGGCAGACATGATGTGACTTACGGTATTCACCACAATTTGGACAAGTAACCATTCCTGGAACTTCCAACTTGTAATGAGTACGGCGTTTGCGTTTTCTTTGTTTTGATGTTTTACGTTTTGGTACTGCCATCTCCATTACACCTCCTAATTAGTTTAAGTTTATGATTCAGAAGTATCATCGCTCAATAGATCCTTCAACTTGGCAAAGCGAGGATCGATTTGATCCGATTCTTTTTCATTATTTTGAAATGAAGCTTCTGTCATTAAATTCCAATCGTCGCCAGATGGTAAATCTGTTGCTTCCAACTCATCAGGCGTCAATCGTTTAAGAGGGATATGTGTGATGATATTATCAACAATGGCCCTCCCCAAATCCACTGTATTATCCTCAAGTTCAATCACTAAGTTGTCCTCGTCCTGGACAAGTTCACTTTGCCAACCTGATTCAATATAGCGTTCTCGAATTGGAAACTGCATTGCCACATCTACCGGTTCAAGAGACCGTGAAGATGGGAGCGTTATAGTTAAAGCTATTTCTAATTGAGCCAATACTGTATGATCGTCGTATATCAAATACCCTTGAACCTTTACTGGTGATAAGTCGAGGACTTCTTGATTTTTATTCATTAAATCAGATTTAAGGTCCAACGTTTGATCAACCTTTAAGGGATCTTGGGCTTTTATACGGAGTTCTTGAAAAGACCATTTCATCATTGACCACCATTAAGCAACAAGAAAAATTATACCGATTTTCAATCGCTTTGTCAATGTTATTTCCTTGACAATCTTTTTCTCTACTTGCTCCCTTTCCACTATTTTTTATAACATGATCGGAGGATGAGCGAAAAGCTGACTTTCTTTACTTTTCATAACTACTTGCTGATAGATTTCATCCACACGAATCCATAAAGGCCAGGCCTTACTTTCATCCTTGCCTACACGGTTTATCATAGCATAAGAAGATGGATCTGTAATTTCTAAGCCTTTTAAATATTTTCTTCCCCTAGCATTGGCCCCTAAAAGATAGAGAGGTTGACGTTTTTTTAAATGATCCTGCATTTCCTGGTCAGAAACACCTAAGAAAATCATCAAAAGCGCCCGTTGGATCCGGTATTTAGACCATTTTTTATTGCTAACCCGATTGAGAAAATCGGCATAGTTAGTCTCCTGCCGGGCTGCCGCAATAAAGTTTTTTTCAATACCTTCGTAAACTTGATAGTAGTCGGCTAGCTTTTGGCGAGATTCAGATAAAATTTTGTAACGCAATAAGGGGTACAAAGTTGACCAGGAACTGTCATAATTGACTAGCTCAAGCTTTTCCACCATTGCCTTAGGCATCAGCCGGTCGAGCTGACGGGAATCTATCTGATCCCCCAGTATAGCCTTCCTAATACTGCTACTGGAAGCAAAATTAGCCCCTGGATTCAAATCTTGGTCTCGGTGCTGACTTCCTTGTCGCTTAATTGCAGTTAGGGACATGGGTGCTTGATACTTAGCGTTGGCCTTGGCGTAAGAATAGGCTAATAAGACATTACTGTTATCAGTAAAATCAATCTTCAAATGCCTCAATTCAGGAACTTCCGCCACTAAATCAGCTAAGAGACTAATCGAGCTCTTCCCATAATTATTGGCATGAAAGGCTCCATTTTGCTGTTTCAAAGCCACAATCTCTTCATGGTCACTCACCCATTGGGCTAATTCTTGGTAAGGTGTAAAATCCTCTAACTCACTACCAAAAGCTAATTGTTGGCAGCCTAGAGCATGTAGGCAGCCCACCGCCCCTTTTGCAAAAAGGTCAGCCGGTTGGACAGCATACCAAAAGGGAAGTTCAACCACCAAGTCGCAGCCATTTTTCAAAGCGACTTCTGCTCGTTGCCACTTAGAAAGCAAAGCTGCTTGGCCCCTTTGCACATAATTGCCACTCATTATGGCAATGATAACTGTATTAGGTTGACGGCCCTTAAGCTGTTGAATCAGATAGGCATGACCATTATGAAAAGGATTCCATTCTACAACCATTCCACAGACAGACATGTTAGGTTAACCTCCTTAACTCATTCAGTCTTCCCCTGGAAATATCTACTTACTTTTTACAGGAAAAGAAGAGCCGACGACTCTTTTCGCTAGGTTTATCTTGGCTAAAGTCTGCAGTGATTTGAATATCAGTAAAACCTGAGCTGAGTAAGGCATCTTGGTAGTTTCTTAGGGGCCAAATTTGTTCCTGATGCACTTCTTCAAAACGCTGGTAAAGTTGACTAGCCTCATCCTTAACAAAGATATTTAACAAATGATCGATGGTATTAGGCCCCCTCAACTGGTCACTTTGCCAGGTGAAAACAGCATCATCCCAGCTATCTACCCATTGAAAGTCAGGGTAAATGCAATTCATCTGGTAGGAACTATGGATATCAAAGAGCAGGAGGCCTCCCTTTTCTAAGGCCTCATAGCAGGCCTTAAAGGTAGCCTCTAAGTCAGCTAGACTGTCTAAGTAACAGATGCTGTCACAAAAGATGGAAATCAGGTCATAGCTTGTCTCAGTTTTGAAGCTACGCATATCTGCTTGAAAGTAAGGAATATAGATTCCTGCCTCCTGCATCTCTGCTTGAGCAATCGCTAACATCTCTTCAGAAAGATCCATCCCGGTCACATCATAGCCCGCCTTGGCCAGTTCCAAGGTTAGTCGACCATCTCCACAAGCCATATCCAAAATTTTTAGTCCCTCTTGATGAGTCAAGCGCGTCTCAACCTGATCTTCTAAATAATTCTGCCAGGCCTGGTAGAGGGATTGGTCAAAAATTTGGTGGTAGACTTCACTAAACAAGGCATATTGGTTAGTCTTCATCTTCAGTTTCCAATAAAGCCGTTAAATTGACCAATGGCGCATCATTCCACAATTTTTCAATATTATAATGACTACGCACCTCTTTATTAAAGACGTGGACAATGACATCCACACAGTCAATTAATACCCAAGCATGGCCGTCTTTCCCTTCAATGCCTTTAACCTTATAGTCTGCTGCTTCAACAGCTTCCGCAATACTATCCACAATGGCATTGACTTGTCGGTCATTTTTAGCGCTAACAATAACGAAATAGTCAGCCAGTGGGGTTAATTGGTTAACTTCTAGAGCGACAATATCTTGCCCTAAGCGATCGTCAGCTGCCTTTACAATAAGCTCCATTAACGGACGATTTAATTGATTAGTCATTCACTCTTTCCTTTCTTATTAATCCAAGCGTTATACACCGCTAAACTTTCAGGATAAATACTTTGTCCCTTGTCAATCAGATGTTTTAGATTTTGCTTAATTTTATAATCCACTGCCAAATCAAGGGATTGCTCAGTTAAGGCCCGAGCTTGATCCACACCAGGGAAGTCACGACCCGGCTCCATATAGTCTGCTAAAAAGACTAACTTAGCTGTATTGGTCCAGTCAATACTTCCAGTGGTGTGCTTATAAATGGCATAATAAATTTCTAGATCGTGGAGGCCAAATTCATCCACAGCCTTCATGGCTGCTAGGGGGCCATGCCAGATCGCATTACCATAGTTCACCCACTCTTCATCGAAACCGGGGAAATGGGCATAGGTCTTTAAAGTTTCCAGACTATCTTCTTTAGCATAGTCATGGAGCAAGCCAGCTATCCCCGCCCGCTCCCAGTTCAACTGATATTTTTGGGCGAGCTCGATAGCGGTAGACTCCACCCGTAAACAGTGCTCGAAGCGATCCTTTGATAAATTATTTTTTAATGCCTTAATTAAGTCTTCACGACTAGCCACAATGTATTTGTGGGAATAACTTATTTCTTTAGTCACGATATAACCCTTCCTTATCAATATAGTCTCTGACCGCTTCAGGCAATAAGTAGCGGATGCTGGATCCCTTATTGACGCTTTGCCGTATATAGCTTGAAGAAATATCAATTTGAGGACTATCGACATAGATAATATTATAGTCACTCGGCATATCATAGCCAGGTCTTTGGACCCCGACAAAATGACAAAGCTGCATTAATTCTTCAACCCGGTACCACTTAGGGAGGTTTTCCACCATGTCACCGCCAATAATAAAATAATACTCATTATCAGGGTGGAGGGTAGTCAAGATATCCATAGTATCGTATGTATAGGATTTACCGGGACGATCCAGCTCAATTTTTTCTATTGCAAAGTGATCATTTGCTTGAATGGCAAGGTTTAGCATGGCCAAACGTTTGTCGGCAGCAATGGTCTCCTTATGCTCGACATGAGGCGGAAGATTGCTAGGCATAAAGTCCACCCGGTCCAGGCATAACTTTTCATAGACCTGTTCAGCCACCATCAAATGCCCCTGGTGAATGGGATTGAAGGTTCCCCCTAAAAGGCCAATTCTTTTTTTAGGCGAACTGCTTTCCTGGGCTTCTTCAAGGACTTGGCAGCTGTAATTTCCTTGTCTTTGCCTGTTTTCAGCCATTCATTACACTCCTTTATTTTTTAAGGCGCGAATTTCTTTCGATAGCTTTTGGTTCTTTTCCTCTGAGGAAGTCCGGTAAAGGATGATGGTGTGTCCGATACTATAAGCGAATTGAGGCGCTAGGGCCTGGTCAATTGCTTCAAGAGCTTGGTCAGTTTCAATCCCGGCATTTTGTAGGACTGAGACTTTAACTAACTCTCTCTTCTCTAGGGCTTGGTCAATTTGTTCTATTAACTCATCCTTTAAGCCATTTTTACCAATTTGCAAAATAGCTTTCTCATGATGAGCTGCTTTTTTGATTGCCTTTTTTTGTTTATTAATTAGCATATTTCCTCCTAAATAAGTGGTTTTCTTTGAAAAATATCGACTGCTTTAGGTGCATAAATAGCTACTTTTCCTGGCTTTTTGATACTTAACCAGCCTAAGCCAGCAATAACCAGGTCACATGGCTCCTTGATGGTATAGGCCTGACTAACAAGATCGGGAAATTGCTCGACTTCACTGGCACTTGGTGGGGCGAGTAAGTCTCCTTGGTGTTTGGCTAAGAATTCATCAGATCCTTCAGTTTTTCGGCGATGGATGTCCACTTGATTACTTAAGTGAACCGTTACCCCTTGTTTGTCCCCTGCTAGATAGTCGAACCGAGCCATTCCGCCGAAGAATAAACTCTGTCCTGGATTCAATTGGAAAGTTCTCGGCTTTATCCGCTTTTGCGGTAGGATCTGCTCAATACTTTTATAATCCAACAAACTGGTCATTTGACTGTCCTTAAGAATACCTGGTGTATCAATTAAGTCACTCGCTTCATCAAAAGGAATTTTTATCAAATTTAAAGTGGTTCCTGGAAATTGACTAGTAGTAATGACACTATCGCTAAAACCTTGGGCCCTAAGCATACTGTTAATTAGAGTCGATTTCCCCACATTACTTACGCCGACAATGTAAACATTGCGGCCCTTGCGGTGTTGGTCAATAAAGGCAAAGAGTTCATCAATGGCCTTATTTTTGACAGCAGAGGTAAGAAAAACATTTCTGGCTTTAAAGCCTTGGTCTTTTAAATATTTCTTCAGCCAGGCTTCAATTTTACTACTTTTGACATCACTAGGAAGTAGGTCAACTTTATTCGCTACAAATACAATATCATTATTTCCCACTAAACGTTCTAGGGACGGAATAATGGTGGACTGTACGTCAAAAATATCAATGACATTGACGACTAAAGCATCGTCCTCACTGATCTCATGTAAAATATGCCTAAATTCTGCTGGGGTCATTTGGACTTTTTCTAATTGGTTATAGTGGCGCAATTTAAAACAGCGCTGGCAATAGAGCTCGCCACTTTCTACCCCCTTGTCATAGGCGCTTTTGGGGGTGTAACCTCGCTCCTTGGGCTGGTCTGTTTGCAAACCCGCTCCACAACCAATACAATAAAGGACTTCCTCAGTCAATCCGATCCCTCCACTTTAATTCTGAATAGCGTCTCTTTAGTCCATTAAAGACAAAGCTTTCGATACGACGGTTTATCCGCGTGACTACACTATCACTGTTGGTCACCGGTCGGACCAAGACACTGCGCAAGCCTTGCCGGTTGGCCACAAAAATATCAGTCAATAACTGGTCGCCAATAATAATAACTTCTTCTTCTTTTAAGCCGGAAATTTTTAATAAATGTCTTATTCCCTTGCGAAAAGGTTTAAAAGCTGCTGAATAGTATGGAACTTGCAATTGATCTGCGACATGTTTTACCCGCTGTTCATTGTTATTCGATAAAATCATGACCTCAATGCCATTATCTTGCATCTCTTTGACCCATTCAATCAATTCCTGGGTAGCATCTGGAAAATCCCAGGCAATTAAGGTGTTGTCTAAATCAGTTATTATCCCTTTCACACTCAAGCTCTTGAGGGCTTGGGGAGAAATGGAATAAATTGTATCTACCAACCAGGTCGGTAGGAAGTAGTCTGTGAGCATATCCCTCTCCTCTCTACATTTCTTACATTATAGCATAATCATGGGCATTGATAATTGATAGGGTCTTTTAAATAGAGGAAAACACGACTCCTAAAACTAGTGGCTAGAAGTCGTGTTTAAACATATTATTCAAACTCATCCAGGGTTTTCACTTCTTCAAAGCGACTCCCCTTATCATCAATAGCAAGGTCATAGAGACTGACCTCTTCAAGGCTAGCCTCCAGCAGGTCCTTAATTTCTTGACTATGGGAAGCCTGGACCATGGTCATTACAGTAGGTCCAGCTCCACTAAGATAAGTGCCATAGACTCCAGGAACACCTTTTAAAAGTTGACGCACTTGTTCTAATTCAGGCACTAAGCTCTTACGATAAGGCTCATGGAAATAATCCTGTTCCATTAACCGCCCCGCATCATCCAGATTGCCTTCCATTAACTTGGAAACTAAAACATTCCCCATCCCATTGGCCCGGACAGCATCAGCATATGAGAGCTGATCAGGAAGAACTTCGCGAGCTTTTTTAGTCGATAATTGATAATGAGGCACGGTAGCGATTAAGCGGGTATTAGGAAAGACCTCCTTAGACCAAATCACTTCTTCAGACCCGATGGCCACTCCAATCACTAGTCCGCCTGCTAAACAAGGAGCAATGTTATCAGGATGTCCTTCGATTTTATTGGCTAAATTGATTTTGTGGCTAAGTGACCATTGGAATTGATTGAGATAATCAACAATTTCAATAGCAGCAACAATGGCACTGGAACTGCTCCCTAGGCCACGTGTGACGGGAATCTGACTGTGCATATATAATTGTTGGGGCGGCGTTTGGGGAGCAAGATCGAGAATAGTTTTTATCAATAGGTTATTCTCATCAGTCGGGACATCATTCCCCAGGTTATGTCTAATCTCCCATTCTTGACTCGGGCCGATAATATCTACTCTTAAATACAGGTCGACAGCCACCCCGACCGAGTCAAAACCTGGGCCTAAATTGGCTGAAGTGGCGGGAACTATAACACGCTGCATGCTTTAGTCCTCCTTCTCTTCTTTAAAAATAGGATAGGAAGCCAATAACTCCACTCCTTGAGCGCTTTCAAGCTGCTTGGCAATGGCTTGATGGGAAGAATAGCTACCTGGACTGGTTAAGATATACAGCATTCCCTCTTGGTAATTACCCAAGTGGTTAATAGAGATCCCTTCTTGGTTGAGGAGATCGAGCAGGGTCTTTAGACCTTGACTCTGGTCCTGGATGGCTAAACGATAATAATACGGATAGTTGGCTTGGACAGACAAGTGAACCTTCTCATCTAAACGATAATTGGCAAAGACTTGGTAGTCATCATTTTCCTGGTTCTTAGCGACTTGGATGATATCACTCACAACAGCAACCCCTGTTGGCAACTCGCCGGCTCCGGGACCGTAAAACATCATTTCTCCGCCAGCCTTGCTCTTGGTATAAACAGCATTCATCTCTTGCTTAACCATGGCTAATGGATGTGACTTTTCAAGTAAAAAGCTTTGCACTTCACAGGCAAAATTTTCTCCTTGACGGTCAAGGACTGCCAAGGATTTAATCACGTAACCTAAATTCTTAGCAATCTCAATATCTACCGCATTCAAGTCACTAATCCCTTTAATCATCACGTCATCTAAATTAAGACTAATACCAAAGCCCATCTTGGCGAGGATAACCGCCTTACGACCAGCGTCAAGGCCATCAACATCGGCACTAGGATCAGCTTCGGCGAAACCGAGTTTCTGAGCTTTAGCTAAGGCTTCTTGGTAGCTAGAACCATTTTCGGTCATTTCGCTAATAATAAAGTTAGATGTCCCGTTTAGAATCCCTAATATTTCAGTGACTTCATCGCCGGCGAAACTATTTCGTAGGGTGTTTAAGATAGGAATACCACCAGCGACCGCCGCCTCGAAGCGTAAGTCAAGTCCTTTATCTTCAGCGAGTTGACTTAAGGCAGCTCCATGTTCACAAATAAGGTCCTTATTGGCAGTAACCACCGCTTTGCCGGCTTGAAGAGCGCCTTCAATACATTGCTTGGCAAAATCTATGCCTCCCATGACTTCAACCACAATATCAATGTCAGGATCAGCAATAATTTCTTGATAATCAGTAACAATTTCAGCCTGATTAGAAAATTCTTCGGTAACTTTTTCGGGACTTCTGACAAAGATCTTTTTTACTTCAAGGGCATGGTGGAGTTGGCTGGTAATTTTGCCCTGATGATCGCGCAAAACGCGGAATACGCCCTGACCAACTGTTCCTAAACCTAAAATAGCTATCTTCTTACTTACCATACTTGCCTCCTTCTTATCTATTGCTTGGATATTTCTTCTAAAGCCTGCTTCACATAATAGCGATCAGTTGGGTAAGCTTGGTCGACACCATTAATTTTCATGGTATCTTCATCCCCCTTACCAGCAATCAAGACCACGACCTCCCCATCATAGGCAGAAGCCTGTTGAAAAGCATAGGCAATAGCTTGGGGACGATTAGGGATAATTTCTGCCTGACGCTTAGCCGCTTGAATGGGGCGGTTGATTTCTTGGCATATTTTTCCCACTGATTCAGTCCCAGGGTCATCCATGGTGAGGATAATTTCATCCGCATATTGGGCGGCCACTTCTCCTAAATCCTTTCGCCTCGAAATGGCCTTATCCCCTGCAGAGCCAAAGACGACAATACTATGGGCCTTGGGGTACATTTGCTGACTCGCTTCAAAAAGTTTTTCTAGGCTCAATTTATTGTGGGCAAAGTCAACGATAGCATGGATACGTTTATCCGTAGAATGATAGACTTCCATCCGCCCTTCAGTTTGTGCTTCTTGTAAGGCTTTTTTTATGATGTCATAGGGGACCTGATAATAGCGGGCAATCGCAATGGCGACTAGGGCATTTTCTACATTGAAGCGCCCCAGCATCTTCATCCGGATTTCCCCTTCAAAGTCAGGAGCATGTAAGACAAAGTGTTGTTGATCAGCCCCAGACACAATATTTTTAGCTAGATAATCGGCCTTTTCATCCTTAGTCGAAACCGTCACAATTTCCTTGACCGTTTTCGAATTGCTTGCTCTTTGATAAATTCGATCGATATGGTCAGCGTCTAAGTTAATCACCGCCAAGCGACTTTGGTCAAAGAGCTTTAACTTACTCATGAAATAATCTTCGAAATTGGGATGCTCGCTTGGCGAAATATGGTCCGTGGAAATATTTAGAAAAGCTCCGACTTCAAAGGGAACTTCTGCTACACGGTGATACTTGAGAGCCTGACTGGAAACCTCCATGGTCATAAAGTCGATTGCTGACTGGCGGACATGGTTAAAGCGATAGAAAAGTTCAAGGGATTCGGGCGTGGTTAAGTGGGATTCCCCTTGGTCAACACCATCATAGTAGTGCGAGGAAGACAGATAAGCTGTTGGGCCCTTTCCTAAGCTTTCCTGGTACAAATCAAGAATCTTAGTTAAATAAAAAGTGGTTGTCGTTTTTCCTTTAGTCCCCGTAATCCCAGTTAGGTGAAAGGCTTGGTAAGGAGCTTGGTAAAAGAAATCCGCAATAATAGGCATGGCTAAGCGAATATCTTCCACTTGAATGAGGGGTAAATCCAGCTCATAGTCCTGCTCACTCACATAAGCAACTGCTCCTAAAGCTTGGGCTTGTTCTAAATAAGCCGGTTTAAAATGGGCGCCCTTACAAAAGAATAATGTTCCTTCAGAAACCGTCTTGGAATTGTAACTTAAGTTTTGGACCGGCGCCTGACTCCTTAGTAGTGGACTCTTTAATTGCCCCCGTTCATCAAGTAGGCGACATATCTCCCTTAATGTCTTGTTCATAATTGCCTCACTTTCTCTTCTGAATTCCCATTATACACTAAGTCAACTTTGATTAACAAGATCAGCCCAATTGTCTATTTACAGAAAAAGCCTGGACAATTTCCAGGCTGTTGGTTGGTAAAATTATTGAATGAGGTCGTAAATCTCCATAGCGGCGAGATCGATGTCATCAAACTGAAAGGTTTGATCTACCCCATGCTCAATTAATAGAAAGCTTTCACTTTCACGATCATAGCGCACCATGCATCGTTCCTCGCCTTCTTTTTCAAATCGTCTCACTTCAATATCTGATCCCTCTTCAAGCATGGCCTCAAGTCGAGAAATAATCGCTTTTAGTTGTGAAGCTTGCATTTTTTGTCCCCTTTCATTACTCTTGTTTCATTTTAACAAAAAGTCATGAAATGAAAAGTAAAAATTATTGAAAGGGCCAGATATTTTCAGAAATTTTCTCGAAAAAGCTAGTATCGGCATCTTCCATCTGACTTTCTTGCTTCCTTATTAAAGAAGTATACAAGGCATAGACCCGTTCATAGAAAGTCTGGGCGGAAATTTCCTGTTCTAAGTGCTTAAAAGCTTGACAATTTTCTGATCTTGACTCTGCTAAGGTAAGCACTGCCTGACTGAACTGGTCAACCTGGTCAAGTAATTTACCAATCGGTGCTGTCCGATTTAAGTTAAGTAAATAGTCATTCTTCATTGCCACGATAGGCAGATGGTTACCAATGGCCTCGATAAAGGTAATTCCCTGGGTCTCAGTCACGGATAAATTCACATAAATATCTGCGATTTGATAATAACCATTAATTTCTTCATGGGGAACCATCCCAGTAAAAATAACTGCATGATTTATCTTGAGTTCTTGGCAAAGGGCCATTAAGTGGTCTTTTTCCGGCCCATCACCAACTATCAGGAGCCTAGCCTGGGGGATAAGTTCCAGAAGTTGAGCCATCTGCCGAATTAAGCTATCTAAATTCTTCTCTTGGGCAATCCGGTTAACCGTAATAAGAACCAGCTGATCGTCCTCAAACCCCAGTTCACGCTTTAATTTTTGGAGATCTGCCTCTGCTAGCTGCTGTGAAAAATGAACCCCGGTCGGTATTACTTCAATCGGACGTTCAACACCGTAGTCTAGTAGAACTTGGCGGATCATTTGACTAGGGGCAATGACCGTATTAGCTAATTGACAAAAATAACGAGTATAGGACTTAACCGCCGCCTTAGGAACTAAGTGACCATTTAAGATATAATGCAGGTAATTTTCATACCAGGTGTGATAAGTATGGACAATCGGTAGGCGCAAACGGTGGGCCACCATGACACCAAAAATTCCCATGGTAAATTCGGTATGGGTATGGATGATATCTAAGTCTAGTTCTTTGGCCTTTTTATAAATCGGTCGTAAAGTCGTCACTGCCACCCGACGTTCTTTAAAAAAGAGAAAGGGGATGGATTCGTACCTAAATATTCCTTCTTCTGCTTGATCCTCTTTCACCTTAGGATCTGTCGTGGTAAAAATATAAACTTGGTGGCCGGCCTTGGTCAATTCTTCTTTTAAGGTCTGAATTGAGCTAGCCACCCCACTAGTTTGTGGAAAATAAGTATCCGTAAAAAAGCCGATCTTCATTTTCCTCTCCCCTCATGATTATCTACTATTAAACTGTACAAAGTACTTTTATTTTAGCACAGGTCAGAGTGAATACCAATCCAAGAAAAAAGTGCTGGTATGATTGAATCACTCTCCTTCACTGAAGGCAGTATTCATTACCAGCACTTGATCAGTTTATTCTTTTTAGTCTAACTTAGACACATAGTCATGAACCATTTCGGCCACTTCTTCTGAACTGGTCTTTTCATTCATGGCTTTGTGAGCTAATTCTTCACATTCCTTAGAATCTAAGCGAGCCATTAAGGAACGCGATTTAAGAATTGAAGTTGCACTCATAGAGAATTCGTCTAAGCCCATACCAACAAGTAGTGGGATAGCGGTTTGGTCACCAGCTACTTCTCCACACATACCAGTCCATTTACCTTCTTTGTGACTAGCTTGAATCACATAGTTAATCAGACGTAGAACGGCTGGGTTATAAGGTTGGTAGAGGTAAGAGATATTATTATTCATTCGGTCAGCAGCCATGGTGTATTGGATCAAGTCGTTGGTTCCAATACTGAAGAAGTCAACTTCCTTGGCAAATTGATCAGCTAAAACAGCTGCTGCTGGGATTTCAATCATAATCCCCACTTGAATATTGTCAGCAACTTCAACGCCTTCGTCAATTAATTTTTGTCGTTCTTCCTCGTATAAAGCTTTAGCTTGACGCCATTCCTCTAAAGTAGCTACCATTGGGAACATAATACTTAATTTCCCATAAGCGGAGGCACGTAAGAGAGCCCGTAATTGGGTACGGAACATATCCGTTTCTCTTAAGCAAATCCGAATCGCACGGTAACCCAAGAAAGGATTCAACTCTTCTGGTAAGGCTAAATAAGGGAGTTTCTTATCCCCACCAATATCCATGGTCCGGATAACCACATTTTTACCGTTGAGAGATTCTAAAACTTCTTTATAAGCTTCAAATTGCTCTTCTTCAGTTGGGAAGTGGTCTGAATCCATATAGAGGAACTCTGTCCGATAAAGCCCTACACCTTCGGCCCCGTTTTCATGAACACCGGGTAAGTCCTTAGGTGAACCAATATTAGCAACAATTTCAAATTGTTTGCCATCTTTAGTTAGGGAATCGGCATCTTTAAGGCTTTCCCATTCAAGTTTTTGTTTTTGATAGGCCTTAGCTTTGTCCTTATAGCTATCAACAGTGGCTTGGTCTGGGTTAATTAAAACTTCCCCTTCAAAACCGTCGACAATGACTAAGTCCCCATCACTAACCGCTTCAGAAGCAGAAGTTGTTCCAACAACAGCAGCAACTTCTAAGCTACGAGCCATAATTGCTGAGTGGGATGTCCGTCCCCCAATATCAGTAACAAAACCTTTAACATATTTGTTTAACTGTGCTGTATCACTCGGAGTTAAATCAGGAGCAATAACAATTGCATCCTCATCAATTAAACTCAAGTTAGGGATTTTTGCGCCGATTAAATGCGCGATGAGGCGGTCGGTAACATCTTTAATATCCGCTGCACGTTCTTGCATATAAGGATTATCTTCCATGGCTTTAAAGATAGCAATGAAGCCATCAGCAGTTTGGCGCACAGCAGTTTGAGCGTCAAGATTTTCATCTTTGATTTTTTGTTGGTATGTCGCGATCATCTCTGGGTCATCTAGCATTTGTAAATGAGCATCAAAAACGCCTGCTTCTTCTTCAGATAGACGTTCTTGAGCAATCACTTTAATCTTAGCGATCTCAATGCGACTATCATCAATAGCCTTGGTTAAGCGGTCAATTTCCGCATCAGCATCTTCTACTTTTCCTTCTTCAAAGGATAAGTCAGGTTGTTCCAAAAGAAAGGCCTTAGCAATGGCGTAACCATCACTAGCCCCAATTCCTTTCAACTTTTCCATGTTATTCTGACAACCCTTCACTTTTCATGGTTTCTTGAATAGCTGCCATTGCTTCTTCTTCATCTTCACCTTCAACAGAGATGGTTACATCTGCACCTTGGCCTACTCCTAAGGACATTACACCCATGATAGATTTCAAGTTAACAGATTTACCTTTATATTCTAAGTTAATATCAGATTTAAATTTGCTTGCAGTTTGCACAAGTAAGGTTGCTGGACGAGCATGGATACCAGTTTCTGCAGTAATATTAAAGTCTTGAGTTTTCATTATTATAATCTCCTTTTTTTAAATCTACATAATTTGACGACTTTCCCAACTATCGCTTAAAGAAAAGAAAACCGTTACATTAATAATGTACCATTTTTTAAGCATGGTGACAACTACTTAATTAAATTCTCCTTGGCTTTAGCATGGGAAAACAAGCTTTATGACTTGAATGTCAAACATGGTCAATGTATAATGACTATTGAAGGTCAATGTTTATCAAAAAGGTATTTTTACAATATATGTATATTAAAAATATTGGCCAATTTCTTAAGAAAGGAGCGTGGCACTATTGAAATGCCAACGTTGTAACCAACGCGAAGCTGCCATTCACATGTATGCGAATATTAATGGTCAAAGACAGGCAATTAACCTTTGCCAGCCTTGTTATGCAGAGATAATTCGCAACCAATCTCAAGCTGGAAAAAGCAATAATGATAATACTTCATGGGGAAACCTCTATGAGCTACTCAGACAAATGCAAGATAAAGGGACCCATAATTCTAACGGCCAAGAGCCTCCACACCATCCTAATGATGGCCAAGGAAATAGCCTATTGGCTAATTATGGGACCAACATGACCGAATTGGCTCGACAAGGCAAGTACGACCCGGTCATTGGCCGTGACCAAGAAATAAATCGGGTGATCGAAATTCTCAACCGTCGAACCAAAAACAATCCTGTCCTCATTGGTGAAGCCGGTGTTGGTAAGACGGCAGTTGTGGAAGGTTTAGCTCAAAAAATAGTGGCTAAAGAAGTTCCTGAAAAGCTACAAAACAAAGAAGTTATTAGTTTAGATGTGGCTTCTTTAGTCCAAGGCACTGGGGTTCGGGGCCAATTTGAAGAAAAAATGCAAGCCCTAATCAAAGAAGTCAGCTCAAATCAATCAATCATTCTATTCATTGATGAAATCCATGAAATCGTGGGAGCAGGAACAGCCGATAATTCATCAATGGATGCTGGCAACATCTTAAAACCTGCTCTGGCTCGGGGTGAAATGCAATTAGTCGGAGCAACAACCTTAAATGAATTCCGTCGTATCGAAAAAGATGGCGCTCTGGCTCGCCGCTTACAACCTGTTCAAGTGGATGAACCCTCGGTGGAAGAAGCCATCACTATTATCAAGGGCCTAGCCGACCAATACCAAAAATTCCACCATGTTCACTTTACTGACCAGGCCTTAGAAGCAACGGTTATCCTGTCTAATCGTTATATCCAAGACCGGCAATTACCTGATAAGGCCATCGACCTTCTCGACGAAGCGGGATCCAAGAAAAATTTAACCATTCCCTTCTTGGATAAAGAGGCCTTAGAAAATCAGATTAAAGAATTAGAAAAATTAAAGGAAATGGCTACCGATGCTGAAGATTATGAGAAGGCAGCCTATTACCGCGACCAATTAAAGAAATATAAGGATATGGCCGCTAATAATGAAGCTGTTGTTGAACAAGTCCCAACGATCACCGTCGAAGACATCGAAGAATTAGTGGAAGCCAAAACTGGTATCCCCGTCGGCCAGTTACAAGACCAAGAACAAAGCAATTTATTGCAACTTGAGGATGAACTCAAGGAGACAATTATCGGCCAAGATCCCGCTGTCGAAAAAGTATCAGCAGCAATCCGCCGTAACCGTGTGGGCTTCCACCCAGGCAATAAACCCATTGCTTCCTTCCTATTTGTGGGACCAACAGGTGTTGGTAAGACCGAATTAGCCCGTCAGCTGGCTAAGCAACTCTTTGGTAGTGAAGAAGCAATGATCCGCTTTGACATGTCTGAATACATGGAAAAACACAGTGTCTCTAAGATGATCGGTTCACCACCCGGTTATGTCGGCTATGACGAAGCCGGCCAATTAACCGAGCAAGTCAGACGGCAACCTTATTCCCTCATTCTCTTAGATGAAGTGGAAAAAGCTCACCCTGATGTACTCAACCTCTTCCTACAAATCATGGAAGACGGCCGACTAACTGATGCACAAGGTCGGACGGTTTCCTTTAAAGATACCCTTATCATCATGACCTCCAATGCCGGGACGGGCAATGTTGAAGCTAGCGTTGGTTTTGCCGCTAGTCAACAAGGAAAAAACCAATCCGTCTTGGACCAATTGGATAATTACTTTAAGCCTGAATTCATGAACCGCTTTGACGGTATCATTGAATTCCAACCACTGACTAAGGAAGAATTAATTCAAATTGTGTACCACATGCTCACCAGCATGAACAAATTACTCAAGGGCCAAAAAATCAGCATTGCCATTGACGACCGAGTGAAAGAAGCTATTGTTGAACTGGGCTATGACCCCAAACTGGGTGCCCGCCCATTAAGACGGGTTATCCAAGAACAGATCGAAAACCAAGTCGCGGACCTATACTTAAAGGACCCAAGTATTTCCTATGTCCACTTTACCGTGGATGATTCTGGCGACATTGTTATTAATGAGAGTGAAAATAGTCAGGCCATTGAAGAAAGCGAAGCCGATTAATCAAATAAGTCGTTTGAAAAGGAGTTGGGATTTGTCCCAACTCCTTTTTGTCTGCCTAATTAATAGAATATTTACTAAAACGCAAATCAATCAAAGCTTTAGCCGATTTAACCCCGTGAATAATTTGGAGCTTCTTTAGTGATTTGAACATCATGAGGATGCGATTCCACCAAGCCGGCCGAACTGATGCGGACAAATTGACCATTTTGGCGTAAGTCTTCTACATTGTGGGCACCGCAATAGCCCATTCCTGACCGTAAGCCTCCCACCATTTGATAGACAATGGCGCTAACTGGCCCCTTATAGGAAACCCGGCCCTCGATACCTTCGGGCACCAATTTATTGGCTTCATTCACTTCACCTTGGAAGTAACGGTCGGCCGACCCTTTTTTCATGGCAGCCATACTCCCCATTCCGCGGTATGTCTTGAAGCGTCTGCCTTGATAAATTTCCATTTCACCTGGAGCTTCATCAGTACCCGCTAGCATGGAACCTAGCATCACTGCGTGACCACCAGCTGCCAGGGCTTTCACGATGTCCCCAGAATACTTGATACCTCCATCGGCGATAATGGTTTTACCAAATTCATTAGCTACTTGGGCCGCATCATAAATGGCGGTTAGTTGAGGCATTCCTACCCCAGCGACCACCCGGGTAGTACAAATGGAACCAGGTCCAATCCCTACTTTAACCACGTCCACACCTGCTTCAAAAAGCGCTCTCGTCCCCTCAGCAGTCGCCACATTACCAGCAATAATAGTGAGATGAGGATAGGATTGACGGACTTCTTTAATCTTATTCAAGACACCTTGAGAGTGACCATGAGCCGTATCAATCACAATAGCATCAACCTCTGCTTCAGCTAAAGCTTGAACCCGACGGAAGGTATCAGAAGTCACTCCCACAGCCGCAGCACACAGTAAACGGCCACTGTCATCCTTAGCCGCATCGGGGTAATTTCTTACATTAGCTAAATCCTTAAAAGTAATTAAACCAGACAGATTTCCCGCTTCATCGACTAGGGGTAGCTTTTCAATCCGGTGACTTTGTAAAATTTCTTCAGCTGCTTCTAAACTGGTACCGACAGGAGCAGTCACTAAATTATCCTTAGTCATATAGTCAGAAATTTTTCTCGAGCTATCCGTAACAAAACGTTTATCGCGGTTAGTAATAATTCCCACTAGCTTATGAGAGCTTTGGCTTTCCACAATGGGAACACCAGAAATGTGGTAAAGGCTCATTAATTCTTCCGCTTCTCTAACGGTACTATCAGGATAAAGATAAAAGGGATTAGTAATCACACCACTTTCTGAGCGTTTAACCTTTCTAACCTCACCCGCCTGGTCATCAATGGTCATATTTTTATGGATGACTCCCATACCGCCTGAACGTGCCAAGGCGATGGCCATTTCTGACTCAGTCACAGTATCCATACTTGCCGAGAGTATAGGAACGTTTAAGCGAATATTATCAGCTAATTGAACACTGACATTGACCTGGTCAGGAACAATATCACTCGCTTGGGGTATCAATAATACGTCATCAAATGTTAGTCCTTCTTTAACAAATTTATTTTCCCATTGATTCATGAAGCCAAAACTCCTTTTTTGATATTTTATATTGATCCCTAATATAGCACAAGTAAATGCAAAAATACATACATTTTTAGTAAATTACGATTAAAATATACGCTTTATAAGCAATTTAGCAGATAATAAACCCCCTTTCTACCAAAATACAGTGTTTTTGGTGAAAAGGGGGTCATTAGCGAACTAACTAGCTATAAATGTTCAGCTGATCAAAAACTGACAGGACTTATCGGTAGCCTATTAGGGCTACATTTGCTTTTTGCACACTTATTCGATTCCTATAACAAGGATTCTAATTGTACATCAGGATATTTTTGTTGGAACCAATTTTCAGCAAATTGATTTTCAAAGAGAAAGACAGGTTGGTCGAAGCGGTCTTTGCAGAGCAAGTTACGGCTCGATGACATGGAAGGATCCAATTGATCTTTGGAAATCCAACGAGCGATTTTATTCCCCAGGGGTGTCATTTCCACTTCCGAATTGTATTCATTTAACAAACGGTACTGGAAGACTTCGAACTGGAGTTGCCCTACTGCCCCTAAGATATACTCTTCGGTGTGCCAAGTTTTATAAAGTTGGATAGCCCCTTCTTCAACAAGTTGTTTAATCCCCTTATGGAAGGATTTTTGCTTCATGACATTCTTAGGACTCACCTTCATAAATAATTCTGGAGTAAATTGTGGGAGAGGTTTAAAGTTTACCTTGTGCTTACCTGAATAAATGGAGTCTCCAATTTGAAAGTTTCCGGTATCATACAGACCAATAATATCTCCCGCCACTGCTAAACTAGCATGTTCACGAGTATCGGCCATAAAACGCGTAGTATTATTCAACTTTAACTTCTTATCCGTTCTTGCTACAGTGACATCCATGCCTTCATGAAACTCGCCCGAGCAAATCCGCACAAAGGCAATCCGGTCACGGTGTCGGGGATCCATGTTAGCTTGAATCTTAAAGATAAAGCCGGTTAATTGCTCATCAAGAGGGTCGACTAAGTCCCCTTCCACTGTTTCGACCGCTTGGGGAGCGGGAGCAAAATCGACAAAGGCATCTAAGAAAGTTTGAACGCCAAAACCAGTTAAGGCAGAACCAAAGAAGACTGGCGTTAACTTGCCTGCTTGGATGGCCTCAGAGTCGAAAGGATTTCCAGCCTCATTTAAGAGCTGAGCATTCTCCACGGCTTCCTCATACCAAGGAGAATTTTTCACTTCATAATCCCCTTCAAGTTCACCAGCTTCATTTAAAGGTAAGAAATCATTACCGTCATTAGCTTCTGGGTGAGTCAATTCTAAGCGATTGTTAAAGAGATCGTAGTTGCCTTGGTAGGTCTTTCCCATGCCCATGGGCCAGTTCATGGCATAAGCATCGATGCCTAGGACTTCCTCTAGTTCACTAATCAGTTCCATGGGTTCACGGCCATCACGGTCTAATTTATTCATAAAGGTGAAAATCGGAATGCCCCGATGACTAGCCACTTCAAACAATCTCTTGGTTTGGGCCTCAATCCCCTTACCAGAGTCTACCACCATAACTGCAGCATCCACGGCCATAAGAGTTCGATAGGTATCCTCGGAAAAGTCCTCGTGGCCCGGGGTATCCACAATATTAATTTGATAACCGTCGTAGTCCACTTGCATGACCGAACTAGTCACTGAAATCCCACGCTGTTGTTCAATCTTCATCCAGTCGGACTTGGCAAAGTGACCACTTTTCTTGCCTTTAACCGTCCCCGCCTGGCGAATAGCTCCTGAATATAGGAGTAATTGTTCAGTAATGGTGGTTTTTCCGGCATCAGGGTGGGAAATAATGGCAAAGGTCCTTCTTTTTTTTACTTCTTCTGCTCTATTCATGCATGACATCCTTTTTATAACTTCTTTTTTCTATGGTTCAGTAAAAAACTTGCTTATTTATCATATCATAACCCCATAAAACTAAGAAAGTTTTCTTTTAAAAAAGAGTGCGAGCTGACAACAAAAAAGTGAAAGTCTGGAAGAAGGAGAAGTCAGAAACGAGCGAATACTTGACTCTTATTCTGACTCACTCCAATCATCCAAAAGTCTAAAGGCCTCGTCTCACATCCTCTATGAAGTGGACGTCAGGGCTGACTTTTGGAACACGTTTTATGAGAGTGTGACAGTCACACAAAGGACGAAATCGCTGGAGAAAATTGAGATAAGCTCAGTGAAACTGAGCGTTATCAGTTTTTGAAGCGGACGTTCGTCCTGTGACTGGAACACATTTTGATTAGATAGTTCGTATTAAAAAAGCTGGGAATTTTATCCCAGCTCTTGATAAATCTTATTTTTCTGCTAAATAGCGTGACAAGAAGGACTTGGTCCGTTCATGTTGAGGATGGTTAATCACTTGGTCAGGTTCGCCGTCTTCAACAATGACCCCTTGGTCCATAAAGCAAATCCGCGAAGAAACATCGCGAGCAAAGGCCATTTCATGAGTTACGACAATCATAGTTAGGCCTTCTTTAGCTAATTCAGTCATAGTTCCTAGAACCTCACCGACCATCTCCGGATCTAGAGCTGATGTCGGTTCATCAAAGAGTAAGATTTCCGGGTCCATAGATAGAGCCCGAGCGATAGCTACCCGTTGTTGTTGCCCACCTGATAGTTGATCAGGACGGGCATCACGGTAAGGAGCCATACCTACTTTTTCTAGGTTTTTCAAAGCGGTTTTTTCAGCTTCATTTTTATTTCTTTTCAGAATTTTTTCTTGGCCGATAACACAATTTTCCAGCACATTCATATTCTTAAATAAGTTGAACT
Source organism: Aerococcus loyolae (assembly GCF_002871915.2). Classification (NCBI taxonomy): domain Bacteria; kingdom Bacillati; phylum Bacillota; class Bacilli; order Lactobacillales; family Aerococcaceae; genus Aerococcus; species Aerococcus loyolae. The sequence goes on along the minus strand of NZ_CP126958.1, from coordinate 649,747 downwards.
GTTGGAAAACCATACCTACCTTGGCTCGATATTTATTCTTATCAAAATTTTTAGCTAGGATAGACTGGTCATGATAGATAATATCACCAGAAGTGGGCTGTTCCAGCAAATTCATACAGCGTAATAAGGTTGACTTCCCTGATCCTGATGAACCAATAATAGAGATAACATCGCCAGGGCTAACCGCAAAGTCAATATCCTTTAAAACCAAATTATCGCCAAATTTCTTCTCTAAGTGAGAAATTGTTAAAATCTCATTTTTCATGAATATTCACCTCACTAGTCGATGATTGATAGACAGTATAAGTATCGCTTCCCGACATCTTCTTTTCCACCAAACGCAATAAGCGGGTCGTGGTAAAGGTCAGTACGAAGTAAATAATCGCTGTGATAAAGAAAGTTTGGAAGGTGAGATAGGTAGTCCCTGCTGCCGATTTAGAAACAAAGAATAGTTCAGTAACAGCAATAACGTTTAAGACTGAGGTGTCCTTGATATTAATCACAAACTCATTACCCAAAGCAGGTAATATACTACGGATAGCTTGGGGTAATACCACGTAGGTCATGGTTTGGAAGTGATTCATACCAATTGCTTTAGCCGCTTCTGATTGGCCATCATCGACACCGATAATCCCACCCCGGATAACTTCAGCGAGGTAAGCACCGGTATTCACTGAAACAATAAGCAAGGCGGCAAACATGGAACTCATATCAATCCCTAGGAATAATTTTGATCCATAGAAAATCATCATGGCTTGGACCATCATTGGGGTTCCCCGGAAGACTTCAATATAAGCCGTAATCAAGAATTCAACAACCTTGTATAAAATAGATACAATACCGCTACTTTCACCAATTGGCATCGACCGATAAATGGCAATCAATAAACCAATTAAAAAGCCGACAATGGTAGATATTAGGGCAATATACATGGTGGTCGCAGCACCTTTAAGCAATTGGCCCTTGTATGTGGACCAGATGCTGGCCACTTCACCCCAAAAGCCAATATCTTCGCCGCGATTATTTAAATCAACCATTTCTTGCATCAGGTTTTCCCGATCTTTATCTGGAATGGTCGCTAAGGCTTGGTTAATCGGTTCCATTAAGGGCGAATCCTTGCGGAGCCCAACGGATGACCAGTTAGCAATATCCCCCGTATCAAAGCCTTTCCCTTCTTCAAAGGAAACAATCTTTAAATCTGGATTAGCAGCGACAGCAGAGAGGGCACCAGGCCGGTCTGAAATATAGGCATCAATCTTATTACTTAGCAAGGAAGAGATCATAGTTGGGAAAGAATCCATTGGGGTCTGTTTGTCAATTCCTTGCATTTGATCGAGTAAATCAACGTGGAAGGTATTTAATTGTGCGGTTACCTTGGCCCCATCAAAGTCATTAATGGATTGGGCATTGGCATAAGGGCCATCCTTTAGGGTCACTACAACCATGTCTGAGCCGTAATATTCATCGGTAAAATCGATTTGTTTTTCCCGTTCAGGTGTTGGTGACATCCCCGCTACAATAGCATCAATTTTTGCTGATTGTAAGGCAGGTGGCAAACCGTCCCATTCCATCTTTACGATTTCTAGCTTTAGCCCTAGAGCATCAGCAATTTGCTTGGCTATTTGCACATCGTAACCATTAGCATATTCTCCGCTAGCGTTACTAATTTCGATGGCGCCATTAGCGTCTGTCGTCTGACTCCAATTATAGGGAGCATAATTTGCTTCCATCCCTACTCTTAATACACCAGGTGTCTCTAATCCCTGATTAAGAGCTTCTTGATCAACCTCAATTCTTGGCTGATTTTCAGCAGCATCTACCCTTAGTGGACTAGCTAAACCAGCCAAAAGGGATAAGGTTAACAAGAGAAAAGAAAGCGCTGCTCCAAATCTCTTTGACATATATCTTCGCTCCAATCTTCTATTTGAGTGGTTCTAAAATAAGAAATAAAAGTTATATTCACAAAGTTCTCTACTCCCTTATTGATAGAACATTTCTCTATTATAGACCAAAGGAAGTCCATAGTTCAAGAATAGCAAAAAATATCCAAATAAAAAGCCCTGCTAGGTCTAACTAGACCAAAAGCAGGGACTTCATCACTATTACCCGTTCATGTCTTTAATTTTGATCATCCGGGTCTTAGTCGACCGCTCATTCTCCTCTAATTTACTTTGAATATAAGCGATCGTTTCCTTGGTATCAGGAATAACCCGATATTCCAAGGCATTCACCCGTCGTCTGGTTGATTCAATATCATCAGCCATTAACTGACAGGTCTTTTCAATTTCACTGAGTTCTAATAACTTAGGCATGACTTGATTTAAGGTTGCAATCGCGTCATCTAACTCACTAGCAGTATTTAAGAAACTATAAGTGTTACGGTCCTTACCTTCTTGGTATTCATCTGAATAGTGAAAATTCATCTTAGGAACATCGACACTCATAATATTTTCATGACGAATTTCAAGTTCCACACTCTGACTAGGTATGGCCACTAATTCATCAATGTAAGCCTCGTTAACCAGGGCAGATGCAAGCACAAAATTTTCCAGAGCTAATGATAGGTCCGCCTCGACCTCTTGACGAAGCTCATTATTTTTTCGAATGAGGTCAATAAACTGACGCATTAGCTCATCTTGCTTATCTTTTAACAATTTATGGCCGCGAGTTGCTATGGAAAGATTGCCTTGGAGTTTTTGCAATTCCATCCGAGTAGGCTTAACATTTAAAGCATTTGCCATAAAATATCACCCCTTCTTCACTAGGCCTCTTCATGACTTTCTTGATCAGCTTGCTTATTGTCTGATTCTTGGTCTTCCGCTCCCTGATCAGATTTCGGATAGTATTTTTCAATATACTTATCATTAATCCGGGTTAGTTCTGATTTCGGTAGGATGGTTAATAATTGCCAAGCCAGGTCTAAGGTTTCATAGATCGTTCGGTTGGTATCGAAACCTTGGTTGACATATTCTTTTTCAAAACGCTCAGCAAATTTTAAGTAAAGTTTATCCGTATCAGAAAGAGCTGATTCACCTAAGACAACCGCTAATTCACGCGCTTCTTTCCCCTTGGCATAGGCTGCAAAGAGTTGGTTCATGGTATCGGCATGGTCTTCGCGGGTCTTCCCTTCACCGGTCCCATCATCTTTTAGCCGTGACAAGGAAGGTAAAACATCAATCGGAGGAGTAATCCCTTGGTGGTTCAATTCCTTATCCAAAATAATTTGTCCTTCAGTAATATAACCGGTTAAGTCAGGAATTGGGTGGGTAATATCATCTTCAGGCATGGTTAAAATTGGGATTTGAGTCACTGAACCCTTAGCGTCCTTAATCCGACCGGCACGTTCATAGATTCCGGCCAAGTCGGTATAGAGGTAACCAGGATAGCCGCGCCGCCCCGGCACTTCCCGCCGAGCAGCAGACACTTCCCGCAAGGCTTCACAATAGTTAGTCATGTCCGTCATGATCACTAAGACGTGCATGTCCTTCTCATATGCCAGGTATTCAGCTGCCGTCAAGGCCACCTTAGGGGTAGCTAAACGTTCAATGGAAGGGTCATCGGCCAAGTTGATAAACATCACTGACCGATCAATGGCCCCAGTTTCTTTAAAACTATCAATGAAGAATTGGGCATCCTCGAAGGTAACCCCCATAGCTGCAAAAACAACCGCAAAGTTTTCATCATCGTTTAAAACAGTCGCTTGGCGGGCAATTTGGGCAGCCAATTCCTTATGGGGTAGACCTGATCCAGAGAAAATAGGTAATTTTTGTCCCCGAACTAAGGAGTTCATATGGTCAATAGTTGAAATCCCGGTTTGGATAAATTCATCCGGGTATTCTCGGGCCATGGGGTTGATCACCTGACCATTAACATCACGGGATTGCTCTGGAATCGGTGTTGGGCCACCATCAACCACATTTCCTAAGCCATCAAAGGTTCGACCAATAATGTCCTCTGACACTCCGAATTCCAAAGGATGGCCTTGGAAACGCACCCGGGAGTCACGGATATTAATCCCTGAGCCACCACCATAAATTTGGACAATGGCCTTGTCTTCTTGAACTTCAAGAACTTCACCAATACGAGACTCGCCGTTTTGCATCTTAATTTCAACAAGTTCGTTATAGCCAACACCTGATACATCATCGACAACCATTAACGGGCCCGAAATATCAACAATGGATTTATATTCTCTTTGCACTATTTCACGCCTCCTTTTTGAACAACTTCCTGCATAGTCGGTTTGATTGAATTGTTTAAGTCATCCAACTTGGAAATTTCAGCTTCTGGAACATATTTCATCCGGGCGATTTGCTCACGAATGGTTGAAGTTCCTTCCACAATCTCATCATAATAAGCCCCTAATTCCATGGCTTTACGCGCTTCACTGTTGAAAGCTAGAATATTCCTTAACATTTTAAACTGTTTTTCTGAGGAAGTCTTGGTGTCCACTTCATCATAAGAGTTTTGTTGTAAATAATCTTCTCTCAACATACGAGCGATAACCAGAGTCAGGCGGTCTTCTTGAGACAGGGCATCCACACCAACTAAGCGGACAATTTCTTGGAGGCTATCCTCTTCTTGTAGAATCGACATAGACTTAGTGACCATACCCGTCCAATCAACATCGAGTTCTTTTGAAATTCCCTCAGTCACTTCTTTTTGGTAGAGAGAATAAGAATCCAGCCAGTTAACCGCTGGGAAGTGTCTTTGTTGGGAGAGATTGGCATCCAAGCCCCAATAAACCTTAATCACCCGCATGGTATTTTGAGTAACTGGTTCTGAGGTATCTCCCCCTGGAGGTGAAACCGCACCCACTGCGGTAACCGCCCCACGGCGTTCATCAGAGCCCAGAGTCTCAACCATTCCGGCACGTTCATAGTATTCAGCCAAACGACTACCCAAATAAGCTGGATAACCTTCGTCCCCTGGCATTTCTTCCAAACGACCTGACATTTCCCGCAAGGCTTCAGCCCAACGAGAAGTCGAGTCAGCCATGATAGCGACAGAATATCCCATGTCACGGAAATATTCAGCAATGGTTATCCCTGTATAGATAGAGGCTTCCCGGGCTGCCACTGGCATGTTAGAGGTATTCGCAATCAAGACGGTCCGTTCCATGATCGATTCCCCTGTTTTAGGGTCAATCAATTTAGGAAATTCGTCAATAACCTCGGTCATCTCGTTACCACGTTCACCACAACCAACGTAAACCACAATATCAGCGTCAGCGTACTTGGCAATTTGGTGTTGCAAGACGGTTTTTCCAGCTCCGAAAGGCCCAGGGATGGCTGCTGCCCCGCCCTTAGTGATTGGGAAGAAGGTATCAATTACCCGTTGCCCTGTCGTCATAATTTCATGCGGTAAGAATTTTTGCTTAAAGGGTCTTCCGACACGTACAGGCCAACGTTGAGACATTCCGAAGGATTTTACTTGGTCACTGTCTTTTAAGCGAATCGAATAGACATCGTCATCGAGGGTGTAGTCGCCCGATTCAATACTTTCAATGGTCCCACTCACCCCGTTGGGAACGAGGATGCGGTGTTCAATCACCGATCCTTCTTGAACGGTACCTACAACATCACCACTAACAACCTCATCACCTACTGATTTAGTGGCTTGGAAAGTCCACACCGCTTGGTGGTCTAGGGAGTCGACTTCTGATCCTCTAACCAGGTAATTCGACTCAGTGACTTGCATAAATTCATCTAAGGGACGTTGGATCCCATCAAACATTTTGGTTAACAATCCAGGCCCCAACTCTACGGAGAGTGGAGATCCCGTTGGGTGAACGGGTTCACCTGGTTTAATTCCTGAGGTTTCTTCATAAACCTGAATATAAGCCACGTCTTGGTGCATTTCAATAATTTCACCGATTAAGTTTAAATTTCCTACCCGGCAAACTTCTTGAACAGCTGCATCGTCCATATCTTTGGCTTTTACTAAAGGACCAGAAACTTCAATAATTTTTCCTGATTTCAACTAGTTTCCTCCTTCATCCTATAAAATATTTTGTCCAACAGCTTTTTCGACATTATCATTCACACGTTTCTTACCAATTCCCAAGCTGCCATTATTTGTTGGAATAAGAATAATTGCTGGAGTGACTTGGGAATCGTAAAAAGAAATGGTTTCTGGGATTTCTTTGGCAAGGGTTTCTGTCAAATAAATAATCCCATAATTGTTTTCAGCTAAATGATGAATGGTGCGGCGAGCTTCATCGCCACTAACCACAGGATAAGCGTCAAAACCAATGAGTTGAAAAGCAGTGACAACTTGTTTTTCACCAACTACTCCTATTTTACTCGTCATATATCGGCCGCATCCTTTCTTTTAGCTTATTTTCATCAATTTGGTTACTCTTACCAACGAGTATCAAGCGCAAATTGGTCACTTCGTTATTTAAAAAGTAGAGATACGCCAAGACTGGTAGGGGACCAAAGGCTTGTAAACGCGCCTCACGCAAGTGGTCACTAATGACGCCTTCAATAGCCGCATCTAAACCATCTAGGGAAATTCTATCTTGATTGGATAGTTCACTTTCCGTTTCCGATAAGACTTGGCTAAAATGTTCCCCATAATCCTTCACTTCATAGGCCTTAAAAATACTGGAATAATCCTTATTCTCAGCCCATTCTAAGAGAGAAGAGAGCGGAATAGAGCCGTGTTCATTGAGTAATGAACGAATGAAGGAACTCGACCGCTTCTGTTGCATGGCACGTAGTAAAAGAGATAAATTCTCTAAATCAATCCGTAAAGCCACCCATTCAGTCACTTGATCATCATCAATGGCTAAAGCCAAATAGTGAATGTGGGACAAATAGGCGTCATCGAGCATTACCGAAATGTCATTAATTTGTTCGGTGTCCTCAACATAGTCCCTCACCGTATTAATGGTTTCAAGCATGCGCTGATCAATGACCGATGACTTGCCAGTTTTTATCGCCTGCCGCAGACTATCGATCTGATAGGGACCAGCTGGCAAATACATATGATGAAAGTCTTGGTCACTAAATAACTCTTTAAAAATAACCTTGGCGTTATGATAGCTATACCGCAGACCTAAAAGATCGACTACCTTTTGGTCAGGAATGTTTTGATAAACTTCCTGCATAGCCTGCATGAGCCGGTCGATTAAGAAACCATCAAAATCACGACTTGATAGAATGTCATCAGGAATCCGATAAGCACTATGCTGTAATTGAGCGATAGCGTCTTCCAAGTTTTTGGCGCTTAGTAAGGCTTGATAGTCGCTCTTATCCAAGAATTCTTCTTCATGGATACGTACAGTGACATTTAAACTCGCATAACTTGTTTTAGTCACAGCTATCTTCTCCCTTCTAATCATTCAATTGTTTAGCAACGTAGACAGATAGATGATCTTCTTGTTCACGAATCAATTGGTCAAAAGTCAGATCATAGTTCATGGTTTCTTGTTCGATAACTACCCCACCATGTCCTTTAAGCAAGTCTTGGCTAAAGCCAATGTGGGGATATTTTTCTTGCAGGCTTAGCTTAGCTTCTTGGTCTAATTGATTTTGACTCAGTTCTCCAATAACAATTTGGGTATTTTCCGCTTGTGGAATTGCTGAAAGCGCCTGGTCCAGCATGCTGACAAAGTCCGCTTGACTGAGTTGGCTTAAGGCCAGCTGAGCTTCTTTAAAAGCCTGCTGAATTAATTCTTGCTTCTTAGCTAAGAGGTCTTGATTTAATTGATTACTATAACTTTGCTTTTGTCTTTCTAGATTATCATGATAGTCACGTTCAGCTTTTTCTTTTTGCTTTTGCCATTTGGCCTGGCTTTTCTCCTTGGCATCACTTATGTCTTTTTCTAATGTTGCTTTGGCATGATCCAGCTTGGCTTCATTTTCTGAACGGACTTCTTTATACACTTCTTCAGTTAGTTGCTTAATTGTAGCCATATCCGTCCTCCTTTATCATGCTTAGCTAATTGAAAAGACCATCATTACTGAAATAACCAAGGCTAAAATAGCATAGGTTTCAACCATGATCGCTAGGATGATCCCGTTAACATTGTTTTCAGGGCGTTTTGCCAGAATTTGTAGGGAAGAAGTTGCCACTTGACCTTGATATTTAGCAGACACTAAACCGACAAAGGCTACTGGTAGGCTAGCTAAGAAATATTGGAAGCCTTGACTTAAACTCATTCCTGCGCTGGCTTGAATGAAGATCAAAATCCCCACCACGAAGCCATATAAACCTTGGGTACCTGGCAGTAATTGTAAGATTAAGGCTTGCACAAATTTTTCGGGTTGGTCTTTAATTAAAGCTGCAGCTGCTTCCCCTGTTTCACCAACACCACGGGCAGAACCCATACCTGCTAAAATAACCGCTAAGGCTGCACCTAAATAGGTAAATAAAATTCCGCCGTTTTCAGTTAAAAATCCTAACCAATTTTCCATTAATGTATACCTCCATTATTTATTTTCTACATTTTCATTAACGTCCGATAAATGAATATACTTTTGTAAGGTGTCAATCGGCTTAAAGCGACGTCCCCCACCTTCAACAAACTTACCAAAGAATTCCACGAAAGTAAGTCTTAGTCCGTGCACATAAGCACTTAAGAGTGAAAGGAACATGTTAAAGCCGTGCAGGGCAATAATCAATACGATCCCCACTGTAAAACGAAGTGGAACGGGTAACAAGCCTACAATCATATTGAAGGCCATGGCGATACTCCCCCCAGATAGCCCTAAGGCCATCAGTCTTGAGTAGGAAACAAAGTCACCTAAATAAGAACTCACGCCATATAAGTTATATAACCCACTGGCAAAACCAACAATTTTCTTATCAGCATAAACCATGGGAACAATAATCATACCGATAGCTGCTATAATCGCAATCACACCCGCTACCGTCATCAACATGGGGTAATTGAAAACATAACCAGCAATGACTAAAGCTAAACTCAAGAACATCAGTAGCCAGCCACCGCTTTCGCTATACATTTCCTGGAAGTCGCCACGGCGCCATTCCGTCACTGCCTTAATAATTAAAGCGACCATCATGTGAACAAAACCAAAAGCAATCGAAATAATCAATAATTGCATGGCTTGGTTCAAGGGGTCAATTAATTTAAAAGGTAGTGAAGCCCCAAAGAATGATCCGTAAGCAAGCCCCACCAACATAGTCGTATAACTTAGTAAATGGCCCATTTTCATGGTACTACGCATGGAGTCTTTCATATCCACAAACCTTAGAGCCAGGAAGGTAACAATCCACATCACTAAGCCATAACCTAAATCTCCCATCATCATACCGAAAAACAGCATATAGAATGGGGTGAGATAGGGCGTCGGGTCCGTCTCACGATAATTAGGTGTAGCATACATTAAAGTGATGGCTTCAAAAGGTTCCACTAAGGCATTATTCTCTAACTTAATCGGAACTTGGTCATCGTCAATTTCTTTTTGACTAATTTCCTCTTTAATCAGCGCATATTGATTGTCATCCAAATCAAGAGCAAGTTGCTGCTCCAATTTTTCCAAGTCATGAACACTCACCCAACCCTTAATATAGGTGAGATAGTTGGTATCATGCGCTAAATCTTCAACCAAAGCCCGCTGACTACGATTATAGAAGGTCTCCGAAGCAAGCTGTAAATTAAAGATCTGCGCTTCCAAGCTCCTAAAGTTTTCCACTAACTCTTGTTCAGTGCTATTAAGCCATAAGCGGTGGTCTTCTAAGGCATCATACACTTTGTCGGGGGCTTCATGGTAAGGGTAGTCCCACAGCTCAAAGTGACTATTATTTAGAAGTTCACTATAGGAATTGTCGTCCCTTTCATCTTGAAGCAGGACCACTCCAATATGTTCTTGGGTAGAAAAAACTTCCTCAATCGCTAAGCCATCAGCTGCTTTAATCTTATTAAAATAGGACCGATCCTCATCATTAGGCAAGTAACCTAAAGAAGCTTTAAAGTGTTTGCTTGCCAATAAGTCGCTAGGATTTATTGACAAAGACCGCCAGTTACTAATGGTATTTTGAGCTTGTTCAACTTTTTTCCTTTGATCAATGAGCTCTTGGCGGTCCTTAGATAATTGTTCAACCTCTCGAATAAGGGATTGAGCTTGATCAACGTCAACTGCTTTAATTAATTCACTCATGGTATATGTGGGACGCTTGGTCGTCAATCGACTTAAAAGGGGTTGAATGGTTAGGTAGCGTGACAAGGTCGTTAAAGCTTGCTCAGAACGCCGATACCAACTTTGATAATAGTCATATTGGCGGTTGTTTTTCTTGGCAAGTTCTTGACTTGAGAGCTCCTGGTCTTCACTACTTAAGTCACTAATTTCCACATTTTGTACACCTTGCAGGGATTGAATTAATTGTTCTTTATCTGTAGGCTTGGTGATCAATGAAATTTTTTGCATTTTAGCAATTGACATATACCTTTTTCACCTCCTCTACAATATAGTCAACAATACTTGCTTCTTGGGCTTGATAATCCTCAACCAGCTTAGCGATTTTTTTCTGATTCTTCTCATCACCTTGGCGCTTATAGCTTTCCAGCGCTTCTTGATTAGAACTAGCTAAAGATTCGACATATTGGCGATATTCCGCTTTTGCTTCTTGCTCAAATTGCTCAATTTGGCTGTCTTTTTCGTCTTTTAGCTCTTGAATTTTTGCTTGGGTTGCTTCACTTAATTGATTGGCTTCCTCATCAACAGCTAAGACTTGCGCCAATGTCTGATTTTCCATACTTTCACCCCCCTCACATACCTAGCCTATCTAGCAAAATCTTTGAAAAAAGGGAAGTTCGACGTGACCAAACTTCCCACAACTATTTTTTATATATTTTTGACCAAGACAGACTTTGGCGTATATAACTAATGGACTACAATAAAAAGATACCACATTTGTTAACAAAGGGTCAATCGATACCCTTTATGTATACATTATAAGCTCCTTTTTATGGAACAGCAATAAAAAGATAAGGATTCTTTTCAGACTGAACGATTTTACCTATAATAAAATCATTACAAATAAAGGAGCCCTTCACCATGACCACTATTCATATGAGTCAAGCACTCAATTCTAAGCTATACCATGACGCTCTTACCATTAGAAAGCAAGTCTTTATTGAGGAGCAAGGTGTCGACCCCAAAATTGAAATTGATGACTTTGAATCACTTTGCTTCCATTTCTGCCTCTATCAAAATAACCAAGCGCTTGCGACTTGTCGACTCTATCCTTTGAACCAGGAAGAAATAAAAATACAACGGGTTGCTGTCACTAAAAACGCCCGCCATTTAGGCTACGGGCAAGCTTTAATGGAAGCCTGCCTAAAATTTGCTAAAGACCGTCATTACTCAAACTGCATCCTTGATGCCCAAGAAATAGCCATTCCCTTCTATTTAAAACTCGGTTTTAAAATTGAAAGCGACATCTTTTTAGAAGCAGGGATTAAGCACCGTAAAATGGCTTATACCTTAAGATAAAAAATTATTTTTCTTTATCAATACGTTCAATAACAAAGGGCGTTTCTTGGTAAACATAATAGTTTAACCAATTGGTAAATAACATATTTGAGGTTGACCGCCATCTCAATAAAGGTTTTTTATTGGGATTATCCTCGGGATAATAATTCAATGGCACCTTGATTTCTATCCCTTCATTGATATCTCGCTTATATTCCCGGTCTAGCGTATCAGCGTCATATTCCACATGGCCAAAGATAAAGACAAAACGTTGGTCCTTGCTATGGACAGCGGTTATTCCCGTTTCTGGTGAGGAAATAAGCACTTCCAGATCGGGATTGGCCTCGATATCCTCCCTACGAACTTCAGTATAGCGGGAATGAGGAATATAGAAGACATCATCTAAGCCCCGTAGTAAGGAAATTTCCGGATGGTCCATGTATTGGGGATAAACGCCAAAAAGCTTATGGTCCAAGGAATATTTCTTGATGCCAAAGTGATGGTATAGACCGGCCTGGGCTCCCCAACAAATATGGAGGGTAGAGAAGACATGGTTAGAGCTCCACTCCATAATTTCAACCAATTCATCCCAATAATTAACTTCTTCAAAATCCAATTGCTCTACTGGCGCACCGGTGATAATCATGCCGTCAAAGTAACGATCTTTAATATCGGCAAAGGTCCGATAAAAAGTATCCAGGTGTTTAGCTGAGGTATTTTTTGCCTTATGGGACTGCATGTGAATGAAGGTGACATTAACCTGTAGGGCAGAATTACTTAACAGCCGCAACAATTGCTCTTCAGTGGCCTCTTTGGTCGGCATTAAATTGACAATAATGACTTCCAGCGAACGAAAGTCTTGCATGGCTGCGCGACGCTCATCCATGACAAAGATATTCTCACTAGCCAATTTCTTTAAAGCAGGTAAATTTTCTTGTACTTTTATGGGCATGATCCCCATTCCTCCATTCCATAAAAAAAGTCCCTACAGCATGAATACTCATACTATAAGGACGCTTCACCGTGTTACCACCCTACTTCGTAATCGATTGATTACCTCTCCATCTACACTATCATGTAGTGGTAAGTTATCGATTACCAAGCGCTAAGTGCTCACTATTGCTCACAATTAGTTGCTCATAGACCATCTTCAGTCAGCGCCTCATACTCTCTTTCACCAAACAGAGTTCGCTTAAATGATTAACTGACTTACTTATCTATTCAAAGCTTACTTTTTATATTATTGATCTCATTTTATCGGTTGTAACTATCTTTGTCAAGATAGGACTAAGATAAATAAAGCAGAAACTGAGAAGCAATTGAAAAATAGATTAATACACTGGTCAAGTCACTTAAGGTCGTAATAAAGGGACCAGAAGCCACTGCCGGGTCAAAGCCAAGTCGGTCCATAAGGAGGGGAATGATACTTCCCGCTAAATTAGCCACTGTAATCGCGCATAGCATAGCTACCCCTACGACCAAACCCAAGACCATATTCTTTTGCCAGAGGGTGATAATTAGGAAAATTGTTCCTCCGGTGATCAGTCCACAAATTAAACCAGTAAACAATTCGCGAAAAATCAATTGAAGAAAGGTAGACTCTTCATTATCTGGATTAGCAATTTTTCTCACAGCAACCGCTAAGGACTGGGTCCCTGCATTACCTGAGGTTCCGGTAATTAAGGTAATAAATAAAGATAAAGTAGCCACTTCAGAAATCATATCCTCGAAATGACCAATCAAGGTAGAAGTTCCCATTCCCAAAAACAAAAGAGTAATTAACCAGGGCAAACGTGACTGGGCCGATTTAACGGGTGTTTGGTAAGGTTCATCAACCGACACCCCAGCCAAACCGGAGTAGTCGGCCACAGCTTCTTCATCCATAACATCCAAGATATCATCAACCGTAATAATCCCAAGTAACTCTCCGGTCGCTTCAATGACAGGAATGGCTAGGAAGTCATAGTCTTGAATGGTTCTGGCAACGTCTTGTTGGTTATCATCAACCGAAACCGTTACGACCCGTGGCGACATGGCCTCAGAAACTAGCCGGTTAGCGTCAGAAGTGATTAAATCTCTCAGAGTGAGAACCCCGACTAAACGGGAATCATCATCCACGACATAGAGGTAATAAATGGTTTCAGCATTCTCAGCCTTGGCCCTCACTAGAGTCATAGCCGATTTGATGGTTTGATTGGCCTTAATCTGAACGAATTCAGTCGTCATAATCGCCCCAGCAGTTTCATCTTCATAATCCATTAAGGTCTTAATCTTTTCCGCTTGTTCGATGGGGATTAATCGCATATAATGGACAATTTTATTAGGAGAAAACTTTTTCAGGATATCAGCTGCATTATCCCGGTACATTTCTCCGAGCATATTGGCCGCATATTGGTCATCCATGGCCTCTAGATAATCAATAATATCTTCTTGCTCATCCTCATCCAAAACGTCATAAACATCGGCTAATTCCTTAGCTGAGATATATTGATAAAGCAGACGACGTTCTTCATCACTTAGTTTGATATAAATTTTGGCTTGATCATAAGGATGATTTTTAAAGAATTCATAACGCAAAGCCGATTGATCATGTTTAGCTAAGGCTTCTTTAACCCGGTCAACAATTTCTTCAGGAGTCAATTCCTCTTCTTGTTCTGGCTTAGAACTGCTAGGTCTGTTTTGTTTTTGATCCTTCATTTTAGGCGTCCCCCTTTTGATAACTAGCTAGCCAAGTTTTAAAGTCTTGGGATAAAGGTGCTTCAATCACTAAGTCTTCCTGGGTTAAAGGCTGCTTGAAGGCCAGACGCTGACAGTGTAGAGCCTGACCAGCCAGCCCTGCTTCCTGACTACCACCGTAGAGATCATCCCCACAAAGAGGGGCGCCCAGATAGGCAAAGTGGACTCTAATTTGATGGGTACGTCCGGTATGGAGTTGAACTCGATAGCGGTAGAGTCCAGCCTGGCTATCCTCCAACCAGTACTCTGTTTTAGCGTATTGGCCATCCGCTCTGACACAGCGTTCGATAATTGAGCCCTCCTTGCGACCAATCGGCGCTTCAATTAGGCCATGCGAGTCTGATCCGATAGAAGAATGGGTGAAGGCTAAATACTGCTTACTGATACCGCCAGATTGCATTAATTGGTCGATTTGTGAATGGGCATACTTGTGTTTAGCAAAGATCATTGCTCCACTGGTAAAGCGGTCGAGCCGGGTCACGACATGAATGACTTGGTTTTCATATTTTTTTCTAACAAAGTAGCCTTTAACAAAATTAGCCATGGAGTATTCATCCTTAAATTGCGAAGGAATAGAGGTGTAGCCGGCCGGTTTATTAACAATTAAATAATCGCGGTCTTCATAAAGAATATCCAAGGGAAAATCAACCGCCCTAATTTGATCTTGGCTGCCCTCAGCGGGGTAGATGATGGTCACTTGGTCTCCCAAAGAAAGGAAGTATTTACTCCCAACTCGCTTATTATTAACTAAAATAGTCCCCCCATGGTATTTGATTTTAGCCAGTTGACGGCGAGAAACACCTTTTTGCCTAAGAAAAGTCTTCACATATACTTCCTGGTCACAAGTCCACGAGAAAAATAACATAAGTCGTCAATTATCCTTTCTTATCGCGGTCGCCTAGGCCAATAAAGGCATTTTCCACTCGGTCCCAGAAATGCATATGGCGGTACCTGGCAAAGTGAACCCGTGATTTAGCAATACGGAACTCAATATTTTTCACTCCTTTAAGGGAAAAAGATAAATGATCCAGGGTCATAAAGACGCCAGCTAAAAATTCATCATCCAATTTTACCCGGATCCACTCATCTCCAGCAATCAAGATAGGACTAGAGATGGTGCGGTAGACCCGGTTATTTAAAGAAGCAATCTCTGTGACTTGCAGGGTATCCAAGCGGGGATGAACCACCGCACCTCCTAGAGACTTGTTCAAACCTGTTGACCCAGTCGGTGTCGATACACATAAGCCGTCCCCTTTAAAGAGTTCAAATTTTTCTTCTTTTATAAAGACTTCCCCAGTCATCGTCCCTTCAAAACGGCGCAAGGTCGCTTCATTAAGAGCAATCAGGTGATTTTTTTCGCCATCCACCTTTTCTAAAGCCACTTCTAAGAGCGGGTAAGAGACGCTCTCACCCGAATCATTGAGGAGAAAATCAATAAACTGGTCCAATTCATCAACTGTCCAGTCGGTATAAAAACCTAAATGCCCAGTATGAACGCCGACAAAGCGGGCGTGGTCGAGCTGTTTTTCATAGTGGTGGAAGGCTTCCAATAAGGTGCCGTCTCCACCAATGGATACCACAATATCTGGATGGTCTTGGTCAATGCTGAAATCAGCCTGTTTACACGCAGAAAGCAGCCTCGCTTGGACATCCTTAGATGATTCATTATCGTTACTTACTATTGCGATACGCATTGGTTGATTCTCCTTTTACATCCATATTATGATAAAATTTTAACTTGAAAAAATAATTCTTTTGGCCTATTTTATTAAGTAATTATATTAACTTAACTATAATCCTTACCCTACTATTAAAACATATTTTTCTTGCTTTAGGCAGCGATTACTGACTTTAAAGGCAAGTTTTTTGGCAAGGCTTTGAATGCTTGTTATAATACTTGGAGAAAAGAGGAGAGTGAATTTATGCACAAGGACATAGAAACAGAATATAAAAATATTCTCAGTCCAGAAGAATATCGAAAGCTCTTATCTTTATTTGATCTTCATTTAAATGAGGCCAAGCACCAACACAATATGTACTTTGATACCGAATCTCTTCGCTTGAAAGCAAACCACAGTGCCTTAAGGATTCGGCTAAGCGATACTTATGCCCATCTCACCTATAAGCAGTCACTGACTAACGCCAAATCATTGGAAGTCACAGATAAGGTCAGCCAAGCAAGTGCACAAGCCATGATGGAAACAGGTCAATTTCAGCCTGGGGCTAACTTAAGCGCCTTATTTCAAGAAATTGGTTTAGACGCTAGCGAATTAAGAACTATTGGTCAATTTAAAACCACTCGCTTGGAAAAAAATTGGAAAAAGCAAAAGCTTGTATTAGACGCTTGCTCTTTTTACACTTACAATGATTATGAATTAGAATTAGAAGTTGAGCCTGGAGAGGACGATCCCAAGCGTTATTTTAATGAATTTTTATCTAGCTATCATATTACTCGTCGGCCTTCCAAGCCCAAAATTGCCCGGATGCAATTAGATAAACCATTATATCCATTCGAATAATTTATACAGTTTGATCATCATTAATTGGGGGAGAATACAATGAAATCGGACTATAATTGTCATAGCATGGCAAAAAAACATCATAATAATCATATCTTTGAAATTTTTTTATTTGTTAATCCCATTGACCCGCTTTGTTTAGAATTAGAGGAAGAGTTATTGCGTTTTGTTGCCAACAGTGATAAAAAAATCTACTTCCGCCTCGTTTCCTGTGTGGACCACCACTTCTTTTGGAACTATTTCAAGACTCTAGCCAAAAACAAGCAAAGCTTAGAAGAAAGAAATGAACTTTACCAATGCATGTATAAGGTATCTTTAGGATATAAGGCCGCTCTCTGCCAAGGCAAGAAGCGAGGACGCACTTTCCTAATGACCATGCAAGAAGTCTTTGGCTGTCAAAAGAAATCCTACAGCTTAAAGCGTATGGAGAAATATGCTAAAAAGATTGGCCTTGACTTTGATATGTGGATGGAAGATCTCTATTCTAAACAAACCCGCGAAGATGTTCTAGAAGATTTACAACTAGCCCATCAAATGGAAATTGTGAACTACCCTTCCTTAGTTATCTTTGATAACTTAAACTACCAATACGGTCTTCGAATCGAAGATGCCTTTACAGCCCAAGATCTGGAAGAATTAACCACTCAAATGTTACCCCAAGCAGAAAAAAAAATTAGCGAGTCTACTCATTTAGAGAGAGAAAACAAGAAGCAGTCAAAGAAAAAATCACAATACCGCTCCTTAGATAAGGAAAATCTCAAATTAATCCGCCATTGAAGTCAGTTTTTAACCATCTTTGCCCATATAAAAAGCGATCCGCAGAAACGGATCGCTTTTTTATAGCACTTTTTCAATGGCTTGACTAACCTCTTGCAACCAAGCTTCATAAGCAAAGCTCAATTGTGGCCTAAATGGGCGTGGACTGAGATAGTTCAGTAAAAAGGTATAGATCTCTGAATCAAGTAAATTTTCTTCTTTAAGTAGAAAAACATAGGCCGCTAATAACCAAAGTTTTTCTTTTATATAGATAGACTCTCCCCTAAAGAAAAAACAAGTATCCGGTAAGTCGTCTAAGGACAATTTCCGAAAATAGAGCTGCTCTAGGAGCCTTTTCTCAGCCTTAAGCGGACGTTGACGAATTTTGCGCCTAAAAGACCGGGTATCCCTTGCTTTCAGCAACTGACTAATCCCTGGTCCGCTAGCCCCCTTTTGATTGGGTAAATCAATTGGCTTAGGGTAAGAAAATAAATAGAGATAGTCGTCAATGCTTAAGTGATAACGACATAAGAGATGACCGTAGTCGTTAAAACTTTGAATTTCAACTAAGCGAGTCTCCTCCACCCAATAAGGCAAATAAATGCCAAAGCAGGGCAAATACTGAAAAAACGGGGCTAGACGATTTAAATTGTTAGGCGTTAAACGTAAGTCCCTTTGTTTGGGATTGAGTAGCCATAAAACCTGTACTTTTGCTCGATGATAATCTTGCTCGCGACTAATCACGGCTTCTTTGGTCAGTAGGCTGGCCTGTAGTTCAATACTTACCACCACATCTCCAGCTTGAAAGAGGATATCTGAGCGGTGGTCAGGTGTGTAGCTAGCAACCTCAACCTGGGCCTGATAGCCCTTAGCTACTAAGATTTGCCTGATCTGCTCTTTATTATTCAAGTGCCACTGGGATTCCCGGCGCCAATATTTGAGACTTAACTGATTATTTTGATGGGCAAAATGTGGCTTCTTCCTTGAATGACAACGATAAACTAATTCTTGCCCACAATTTGGGCAGTAAAAGCTCTGCTGGTTAAGGGCCAATATTTTTCTTTGAATACGGTCATCGACCTCATAAGAACTAATCAACTGACCATTAGCTAATTTTGCATAATACATGATTATTCCCCCTCATAGGAATATATCCGTAATCAGGGTTAAAATTAGCTAATTAATGCAGAATCAATTCTTTTTATCTAAAGCCGATCGCTTTTTCAATGCGTGCTAGGGTTTGGTTAGCGACTTCATTGGCTTGTTTAGCCCCGGCTGCTAAGACATCATCAAGTTCACTGCTTGCTAAGAGACGTTGATAGTCTTTTTGCATGGGTTCTAAAACGGCAATTAGCGCTTGGCTGAGGTCCGTTTTCAGTTGGCCATAACCCGAATTGGCATAGGTCTTTTCTAGCTGACTAATGCTTTGGTCAGAAAAGGCTGAGAAAATATCTAATAGGTTAGAAACGCCTGGTTTATTTTCAGGATCATAGGAAATTTCTCCGCTCGAATCTGTTACCGCACTTTTAATTTTCTTTTCAATCGTTTTCGGATCATCCAGTAAGGAAATAAAGCCTTTTTTATTGTCGTCTGATTTACTCATTTTCTTGCTTGGATCTTGTAAACTCATAATCCGCCCACCTGCCTTCGGTGTATAGATATCTGGTTTAATCAATAGCTTCTCTTCCTTAGTGCCGAAGCGGTTATTGAAGCGGTCGACAAAATTACGGGTCAATTCCATATGTTGCTTTTGGTCTTCACCCACTGGTACCAAGTCAGCATCATAAAGCACAATGTCAGCCACCATCAAAGCGGGATAGCCTAACAGGCCGGCAAAAATATTGTCTTGCTTTTGCGCCTTGTCCTTAAACTGAGTCATTCTTTCCAATTCCCCTAGTGGAGTCAGACATTGGACAATCCAAGCCGCTTGAGCGTGGGCTGGAACCTGACTTTGGATAAAAATAGCGGATTTGTTAGGATCAACCCCTAAGGCTAGGTATAAGGCCGCCAAAGACCTGGTATTCTTTCTTAAAGTCTCTGGATCTTGGGGGACGGTAATGGCATGTTCATTGACCACACAATAATAAGTGTCAAATTGATCCTGTAAATCAACAAATTGCTTTAAGGCACCTACGTAATTACCAATGGTTGGCGTGCCGCTTGGTTGTACCCCGGAAAAAATTCGTTTCATGAAAAGAAAACCTCCTCTAATTTTCCCTATTATATCACGAACCTGATCGGATAGACGGTATAAGTAATAAATTCACGAAGTCTTTTTTTAATCCAGCTGATGAATTTTTCGCTTATAAATAGTAAAAATAGCTTTCTCAAACACTGGTCTACACTGTATTATATTTTATAAGTTAAAAAATCAGAAATTGATCAAACAAAGGTCAAATAGCGACTATATTGAAATATCTAGTTCCATATTGCTTATTTTATCACAAGCTTTGCTGAGCTTTGCTCATTTATTTTTAAAAAAGAACTAGTATACGGTTCACTTTTATGATATACTGTGTATGTATACGGAACACAAGTCAAACCTTAAAGGAGAAATTGACATGGTTAAATTATATACTTCCCCTAGTTGTACTTCTTGCCGCAAAGCTCGGGCTTGGCTAGAAGAACACAACATTGCCTATGTGGAACGTAATATATTCCAAGAACCTCTAAGCCGCGATGAGATTAAAGAAATCTTAAGAATGACAGAAGATGGTACTGAAGAGATTATTTCTACGCGTTCAAAAGCCTTTCAAGAATTACATATTGATTTAAATGAAATCAGTTTAAATGAATTATTCGATCTTATCCAAGAAAACCCAGGACTATTGCGTCGACCAATCATCATGGACGAAAAACGTCTGCAAGTAGGCTATAATGAAGATGAAATTCGTCGTTTCTTACCAAGAGAAGTAAGAACAATCGAACTTCACGAAGCTTTAAGAAAAATGGGATAAGATCCCTTACTTTTTAAATCGATGGCATGTTCATCCTCTCGCTTTTTGAATGGAGGTGAAGATGCCTTTTTTCATTTTAGCTGATTTATGGTAAAATAATCGTTGAAACAAAAATATGCTTAAAGAAATGATAATCACTAAATATTCGGAGGTGATTTGTGATGGAAATGGAGTATCTTAATGATAATACCATGCGCGTATTCATTGCCAAGGATGATCTCGAATCGCGCGGAATTACCCTCTTAGACCTCATGAAAGATCAAAGCCAAGTTGAAAACTTCTTTATGAGTATCTTAGAAGAAGCAGATGTTTCAAAACGCTTTCAAGATTCAGAAGCTTTAACTTTCCAAGTCCTTCCTAAAAACGGCGGTATCGACCTCTATATTAGTAAAGCCACAGCAGATGGCCAATATATGGACAAGGATGGCCTGGAAAATTTACTTGAAAATATTACCCAAAATATGAGTACCGAGGAGGAAAAGGCCTCTACAAGCGCTAGTGAAACGGACGTAAAGGAGCGTCGTCCTGAACTTGCTTTAGCCTTTAAGTCCTGGGATCAAGTCCTGACTTTTCTGAAATCCTACCAAGTGGATGAGGCCAGCCTAGAAGTCTATGTCTACCAAGACCTTTTTCAAGTGATTATACGATTTGAAAAAGAAAACTTAACCCAAGCTAGACAAGCAGATCTGACTAGCTATGCCTTAGAGTTTGGTCAGCTGAGTCCCTTTGCTCCTGCCCTGCTTCGCGAGCATGGTCAATTATTAATTCATCCAGAATCAATTAACCAGGTTGCTCAATTATTCCAATAAAAAAATCCAGCACATCAGCTGGATTTTTTTGTTGGAATAATTTTTTCGTAAGCATAGCGTCGGCCACTTCCCGCTAATTCAATCTCTCCTAAGTACTGATAACCGGCTTTTAAGATGATATTCTGCATGCCATGATTATCGGGATGGGTATCAATCCTTAAGTCATTAACATTTAAATGATAGGCTAGGTCTTCAAAGGCTTGAAATAAGGACCGACTAAGTCCCTGACCGCGGTACTTAGTCGCCAAGGCTACCCGGTGAAAAGCTAGATAGTCTCCCTGCCCCTGCCAAATTGAATAGTTTTCATAATCTCTGTCCATAGGCCGGGCAATAAAAAAGCCCGCCACATCCTCTTCGATTAAGCCTAAATACGCGTTTTTTCCTTCAATATCTTTTAATAGGCTGTCCGCTTGGTAGACTGTTGGATCCTGCCATTGATCAATTTTTTGTTGGCGTAAGTAAGCCGCCCCCGCCTTAATGATCGCCTGGATCGCTGGCAAATCTTCGGGCTTTGCTAGGCGAATTTGCATTTTTTCCATCCTAATTCCTCCCGGTAAAAAGTTCATTACCACTTTACCATAAAGTCCATTAGCATGAGTAATGAAAATTCTTAAGGACAAAATAAAAAACTTCCATCCACAGAAATTTCTAAAATCTCATGTGGATAGAAGCTTTTAATGCTTAGCAGCTAATCGTTTAGAAATTAGGACTATTTTTGCCCTTCTTCTTGAAGTTTATGGAAATCTTCTTCTGGTTGATCATTGTCGGTCCAGGCTTTTTGGTCAGCGTTACCAGAGATTTCTTTAATTTTCTTCTCAACATCTTCACTTTGGTAAGCTTTCACAATCTTCTTATAAACTTCATTGTCTTTATTTTCAGATTTCACTGCAATAATATTCTTATATTGGGTTCCTAAATTATCAAGGTCATCGGTATCAGAGAAAATACCATCATTAGGATCAAAACCTGCAGAAACTGCGTAGTTGGTGTTAGCAACAATAGCATCAGAGTCTTTCAAGGCACGTGGCACTTGGGCAGCATCCATTTCAACCAGCTCAATGTTTTTAGGATTTGAGGTAATGTCATCAACGGTAGGGGTAATCCCTGCATTATCGTCGATTTCTAAGACACCAGCTTGTTCTAATAAGAGTAAGGCCCGCCCCCCATTGGTAGCATCATTAGGGATGGCTACTTTAGCATTTTGAGGAAGGTCTTTAAGGTCTTTAACTGTATCAGAGTAGACCACCATAGCTGAAATATAAGTATAACCAATCGGCACTAAATCAGCATTATTGTTCTTATTATAGTCCAATAAATAAGCCACATGTTGCATAGCATTCATGTCAATTTCGCCTTCTTGAACGGCCCGATTAGGTTGCACATAGTCTGAGAATAGTTGAACCTTTAAGTTAATATTTTCATCTTTTAATTTGTCAGAGACTTCTGTCCAAATTTTTTCTTCATTTTCACCAGCAACCCCAACAGTGACAGTACCGCCCTCTTCTGGCGCTTTGGCTTCTTTTGAACAGCCTCCCAATAATAATAAGGATAAGGCTGAGGCTAAAACAACATTCCATTTCTTCATAAGATTTCTCCCCTTTTAATTTATTTAATGTTCGAAATGTTTAACTAAACGGTCAGCAACAGCTTGGCTGATGAAGACCATGATTAAAATCAATAAGGTAGCAACTAGGATCACATCATTTTGGTAACGTTGATAACCCCGGTTAATGGCTAAGTCACCAAGACCACCACCACCAACAACACCTGCCATAGCGGTTAAACCAATCACGTTAATGACGGTGAGAGCAGATACCCGAATCAAACCTGGGATAGCTTCTTTCAAGTAAACCCGGCTAACAATTTCAGTTGTGGTAGAGCCCATGGCTAGGGCTGCTTCGATAACACCCGGATCAATTTCCAATAAGGCGTTTTGGACTTGGCGGGCATAGAAAGGAATCGTCCCCACAATTAAGGGAACCAAGGCTCCTGCGGTCCCAATGGCTGTCCCCATAATTAGACGGGTAAAGCCCCCTAAAAGCGCTATTAAAATAACAAAGGGAATCGACCGGCCAATGTTAACGACCTTATCTAGGACATTATAAACGGCCTTATTTTCCTTAAGCCCTCCTGGCATATAGAGAACTAGGAAGACGCCGACCACCAAACCAATCGCAAAGGCAAAGAGGCAGGTAATGATCGTCATAAATAAGGTTTCCCAGGTGGCTTCAAGGAATTGATCGGAAATGGCCACCACATTTGGCATGATTTTTTCTAAGAATTCCATGCTTATTTATCCCCCTTCTCTATATGATCGAATGTATACTCCTTAGTATGGACTCCACTGCTGTGAACGAAGTCAATGGCTTCTTGCACCCGACTAGACTCTCCATTTAAGGAAATAAGGAGAGTGCCTACGGGCGTTCCTTGAAGAATTTCGATATTGGCGTAAAGGATATTAGCTAATAAATCATACTTCTTCGTTAAGGAAGCCAGCAGGGGTTCCCCAGTAGAAGCTCCGGTAAAATCGATCCTTAGCAAGCGGTCACCCGGCTCAATATTTAATAGATCAGGATTGGCCAAGATGGTTTCAATGCCTTTTTCTGTCGGACTAGCTGAACTAATGAAGTCTTGGGTTAATTCCTCATGCGGATTTGAGAAGATATTTAAAATGCTATCCTGTTCAACCACTGAGCCAGCTTCCATAACCGCCACCCGGTCACAAATTTGTTTGATAACGGCCATTTCATGAGTAATAATAACTATAGTAATTCCCAATTCACGGTTAACTTGCTTGAGCAAGTCTAGGATTTGACTAGTAGTTTTAGGGTCTAAAGCACTGGTTGCTTCGTCGCAGAGGAGGACATGGGGATCATTAGCCAAAGCCCGCGCGATAGCGACCCTTTGCTTTTGACCACCGGATAATTGACTAGGATAAGAATCGCCCCGGTTACCCAAGCCTACCAGGTCCAGTAAGTGTTGGACTTTCTTTTGGCTTTCTTCTTTAGATAAACCGGACCCCTTTAAGGGATAGGCAACATTTTCGGCAACAGTACGGGATTTCATTAAGTTAAAATGTTGGAAAATCATTCCAATTTTTTTACGGGCTAGACGTAGATCTTTTTCAGATAGAGCTGTAATTTCTTGATCATTAACAAAAACCTGTCCACTACTTGGTCTTTGCAGGCAATTAATGGTTCTGACTAAGGTACTTTTCCCAGCTCCAGAGTAGCCAATCACACCAAAGATTTCTCCTGATTGGATGGATAAGGACACATCTTTAACGGCATGAACGGCTTTATCATCACTCTCAAAAGTAACGGATACATTTTTCAATTCAATCAAAACGACCGCCTACCTTTCTATCACTTTCATAAACACTATTCTAACATTTTTTTGTCTTTTCAGCATGGCTACTATTATATTACACTTGATCGCTTTTATCGATAGCAAAGTTGAATTGCCTCCTCGGGTCTCTTGCTTTACTTTTAAAAACATTAATTTTATAATTATTCTAAAGTAGAAAGTAATGCTAGAGAAAGGATATGATACATAATGGCATACACAGAAACAAAAAAAGCACTTAATCAATTAGTTGCTGACCTAGTTCAAGCCCACACCGTTATCCATCAAATTCACTGGTATATGCGGGGGGAAGGTTTCCTTTTCTATCATCCAAAACTCGACAGCTTTATGGATGATATTCTTGAACAGCTCGATGTTGTTTCTGAACGTATAATTACTATCGATGGTTCTCCCTTCTCAACCCTTAAAGAATTTTCTGACCATACCCGTATACCCGACCATAAGGGCGAGTGGAATACCAGTATCCAAGAAGATATGCATCGGGTGGCTGATGTTATCCGCATCTTAGCAGATGATTATCAATTAGGGGTCGACGCAGCAAGTAAAGAAGGCGACGTCGCTAGTGAGGACATCTGTACTGGCTACCTCCGTGACGCTCAAAAAACCCTATGGATGGTTGAAGCGGAACTGGGGCAAGCGCCTAATATTGACAAAGACTAAGGCCAATAAACATATTCATAAACATAAAAAGGACCGCTATGGGTCCTTTTTTAATGCTTATTTTTCAAGTGCAGCCTTAGCTTGGTCACAGATTGCAGTGAAAGCTTCAGCATCGTTAACAGCGATATCTGCTAACATTTTACGGTTGATATCCACGTTAGCTTGGTGTAAACCGTTCATTAAACGACTATAGCTTAGGCCATTTAAACGTGCAGCGGCGTTAATCCGGGTAATCCATAAACGACGGAAGTCACGTTTTCTTTGACGACGGTCACGGTAAGCGTATGAATAGGATTTCATAACCGCTTGTTTAGCTACTTTATAGTTGGTTGATTTGCTACCAAAGTAACCTTTTGCTAATTTTAAATATTTTTTACGACGACGGCGTGTAACCGTTCCACCTTTAACACGTGCCATGTTATTCCTCCTTGATTATACTTAGTTCTCTATCTATGCGTCTTGCTTAACTTATCTTACTTGTAAGTGTCAAGCATTTGTTTAATACGTCTTTGGTCGGAAACATGCACCATTGCTGGTTGTTTGTGTTGACGACGTTGTTTCTTGGTTTTACCGTGAAAACGGTGTGAACGTTCTGAATGGCTACGTTTTAATTTCCCTGAAGCAGTACGTTTAAAACGTTTAGCTGACGCACGATGTGTTTTTTGTTTTGGCATAATATATCCTCCTGAAATTAATCTTCTTTTGGTGCTAATTGTAGTTGCATAGAGCGTCCTTCCATTTTAGGCTTTTGCTCTACAGTAGCTACATCAGCAAGTTCGCTGGCAAAGCGTTCCAAAACCTCGCGACCTAAATCTTTATGGGTAATGGCGCGACCTCTAAAGCGAATAGACACCTTCACCTTGTCCCCTTTATCAATGAATTTCTTTCCTTGACGTACTTTAGTTTGAAAGTCGTTTTCATCAATCGTTGGGCTTAGACGGATCTCTTTCACTTGAATCGTCTTTTGATTTTTACGTTGTTCACGCGCTTTACGTTGCTGTTGATAACGATATTTACCATAATCCATGATCCGAGCAACAGGTGGTTTAGCATTTGGTGAAACCAGTACTAAATCAAGTCCTGCTTCCTCTGCCCGGTCTAAGGCATCTCTTTTTGAAATAACCCCTAGCTGTTCTCCTTCTGGATCGATAACGCGTAATTCTTTTGCACGAATATCTTCATTAGTAAATAATTCGTTAAATTTATTCTTAGCGATATACCTTCACCTCCGAATGTTAAAGTGACAACAATAAATGAGATTTCGGCATAGAAAAACGGCGAATATAAAACACTATACCCGCCGTACTTGCACAATAGTCCCTAGGGACCATGTGTCACTGTATCTATCGGCCCGAGGACGTCCTTGTCAACTCAGGCGAGAAACGGGTGTTTCTGCTTCTTTTCTCAACTTTTATAGATTACTATAAAGCTTTCACCTTGTCAAGACATTATTCTTTAATTTGTGCTTTAAAGGCTTCTTTCACTTCTAAGAGCAAGTCAGGATCTTGATCAAGTTCAATAGCTAAAGCGACAAAGGCTTCCACAGCCCGCTTAAGCTGCTGGTGGGCTTCCGGACTATCAGCAACTTGGAGGAAGCCTTCTTCATGGACGAAAACCTTGCCCTGACCAACGCCCACATTGCCATAAAAAGTTGGGCAAGCATAGCTCACATTGCCAATATCAGTAGAGCCAGGTTTTTCCTCTTCATCGCTAATATCGTCAAATCCACTCAGGCGCATGTGGTCTTCCATGCGGTCGGCCAGTACCGGATTAACTAAGAGGTCATAGAATTCATTTTCTGGATAGGAGATTTCCAATTGACATCCTGTCATCAAGGCGGCACCGCGGGCACAATTAATGACCCGATCCAAAGCATGACGATAAGTAGCTAATTTAGGTGCCCGCACATAGAAGAAAGCCGTAGCCGATTCAGGAATAACATTGGCAGCCTGGCCCCCTTCTTTAATAATGCCATGGATGCGGACGTCACTAGGTAGTTGCTGTCTGAGGTAGGAGACCCCGGTAAAGGTCAAGTTGACGGCATCCAAGGCGTTGATTCCCAGTTCAGGACTCATGGCTGCATGAGCAGCCCGACCGATAAAGTGAAAGTTGACGGCATTCATGGCTAGGGCACTGGCCTTGAGGTTGGTACTTTCATAGAGGTGCATCTGCATACAGGTATCAATATCATCAAAGGCTCCAGCCCGGGCTAAATCGACCTTACGGCCAAAATTTTCTTCCGCTGGCGTCCCAATCACGACCACCGTTCCTTGGAAGAACTCCTTCATCTGACTTAAGACAATCCCTGCGCCTACAGTCGAAGCTGAAATCCAATTGTGGCCACAAGCGTGACCTGGTTTTTTATCAGGTCCGAAACCCGGTAAGGCATCGTATTCAGCTAAAAAGGCAATCTTAGGTCCATCTCCCAAGCGATATTCTGCCCGAAAGGCGGTTTCAATCCCCTGATAAGCTCTTTCCACCTGAAAACCAGCATCTTGGAGGAGATTGGCCAGGTAGTCCGAAGAGACGTATTCCTGGTCACCTAATTCTGGATGTTGGAAAATGAACTGGCTGATATCAAGAATTTGCGGAAAATTCGCTTTAACTTTTTGCCGCACATGATCATGCAGGGCGGTGATTTTTTGCTCATCTTTCATTAATGCTTTACCTTCTCTCTGTTAGTTATTAGGGATAGAGGACCAGAAAGACATCGAGGTCTTTGGGATAAGTGGCTAAAAAGCCTTGAATGGTATTTTTTGCCACTGACAAGGCTTGGTCCTTGGGATAGCCATATACTCCAGCAGATATTAGTGGAAAGGCCAGCGACTTTACCGGGATACTAGCAGCTAGCTGGAGAGACTCTAGGTAGCAAGAAGTTAATAGCGCTTCTTCTTCCTGGTCGCCTCCCTGCCAAACTGGCCCTACCGTGTGAATAACATAGTCAGCGGGTAATTGGTAGCCGCGGGTTAATTTTGCCTGACCAGTTGGACATCCGCCTAATTGCTTGCATTCGGCCAATAGTTCAGGGCCCGCCGCCCGGTGAATGGCCCCATCGACACCTCCACCTCCTAGCAGGGAGGAGTTGGCTGCATTGACAATGGCTTCTACTTCCACTTGGGTGATATCCCCATGAATGATTTGAAATGTCATATCACTACTCGCTTTCTAATAATCCTTTTCGACTAAGAAAGTTATAAACCATGACCACAAGAATACCCGCTAACTTAGCCAGGTGGGGGTCTAGGCTCAGCTGCTCTATCAGTAGGTATAAGATCAGTTCTTGAATCAGCAAGCCTGAAAGAGCTAAGACTGAAAACAGGAGAAATTCCTGCCAGCGCTCCTCCTTAGAAAAGCTAGACCTAAAAACAAAGTGCATACTGGCCCAATAGTTAAAGGCTAGAGAAAGTATAAAGGCACACAAATTAGCCCCTAAGTAATGGACTCTCCAGCTGATTAATAAGCTAAAGACAATAAAATCAAGAAGTGTGCTTAGCCCACCTACCAGGATAAAGCGCATAATTTGCCTGATCATCTTTTCCCACCCACTTTTCTTTTTTTGAAGTCACTTACTTTTAGCTGATAAAAAACGTGCCAGCTTTTAGCTAATTGGTCACTAGATCATTAGCTTAAAAGCCTAAGCACGTTGTCAAGTTAACTAGTCTTTTACCCCATAACTTTCAATTTCTGCATGGATCATCTTGATGAATTCATCTAAATCCACAGTTTCTGTTTTCTTAGATCCATAACGACGAACAGTTACCGTGCCATTTTCAATTTCATTGTCACCAAAGACTAATTGATAAGGCACTTTGCGGGTTTGGGCTTCACGAATCTTGTAACCCATTTTTTCATTACGGTCATCGACTTCAATCCGAAGTCCTTCACTGCGCATGCGGTTAGCCACTTGGTAGACATAATCCGCATGTTGGTTTTCATTCACTGGGATTAAAATAGCTTGTTGTGGAGCTAACCAAGTTGGGAAAGCACCCTTATACTCTTCAATTAAGTAAGCTACAAAACGTTCCATAGTGGAAACAATTCCCCGGTGGATCATCACAGGACGGTGGGTGTTTTGACCATCTTCACCGACATAGGTCACATCGAATTTTTCCGGTAGGAGGAAGTCTAATTGGATGGTTGAAAGGGTTTCTTCATTGCCAAGGGCGGTTTTCACTTGGACGTCTAACTTAGGCCCGTAGAAAGCGGCTTCCCCTTCGGCTTCAAAGTAGTCCAAGCCTAATTCATCCATAGCTTCCTTTAACATGGATTGGGCTTTTTCCCACATTTCATCATCATCAAAGTATTTCTTGGTATCTTTAGGGTCGCGGTAACTTAAACGATAACGGTAGTCAGTAATATTGAAGTCATGGTAGGCATCTTGCATGAAACGTAAAATGCTCTTGAATTCGTCCTTAATTTGGTCTAAACGCACAAAGATATGGGAGTCATTCAGGGTCATTTCTCTTACCCGTTGTAAACCGGATAGGGCCCCTGATTTTTCATAACGGTGCATCATGCCTAGTTCCGCAATACGGATAGGTAATTCCCGGTAAGAATGTACCTTATTTTGGTAAACCCGAATGTGGTGTGGGCAGTTCATTGGGCGTAAGACAAAGCTTTCGCCATCTTCAAAATCCATGGTTGGAAACATGTCATCACTATAGTGATCCCAGTGACCAGACGTCTTGTATAAGTCTACATCAGCCATGATTGGGGTATAGACGTGTTGGTAACCGGCTTGAACTTCCTTGTCGACAATATAGCGTTCAACTTGACGGCGAATGGTTGCTCCGTTTGGTAACCAGAATGGCAGACCTTGTCCAGTTTTAGGATCAATCATAAAGAGATCTAATTCTTTACCAATTTTACGGTGGTCACGTTCCTTAGCTTCTTCGCGACGTTTAAGATCCTCTTTAAGGTCTTTTTCATTGAAGTAACTCGTCCCATAAACTCTTTGCATCATGGCGTTGTCAGAGTTTCCTCGCCAGTAAGCCCCTGCTAAGGAGAGTAATTTAAAGTGTTTAATATAGCCTGTTGAAGGAACATGTCCACCCCGGCAGAGGTCAGTAAATTCTCCTTGGCTATAGGTGGTGAGGGTGGCACCTTCAGGTAAATCAGCAATAATCTCTAGCTTATAAGGATCGTTTTTAAAGATTTCCTTGGCTTCTTCACGGCTAACTTCCTTACCTACCACTGGGTAGTCTTCTTTAACAATCTTTTCCATCTCAGCTTCAACCCGTGGCAAGTCTTCCTCACTCACTTGTTGGCCTTGACCATTATCGGTGTCATAGTAGAAACCATTTTCGATGGCTGGTCCTACCCCAAATTTAATGTCAGGATAGAGACGGCGTAAGGCTTGAGCCAATAAGTGGGCGCTGGAATGGCGGAGAATATCTAAGGCTTCTTGTTCAGTTTCTTTATTCTTAGGGTCGATTAAACGAATGCTGCCATCACTTTCAATGGCTTCATCTAAGCCTTTTAATTCATCATTTAAGGTGTAAGCAACTACCCGTTTGGCTAAAGAATTGCTAATAGATTTAGCCACATCGCGGCCACTCACACCGGCTTCAAATTCCTTTACACTTTGATCAGGAAAAGTTAACTGTATCATTTTATCAAATTCCTCCTATAAAAAAATCCCTTCTGAGCATGCTCAGAAGGGACGATTACTAATTCATATCGTGGTTCCACCCTAGTTTACACCTATTGTGTCTCTAGTACGCTGATAACGTTGCGCTAACGTCATAATAGAAAGTCTAAGAAGTGGTATCCTATAAAACCTGTCAGGCATTTGCACCATCTAGCCTGTCTCTTATACAAGTTGATTATATTCAGTCTTCTATCACTGACTTGCTTTAATTAAAGCACTTTTTATGAAACAATTCAAGCTTTTATTTAGGAAAGTGAACGGACTCTATTCCGAATAGCGACGGTTGCGCCCGGACATGGTTACTTCTTCGCTCAAATAGCGTACCCTTTCCATAATCCGCTGCGCCTTGACCGTTTCCGAATCCCCTTGATTGGTATGGGCCAAATGATTTTCTAATTCCTTCATGGAAAAATTAGAAGTGAAAAATGTAGCCTGGCCTTGACTCATACGATTCTGCAAGAGAACCCCTAGGACTTCATCACGGACCCAGGCCGAATTACTTTCAGCACCAATATCATCAATCATCAATACTTGGGCTTCTTGGAGGCTCTTGAGTCGCTGGTTAACACGATTATCTTTAATAGCACTCTTGATTTCACTAATAAAAGTAGGATAGTGGAACAAGGTGGTCGTGAAACCATGGTCAGCCAAGTGGTTAGCCACAGCTGCCGCTAAGTAGGACTTACCCACACCAAAGGGACCATGTAAGTAAAGTCCTTGGTGAAATTGCTTGGGCTTAGACCGCATGGCTTCGACGAAATCAATGGCTTTCTCCAAGGCAGCTTGCCGCTTGGGATCGGTAAGATCAAAGTTTTCAAAGGAAGCTTGCTTTAAATCTTTAGGCATTTCTAGTAAGGTGACCCTTTGTTTCTTCTCCCGTTCCTTTTGGGCGGCGAGAAATTCATCAGTCGCCTGATATTCAATATCTATATAATTAAAATTCATAATGAGCTTGGGATAGAAATTAGGAAATTTGGGTTTCTTTCCTGCCCTGATCCGTTCTTTTTCTTGAACAAATTCATAGAGTTTAGATATCGAACGGTCAATCGTTTCTTGGTCTAGGTCTTCTTTATGCTTATCAATAAATTGTCTAACATCCGAATCAGTCAAGACTTGGGCCTTGGTTTGGTCTAAGCGTTGGCGAAAGTTGCCTTTATTGAGCTCATGGCTGATATCTTCCCCAATATTTCTCATTCGTCTCCCTCCTCACTATTCAATGCCCTAATCCGATCGGCTAAGGCTTGGACACTTTCATGGTCCATTTTTTCCTCTTTATCTGCCGTCTCTTGTTTTTGATTAAACCAAGCGGGCTGTAATTCTTGATAGGTCTTATGTTTTTTATTTTGCCGCTTATTTTTGCTTTGTCTTTGTTTTTGAATCCGTTTAGTCCGTTTGTTGAGATAGGTGAGTGCCTGTTCGGGGCTTTGAATATTTTTTTGGCTCCAATCATCCACTGTCCGCTCAAAGGTCGACCGGACGATACTTGAACTTTCTTGGCTGATCAAATAATAGTGAATCATAATATTCAAGGTTGGTCCATCGATAAGGCCCTTATTCATGACCATCTCTAAGGTTTTTATCTCGTTAGTGGTTAGATAGCCGTTTTTTTGTTCTTTGATAGTCTTAGCAAAGGTCAGTGGCGGATAAGCCTTAGCTGCCTTGATCAAGGCTAGGCTAGCTTCATCCTGATTTTCTTTGGGTAAATCCTGACTCTCGGTCTGCTGCTTGGCTTGGTCCATTTGATAATCAGGTCGTTTTTTTACCGGTTGGTCCGCCATGGCCTTGATCACTAGGCCTTGGTAATAATTAATGTCCACTTGGTTGGTTCTCACATTACTTGCCTTAATGGCAAACTGGGACAAGGCTACTTCATCCAAGCCATAGAGGGCATGAAGAGTCTGGGTCATCTCCTTCACATCTTGACTAACTGCCCTCTCACTAAGAAAAGACCTTTGAACCAACTCGGTAAAATAAGCCATATCAAAATCACTGACCAGACTAGTTTTTAAAGAGGTTTTACTTGGCTTCTTTAACAAGCTTTGCTTTTCGCTTTCACTCAACTGGCGACTGCTTTGTGAGAGGTGAAAAACATCCTGAAAAGTCGCTGTGACCTCCTGCCAGTCATTTTCCTGACTATCAGCAATCTTTTCAAAGCTAAAGCGGTCTAATAAACGATTAAAACGCTCTTCCCCCACATGGTCTAAAAGTAAGCTAGTCATTAAGCTATCCTTAAAAAACTGCTCAGAAGAAACCGGTGCTAACAACTGATAGAGGGCCTGGACTGGGGCTTGACCACTTTGCTGGGTGTAGCTACGTAAGAGGCCAATAGCCTCTAAACGGCGCCTACTTCTGACATAGCGCTCCTTTGAAAAAACCAATTGGTCCATAATTTCCCCATGATTAATTACTTCTGACTGATAAGTCGAACGGTCGATATAGGCATAGAGGGTCATATAGAGAGCAAAGGCTTCGGCCCCAATAATTGGTTGGTAGAGATAGGTTAAGACTTCCAGATCGGCATTAGAAACAATTTGGGTGAGGATAATTTTTAGAGGTTCACGTGGATTTAACTTTTCCCAGGGATTCAAGACCGATCTTCCTCCGTGTCATTGGCTTCTAAGTCTAAATTCGTTTGCCCCTCCGCGTTAGTTTTTTGCATTTGCTTCAACTGCTCAATTTCTTGCAAAAAGACGGTGGGGTCTTCGAAGTGACGGTAAACACTAGCATAGCGAATATAGGCGACTTCATCAATCTTGGGTAAAATATCCATGACCATTTCCCCTATTAGGGTCGAAGGAACCTCGTTTTGCCCCTTTTGGCGAATATCCGATTCGATTTTCTTAACCACATCTTCTAAGGTTTCTAGGGCGATTGGCCGTTTTTCACAGGATCTTACTAAGCCCCGTAAGAGTTTTTCCTTGGAAAATTCTTCCCGGGTACCGTCTCGTTTGATAACTAGTAAAGGCATCTTCTCTACCCGTTCAAAGGTCGTGAAGCGAAAATCACATTGCGTACATAGGCGTCGCCTTCTTATCGATGTATTTTCCTCCACAGGCCGACTATCGATTACTTTCGTATTATTATCTTGACATCTGGGGCAGCGCACAATATTCACCTTCCTTGGACATTTTCTAAAATATTTCTTTTATTAATTATAGCACAGTTTAAAGCTGGAAGGATAAGGGGCAAAAACCAGCTTATTTTTTGGCTTGAAAGCCTTGGATACTCAACCAGGCCTCGACTTGCTGTTCAGTTTGCTGGATGCTGCCCTGGTTATCAATCACAATATCTGCCCAGCGAAGTTTCTGTTCAATATTATATTGAGACAGCATGCGGTCAAAAGCCTCGTCTTCACTTAAATTATCTCGGTCCATCAGTCGTTGCAATTGAATGCTTTCAGGAACATAAACCAACATCACCGCATCACAAGCGTCCTGGTACTTGGTCTCGTAGAGTAAAGGAATATCCAAAACAATCAATTGATGGCCCTGGTCTTGGTAAGATTGGGCTTGATCGTTGACCCAGTCATAGATATAAGGCAAGAGCAGTTGATTAAGCGCTTTGAGTTGGTCCTTATCTGTAAAGACCACATTCCCTAATTTCTTCCGGTTAAGGGTGCCATTAGGGAAGAGAAAATCCTCACCAAAATGCTCTTTTATAGCTTGTAAGCCCTGTGTTCCCGGCTCAACCACAGCTCGGGCCCCAAGATCTGCATCCACTACCGGGAAACCAGCTTTTTTAAAATAATTAGAAACGGTTGATTTTCCCGTAGCAATTGACCCTGTTAATCCTAAGCGAAAACTCATTCATACACTCCCTTTATTTCTGACAGTTAGGACAAAAATGGGTCCCCCGCTGTCCTAATTTAATCTTTTCAATGGTCGTTCCACAGTTTAAACAGGCTTGGCCTTGGCGCTGGTAAACCTTGAGATAATTTTGATATTGGCCGTCCTCCCCTAAGGTGTTCTGATAGGTCCGCACACTAGAGCCGCCTAAGTCCACCGCTCGACTGAGGATATCTCGCATGGCTTCTAATAGGAGTAGGGTCTCTTGGTCAGTCAACGAATTGGCTGGCCGACCTGGATAAATTCCCGCTTGAAATAAGGACTCATCAGCATAAATATTGCCAATTCCAGCAATTTTTTGCTGGTCCAGTATTAATGATTTAATAGGCCGCTTGGAAGCCGCTAATATTTTTTGAAATTGTTTTAAACTGATATCCCAGGGTTCTGGGCCGAGCTTTAAATTTTCAATAGCCTGGGGCATATCTTGGCGAGAAAATAAGGATATCCGACCAAATTTACGCACATCATAATAGCGTAAGTCCCTGCCATCACCCAAATGACAGATGAGGTGACTATGCTTTAGAACCGGCGTCTGCCTATCACAGACAAAGTACTTGCCTTCCATCCGCAGATGGCTAATCCAGGCGTAATCGCTCCAATAAAAAAACAGGTATTTCCCATAACGGTCGACCCGTTCAAAGGTCTCCCCTACCATGGCCTCACGAAAGACTTGAGGGGGACAATTAATAATCTTTGCCCACTTCACTTCCACATCCTCTATTTGGGCATGAGGAAGAACTTTATTAAGCCCCCGTCTCACATTTTCTACTTCTGGTAACTCTGGCATTAACTAGCCTCCTTCATCCCGCTAAAACACTGTTAGCAGTCTAACCTATTCTAATCAAACAATAACCATAAATAAAGTAAAGAGTGCAACGGTCATAACAAAGGACGAAACCGCTACGCATACTATATCTGTAACTCGCTTCGATTCGAACGGCTATAGCAATAAAAAACGAAGGGAGAACCCTATTCAATAGTCTCCCTTCGTTTACGAAATAGCCAGCAAGGCTAAGCTTTAGATTAGATCTTACTTCACTTTATATGATAGGCTTAGAACCCTTGTCCCAACCTATCTTATCATAAGAAAACTTTTCTTAGTTTTTCCTACTTGGCATCATACCAAGTGGCCCCATAGTTACTATCAACAATTAAGGGGACGTCTAAAGAAACGGCATTTTCCATGACGTCTTTAACTAGGGCAGCTAAGTCTTCTAAGTCCTCCTTGGCGACTTCAAAAATTAACTCATCGTGGACTTGGAGGAGGAGATTTGCCTGAAGTTGATGTTCCTCTAGGGCTTGATCCATCTCAACCATGGCTACCTTAATAATATCGGCTGCCGTTCCTTGAATTGGCGAATTCATTGCGGTTCTTTCGGCAAAGGATCTAACATTATAATTTTTAGCCTTTAAGTCAGGGAGGTAGCGACGGCGGTTAAAGAGAGTCTTAGCGTAACCAGCCTCACGCGCAATTTCCACACTCTTATCCATATATTCAGCCACTTTAGGATAAATTTCAAAATATTTATCAATAAAGGCCTTGGCCTCTTGACGAGAAATCGAAAGATTTTGACTGAGGCCATAGTCACTTATCCCGTAAACAATCCCAAAATTGACTGCCTTGGCTTGACGTCTCTCATCCTTACTAATGTCCTTTTCATCTTTATGGAAAACTTTAGCCGCAGTAGCAGTGTGGATATCCTTATTTTCTTTAAAGGCTTCTTGAAGATGAGGGTCACCAGAAACATGGGCAAGGACACGTAATTCAATTTGCGAATAGTCCGACGAGAAAATGACCCAGTCCGGATGAGAAGGAACAAAAGCTTGGCGAATTTTTCGTCCCTCTTCGGTACGGATAGGAATATTTTGTAAGTTAGGATCAGCTGAACTTAAGCGCCCGGTAGTGGTTAAGGTTTGAATGAAACGACTGTGAACCTTGCCATCTTGGTGGATGAAATCGAGTATTCCTTGAACATATGTGGATTGGAGCTTAGCTAATTGCCGATAGGCTAGGATCAGATCAATGATAGGAACCCCTTGTAATTTTTCCAATTCCGATTGGGCCGTTGAATAGTTACCGGACTTGGTTTTCTTGCCACCCTTTAAGCCCATATCTTCAAAGAGGATCTTGCTCAACTGTTGGGTGGAATTAATATTAAATTCGACCCCGGCTTCCCGATAGATTTCTTCTTGCAGTTGGTCAAGTTGCTCTTCATAGGACTGAGACAAGTCTTCCAGTCTGCTGCGGTCAACGGAAATTCCCATAATTTCCATTTTAGCTAGGACCTGAGCTAGGGGAAGTTCGATTTGGCGATATAAGTCGACCATTTCATCCGCTTCTAAGCGGTCTTTAATAATAGGTAGTAGGTCATTAATAACAGATACCTTAGCTACCAGATGGTCATAAAGACGGGTTTTATCTTCAGGAACCGCCACTTTCTTGCCTTTCCCATAAACTTCATTATCATAGGCTAGATAATCCAAATTGAATTCTCGGGCCACATTGGCCACATCGCCACTTAAATCACGGGCATGGATAAGATAGGAAGCGATAAGAACGTCATCACTGACCCCCTCTAAGTCCATCCCCAAACGTTTTAAGATCACTTGGCTGCGCTTGGCATCATAGAGGACCTTTTTAGCATGGGGATTTTCTATCCAATTTTTAAAAGCTTGGCTTTCCTTCACCAGATCTGGAGAGGCCAGGTAGATATGATCCTTATTTCCCCAAACAACATAGATTAACTCCCCTTCATGGTAATTATTTTCAAACATTTCTAGGTAGAGGGCTGTTTGGTCTTGGGTGAAGTGCTTAGCTTCAAGTTGATCAAGGACTTGATAATCAGGGACTTCCCAGCTGGAATCCTCTAATTCAAAGTCAGCGTCAGCCCCAGAGTTAGCTAAGAATTTTTCCATGAATTGCTTGAAGTTCATCTCACGATAAAAGTTAACCAAGTCTTGAGCTTGAATGCCTTGGCATTTTAAGTCTGCCAGGGATTTTTCAACTGGAGCATCAAGAATAATTCGGGCTAATTTCTTTGATAGGAAGGCCTGGTCCTTATCCTTGACTAAGTTTTCCTTACGTTTTTTCCCGGAGACTTGATCGATATTAGCATAGACCTCTTCCATGGAACCAAATTCCTGAATTAATTTCAAGGCAGTCTTCTCTCCAATTCCAGTCACACCAGGATAATTATCGGAATTATCGCCCATCAACCCCTTAACATCAATGAGTTGTTCAGGGCTAATCCCTTGGTCTGCTTGAATGGATTGGGGAGTATAGGAATCAATATTGGTCACTCCCTTACGGTTAATATCTACCCTAACCTGGTCCCTGGCCAATTGAATCAGGTCCTTATCGCCAGAGATAATCACCACATCCATACCAGCTTGAGCCCCTTTTTGGGACAGGGTACCAATGATATCATCCGCTTCATAATTTGCTAATTCATAGTGGGCAATACCAAAAGCATCCAGCAATTTATTAAAATAAGGCATCTGTTCCACAAATTCTTGCGGCGTTTTATCCCGGCCACCCTTATATTCAGGATAATATGCCGTCCGAAAGGTGGTCTTACCAGCATCCCAAGCCACCAGGGCATGGCTAGGCTTTTCTTTTTCTAAGACGTGGGTCAACATCAAGTGAAAGGCATACAGGGCATTGGTATGTAGGCCCTTATTATTTTTAAAACGATTTAAATCATGCATGGCAAAGAAAGCCCGAAAGGCTAATGATGAGCCATCGAATAGCAATAATTTTTCTTGCTTGGACAAGTTGATTCTCCTTTACAATCTTAATGGTCCATATATTGGGGAAGAACGGTTAACATGGCATCCATCACATTTTTTTCTCCCGTGGTTTCATTATTAGTAATGACATGAATAGTGAGGTAACCCTTTAATTCATCCACTCTTAAAATTTCAAAATGAAAGGTCAGGGTCACATGATGATAGATGGGGTTATTAATCGTAAAATTCAATTCCACCAGGTCTGAATGGGGGCCAGGGAATTGACCTGAAACTGTTCGTGTTACGGCTCCAATTAGAGCAATGGGCGGAATCTGGGCGCCCTCCTTACCAGGTAGATAAAGGGGATTATGATCATCTGTTACTCCCATGTAGAGCATAATATCGCGTTCACGAAAAGATTCCGTTGTGGAAAAAGTATCGCCCACTTGAAACCTTCTTTTCTGATTTTGCTTTTCTTCCATTAGCCACCACTCTTCTCCCTTATATTTTAAGTATTTCTTTTATTTTAGCAAAAGCAAGCCCAGTTGACAAAAAGCCTAGCCAGGCAAAATAAAAGCCAATGATAAAAAAAGCCTGACCAGACTGGCTAGGTCAGCGATGACTTAGAGACAGTGGTCAGACTTTTCAAGTGTCTTTATATTTTATTGTGGAATAACCAATTGTTGGCCAGGTAAAATCAATGAGTTGGCCTTTAATTGATTGGCTGCCAGTAATTGGTTTAAGGAAACCCCATGGTTAAGTGCAATCCGATATAAGTTATCGCCAGCCTTAATTTGATAAGTATTGGCCGCTTGAACTTGACTGACTGGCTTAGGACTTGTCTGCTTTTGACTAGGGGTTGGTGCAGTATTTTCTTGACTAGCACTTACTCCTGTCTTAGCTGCGGGTTGATAAGCCGCTTTAGCCGCTAAATTGAGTCTTTGCCCCACGTAAATCGCATTAGAAGTTAAACCGTTAATTTGTTTTAACTGGCTCACTGTCATGCCTTGGTTACGGGCAATGCGGTAGAGGGTATCCCCAGCTTGGACTTGATAGACCCCAGCCTGACTAGTATTTTGACTTGGT
This sequence comes from Aerococcus loyolae, assembly GCF_002871915.2. Taxonomy (NCBI): domain Bacteria; kingdom Bacillati; phylum Bacillota; class Bacilli; order Lactobacillales; family Aerococcaceae; genus Aerococcus; species Aerococcus loyolae. The sequence continues at coordinate 610,190 of NZ_CP126958.1, read as the reverse complement.
GCTGGAGTGTTGGCAGCTGGCTTAGTGTTGGATGGCTTATAGCTACTTTGGCTAGTTTGGTTAGTAAAGACTTGGCCTGGATAAATAAAATTAGAAGTTAAGCCATACTTAGCCTTTAAAGTATCAACTGTCATGCCCAAGTGCCGTGCCACTGTCCACAAGCCGTCCCCAGCTTGGACCGTGTAAGACTTGTAACCTGCATGGCTTTGACCTTGGGACTGCTGATTGCTTGTTGTGCTTGTGCCTGCTGGGCTGGATGCGCTTTGTGTTTGGCCAGGGGCATAGAGAACCTGACCAGGGTAGATAAAGTTAGAAGTCAAGCCATTAGCAGCTTTAACTGCTTCAATGGTCGTTCCCAAGTTCTTAGCAACCGTCCATAAACCATCTCCAGCTTGGACCCTATAGGACTGTTTGACAGACTGAGCGGGCTTTGCAGCAGGGCTAGAAGGTCTTACTGGTGAGCTCGTGTTTGTTTTGGCTGGACTGGATGAGCTTGCCCCGGCGTAAAGGACTTGCCCAGGGTAAATCAGGTTGGAACTAAGGCCGTTAGCTTGTTTGACTGCCTCAACACTGGTTCCCAATTGGCGAGCCACTGTCCATAGGCCGTCACCAGGTTTCACCACATAGGACCGTCCGCCTGGTTGAGCTGTAGGCGTGCTTACTTGGTTGGAATTTTTTAGATTGTTACTAATTGTTTTTCCTGGCGTATCGTATTGGCTTAAATTATTCTTAGCGATAATGCTATTTAATTTACTGCCATAGGAAGTATCAGTTGCATAGCGACCGGTTAACCAAGCTGTGGCATCCTTATAGGAATTGGTGTTGCTCTTCCAGGCCCCACTATAGAAATTAGGGTTCCAAGAAGTCCCATTTTTTAGGACGCCAACATAATCGATGAGGGATTCCCGGTAAGATGGATACATCCGAAAGCCATCATTAATTTGATAATAATTTCCACGGCCATCATCCTCTAGGGTGTTAAAATTAGCCGTTTTCCCTTTATAATTCCCCTTGATACCAAAGAGATTATTATAGGGTGCTTGCGATAATCGGCTAGATCCCCAGCCTGATTCTAAGGCTGCTTGGGCCATCATCACAGAAGCATAAAGGTCATTTTGATTGGCTAAGTCATAGGCGTAAGGTAAAATTTTATTAAGAAAATTATTGCTAGTAGGTGCTAAGGTCGTTGCTTGAACTGGTGTATAGTTAGCCAATGCATCTGCCCCAGCAATGGCAACTACGGAGCTCAATAAAACCGCACTGGTCTTAATAAGTTTCTTGGACTTTTCTTGATGACCTGTCATAATATTAGAAATCCCCTCTCATTATCTAGAATTACTCATTAATAATTATAGTATAAATCGTGAGGAAAAAAATGCCTTTTAACAAAAGAGGGGATTCTTAATATTCGTAATAATTTTGTAACATTGCTAGCGTATAATAGAAGCAATTCGATAGAATGCGAGGAAAATTTATGTTAAAAAATGTGATCGAAGTCAGCCATCACATTATCAAAGAACATTTACAAACCGGCATGACCGCCTTAGATGCCACTATCGGCAATGGCCATGACACCTTACTCTTAGCTCAAAGGGTCGGTCAGTCAGGCCAGGTTTATGGCTTTGACCTCCAAGAACAAGCCATTAACGCCACTCAAACCCTATTAGAAAAACACCACTGTCAAGAGCAAGTAAGACTTTTCCATGACTCTCACGCTAAGATTACTAAGTATCTTAAGGCTGATGAGAGCATAGATTTGGTCATTTTTAATTTGGGCTACCTACCTAAGGGAGATAAAAGCATTATTACCAAGCCTGAGTCGACACTCCCAGCTATCGAAGCTAGTCTTTCTCGGTTAAAGCCCGAGGGAATACTCTTAGTAGCGGCCTACTTGGGCCATCCTGGAGGAAGAGAAGAAGCTCAGGCCATTCAGGACTACCTCAGTCAAATCAACCAGGATAAGTATAGCGCTAGTCACTTTGAATTTCTTAACCAAAAGCACCTCCCCCCAAAACTATTTCTTGTCGAGAGGAGATCCTAGTATGAATAAAGTGAAATCCCTGTTAAAAAGCTTGCAGCAGTCCTTTTCTTGGCCGAATTTTTGTTTTCAATTTGCTTTGCTTTTATTAGCCTTCCTTCCTGGATTAAAAGCCATTTGGTCAACTGGCATCATTAATTTTTACGGCCTAGGTCTGGCTTTTATCTTCCAATGGCTTAACCAGGAACTCTTTTTACTCTTTAGCTTTGGGGAAAAGCATTCCCTGATCGGCCAAACTAAAGCCTTACTTCTCATCGAATGTCTTTGCTTTATAGTTATTTTTTTATTGGCCTTTTCTTTCGGCTGGCTGGCTTTAGCCCTAGGCATTCTTATCTGGCTTTTAACTCATAGCCATATGATCAGCCAGCAATGGAGCCCTTACCTAGCCATCATTATCTATTCCGGGCAATTATTGCTGATGAATAACCTGTTAGAATATTTAAATTTTTCGACTTTCCTAACTGCTTTCAGCCTGAGCTATTGGCTGATTTACTTAGGGTTTCTGGCTTGTTTGACCCAATTAATCACAAAAGCTAAGAAAAGCTTGGTCCTTTGGGGAGGCTTGCTCCTTATTGCGGCGTTCCCAGCCGCCATTTTCTTCAGACAAGATCAAATTTCACTAGTGGTCGGACTGATTCTCTTAAGTATTGTCTGTCTCATCAGTAAACACTACCAAGAAAAAAATAACCCCCATGAAAACTAACCCTCTTTGCTCCCGGCAAGAGGGTTTTTAGCATCTTAAGATTTCTCCCCCTGAAAGCTGCCTGTTTTACAGCAAACCTTGTTCTCTTAAGCTGATAAAAGAGCTATGCCCCACCACTAAATGGTCCAACAATTCAATCCCGATAATTTTTCCTGCTTCTTTTAAGCGTTTGGTGAATTCAATATCTTCTGGGGAGGGTTCCGGATTCCCTGAAGGATGGTTGTGACCCACCATGATTCGGGCAGCCGATACCCTAACCGCTTCTTTATAGATTTCCCGGGGATGGGCTACCGACATATTTAAACCACCGATAAAGATAATCTGTTTTTTGATCACTTCATTTTTAGTGTTTAAGTAAAAGACCAAGACCTTCTCCTGATGACTATCCGCTAATTCACTGAGATAATAATCCCCCGCTTCCTGACTGGAATGAATAGTCCCCAGTTTCATTAACCGGGCTTGGTGTAAACGCTTGGAGAACTCAAAAATAGCCTGGAGTTCCACTGCCTTAGCCTGACCAATGCCTTCAATGGCCAATAATTCTTCCGTGGCAGCCATTTTCAATTGATATAAGTCTTCAAAATGATTCAAGAGTTTATGGGCTAACTGGATGGCTGACCCATATTTACCCCCTGATCGTAAAATAATAGCCAGCAATTCATAGGTGGGCAAACTATTGGCCCCATATTCTATTAAACGCTCCCGTGGTCTCGCCGATTCGGGCAAGGTTTTAATAGGAATACATGCTTTTTTACTATCCATATCTAAGCCACCTCCACCCTATATAGCCGCGAAGCCCCCTTGAATTCGTCAAATAGCGAAGAGTTAAAAACAATCGAGTAGGACTCTGTCCGTTAATCGGACAGAGGACCTCTCACACCACCGTACGTACGGTTCCGTATACGGCGGTTCAATATCTTAAATAGGCAGACTCCGCCAGGAGGGTTAATGATTTTAATCCCCACTGGCGGAGTCTTTTTGTTGTCAGAGCGTTGTGCACCTCCGGTGTTTTAGATAGACGCCAATATTTCTTACGTGAGAAAGCAATACGTTTCGCACTATTACTATCTAATCCTAACCGCATGAGGCGTACAATCTTCGTTTGACAGCTTTTCCATCGCTTCAAAATGAGTTGCCTTAGGCGATGGTTTAACCATTGTTCTATTTCTTCAATATAAGTTTTAATATAACCTATTCCAAAATAGTTGATCCAACCTTGTGTCACTTGGTTGATCTCTTTTACAATGGTTTTAAAGGTGCCTGGTCGCTTTCGACTTGTCAGACGTTTTAACTTTGCTCTGAATTTCTTCTTTGCTTCATACGTCGGACGAAAACGACAACCCTTTCGGGTAGGCATGATAAGGCAACCCAAGAATTTTAAACGGGTTGGCGAACCCACTTGACTCTTCTCATGGTTAACTGTTAATCGAAGATCTTTCTCGATGTAAGTAGTAATACTCTTTAATACCCGTTCGCCTGCACGTTTTGATTTAACGAAAATCGCAAAATCATCTGCATAGCGCACAAAACGATGCCCACGACGTTCTAATTCTCTATCCAGTTCATTCAAATAAACATTACATAGAAGCGGTGAGATGACACCCCCTTGGGGGGTGCCCGTATGACTATCAATGAATTGACCAGACATATCAATAACACCTGCACTCATAAAACGTCTGAGAATACGTGATATTGCCGGATCTTTAACCATTCCTTCTAAGTAGTTAATCATCTTATCTTGATTAAAATTATCAAAACAGTTCTTGAGATCACAATCAACGACAATTTTATAGCCGGCTTCGTAATATTCGACACACTGTTTCAGTGCACTATGTGCACTCTTACCTTTACGAAAGCCATGGCTATTTGATGATAGTTGAGGATCAATGATTGGTTCAATAATTTGTCGAATGGCTTGTTGAACAATCCGATCCCTGACAACAGGAATGCCTAATTGACGAACTCCCCCATTGGCTTTGGGAATTTCTACCCGTTTCACCGGTTGAGGTTTATATGTCGCGTTTATTAGTTTCTGTTGTAAGGGTTTGAGGTACTTCCTTACTTCGGCTTCCGCAGATTTCGCGGAAACCCCATCAATACCAGCTGCTCCTTTGTTCTTTCGAACCGCTTGAGCCGCTCGCATGAGGTTTTCTTCTCTGACGACGAGACTCATTAGAGACCCATCATGTCTTTTCATATATTCAATAGCTGAATTACTAAGCGCACCTACATACTTTTCAGGTTCCACCTTATGCCTTTGTAGGCTGCGTTGCTTTCGCAACTTTTCTGCTTTTCCCATAATTGAGCTACCTCCCATCTAATCAAACATTGATATTGTTCAGTCCTTCGTTTCCTTAGGAAACTACTATGACTTCGGCTGACTTCTCACAGTAAACCTTTTTCGACCGGCTTCTTATAAGGGGACTCCTGCGCCGTCTGTGAGATCTCCCTGGGTAAGAACGACAACTTTCTACTCATGTCACTGCTTCATCTACTGTCTCAGATTCGTGCAGTATTGGACTTCACTTTGTTTGGCAAGCTCATCCATCTTTTGACAGCCTTTCTTTATGAAGTTTCTGTACGTCAGTGCAAGTATTTGCCTCCAACTTCCTTCAGATTCCACCTCACGGTGGACACCCTTGTCTTTAGCTAACAGTTCCTACTGCAAAGGTCTGTAGTGGACTTTCACCACCTAGTTGTCGCCCATGCCAGGCGCACCAAAAAAAGATCAGAATCCTTAAAATCCTGATCTTCTTTTTATAACTACTTATAAGAAAGGTGTGTCTATTCTACTGTTACCGATTTAGCCAGATTTCTGGGTTTATCGACATCTAAGCCGCGGTCAATGGTCGCATAGTAGGCGAGGAGTTGAGCGGGGATCACTGTAATCAATGGTGTTAATAAATCATGCACATGGGGGAGGACAATTTGGTCCCCTTCTTGGTCTAGTCCCTCCATAGCAATAATTAAATTATGGGCGCCACGTGAGCGAGTTTCTTCCACATTACCACGAGTTAACAAGGCGGTGTTGGCTTGGCTAATGATCGCCACAACAGGGACGCCATCTTCGATCAATGAAATGGTACCATGTTTTAATTCTCCGGAGGCAAAACCTTCTGTTTGAATATAAGAGACTTCTTTTAATTTCAATGCTGCTTCAACAGAAACTGCATAATCTAGGCCACGACCAATATAAAAGGCTGATCTTTGGTCTTTAAAGTAGTCAGTGGCTAGTTGATGGAAATAATCCGCTTGGCCAACCACTTCATCCATGGCTTGGGCAACGATGGATAATTCATGTTTTAAGTCAAAGGGAAGCTTCAAGCCCTTCTTACGGGCAATTTGATCAGCAATAATTGCTAAAACTGTTATTTGTCCAGTATAGGCCTTGGTAGAAGCCACCGCAATTTCAGGGCCAACATGTAAGAGTAAAGTATAGTCAGCCTCCCGAGATAAGGTAGACCCTGGCACATTGGTAATGGTTAAGGAAGGATAGCCTTGGGCATTGGTTTGGACGAGGACTTGGCGACTATCAGCTGTTTCCCCTGATTGGGTTAAGTAAATAAAGAAAGGCTTCTCAGGTAAAAGTGGCGAATTATAAGAGAATTCCGAAGCCACATGGACCTCTGTAGGAACTTTAGCAATTCTTTCCAGGAGCACTTTCCCAACCAAACCAGCATGCATACTGGTCCCAGCGGCTACAATAAAGATACGGTCACTATCAGCAATAGCTTCAACCAGGTCATGGTCGATATTTAATTGACCCTTGTCATCTTCATAGGCTTGAATAATTTTACGGATGGCTGCTGGTTGTTCTACGATTTCTTTTTCCATGTAGTAATCATAGGTACCTTTTTCTAAATCGTCAGCGTCCAAACTAGCGGTATAAGGCTCTCTGCTTACGACTTCACCCGCTAAATTCTCAATTTCAACTTGGTCTTTACTTAGGGTGACTAATTCACCATCATGGATTTCAATATATTGGTCAGTATAGGCGATCGAAGCCATAGCGTCAGAAGCGATGGTATTAAAACCTTGTCCTTTGCCGATTAAGAGCGGGCTCTTATTCTTGGCTGCATAAAGGTGGTCAGGATCTTCAGTATCAATCAAACCTAAAGCATAGGACCCTTCCAAGAGACCTACTGTTTTTCTTAGAGCGCTTAACGCATCGAGATTTTCTTCGCGACTAAATTTAGCAAGCAATTCCACCACAACTTCGGTATCGGTATCCGAATAAAAATCAACATCGGCTAAATAGTCATTTTTTAGGGCTTGGTAGTTTTCAATTACTCCATTATGAACCAAGGCAAAGCGGCCGTCATGGGATAAATGAGGATGGGCGTTAGGAACTGATGGTACCCCATGGGTAGCCCAACGTGTATGACCAATCCCTAAATGAGCAGGGATAGACAGGTCGACTTCTTCGCGTAATTGAGCAATCCGCCCTTTGACTTTAAAGAGGTGTCCTTGGTCTTCTTCATCGACCACATAAATTCCCGCTGAGTCATAGCCCCGGTATTCTAGGCGTTCTAGCCCCTTTAAAAGCACCTCTTGAGCCGCATTTTCGCCAATAAATCCTACAATTCCACACATAAATAGTTTCCTCCTAAAAATACCCATCACTTAATGGGCACACTGATATTAACTACTTAAGCACGAGAAAAGGATTTTGTTTCATTTGCTAAAAATGATTTTTGTGCTTTTCTATGGATTGTGCAACCCCTAGGCCACCCGCCGAATCTTCGATAAACCTAGTCCTCGTCACTGAAAAAATTTTTTTAATCAGTCAGGCGCTATCTGTCTATGACAGATTTTATTAATAACATTTAAGTAGTAATTACATCCTAGGCTATTGTTAAAAGCTTGTCAATATAGGCAGAGGCACAGTTAACAAAATTAAGTAAAATTTATAAAAAAGATGAAAAAAGAATAGTGTGTGGCTGGTGCGTTAAAAGGCAAGATCACTGGAGCTAAAGGACAAGCGAATTTTCAAAGAGAATTCGCTTGTCCTTTAGTGAAGTGGATGCTTGCCTTGCACCAGGAACACGTTTGAACAGAGTGTGAGCTGACGACAAAAATAAAAAAAGACTAGGACTTTAATCCTAGCCTCTTTTAATCAATTAGAAAAGTTTGTCAACCACTAATTTGTAGCTTTTAAATCAGCTAAGCGTTCTTTAGTGGCTTGATATTTTTGTTGGTAATCTTGGCCCTTTTGACGCTCTTTCTCTACCAGGTCAGCGGGAGCATTATTAACAAAGCCATGGTTGGCTAATTTCTTATCTACCCGTTCAACTTCACTGGCCCATTTAGCAAGTTCCGATTCTAAGCGTTGAATTTCTTCATCGATGTCAATAAAGCCTGCTAAAGGTAGGTAAATTTCACCATCACTAAAGAATAGGGTCATGGCTTGGTCAGGAATTTCTGTATCTAAGGCCATTTTTAATTCACTTGGGTTAGCAAAGCGGTTGATGTATTCTTTGTTTTCCTCCAGCATGGTCAAAATTTCTTGGGAATTGGCTTTGACATGAATAGCAATCGGCTTAGAAGGTGCTACATTGTTTTCATTCCGCGCTGTACGGATCGAGCGAATAAAGGAAATCAAAGCCTCCATATGGCGGGCAGCTTCTTGGTGTATCTGACTTTCATCGACTTCAGGATACTTAGCCGTCACAATAGAAGTGCCTTGGTGGGGAATATGTTGCCAGATTTCTTCGGTAACAAAAGGCATAATTGGGTGGAGTAAGGCTAACATTTGTTCCAAGACATAGCTGAGGACGCTTCTCGTCGTATGTTTAGCATCTTCATCATCGCCTTGTAAAACTTCTTTACTCATTTCAATATACCAGTCACAAAAGTCATTCCAAATAAAGTGATAGAGGGCCCGGCCAGCTTCACCAAATTCAAAGGCATCAAAGCGGTCAGTCACCTTGGCAATGGTTTCATTCAAGCGGGTCAAAATCCATTGGTCAACAATAGAAGTCACCCCACTGAGGTCAATTTCATCATAGGTCATACCATCCAAGTTCATCAAGGCATAGCGGGAAGCATTCCAAATTTTATTGATAAAGTTCCATGCCGCTTCCAATTTTTCTGGATAGTAACGGATATCTTGGCCTGGTGTTGAACCGGTGGCTAAGAACCAGCGTAGGGCGTCAGCCCCATATTGGTCAACAACATCCATAGGGTCTACCCCATTCCCTAGCGATTTAGACATTTTTCGCCCTTGAGAGTCGCGAATCAAACCGTGGATGAGGACGTTTTTAAAAGGACGTTCTCCGGTAAATTCTAATGATTGGAAGATCATCCGACTGACCCAGAAGAAAATAATGTCATAGCCAGTGACTAAGGTATCTGTTGGGAAGTAACGCTTATAGTCGCTAGCCTCTTCATCTGGCCAGCCCATGGTAGAGAATGGCCAGAGAGCACTTGAAAACCAGGTATCTAAGACATCAGGATCTTGCACCCAATTTTCTTCATCCTCAGGAGCTTCCATCCCGACATAGACTTCCCCGCTCTCCTTATGGTACCAAGCAGGAATTTGGTGCCCCCACCAGAGTTGGCGGGAAATAACCCAGTCATGAACATTTTCCATCCAGGAAACAAAGGTTTGTTCGAAACGTGGTGGGTAGAAGTCAACACGGTTTTCAGTTTTTTGATTGTCGAGGGCTTGCTTAGCCAAAGGTGCCATCTTAACAAACCATTGGGTCGATAGCCGGGGTTCCACTACAGCATCAGAGCGTTCGGAGTGACCCACACTGTGGACAATCTCTTCAATGTCTACCAGGCTACCCTCAGCTTTTAAGTCTTCCACAATGGCTTGGCGGCATTCATCCCGGGTCATGCCTTGGTACTTGCCGGCATTTTCGTTCATTGTACCGTCATCATTCATGACGTTAATCCGCTCTAAATTGTGGCGGTTGCCTACCGCAAAGTCGTTAGGATCATGGGCTGGGGTGATTTTAACCACACCGGTACCAAAGTCGCGATCGACGTAGTCATCACTAATCACAGGGATTTCTCTGCCCACAATCGGTAAGATAACGGTCTTGCCGATGTAGTCTTGGTAGCGTTCATCATCAGGGTGGACCGCAACGGCGGTGTCCCCTAACAGGGTTTCTGGACGGGTGGTGGCTAGACGCAAGGAACCTGATCCATCAGCTAGAGGATATTCCAAATGATAGAAAGCGCCCTTATCATCTTTATAGACCACTTCAATATCTGATAAGGCGGTTTGGAAGACGGGGTCCCAATTAATAATGTATTCGCCCCGGTAAATAAGCCCCTTTTCATACAAGGTCACAAAGACTTTACGTACTGCTTCTGATAAGCCCTCATCCAGGGTAAAACGTTCCCGGTTATAGTCCACAGAAATCCCCATTTTTGCCCATTGGTTACGAATAGTTTGGGCATATTCTTCTTTCCATTCCCAGGTTTTGTCAATAAATTTCTCCCGGCCTAAGTCATAACGGGAGAGATTCTCCTCTTTACGCAATTTTTCTTCGACTTTGGCCTGGGTAGCAATCCCCGCATGGTCCATCCCAGGTAACCACAAGGTATCGTAGCCTTGCATGCGTTTTTGGCGGACGATCATGTCTTGAAGGGTCACATCCCAGGCATGGCCGAGGTGGAGTTTACCAGTAACATTGGGAGGAGGAATCACCACGGAATAGGCTTCAACTGAAGCATCCCCATTGGGTTCAAAGACTTTTTCATCAAGCCATTGGTCATAACGGCCTGCTTCTACCTCATTAGGGTTATATTTTTTTGGCATATCAATTTCTTGCACTAAAAAGCACCTCTCTTTATGGAATGATTTCTTGAGTTGATTTGAAATAAGTAAAAAAGCCCTAGCTTCCTGTTTAAGGAAGATAGGGCGCTAAGTGCACGGTGCCACCTATATTTATGACTGGATGATAACGGCATCGACCGGACAGTTCAGTTTGTAAGCAACCATGCTTTTTTCTCTTGGTGGCCTCTCACCAAACGCCACTCGCTTCACCGATTCAAAAGCAACCTCTTACGCATTACCTTTACTTATTTTCCATCTAGTTTAACAAGAAAGCTAGGAAAAAGCAATTTAATTTCAAGGTCTAGGCTAACCAACCATGGTCGGCCTGAGTCCTCCCCTTGGGCGAGGAAACATAGGGATTGCCTTTAACATAAAAGCGTAGCGGTTTATGGGTCCACTCGCCCTTATTAGGAATACCGATACGGGGACCTTGAGCAATCTCTGCTACGGGTTTAGGCTCACGGAAGTCAATGGTCAAGGGGTCCTGTAAAACCGAACTTCCATAGTCGACTTCCTTATCAACCCCAAAAGCTTGGGATAATTTGCCCGGCCCATTCGTTAAGAGCCTGCGCTGGTCTTGTTTGCGCCGACTTTTCATTAGGTCAATACCTTCCACAGGTTCCAGGGCTCGGATCAATACCCCTTGGGGCTCGTCTTTACTTTGGGTAATCATATTCACACACCAATGGCCGTGAATATTATAGATATAAAAAATCCCCGCTTCCTGGTAAAAGGCTTCTAAACTGGCTGTCCGCTTACCACCATACACATGGGCCGCTTGGTCACTTTCCCCCAGATAGGCTTCCGTTTCAACAATAATCCCAGTGGTTACTCCCTCTGAGGATTCCCGTCTCAAGCGGCAACCTAATAATTTTTGGGCAATTTCTGGAGTAGATAAATCAGGATCTTTAAAGAAAAGTTCAGCCATTAGTCAGCCGTTCCTTTAGTTTTACCTTCCCATTCATTGAAACCACCCTTTAAGATATAAATATCTTCATAGCCTTCCTGCTTTAGGACTGCAGCCATCCGCGTGGCAATATTCACCCCATTGTCATAGAGGTAAATCTTTTGGGACCGATTGAGACCAGGGGCTTTTTTCAATTGACGGACCTCACTATAAGGAATATTACGGGCACCAAGGATATGCGAGGAACGAAATTCTTGGGCTTCCCGAACATCAATAATTTGAGCTTGATGCATGGTGGCTTGAAAATCTGCTTGGTCAATCATACTTGCTGATTGCTTTCTTTTGATCCAAAAATAAGCTTGATAAATCAAGAAAGCTAATAAAGCCACGACTAATAATAGATAAATTAAAGTAAAACCACCAATTGTTTGTGCTAATAACATAAATTACTCCTTACTTTTCTGTCTAACTAAATTGGCCGCCCCAATCACTCCCGCATCATTACCCAATTGGGCTAAAGAAATTTTGACTTGCCGGAGATTAGGGCGGTAAGTATATTCCTTAAGAATAGGTGTCATTTTGTCAATCAGATACTGGCCGGCATTAGCTACTCCCCCACCCAAAACAATTTGTTCGGGGTTAAAGATGCAGGTTAACTGGCTCAAACAAAGCGCCAAGGCTTTCAAGGACCGTTCCATCACCTTTTCAGCTAATAAATCGCCCGCCTTAGCCGCATCAACAATGCTTTTGACGTCCACCTCTTGGCCTCCACGAAGCTGCTTGGCTAAGGGAGTATCAAAACGAGAGTCTTGGGCATAGTCCTTGCTGAGGCGGAGAATGCCTGTCGCTGAAGCCAGGGTTTCCACACAGCCTCTGGATCCGCAAGTGCATAAGTAGCCATCGACTTCGCTAGTCATATGGCCAATTTCCCCTGCAGAACCTTGACCTAGCAAGAGCTCGCCCTGGCAGATAATGCCGCCGCCCACGCCCGTTCCCAGGGTAACCAAGATCATATTTTGACTCTTACTTCCTGCCCCTTTGGCGAGTTCACCCAGAGCAGCCACGTTGGCATCATTTTCAATATAAACGGGAAGCTGGCCTAAGCGGCTTTGAAACTGGTCGACGACAGTAATCTCATTCTCCCAACCCAGGTTATAGGCCCCAGTAACCGTGCCCCGCTCGCGGTTTATAGCGCCAGGAGACCCCATACCGATCCCCATACAGTCCTTTAGTTCTAAGTGGGCTGCCTCAACATGGTCTTGGATAGTTTTGGCCAGGTTAGAAATAATATTTGCCCCATGGTCAGAAGTATCCGTGGGGATTTGCCACTGATCGATTTTTTCAAGATCTGGAGTAAACAAAGCCAGCTTGGCAGTTGTTCCTCCTAAATCAATACCAACTATAAATGCCATACTTGCCTCCTAATGTATAAATAGGGTATTAAAAGCCCCATGATTTGCAATAATTATACCAGCAATCACTGAATAAACAAGAATTGATAAGAGGATACTGGATAGACGGTGTTTAGGATTATTGGTGATAATGAGGGTGGCTAAGAAACCACCGACAATGCCCCCAATATGCCCTGACATATCCACATTGGCCATGAACAAATTCATAACAATATTCAAGATAATTAGGGTCTGGTATTGGTAGCCCATGGCCTGAAAATAGCGGTCATGAGGGTTGAGATAGCGCATGGCTAAGAAGAAAGCAAACAAGCCAAACAGCGCCGTACTAGCTCCTGCTGAAACGCTCGTTGAGAATTGGTAACTAAATAAGTTCCCCATAATGCCGGAATAAAGATAGATAAACAAAAAGCGCCAGGAACCAATAATTCCCTCCACTTCACTCCCTAGATACCAGAGGGTAATGGAATTGAATAAGAGATGAGAAAAGCCGATATGAACAAAAATTGGCGTAATTAAGCGCCAGTATTGCCCATAGATAGCAATTAAAGCATTCTCCTTAGCACCAAAATGCAGGAGGGTTGAGATACTGAGACTCGATCCCGTGACTTCCATCAAGAGATAAATAATAATTTGAATAGCTAATAAAGCATAGGTGACATAGGGTTTTCCTCTCATTTGTACCACCTTCTAAGTCTACTTAAGTGAACACATACCATAACTTTACCATATTTTGACCTTTAAGAAAAAAGCAAGTTATCTTGTTCTTTATAGATAAGGGTTTTAAAAAAAGAGGCAGCGATCACAATCACTACCTCCTTTAACAGCCTTAAGTGGCTTATTATTTTTTAACTTCTCTAAATAAGCATACCTTACGTAATTTTGGACTATATTTTTTTAATTCAATACGGTCAGGGTTGTTACGACGATTTTTTTCTGTTAAGTAAATGCGTTCGCCCTTAAGTTCCGTATTTTCTAAAAGAATGTTAATACGCATTATTTTCCCTCCATCAGATCAATAATTTATCATAGATTTTTAAACATACCTTATAAGTCTACCATAGTTCTCAGTGCTTTTCAAACTTTTTATAAAAATGTCCTTTAATTATTTTTTGTGGTAATAAGCATCCAAGACCTTGTGTCCAACAACTTCTGCTGTCTTATCATAAGCCGAGGCACTGATTTCAGGAATGACTACCGATAAGGCAATCTTAGGTTGTTCGTAAGGTGCGTAAGAAACAAAGGTCGAGTTAATTATCCCTTCGGTCCCTGTTTCTGCCGTACCAGTTTTAGCAGCAATAGTCACCGGGAAGCCTCTAAATTCATTATATGAGAGGCCTTGCGGATGGTTAGCTGCTGACCAGAAACCTTGTTGAATTCGTCCCAGTTCTTCTGGACTTAATTGTACGGCATTCAACAATTTAGGTTGGTTTTGATAAACCACTTGAGGGGTGTCAGACTCATGCTCACCATTTTCTCTAAGCACTTGTTTAAGCACATGGCTGGCATAGCGTTTACCACCGTTAGCAATAGTTGCGACATATTGGTTCAATTGCATGGGCGTATAAGTATCATATTGACCAAAAGCCAAGTCAATATAATTACCAGGGTTACCCCCTTCACCTTCTAGACCAGTCACTTCATTTTGTAAGTCAATGCCGGTCGAGCTTCCTAAACCAAATTGATGATAAAAATTACGCAACTTGTTACCCGTTTCTGGATCTAAACCAGCCAAGGACATCCCTGCTTCATAGTTGGGTAAGTCCCCGATCGCCATGGCAGTCCGGATCATATACACATTCGATGACCTTGCCAAAGCCATGACATCATTAATTGGCACCGGGCTAGTATTATGGGCTGCCCACCAGGAAGCCTTCCTTGGTGTCCCAGTAAAGTAAAGCGGTTGGTCAATAAAGATATTTTCTTGACCCGGTTTTAAGACGCCATAATGGTAACCGGCCCCAACTGTGGCCCCTTTGACTGTAGATCCCATGGTAAAGGATGAATTAATGGTTCCCAGGGCATCGTCAATGATTTCGCCATGTTCATTGCGGTATTTACCAGCCATGGCCAGGATCTCCCCATTATTAGGGTCACTGGCTACCACATAGATGGAATTATTTTTACCGGTACTCGACCCGTGCAGGTAGCCTTCCAAAATTTCTTCAATTTTCTTTTGGAAATCTGTATCAATAGTTAATTGAACAGTGTTTCCCATGGAGCCAGGATAAGCCTTGTCGGTTCTAACGACCTCGCCTCTTTGGTTAATTTCAGTTTCGTACTTGGTCTTGGCGCCGTGCAAGGTATCTTCATGCATGGCTTCCAGGTAAGACTTACCGACCCGGTCATTGCGGGCATAACCTTGGGCCAGGTAGTATTCAGCCTTATCACTCGGCAGTCCTTCTTCTTCAGAAGTCACGCTACCGATTACTGAACGGAGTAAATCTTTTTGTGGGTATTCTCTGCGCCAATCCATGGTGGTATTGACCCCAGGCATTTCATTACTATGCTCACTGACCAGGGCAATTTCTTCATTGCTGACATCCTTGTTTTTTATCAAGGTTGGTGTGAGGGCGTAGGCCCCATTCATACGCTTATAAATCAGAACCGCTTCAAGATCATCCCCAGAAAAATTGATATCCTCTTCAGAGACGTAGGATAATTGCTTCTCATAAAGTTCACTATCCCTTAACCGCAAGTCTTCTTCTGACATCCGCTCATTTAAGCGATCTTGATTGCTGGCAATCCAATAATCCTTACGGTCTCGTTCTGTGACTTCCCCAGTATCCAAATGAATAAAACTGGCTAATTTCCGGGCAGTCTTGGCCATGTCTTCCCCCGTGACATTGGGGCCTCGGGTATAATTAATGGCTTGGAGTCCCTCGTTATCCACCAACATCTTATGGTTACGGTCCACAATATAACCTCTAGGAACACTTTCTTCAGACATATTCTTTTCAGTCATATGGACCAGTTCTTGGAAGGCTTGACCATTAACAACCTGTAAGTAGCCTAAGCGGAAGATAAGCAGAGCAAATAAAATAAATACAATATAAAGTAAAATGTTTAGCCGATTCAGGTAATTGTGCCAATGGGGCGATTTCCGCCGTAAAGTCTTGGAATTAACCTGGGCTTGTCTTTCTCTCCCCTTGCGCTTAGCTGACTTATCAAAGTCATGCGACATGCCTTCACCTACTTTCTTTTTCTTATCATCATTAAGTGCCAACACTCACTTTCTAAAAAGCAAGTCACCTATCATTATAATCGATTTCTATGATTTTGTCTGACTGAAAGTAGACTTTTATAAATTCTTTGAAAGATCTCTTGGCCTTGCCGTGTTCTGATAAATTAATTTGTGCTAAGCTAGGGTGAAATAAAGCATCTTTAAGGAGTTAGCACGTTGTCTTTGATAAAGTATTTTTCTCAAATGAATGCAGTTAAGCGATCGCTCTTATTAGCGGCCGGCCTCCCAGTTTTAATCCTGGTTTTTATTTACCTGTTTCAAGGCCTTTTTCCCTTTGGCAATCAGACGATTTTAACTGTGGACTTAGGCCAGCAATATATTGATTTCTTTCAATACTATCGGGAAACCCTGCTAGGCAATTGGCAGCAAATCTTCTACTCTTTCCAAAAGGGAATGGGAGGAGAGATGGTAGGAACCTGGACCTATTATTTAATGAGTCCCTTTAACCTCCTGCTCCTCCTCTTCCCCCAAAAGGCCCTTCCCTTAGCCTGTGCCTGCCTAGTCCTAGCCAAGAGCGCTGCTGCTAGTGCCAGTTTTCTCTGGCTACTTTACAAAAATTATGGCGATCACGGCCCTTTGACCATCAGCTTTGCCTGTCTCTATAGTTTAATGGGCTATTTTTCCGCTAACCAACTTAATATCATGTGGTTAGATGGTCTGATCTTTTTGCCATTAATTATCCTAGGCATCCAAGACCTCATTCACCACAAAAGGAGCACTTATTATATCATTAGCCTGGCTCTCTTATTGATAGCCAATTATTATATAGGCTATATGGTTTGTCTTTTTGCTGTGCTCTTCTTTCTTTATGAACTCTTTGGCGCCCAATTTACCAAGAAAGCTAAACAAGCAGGATTCTCATTCAAGCAATATTTTACTAGAGGCCTGCGCTTTATTTTGTCTTCTTTGGCAGCAGCTGGACTAGCGGCTTTCACCCTTATTCCGACCTACTTTGCCCTGATCCAAAGTAAAGGCAGCTATCAAGACCTTCATTTTGACTGGTCCTTTGCCTATCCACTCTGGCAAGTCATCAGCAAATTAGTCGTCGGTCCCTTTAACTTTGACCAAATGCCGGAGGGTTTACCTAATATCTTTGTCCCGTCCCTAGCCATTTTAGCGGGCCTGGTGTTTTTCCTGCAAAAGCGATTCAGCTGGCAGGAAAAACTGATGAGCTTTTTCGTTTTAACTTTTCTCCTGCTATCCATGAATGTTAAAGCCTTAAATTTAATCTGGCATGGTTTTCAATATCCTATCTGGTACCCCTACCGTTTTTCCTTTGTCTTTTCCTTTTTTCTCCTTTACCTAGCTTATCGGACTTTAAGGCAAGTAGAGCCTCTAGGCAATAAGCCAGCTATTGTGACCCTGTGCCTGGTTGGATTATCCACCCTGACCTTAGCCTTACACTACCAGGATTTTTCTTATATTAGTCCTAATACCCTACTTTTCTCCACAATAGCTTTTGTGTTTAGTTTTTTTGGCCTCTACTATCTCAGTCACTCCAGTAAGAAAACTGCTCCCTTGCTACTTTTGTCTGCCTTGGCTTTGATTGAAAACATGACCAATACTGCTTTAACCTTAAACTCTATTTCTTACCTTAACTATGATAGCTATGCCCAGTATTTAACCGTCAGCCAGCCGCTTTTAGGCCACTTTCAGGATGATTCCGGCGAGGACTTCTACCGCATTGCCAAGACCTTTCAACGGACTAAAAATGATCCTATGCAATTGTCCTACTATGGATTAGACCATTTTAATTCAACCATTGAACGATCGACCACCGAGCTTTTTAAAGCTTTGGGCCAACCGACAACTACTGGTTCAGTCAATTACTCTAATGGCAGCCTGGTAACGGATAGCCTCTTTAATGTCAGATATCTGATTAATAGTCAAGTCCAAAGTCAAAAAGAGGTCGAAGATAAGGCCTATGAGCGCCGCCTAGTTAGCTACCGTCCCGATTTTAACCATTATCCTTTAGTTGACCAGGTCCAAGGTTTTTCTGTTTTTAAGAACCCCCATGCCCTGTCGCTCGGCTTTCTAGTCAATGAAGCCATCGGTCAGATGGACTTGAGTCCTGACCAACCCATCTCTAATCAAGATCAACTCTTAGCCTATCTCAATAATCAAACCGCTGAGTCAACCAAGGATAGCTACCTGGATTTCTTCCAGGTCAGAGACTTTAAGCGAATGGACTTAACTAACCTAGAAAGTGATGACCCCAGTCGGATTAATACCAACTACCATAAGACGGACCTAGAAAGTAAAAGTTTTATCGATTTTACCCTAAAGATTGATAGTAACCAAGCCTACTACTTGACTGTACCAGGGGATTTATCGGAGGACGAGGTGACATATTACTTGGATGGCAAAAAGCTAAACTATGATAAAAGTTACAATTCCACCCAAGTTTTTAATATCGCCAACCAATCCACTCCAGGAGAAAGAATTTTTACCATTGAGGTAAAGGCGGATAGTATCAACCTTTCCCAGCTCAACCTCTATTCCTTAGCTAACAAAACTTTCGATCAAGTGATGAATAACGTGGCGGGTCAAAAACTACATATTGACCGCTTCGCCGATAACCACATTAAAGGAAGCTTTGAAGGCAAAGCGAATGACCAAGCCCTCCTCCTCACCATCCCTTATAATGAAGGCTGGCGGGCCCAGATCAATGGAAAAAAAGTCAATTTGGAACCGGTGTTAGACCGGAGTATGATGGTCATTAAAGAAATCCCTCAAGGAGAAAATCAACTAGAACTCCGTTTTCATCCCCAGGGGCTAACCCTAGGTATAGTTATTTCCTTAGCCCATGTCCTTGTTCTGTGCTTGCTTTACCGAATCAAACGGAAATAGAACAATTAGAAAATGCATCCAATCCTCGTTTTGAAGGGATGCATTTTTTGATTGATGAGTATTATTTTTCTCCAGCTTTTTGCCAGAGCACACAGGTGAAACTTGGGCTAGCGGATTTTGCATACTTGGCTTCCTGACTAGCTAAATCAAGGTCAAGATCAGGGTGAATAGGGAGATATAGCCCTTCGCGGTAGCCAAGAACCTGCTTAGGGTAATGTTTTATAAAGTCTTGGCTATCTCGGAAATGGGCATAATTATAAATGGAGTCTTTTTTCCCTTGATAGTATTGACCCCAGTCTCCCGACTCAGTAATGGATCCGATTAAGAGATAACCGCCCGGCTTTAATAAGTCAAAGCATGAAGCAATAAAGGCTTCTAAATCCGCAATAAATTCAATAGCGGTCATAGAAAAAACCAGGTCAAAGGTCTCCCTGGGGAAATCTAAATGATTCATATCCATTTTTTGAAAGGCAATGGGCAGGTCCAGTGCCTCCGCTTTCCTTTTTGCTTCTTTTAACATTTGGCTGGAGATATCGATCGCTTGCACTTGGGCACCCGCTTTGGCCAGGCGGACGCTATAATTGCCTGTGCCGCAACCGGCATCTAAGACCGACATGCCTGCCTGAACATCAACTAAGGAAAAAGCCAGGTCCGCTTCGATCTGATCGACAAAAGTACCGATTTCTCCCTGGTACCAGCTATCATAATCTCCTGCTAGATCATCAAATAAAGCCATTGACTTCACCTCCTTTACTCAATATAGTTTATTTTATCCTATTTATTGATAAAATGGTGCTTGTAAGAACTTTTTAACCAGGCTAGAGTCTTTAAATATTAGTAAAAGAAGGGATTTTCTAAGCGGACTCGCTTAATTTTTTGCTATACTGAACTGAATACAAAGACTGTTATTGAGGAGGAAAATTTTGAAAACCTTACGTTTATTCTTTGATAGTATCTTTCGCTTTAAAGATACGCTTGTGGCTTTTTATATGACTTTGAAGCATAAATTAGTCTACATTTTCTTATTGAGCCTAGTGATGACCCTACCGGCTATACAACCCAGCTACCAGCTACTTCATACGGT
Source organism: Aerococcus loyolae (assembly GCF_002871915.2). NCBI lineage: Bacteria > Bacillati > Bacillota > Bacilli > Lactobacillales > Aerococcaceae > Aerococcus > Aerococcus loyolae. The sequence continues at coordinate 590,166 of NZ_CP126958.1, read as the reverse complement.
GAGAGGCAATGGAGCTAGCATCATTCAATCCATCCCCGATTTTACGATTGAAAATAACCAACTAGTCAGTGAAAAGGACCAGGCCTTTATCAATAAGACTGATTTCTTAAACTATGTCTATAATCCCAAAGACCAGATCAGTCAAGAAGACCTTAAAAAAATCGATTCATCAGCCCTAACCATTTATACAAATCCGCAAAATATCACATTCTCCTTTATGGGTCAGCAACAAAGCTTCCCTTATGCTGATTTTAGCACGGACTTGGATAGCCAAGGGCAAAAGCAAATCATCCAAAGCCTGACACAATTCCAACCTTGGGTCTATCTCTTAATCTTTTTAGGGATTTTCCTATTTAATAGCTTACAGGTAAGTCTATTGGCACTAGTGATTGCCTTGTTTATGGCACCCATGGCCATTACCCGTAAATTGCAATTAACCTTAGGCAAGCGCTATAATTTTGCCTTAACGGCTATGACCTTCCCGCTAGTTCTTATCCAATTGGTTCATCTCTTTGGCTACCAGGTAAGCTTTTCCTTTTACATCATCCTCTTTACTGCTTTAATCCGTATCTGGGCCTTTACCAAACAAATTAAAGTGGTAAAGATTGACCCTAAGCAATGGGAAGCCAACAAAGATCAAGTGAAAAACGATAAGAACTTGGTAAACTTAGATAAACAAGATGAAGAGACTAACCGAGAAGATGACCCTGACCATTCCAATAAAAATGATGACTAAAAAATGCGCTCCAGTGAGCGCATTTTTTTAACGGTTGTTTTCTTTATTTTGCTTGCGTTTTTGCCGAGCAGCTTGTCTTTGTTTTTTATTATATTTGTCTCGTTTATATGCTTTAATTTGCCGGTCGAGTTTTTTCTTATAACCGGGTTTAACCTTTCTTTTCTTATTACGGTTAATCATACCCTTAACAACGTGGTCCGTTTCCTCTTGGTGGCGGTCTTTTCTTAACTGCCGTTCCTTATGATCTTTAACCTCGACCCATTGACCATTTTTAATGTCTTTAACCTCAAAGTGGATTCCACGATCTTCTAACCAGCGAATCGCCTTTTCTTGGTCAGGATGGTAGAAGGTTAAGGCAACGCCCTTCATTCCTTGCCGCCCTGTACGACCTACCCGATGGATAAAGAATTCTAACTCTTTAGGAATATCATAGTTGACCACATGGGAGACCCCTTCAATATCAATCCCGCGAGCAGCTAGATCGGTAGCCACCACATATTGATAATCAAGGTGTTGGATTTGGCGCATGACCCGCCGCCGTTCACGACTGTCGAGATCACCGTGCAACTTAGCTACCGATAGCCCCCATTGCTTGAGTTTTAAATAAAGTTGATCCACTTCCTCAATAGTATTTGCAAAAATAAGGACCAAATAGGGTTCGCCCATGGTTAAGGCTTGCTTGAGCAGGTCATCTTTGGACCGCCCTCTTAAGGGGAGTAAGATATTGGTAATGGTTGGGGAGATCAGCTTTTCGTTGACTACCTGGATCCATTCTGGATGTTCCAAATATTTTCTAAGGAAGGGACGTAATTTCTCTGGGATCGTGGCGGAAAAGACGTAAATCTTCAAATCATCAGGCATTCGACTGGCAATTTGGTCAACCGTATGCAAAAAGCCCATATCCAAGGTCATATCCGCTTCATCCACCACAAAGTGTTCTACTTTATGGACATTGATCGACCCTTCAGTCACTAAGTCCAATAAGCGACCCGGAGTCCCAATCACCACTTGTGGGTCCTGATTTTCTAGGCGTTCTTTTTGCCGCTTGGTATCAGTCCCTCCATAGGCTCTTTCAATATGAAAATCAAAGTCGCTAGCCCCCACAAGCTGTTGGGCGGTTTGGTATAACTGGTCGGCTAATTCCCGGCTCGGTGCCGTGATAACTAATTGGGTATAATTAGCCGGTTTTAATTGGTCGATTAAGGGAAGCAAGAAGGCATGGGACTTGCCTGATCCAGTTTGACTTTGAGCAACTAAGCTTTTTCCGGCTTGAATAACGGGAATAACTTTCTTTTGAATCGGGGTAGGTTCTTTAAAGGCTAATTTCTCTAAGGCCGCCTCAATAAAAGGCTGGAACTGGTATTCTTTAAATGACATAAAATTCTCCTTTAGCTTTTAAGACTTAAGCGATGATTGTTAGATTAAAATACAGCTTGCCAAGCCAGCGACTAGTGGTTATAATTTAGGGTTTATAAAGACCTGCTAGCCAGATTGCATTCAGCTGATAGACATTCTATAATAAAACCACTCTGTAAATGAAAAATGAAAGGACTTATCACAATGGACCAACAAGTTTCGGGAATCATTGTCCTCTTCGGGGCATCCGGTGACCTCGCCCAACGGAAATTATATCCCTCTTTATTTCACCTCTACCAACAAGGCTGGCTAAGCCAGCGTTTTGCCTTGATCGGCACTTCTCGTCGCCCTTGGACAGATGCACATTATCATGAGATCATCGTTGAATCAATTATTAACTACACCAAGGACGATAGTTTGAGAGCAGTGGCTAGTGAATTTGCCAAGCATTTTTATTATATCTCAAATGATGCTTCACAAACAGAGGATTATATCCTACTCAAGGACAAAATGCTAGACCTGCAAAAGCAATATCAAACTGATAAGAACTTTCTCTATTACTTATCCATTGCCCCTAGTCTCTTTGAGATCACTTCACACCACTTAAAGAAAACCGGAATTATCGATATTCCTGGTAACCATCGGGTGATTTTAGAAAAGCCCTTTGGCGTTGACCTGGTTTCTGCCCAGTCACTCAATCAGGCCCTTAATATCTCCTTTGCAGAAAGTGATATTTACCGGATTGACCACTATGTTGGCAAGGAAAGTGTCCTAAATATTTGGGCAACCCGCCAATATAATCCCTTTTTCGAAGCCATCTGGAACCACAACTACATTGACCACTTCCAAGTCACCCTGTCAGAAGATTTACCAGTTGGTAGTCGGGGGGGGTATTATGACCAAACTGGAGCCCTCTTAGATATGTTCCAAAACCATATCCTACAAGTGATCTCCTTTGTAGGCATGGACTTACCCAGCTCTCAAGACGACCTCCATCCTAAGAAAGAAGCCTTTTTAAGAGAAATTCCTTCTTTTGACCTCGAAAGCGTCCAAACTAATATTGTCCGGGGACAATATGGCCAAGCAGAAGATGGCAGTGAACTGGCCTATCGCGACCTGGAAGGCGTTAGTGAAGACAGTAGTACCGAAACCTTTGTCGCTGGTAAGTTCCGTATCAACAATGACCGCTGGCAGGGAACCCCCTTTTATTTCCGAACGGGTAAGGCACTCAGCAGTGGGAAATATACCACAGTTGAAGCGGTCCTCAAGGATAACTTGTCAACCTGCGATTCGCCTAACCGGATGACCTTTGTGATTACCCCTGAATACGGCTTAGAGGTCTCCATGAATCAAAAAGCCTTTAAAGGCGGCTTTAAACCGCAAACTATGCGCATGCTCCCCGATAAGGAAATCCTCGAATCTCGGGTAGCCAGTGAATCCTACGAAATTCTTATCTACTACGCCTTCCTTGGTAATCAAATGCTATTTACGACCTGGGAGGAGCTCAAAGAACAATGGCGGATCGCCGACTCCATTAAGGATGCCTGGTCACAACTTGATCCCCCAGCCTTCCCTAACTACCCAGCCATGACCAAAGGCCCCGAAGCTGCCAAAGACCTCATCGAAAGCGACGGCCGCCGCTGGATCAACCCACAATACTAAGAAAGTGCGACAGTCACAATAAAGGACGAAAACGCTACGCATACTATATCTGTAACTCGCTTTGCTTCGAACAGCTATAGCAACTGGAGAAAACTGGGATAAGCTCAGTGAAGCTGAGCGTTTCCAGTTTTTGAAGTGGACGTTCGTCCTGTGACTGGAGCACGTTTAAAGAGTGTGCCAAGCGCGTCAAAAAGGCAAGACCACTGGAGCGAAAAGTCGAAAGAATTCACGCAAAGAATTCGTCGACATTTCGTGAAGTGGACGCTTGCCTTGCGCTTGGAACAAGTTTGGCGTCCGAACTCAACTAAAGAGTGCGACAGTCACAACAAAGGACGAAAACACTTCACATACATGTCTAAAAAGAGGCTGCAAACTAATCTTGCAGCCTCTTTTAAAATATTTATCTTTAGAAAGATTAGTCTCAAGGAATAGAAACCCTTCCTTAACCGAGTCTAAAACTATTCCTCATTGCCCTTCTCTTTTAAATAATTTCTTGCAGCTTCATTCAATTCTGCCACAATTGCTTGGCACTCTTCCTTGGAATAGGCATTGGCACCTGATGCCTTGGCATGGCCGCCCCCTTCATGGGCTTGGGCAATCTGATTGATAGCTGGGCCCTTACTACGAATGCGGCAACGCATGGATCCATCAGCTTTTTCAACAAAGATTACCCAGGCCAGCACCCCTTGGACCGATCCCGGTGTTTGCACAATATTATGGGATTCTGCCTCGGTCACGCCCAAGTCTTTTAGGACTTTTTGGCTGATGAAGACCGCATTGACCAAACCATCTTCGCTAAGTTTAAAGTTTTCCAAGACATAGCCTTTCAAACGCGCTTGGCCCATAGTTTCAGTTAAGGACGCCTGCATCCGTTCGCTAGCTGGGAAATCGTATTTACGTAATTCGGTAGCAATGGCCATGGTTTTTACTGAGGTGTTGTCGTATAAGAAACGCCCAGTATCACCTACGATGCCCAAGAATAAATATTCCGCTCCCTGGTCAGTCATAGTAAAAGTCTCCGGATGACTCAAAAGAATATCCGCCCAAATTTCACTGGCCGCACTAGCCTCTGGCAGGACATAGTTGATGTCCCCATAACTATCATGGTTAGGATGGTGGTCCACTTTAATCACCATTTTTGCTCCTTGATAGCGTTGGTCATCAATACGTTCGGTGTTGGCCGTATCATTGATAATGACTAAGGCCTCTGAGTAAAGTTCATCTGGGATATCATCCATTTGGCCAAAGTTGGCTAGAGAAGGTTCATTTTCTCCAGCTACATAGATCTTTTTCTCAGGAAAAGTCGCCTCTAAGACGGATTTCAATCCCATCTGCGACCCCAAGGCATCTGGGTCTGGATTAACATGGCGGTGGATAATTATCGTTTCATAGTCTTTAATGGCTTGAATGATATCACTAATCATAAGTTTTCACTCTTTCTATATGGCTTCTTACTGTCTAAATAGGTTGACGGATATAATAGCTTGGGCAATATTTAATTGTTGGTAGTAGACTTTAATACTTATCTTACAATTTTGTCTACTATGATAAAGCATTTCAGGATAGATTTGAATGGATTTGTCGCAGTCAACAGCGGCAAAGTAATAGTAATTCATCGATTCAATAATGGCTAACTCCCCGATAGCGTCTTTCACATAGCGACAAGTGGCCACATTGATCAGGGTGGCTAGAAGACTCTCCGATAGGGTCCCCAGGTGGTTAGCAAAAGACCCATCACTTTGGAAGGTATAAAATAATTCCGACCGGTCACTAGCCGCACGTTTGAGCTTATCGTTTAATAGAATCTCTAAGCGGTAATCTTTGTAGGCAGCGTTTTCGTTAAACTGCATGGTATAAAGGACATCTTGCCGGGACATAATTCCCACTAACTTACCCTGGTCATCTACCACGGGAGCCATTTCTAAATTATCCCACAGCATAAGCTGGGTGATACTGGCCACACTCATTTTTAATTTAGCTACCAAGGGCGAAGGGGTCATGACTTCAACAATGGGCGTATCCGCATTGGCATCGAGAATATCCTTAGCTGCAATGACCCCCACCACCTCATAGTTATGGTTGAGGACAGGAAAACGGGTATGGTTAGACTCTTCATTCAACTGCCGGTAGCGGCTCACCTTGTCGTCTTGGAAGAGGAACTTGACCCGGTCTAAGGGGACATAAATATCTTCGACCAGGACAATATTTTGTTGAATCGCCCGCTCCACCAGGACCTTGTTAATTATCTTAACCGTCGAATAGGAGTCGAAGCTCACGCCAAGCAGAGGGATCTGACGTTGGTTAGCCAAGTCGACCATCCTTTGACTCGGGCTGAAGCCCCCAGAAATAATGACAGGGACATCATGGGATAAGGCCAGTTCTTGGACATTATCCCGGTTTCCCGTAATCATCAAGAGGTTCGGTTTCAAATAGCTAGCAATCGATGAGACCTTCATAGCCCCAATAATAAAGTCTCGGATCATATAGTCCAAACCTTCTGCCCCACCAAAGACCTTAGCATTGGTCAAGGAAACCACTTCTTTTACTGACATAGCTTGGTATTTAGGACTTTCCGCCTCTTCAACCCGGACTGTCCCTACCCGGTCTATGGTTTGAACTAGGCCGCGGTTTTCCGCCTCCTTAATTCCCCGGTAGGCTGTTCCTTGGGACACGTCCAGGTTGCGTGCCAGGCTCCTGACCGAAATACTGTGGTCGATGGGGAGGTCTTTAATATATTGAATTACTTGTTCATGCTTGGTTGTCATTTTTCTTCCTCTTCGTTCACTAATACAAGGGTAGCCGGATATTTTCAAAATCCACGGTTAATAAATCACTCAAGGTTATACCTAGTAATCGAACCCCTTGGCTAACATCACCATATTGTTCCCACAAGTCTTGGGCATGAAAATAAATATCATCATAAGAATTAATCGGATCCTTCAAGGCCCGCTGGCGGGTGGTGGTTTCAAAATTGCCATAGCGGAATTTCAAAGTCACTGTTTGCCCTTGGATATTTTTGTCTTGCAGGCTATTAGCTACCTTCTGGGCAAGATGTCTTAAGACTTCATTAACTTGGTCATCATGGTAAAGAAAGGGATATAGGGTCGTTTCCGTGCCATTGGACTTACGATTGGTCCGTGCTTTAACGGGACGGTCATCCACTCCCCTAACCCGCTCGTATAGGACAATGCCCGCCTTACCGAAATATTTAATACAATCCTCTTGGGACAATTGCTTGAGATCTTTTCCCTTATAAATATTTAACTCATGCATTTTTTCACTGGTGCGCTTACCAATACCGTAAAACTTTTCAATGGGAAGTTCTTCTAAAAAAGCAAGCGCCCGTTTTGGCGTAATGATGGTCATGCCATGCGGTTTATGAAAATCAGAGGCTAATTTTGCGATAAATTTATTATAGGATACCCCAATACTACAGGTGATGCCCAGTTTATGATAGATATCCTTTTGAATCCGCTCTGCCACATCCATGGCATAGAGGAGTTGGTAATGGTTATTAGTCACATCCAGAAAAGCTTCATCGATAGAAAGAGGTTCAATAATATCAGTATATTCTCGAAAAATATCACGGACATCTTCACCGACTTTGCGGTAATAATCTTTATTGCCCTTCACAAAGTAAGCTTGGGGACATAGGCGGTAGGCTTCACTAGCACTCATAGCAGAATGCACGCCAAATTTTCGCGCTTCATAGCTCGCCGTGGCCACTACACCCTTGCCACTGTTTTCTTTAGGATGCTGGGCTATGATGACCGGTTTACCCCGAAGATGGGGATGATCACGTTGTTCAATTGAAGCATAGAAGGCATCCATATCCACGTGAAGAATTTTTCTTGACGGATCGATTTTAGGCTCCCTAAATTCTAAAACACCAATACGACGCATAAGTCACCTCCTCGTCTCCTTAATAAAATTATCATAGCATAAATTTAGCCCCTGCTTTCATGATGGCACTTTTGCAAACCAAAATAAAAAGGCTGAGCTCTCACCCAACCTAATTAAGCATTACAATAGACTTTGGATATCGATGTGGTCTAATGAAGGGACATCATAGACCGTTGCCTCCAATTGCAAGTAATCAAAATATTGATTAATCGTCAGTTGCTTAATGGCTTGCTTACGTTCCTGGTAAGAAGCCGGCAATTGGTGTTTCCAAGCAAAGTCAGTAAAATATTTTTCGACATCTTGACGGCTGATTTTCGGATAACCCGCTCGTTTAAACTCGCGCGCCTTCTTTTGACAAAGCGGCTGAATTAATAAACTTTGCCATTTGGACAAGCTATTGTTCGTCTTCTTCACAATTATTGCTCATCCTCATCCTTGATTAGGATCGTATCTTCATCAGTAGTCACCACATCAACCGTTTCATCGTCATTACTGTCCGCTTGAACATCTTCTTCTTGGGTCGGAGTTTGGCCAGTACCCGCTTGATGGTTTTTAATTTGAGCCACACTAGCGCGTTCAAAAACTAAGAAAACGCCCTCAACGTCTAGAGTTACTGTATTATTAGCTTCATCAATTTCAGAGACTACCCCGTGCAAACCTGAAATCATCACCACTTCATCACCAACAGTTAAACTATCCATCATTTGTTTCTTTTGTTCTTGTTGCTTCTTGGCAGGACGAATCATTAAGAAATACATCATCGCACCAATAATCACAATATATAATAAAATACTTACCATAAGTTATAACCTCCATCTATTTATTAACTCAATTATACTAAAAATTCTTAGGGTTTTTCTTGTTTAAGCCATAGCGTTCAAAGAAATCTGCCTTGAAATCAAGCAAGTTATCATCACGAATGGCTTGACGGACATTGGCCATGAGATCGGTCAAGAAGTGCAAGTTATGAATACTGGTCAACCGCGCTCCTAAGATCTCATTAGTGTGGATCAAGTGTCTGATATAGGCCCGACTATAATTTTGACAGGTATAGCAGGAACAAGCTTCATCCAAAGGTCTGAAATCACGTTTGAAGGTGGCATTCTTAACCACTAAGCGTCCCCGACTGGTCATGCAGGTCCCATTGCGAGCGATCCGGGTCGCAAGGACACAGTCAAACATATCTATCCCGCGAATGGCTCCCTCAATCAATGCATCTGGACTGCCCACTCCCATCAGGTAACGGGGTTTATGACTAGGCATAACTGGTGTCAGGTAGTCAAGGACTTCGTACATTTCCTCCTTAGACTCACCTACTGATAGTCCCCCAATTGAATAACCCGGAAAATCGAGATTAATTAAATCCTGGGCATGCTGTAGTCTTAAGTCCTTATAGCCGCCCCCCTGGATAATTCCAAACAGGGCTTGGTCTTCCGGACGCTGGTGGGCCGCTAAGCCCCGCTCAGCCCAACGGGTCGTACGATTAATACTATTCTTCATATAATCATAAGAAGCATCAAATGGCGGACATTCGTCCAGACTCATAATGATGTCTGCGCCTAAGTTATTTTCAATAGAAATCGCTTTTTCTGGGCTTAAGAAAAGCCGGTGCCCGTTCAGGTGGCTTCTAAAATAGACCCCTTCCTCTTCCAAGCGGCGGATCTTAGTTAGTGAGAAGACCTGAAAGCCGCCAGAATCAGTTAAGATAGGCCGGTTCCAATTCATAAATTGGTGTAGACCGCCAGCTTCTTTTACGATATCATCTCCCGGACGCAACCACAAATGGTAGGTGTTAGAAAGAATGATTTCTGCTCCTAGGTCTTTCAGCTCTTCAGGAGACAGCCCCTTGACTGTGGCTAGGGTTCCGACTGGCATGAAAATAGGTGTTTCAAATGACCCATGCGGCGTGGTCACCCGCCCTAAGCGAGCACCGGTGTGTTTTTCCGTTTTGATTAATTCATAAGTAAGTGCTGGCATTTCCTACACCTTTCTAACTAAGAAAAAATAATGAACAAGACTATTTTAGCAAAGATTTCAGCATTTAACTAGGACTAGGCCATTGAAAAAGGAAATTGTCTTTACTAGTTTTTCCTCAAAGCTAGTAATTAATAAAAAAGAGTCTGGGACAAAAGTCTACGGACTATAAAAAAAAGAGAATCTACAAATTACTTAAGCGTGATTTGTAGATTCTCTTATTTTCTTGCTTTTATTTTGCTATATTTTTTCAAATTATTGGCCATGAAGGCCAATCCAACATCAGTTTTAACCTTTGTTTTCCCTCTGAGGTTAAATCGAGTGAACCCTAAAATAGCCTTTATCTGGCCAAAAACTGGTTCAACGTCAATTTTCCGTTTGGAAAAGAGCCTAGATCCTTCTTCAGATAAAAGCTTCTGTGTTTCTATATTCTTTAATTCCTGATAGTTTTTATTATAGTAAAGCGCCTTTTGCGGCGCATTTTCTGGATCCAAAGGCTTATAAACCTGAATTTCAGAAATATAACCACTCATTTTATTTTTTCGTTTTTGGAGATGACTAAAGAAATAAACCGTGCCATCAGGATGTGTGAAAGTATTACTTTGCTTATCGTAACTCCAATTATCCATATTTTTAGCTGATTTTTTATGTTTCTTTTTCTGCTCTTTATCAAACCGATTGTATTTAATCAAATGGTTAATTTTATGGTTATCTAAATAAGTAAGGTTTTCTTCGCTACCATAACCAGCATCAGCTACAATGCATTTCGGGGAATTAGGAAAACTTTCAACAAAGGGTTGTAAAGTCCGCGTATCCGTCGGATTGTGGAAAATATCATAATGAAGGACAAATTGGTTTTCAGTCGCTACTTGGATATTATATCCCGCTTTCAATTGCCCATTCATCATATGGTCATCTTTCATTCGCATGAACGTAGCATCAGGATCTGTTTTTGAATAGCTATTTCTTCCGTTAAATGTTTCAAACTGTTTGGCATACTTTTGTTTGCGAGGTAGAAAATCTTGACTCACTTTACGGTAATGTTTTTTCAAACGACGACGTTCTTGTTTACGTTGATCCGGCCCTTTTACAGGAGTTTCCTCAATATCTTCAGTGAGTTTATCGATTTCTTCCTTAAGCACTTTAGATATCTCTTGAAGCATCGTTTCTTCTAGATCTAAATTTTCATCATATTGGATGCCGGCATCAACCATCGGTTGAATTTCATTAAAGTAATATTCACGTGAGGTCACTTTTAATCGTTCTGCATATTTTTCAGTTGCCTTTTTCCAAACAAAAGAATATTTATTGGCATTCGCTTCAATTTTAGTTCCATCGATAAAGCAATTTTCTAAATGAATTAATTTCTCTAACTTTAACTGAGTGGTAAACTCAACGAATAGATTTTCTAATAAAGATCTGCAATTTTCTGAAGAACGGAAGCGATTAATCGTTCGATAGCTAATAACTTGTTGAGCGACTAGCCACTGCATGGGTAAATTTTCAACCATCAGTTCCTCTATTTTTCTTCCGCTAAATACGCCTTTACTATAAGCATATAGAAGTGCCATGATTAAAGGCTTTGGATGATAGGCAGGGCGGCCGTCCTGCGTACTGAAGCTTTCAAAGTATTTTTCATCCAGAGACTCAATAAAATTATAGATTGAAAATACAATATGATCTGGATCGATACATGCAGATAATTCTAGTGGAAGTGTTGTTTGATTCATGTTATATTGTATGTACATAAGAAGCACCCCTTAATCTTTAGTGTGGTTACTAATATTATAACAGGGTGCTTTTTTAATACCTAATTTTAAGTAAAAGGGTTAAGAAATTAGTGAAAACTAACTTCTTAACCCTTTTTGTTTTGAGACTTTTGTCCCAGCCTCCTTTCATCATTATTTCTTCTATTAATCGCTATTCATTCGCTTAGGCATCTTTGATTTTTTCAAAGCTGGCCCGGTCTTGGTCCTTGTCATAGTGGACTTCAACCTCTTGGCCAGCGGCGACATCTCCGGCGATTATAGCGCGAGCCAACGGCGTTTCCACTTCATTGGTGATAAAGCGACGGAGTGGACGGGCACCAAATTCAGGTTCATAGGCGGTCTCAGCAATCCAATCAATTAAATCATCACTAAATTGCAATTGAATGTGTTGATCTTTGAGACGTTTATTGAGCCCTGCCAGCATCTTGGCAACAATACCATGCATATTGTCTTGTGACAATGGCGTAAAGAGGATAATATCATCAATCCGGTTAAGAAATTCAGGTTTGAAATAGCTATAAAGGCGTTCTTTGACTTTGTCTCGAGCCTCGGTAGATATTTCTGAAGTATTTCCATCTTTAGCGTCTTCTAAGAGTAAGTCAGATCCGATATTACTGGTCATGATAATAATGGTGTTCTTAAAGTCCACTGTCCGGCCTTGACCATCTGTCAAACGACCATCATCAAGGATTTGGAGGAGGATGTTATAAACATCACTATGGGCTTTTTCAATTTCATCCAAGAGGACAACAGAATAAGGATGACGGCGGACTGCTTCAGTTAATTGTCCCCCTTCTTCATAACCGATGTAGCCAGGTGAAGCCCCGACTAAACGAGACACATTGGCTTTCTCCATGTATTCACTCATATCGATACGGATCATGTTATCTTCAGAGTCAAAGACTTGCTCAGCCAAAGCCTTAGCCAGTTCCGTCTTACCTACCCCGGTTGGTCCTAAGAAGAGGAAGGAACCTAAAGGCCGGTTAGGGTCTTGAATACCTGCCCGAGAACGGAGCACCGTATCAGTCACACTATTAACGGCTTGGTCTTGGCCGATTACCCGTACATGTAAACGGTCAGCCAGGTCAAGTAATTTTTCCCGTTCATTTTGGGCTAACTTAGTCACTGGGATACCGGTTTGACGAGAAACCACTTCTTCAATTTGGTCCTCGGTTACCGATTCTTGGACCAGGCTGGGTTTACCGCTGGCTTCAGCTTCGTATTTTTCTTCCATGTCTTCTAATTCTTTAGCCAATTTAGGTAGGGTCCCATGTTGTAATTGAGCGGCTTTTTCTAAGTCATAATTATTTTGAGCAATTTCTAATTGCCGTTTAGCATCGTCAATTTCTTGGCGTTTGTCTTGGATATGACTGAGAGAAGCCTTTTCATCTTCCCATTCCAAGGTCAGTTGGTTAGTCTTTTCACGGACTTCAGCTAGTTCTTTTTGCAATTCTTCTAAACGTTCCTTAGAAGCAGGATCATCTTCCTCTTTTAAGGCCTCTTCTTCAATTTCTAATTGCAATTGACGGCGCCGTTGTTGGTCAAGTTCTGTCGGCATAGAATTCATTTCTACACGAATTTCAGCACTGGCTTCATCGACTAGGTCAATAGCCTTATCAGGAAGGTAGCGGTCAGTAATGTAACGATCAGATAATTCAGCCGCCGTTACCAAGGCTTGGTCATGAATTTTAACATGGTGGTGGTTTTCAAAACTTTCTCTCAAACCACGTAAGATGGAGATGGTATCTTCGACAGTCGGCTCATTGACGAGGACCTTTTGGAAACGACGCTCTAAGGCCTTATCGGTTTCCATGTATTCCCGGTATTCATCTAGGGTAGTGGCCCCAATACAGTGCAACTCACCCCGGGCTAACATCGGTTTTAAGAGGTTACCAGCATCCATAGCCCCTTCTGCCTTACCCGCACCCACAATGGTGTGGATTTCGTCAATAAAGAGGATAATTTCTCCATCTGACTTCTTAATTTCATTCAGAACTGCTTTCAAGCGTTCTTCAAATTCACCCCGATACTTGGCTCCGGCTAATAAGGAACCCATGTCTAGGGAAAAGATGGTCTTATCACGTAAGTTACTTGGCACGTCACCTTTGACGATTCTTTGAGCCAAGCCTTCTACAACCGCGGTCTTACCAACACCCGGTTCCCCAATCAGGACAGGGTTATTCTTGGTTTTTCTAGAGAGAATCCGGATAACGTCACGAATTTCATCGTCACGGCCGATAATAGGATCCATTTTCCCTTCTCTAGCAATCGCGGTTAAGTCGCTCCCATATTTTTCCAGGGAATCATAATTTTCTTCAGCGTTTTGTGAGGTCACGCGATCACCCTTTCTCAAGTCTTTGATCTTATCCTTCACTTGGTCATAACTTATATAAGTAGACAACCATTTAGTCAGGTCGAGATAGTTCAATTTAAAAAGACTTAGTAATAGAATTTCAGTAGACAAGTATTCATCTTGGAATCCTTGGGCCTCTTCTTGGGCGGTTTGCAATAATTCTGCTAGGGAACGCGAAATACTTTGTCCGTATTGCACATTGCTGCCATTCACTACAGCAATACTATCCAATTCACGGTCAAGTTCCTTATCGAGTTCGTCCATTGGAATATTCATTTGATGATAAAAATTATAAGCAAATTGTCCAGATTGTACTAATGCTTTGAAGAGATGCGGAATCGAGATTTCTTGATGATGTCTTGTCATCGCAATTTGTTGCGCATTTGCAAGAGCTTCTTGTAAACTCCTTGTCATTTCCATATTATTCATTCTCTTCGCTCCTTTGATTCATTCATTTTAAAGGTATCTTTTAACCTTTACACTAACTATTATAACATATTGGTCAGTATTGATCAACTTATTTAGTCAAACTTAGTCAAATATTTTATTTATCTTCCTAGAAGACAAAAAGGAGCTGTGCTATCTGCGTCACAGCTCCTTGCTTTTATTTTTCTTTGACTTTAAAAGTCACTTGTTCAGAGTCCTTATCATAAGAAAGATTGACTTGGTCTTGTGCTTTTATTTGCCCACTAATGATGCGTTCGGCTAGAGGTGTTTCCAAGTGTTTGCGAATGAAACGCTTTAAGGGCCGGGCCCCAAATTCAGGTTCATAAGCAGAGTCAGCTAAGCAATCCTTTAAGCCCTCTTGATAAGTCAGGATGATATCTTGCTGACTTAAGCGGACTTTCAACTGGTCTAGGAGTTTTTCAACAATTGCCTCCATATTCTCTTTAGATAAGGCAGAGAAAAGAATCGTATCATCAATCCGGTTTAAAAATTCAGGTCGGAAATGTTCTTGAAGTTTCTTACTTACTGCTTGACGAGCTTCAAGCGATATCTCACTGTTTTTATGTTGAAGCATATCTGCAAGCAGAATATCCGAACCTAAATTACTGGTCATAATCAAAATAGTATTTTTGAAATCAATCACTTGGCCTTGGTTATCTGTTAGCCGGCCATCATCTAGAATTTGTAATAAAAGGTTAAAGACATCACGGTGGGCCTTTTCAATTTCATCTAAAAGAATAACCGCATAGGGCTGTCTACGAACTGCTTCTGTCAATTGTCCCCCTTCTTCATAACCAACATAGCCAGGAGGCGCCCCAACTAAGCGGGCAACACTGTGCTTTTCCATATATTCACTCATGTCTAAACGGATGATTTTTTCTTCATCATTAAATAACTGATCGGCTAAGGCCTTAGCTAATTCCGTCTTACCTACCCCAGTAGGCCCAAGGAACAAGAAAGAACCAATAGGTCGGTTAGGGTCTTGGACATCGGCACGAGACCGTATAACTGCCTGACTAACGGCTTGAACAGCTGGATCTTGACCAACAATACGCTGGTGTAAGCGGCTAGCTAAATGCATTAATTTTTCCCGTTCATGTTCGGCCACTTGGGCCACTGGGATGCCGGTTTGTCTGGCAATCACCTTGGCCACATCATTCTTCCTTACCCAAGGATCTAATAAGGGGCCATCACTTCCATCTAAAATGGTCTGATAGTCTGCCTGAACTCGCTTTATTTTATCTTCTAACTGAGGAATCTTTTCCTCTTGTAAAACTTTGACTGCCTGGCTATCAAAGTCTTTTTGGGCTTGCCTCAAGTCTAAGCGCGTCTGCAATAAATTTTGCCGGTAGTCTTGCCAGTCTTTAAGCAAAGCTTTTTCTGCTTGCCATTGCTCTTCTAGACTAGCTTCCTCATTTTGAGCGCTAGACAGAGCCTGTTGAAGTTTATCCGTTTCATCAGCTTGACTGTCTGAAGCGGTTTGCGTCTTGGCTAAGGTTAACTCCAAATGATAGCGCCGTTCTTTGGCTGCTAGTAAGCTAACAGGCGCTTCTTTAAGAGTCATACTTACTTCCGCACAAGCAATATCTAAGACATCGATGGCCTTATCTGGTAAGTAGCGATCAGTCATGTAGCGATTACTTAAAGTCACACTAGCTTCGATGGCTTGGTCTTCTATAAAAACCTGGTGGTAGCTTTCATGTTGGGCCTGTAAACCTTTAAGAATTGCCTGACTCTCCACTAGAGTCGGTTGGTCAACAAGTATTCGTTGAAAACGACGATCCAGGGCACGGTCCTTTTCAAAATATTGGTGGTACTCCTGGTGGGTAGTCGCCCCTATACAATGAATTTCACCCCGAGCTAACATAGGCTTGAGTAAGTTACCGGCATCCATGGCACCTTCTGTCTTTCCGGCTCCCACAATCGTATGGATTTCATCAATAAAGAGAATAATTTTCCCTTGGGAACTTCTCACTTCATCAAGCACGGCTTTTAGGCGTTCTTCAAAATCACCACGATACTTTGCTCCTGCTATCAAAGCTCCAATATCTAAAGCCATAACAATAGTGCCCTTTAAGCTGGAAGGCAGCTTATCTTCCTCAATACGCTGGACTAAGCCTTCAACTAAGGCAGTTTTACCGACGCCAGCTTCTCCAATGAGGAGAGGGTTGTTTTTTGACCGCCGCGATAGGATGAGTACCATATCAGCCAGTTCTTTTTCTCGACCAATAATGGGATCCATTTCACCCGCACGGTAACTGGCATTTAAATTTCGGGCATACTTGGATAAGGCCGGAAAGGATAAGCTCACATCATCTCTGTCAACCGTCCGTCTCTCCTGATAATCAGCTAATTTTTTATGAGCACTGGCTCGGTTAACATAATTATTTAACCAATGGGTCAGTTCATTGTTTTTCAGATCAAATAGGGCCATTAAGAGGTCTTGACTAGCGATTTCGTTAGCTTGTCGCTTTTCTTGGTAGTCTTCTGCTCCTTGAAGCAGGTCGCCGAGATGTTTAGAAAATTGCTGACCGTAGTTAAGATTTTTGCCATAGTCACTACCTATACGTGCCAACTCGCGATTAATTTCCGCCTGCATGGCCTTCATTGGCACATTTAAAGACTTTAAGAAACGATAGATAAAACCATTTTGATCTTCGATTAAATAGTTAAAGAGATGGGCAATAGCAATATTTTTATGTTTTTTATCAATGGCCAACTTTTCTGCTTGTTTTAAAGCCGCTTCTATATTTTCGGCCAAGCGTTTTTGACTATTAACCATTTTTTCCCTCCTTTACCTGCCTATAAATAACAAGAAGGCTGCGACTTTTGTCCCAGCCCTCTCCTGCTATCACTGTTCAACTTATAATCATTAAGCTTTTATAGCAATAAGCTATAAGGATTTTCTAGATAAGAAACAATTAGGTCTAAGAAAGCACCAGCTGGATCACCATCCAATAATTGGTGGTCAAAGGTTAAACTTAATGGGAATTTACTTAACTCAACCACTTGGCCATTATCATCAAAGGCTAATTCCTTTTGAATTGCTCCCAGACCCAGAATACCAGCTTCTGGTGGGTTGATTACCGGAGTGAAGTATTCAATTCCTCGTCCTCCCATATTAGTAATAGAGAAGGTAGAACCGGAATAGAGATCTGCTGGTAGTTGGCCAGCCTTAGCTTGGCTAGTTACTTCGTTAATCTTTTCGCCTAATTTGCTTAGACTGAGGCCTTGAGCATCTCTAATGACAGGGACCACTAAACCATCAGCAACTGCCGTTGCCATGCCAATGTGAACCGCTTCATGTTGTTCCCAGTGTCCATCCTGATACCAGCTATTCATTTCTGGCGTTTCTTCTAAAGCCTTCACAGCTGCTCGGGTGATTAAGGTGGTCCAACCTAATGCTGCACCATCATTGGCTTTCGATTTAATTTCTTGACGCAGTTTGCTTAATTGAGTCACATCTGCCTTGCGATGTAAGGACAGCTGGGCTGTGGTTTGTAAGCTTTGAACCATTCGTTTAGCAATAGTCTTACGCATACCAGGTAAACCTTCACCAGCTTGACTAGTTACTACTTGGCTAGGCTTAGCTTCAGGTTGATAGCGTTCAACATCACGGCGGGTAATCCGGCCATTACCACCTGTTCCCGGAATATCCTCTATATTATAACCTTTTTCTTCAGCTAATTTACGGGCTACAGGAGTGATAAAGATACGCCCACCCTTAACGGCTCCTTGACGTGCTTTGATATCTGTTTTATCCTTGTTGATTTCTTTTGAACTTTCTTTTTCACTGGAACTGGATTCTGCTTCAGTTTCACTAGCTATCTCTCCATTAGATTCAACTTCCACTTCTTCACCGGCTTCTCCAATATAAGCCATAGCGGCCTTACATTTTAGGGTGTCGCCTTCATCAGCTACAATTTTAATCACAATTCCTGCTTCTGGTGCTTCAACATCTCCAGACAATTTTTCTGAACTAATCGTTGCTAGAACGTCACCTGAAGAAACTTCATCGCCTTCTTTAACATACCATTGTTCGATGGTCCCTTCTGTCATGGTGAGTCCTAATGTTGGCATTACTACTTCTGTCGCCATAGATTTCCGCCTCCTTATGCTCTTAAGTCGTCAATAAGTTCAGCAGCTTCTTCGATTACCTTATCTGCATCTGGTAAATATAATTGTTCCAGGTTCACCGCAAACGGTACCGGTACATTAGGTGCACAGATACACTTAATGGGACCATCAAGGTAATCGAAGGCCTTGTCACTCACCACTGAGGCAATATCGGTTGCTGTATTATTGTGAGGATTGGATTCATCAATAACAATCAAACGCCCGGTTTTCTTGACCGATTCGATCACGGTTTCTTGGTCCCAAGGGGCAACCGTTCTTAAATCAATGACTTCTACAGAAATACCGTCCTTGGCCAAACGTTCGGCCACTTCTTCAGCAACAAAGAGCATTTTACCGATAGTCACAATGGTTAAGTCATCCCCTTGGCGATATACATTCGCCTTACCAATTGGAATAGTATAGTACTCTTCTGGAACTTCGCCCTTTTGACCGTAGATGGTCTTGTCTTCAGAAAAGACAACAATATTATTATCTTCAATCGAAGCCAGGAGTAAACCCTTAGCATCATAAGGAGTCGCAGGAACAACCACTTTAATCCCTGGAATCGAGCCAAAAATTCCGTAATAAGAACCCGAGTGTTGGGCTGCCGCACTCGCTCCAGCTCCATGCATGGTCCTAACAACCATAGGAATCTGAGCCTTACCACCAAACATATAACGCATTTTTGAGCCTTGGCCCAGTAAGGAGTCTAAACAGAAACCAATAAAGTCGTTAAACATTAATTCAGGAACCGGACGTAAACCAGTGACAGCCATCCCCACTGCTGCAGCCATATATCCCATTTCTGATAAGGGGGTGTCAATGACACGATCTAGACCGTACTTAGGACCCAAACCCTTGGTAACCCCCATAACGCCACCCCAGGCGTCTTCGTTTTCTTCAGCTAAATGGTCAACTTCACGACCACCCGCAATATCCTCTCCTAAGAGGACAACGCGGTCATCTTTTTCCATGGCTTGGTCTAAAGCTTCATTAATTGCGGTCATAAAGGCAATTTCTCTACTCATATTAAAGTCTCCTCTCTCAGCTAAATCCTCAGATTAGTCAGCGAAAACATCGGTTAATAGGTTTTCAGCAGCAGGAATTGGACTCTCTTTAGCATATTCCACTGCATCTTCTACATCTTGTTTGGCTTGGGCTTCGATTTCTTCTAATTCTTCTTGACTGGCTAAACCGTGTTCAATGGCATAGTCTTTAAAGACTTGAATAGCGTCACGGTCTGCCCATTCTTTTTCTGGACCTGAGAGAGCTTTATATTTTTGTTCATCTCCCTCGAAGTGACCATAGTTACGGTAGGCCACACATTCAATTAACGTTGGTCCTCCGCCCTGACGAGCCCGGTCAATTGCCTCACCAGCTGCTTCATAAACAGCCATCAAATCCTTCCCATCGACACGGACACCTGGCATATTGTAGGCTGCCGCCCGTTCAGCGATAGTTTCCGAACCAGATGAATACCATTGTGGGGTCGATTCCGCAAAGAAATTGTTTTCATTAACGAAAATAACGGGCAACTGCCAAATGCTTGCCATATTTAAGCATTCATGGAACAGCCCTTCATTGGAAGCTCCGTCTCCGAAGAAACAAACAGCTACTGAGTCAGTTTTGAGGTATTTATTACGCATGGCAGCGCCAACAGCTAATCCGAAACCGCCACCAACCATACCGTTAGCCCCTAGGATTCCCTTATCGAGGTCAGCAATATGCATGGAGCCGCCCTTACCTTTACCGAGGCCGGTTTCTTTACCAAAGATCTCAGCCATCATGCCTTTAAGGTCGCCCCCCTTTGCCACACAGTGCCCATGCCCCCGGTGAGTAGAGGTAATATAATCATCATCAGTTAAGTGGGCGCAGACACCACTCGCAATGGCTTCTGCACCCGCATATAAGTGAACAAAACCAGGAATTTCTCCTTGGGCAAAGAAGCGGTGTACGGTATCCTCAAAGTCCCTAATTTCGTTCATTGTCTTATAGATCGCTTTTGCCTTATCCGGACTCATGGCTTTGACTTCAACATCAGAAGCTGTTTTAATATCGGTTGCCATCCGTTCTTTAAACTGAGCTTGTCCGGAGCCTTTTCTTTGCTCTTGTTGTTGTTCTTGTGTTTTCACCATAATGAATTCCTCCTATTGACTCTGTTTAACTCATTAATATTTTCTTACCAATGCTTTAGCGACATCTCCAATAGTTTCCGATAAGGTAGGGTGAGCAAAGACCATTTGGGCGAGTTCATCAATAGTGCCTTCACATTGGTAGACAGCTAAGAGAATATGCATGATTTCACTGGCACCATGGCCAACTACCAGACCACCTAAGATCTGCCCATATTGTCTTTCACTAATGATATTGACAAATCCTTCACTCTCCTCCAAGGCAGCCGCTGCCCCATTCATCATGAAAGGAATCTGATGACTCATCACATCATAGCCGGCCTCTTTAGCTTGATCTTCATGCAAGCCAAAGCTTTCCACATCAACGTCGACCGCCATCTTACGGGGCACGGCATTAAAGTCAAGTGGGTATTCAGCTTGACCTAAGATCGCCTTTACTGCCTTAATGCCTTCATGACTAGCAGCATGGGCAAAGGGCCAGCCACCGATCAAATCACCAACACCATAAATTCCAGGAGAACTGCTTTGATAGTTTTCATCAACTGCTAAATAAGTGCCTTTTTTATCCAATTCAAGTCCCATAGTCTTTACCATGGTCAAATCTGGACGCCGGCTAAGCATTAAGAGAAGCTGGTCAAAGCCAATCTCTTGACCATCACTCAGATGGACCTGGTCAGAACTAAGATGGTCAATGGCAACGCCTTCAATCACTTCTACAGAAAGTTTTTTGAATAGCTGTTTGACATAGTCTTGGACCTCTTTGACTTGGTTTGGAATAATGGTTGCCTTTTCCTCGATCAGACTTACCTTCACACCCAAAGCAGCCATAGCAAAGGCAAATTCCACCCCATGCTCACTGGCTCCAACAATCACTAAGTGCTCAGGTAAATCTTCCATGTGGAAAAAACTCTCATGGGTCAAATAATCTACCTCTTCAATTCCCGGAATTGTTGGTTCTAAAACCCGGCTACCGGTTGCCAATAAAATATTTTTGGCACTAAGAGTCTGATCATTGACCTTAAAGGTCTTGTCTTTAACAAAGACAGCTTCACCTTCAATAAAATCAATCCCATTGCTTTTAAAAATTTGCAAGATCCCTTGCTGGTTTTGTTGGACGACTTGATCTTTCCGCGCTTTTAGCGCTTTAAAATCAATGTCATCACTAGCTTGGGCCAATCCATATTTAGCCAATTGCTTACTTTGCAAGGCCCAACGACCATTTTGAACATAGCTTTGAATGGGGATACAACCTGAATTTAAACAGGTTCCTCCTACCGGACCTTTGTCAACGACAGCCGTTTTCAAACCTGACTTTGCTGCTTCTTCCGCAGCAATATAGCCTCCCGGGCCTGAACCAATGACTAATAAATCATAATCTGCCAAGAAAATCACTCCTTCCAACCATAAATGTAATCGCTTTCATTAATAATAACACATTCTTTTTTTATTGCCAGAAAATTCATACAACATTTTGGGTTTTATTGTAAAATTTATCCAATATATATTATTATTAGAAAAATTTCATACAGATCATTATTAGCTCTTACACCGATCACGTAAAAAGAGCTGGCTCCTCGGCCAGCTCACGTGTAAAAGTTTTAATTTCTAATAAAGTCTTGGTCTTTACTCTAGCTGTCAATAATTAGCATAACCTTTACTTTATGCCTTGATTCGGCCAGACTTCATGCGGTCAGCCAGAAAGAGACAGAGGAAGGAAACGACAGCCAAAATGATTGATAAGATAATCGCTAAGCGGTAAGAGCCGCTGAAATCATAGAGATAACCATACATAGAAACAGCCACGGCCGCTCCCGCATTGGCAATAAAGTTCACGGAAGGATAAACCCTATCAAATAACTTTAATGAGAAAATATGCTTGGTCACCAAGGCCAAGCCTACTGCTGAAATGGAATAGACAGCCCCATAAAGGAAGCTCCCCAATAATGATATTTCTGCCACTCTAAAGGTCATAATGACGATAAGGCCGAGAACCATGGTTGCTAGCATAGTATAGACAGACACCATCGCTCCCTTGGCATCGGAAATAAAACCAATAATAATTTTAAAAATAATATTCCCTAACATCCCTGCAGATACCATTAATGCTGCCATGGTTGGCAAGTAGCCGTACTCTTCACCAATAGCAGGGAAGTGTTGGGCTAAACCAGTTAAAGCCGTGATTAATAAGCTAGCTACAATCAACAAGAGAAAAGTTGGTTGGGTATAGGAGAAGACCTCTTCCCCACTATCGACTGCTGCTTCATCCGCATCAGCGTCCTCTTCCTGGTAACCATAAGGTAATTTATTTTCATCACGAGGATCAAAAGCAAAGGGATAGATAATCGCTGGCAGGGCTAAGAGAACAAATAAAAGTGCTTGAACCAGATAGGTTTGTCGCCAGCCAATACTTTGGATCAATTGGGTTAACATGGGGGCAAAAATCGCTCCAGCTACACCTGAAAAAGCAAAAACCACACTCGAAACCGTCCCATGCTTAGCCTTATACCAATTATTAATCAATAATTGTAAGGGAACAATCCCGTAAACGGCAGCAAAAACACCACGGGTAAAGGCTAGAATATAGAATTGCCACATGGCATTAGAAAAGCCCATAGCCATGGTGGACAAGGCTGTCACTAAAGTAGACACAATCAAGACTTTCTTAAAGGAAAAGCGCTTCAAAACTCCAGGCACTGCAAAGGCTGCAAAGGCTGTTCCAAAACTAATCAGGGTGGCGTGAATAGCAAAGGTTCCCGTCATGACATTTAAATCTTTGGAAACCGGTCCTAAAAAGACACCCACCGAATTGATATTTAAGCCAACCGATCCAGCAACTGTAAAGGCCATAATAATTGTTAAAATAAGATATTTACCTTTCATACCATCTCCTCTTTCTATCATTAAATAATCGAGTAGGACTCTGTCCGTTAATCGGACAGAGGACCTCTCACACCACCGTACGTACGGTTCCGTATACGGCGGTTCAATATCTTAAATAGGCAGACTCCGCTAGGAGGGTTAATGATTTTAATCCCCACTGGCGGAGTCTTTTTGTTGTCAGAGCGTTGTGCACCTCCGGTGTTTTAGATAGACGCCAATATTTCTTACGTGAGAAGGCAATACGTTTCGCACTATTACTATCTAATCCTAACCGCATGAGGCGTACAATCTTCGTTTGACAGCTTTTCCATCGCTTCAAAATGAGTTGCCTTAGGCGATGGTTTAACCATTGTTCTATTTCTTCAATATAAGTTTTAATATAACCTATTCCAAAATAGTTGATCCAACCTTGTGTCACTTGGTTGATTTCTTTTACAATGGTTTTAAAGGTGCCTGGTCGCTTTCGACTTGTCAGACGTTTTAACTTTGCTCTGAATTTCTTCTTTGCTTCATACGTCGGACGAAAACGACAACCCTTTCGGGTAGGCATGATAAGGCAACCCAAGAATTTTAAACGGGTTGGCGAACCCACTTGACTCTTCTCATGGTTAACTGTTAATCGAAGATCTTTCTCGATGTAAGTAGTAATACTCTTTAATACCCGTTCGCCTGCACGTTTTGATTTAACGAAAATCGCAAAATCATCTGCATAGCGCACAAAACGATGCCCACGACGTTCTAATTCTCTATCCAGTTCATTCAAATAAACATTACATAGAAGCGGTGAGATGACACCCCCTTGGGGGGTGCCCGTATGACTATCAATGAATTGACCAGACATATCAATAACACCTGCACTCATAAAACGTCTGAGAATACGTGATATTGCCGGATCTTTAACCATTCCTTCTAAGTAGTTAATCATCTTATCTTGATTAAAATTATCAAAACAGTTCTTGAGATCACAATCAACGACAATTTTATAGCCGGCTTCGTAATATTCGACACACTGTTTCAGTGCACTATGTGCACTCTTACCTTTACGAAAGCCATGGCTATTTGATGATAGTTGAGGATCAATGATTGGTTCAATAATTTGTCGAATGGCTTGTTGAACAATCCGATCCCTGACAACAGGAATGCCTAATTGACGAACTCCCCCATTGGCTTTGGGAATTTCTACCCGTTTCACCGGTTGAGGTTTATATGTCGCGTTTATTAGTTTCTGTTGTAAGGGTTTGAGGTACTTCCTTACTTCGGCTTCCGCAGATTTCGCGGAAACCCCATCAATACCAGCTGCTCCTTTGTTCTTTCGAACCGCTTGAGCCGCTCGCATGAGGTTTTCTTCTCTGACGACGAGACTCATTAGAGACCCATCATGTCTTTTCATATATTCAATAGCTGAATTACTAAGCGCACCTACATACTTTTCAGATTCCACCTTATGCCTTTGTAGGCTGCGTTGCTTTCGCAACTTTTCTGCTTTTCCCATAATTGAGCTACCTCCCATCTAATCAAACATTGAAATTGTTCAGTCCTTCGTTTCCTTAGGAAACTACTATGACTTCGGCTGACTTCTCACAGTAAACCTTTTTCGACCGGCTTCTTATAAGGGGACTCCTGCGCCGTCTGTGAGATCTCCCTGGGTAAGAACGACAACTTTCTACTCATGTCACTGCTTCATCTACTGTCTCAGATTCGTGCAGTATTGGACTTCACTTTGTTTGGCAAGCTCATCCATCTTTTGACAGCCTTTCTTTATGAAGTTTCTGTACGTCAGTGCAAGTATTTGCCTCCGACTTCCTTCAGATTCCACCTCACGGTGGACACCCTTGTCTTTAGCTAACAGTTCCTACTGCAAAGGTCTGTAGTGGACTTTCACCACCTAGTTGTCGCCCATGCCAGGCGCACGAAAGAAAAGCTGGAGCAATTCGATACTCCAGCTTTAATCACTTCATAAGCTATTAAAGAATGCTTAGTGATGAAATTACTTGGTCAGCTTCTTCAACCATGCTGTCAAGAATTTCTTTTACTGGGCGAACTTCTTCAACGACACCAGCAATCTGTCCAATGGTTACCGTACCATTTTCGGTGTCCCCTTTGGCCCCTTTCACTAAAAGCTCTAAGCTGACTGGTTCAAAGTCTTCGCGCCCGCCACCATTATCAATAATTTCTTGTAAGTGGTCAGAGCCTTTGGTTTGTAGTAAACGAATTGGAGACCCAATTTCACGAGCCATTTCAAAGGTGGAATTTTCTTTGGCAGACACAGTAGCTTCCTTATAGCTGTCAGCAATCGGAGCTTCTTCACTAGCTACTAGAACCGTACCTAATTGCGCTCCAGAGGCCCCTAAGGCAAAGGCAGCCGCTAAGCCGTGACCATCAGCCACACCACCAGCAGTCACCACAGGGATCTTAACTGCTTTAGAGACAGCGCGGGTTAAAGTCATGGTTGCCACTGTCCCGATATGTCCACCGGCTTCGTTTCCTTCACAGACCACGGCATCGACACCAGCTGCTTCCATTTTAGCCGCTTGTCTGGCTGTCGCCACTACTGGAATTACCTTACAGCCTGCTTGGTGTAAGGGTTCAATCACTGGCTTAGGATTTCCTGCACCCGTTGTTACTACCGGAACTTTTTCTTCGGCAATAACTTCGATCATATCAGCAATATTTGGTGACATTAACATCAAGTTAACCCCGAATGGTTTATCAGTCAGTTCCCGAGTTTTTCGAATTTCTTCATGGAGGGTTTCTTTATCCATACCCGCTGAAGCAATAATCCCTAAACCACCTGCTTCTGAAACAGCGGCTACCAATTGGTGATAAGCCACGCCCCCCATAGCACCTTGGAGGATAGGATATTTGGTTCCGATAACTTCTAATAATGGATTTGACATAGTAAAGATCTCCTTTGCATAATAATTTTTTGTTAAAATGAAAGCAATAACAAGTCTTAACAGAATTCTAACCATATGGGCAATGGTCTATAATAGAAAAGTTAGCGGCAGCTTGTCTTATTGGGCTTTTTTCGTAAAATATAAGAAAGCGCTTTAACTTTTGCTACACCTTCATCCTACTGTATTGCTCACTTTTTCACCAGTCGATAAAATGCAAAACAGTCTTGCAAAAAATACAAAGCCAATCCAAAGGAGTATAGAATCATGAAAATGTCATCCATCAACCTTCAGCACCTCTACTATTTTATCGTTGCTGCTAGACATCAAAATTATAGTTTAGCCGCCGAAAAACTCTTTATCACCACCTCGACACTCAGTCGAGCTATCCAAGGTCTAGAAGAAACGACCGGTGTCCCTTTATTTATTAACAATAAAGGCCGGGTCCGTTTAACTGACTACGGGACGGTTTTTTATCGCTACGCCTACCAAAGCATTCGTACCATTGAAGAAGGAATTTTCGATCTCCAATCCATGGCCGATATTCGCCACGACACCATCCATATTTCTTGTGACAGTCTCTTTTCCATTGCTAATAACATGATTCCTTCCCTATTAGCCTACTGCCAAAAGGCGGATAGCAATCTCAAGATTAACTTTGAACAACTCCCTACTAGTCAAATGATCAAAGACCTACTCGATGAAAAATTAGATGTTGTTTTTGCTAGTGACTTTGGTTTTGACAACTACAACACGCAAATTGAGACGGAACTTCTCTTTGAAGAACGGCTAGCCTTAGCTGTACCGGATGCTCATCCCTTAGCTAAGAAGGACCAAGTCACCCTACAAGAAACGGTCGACCTCACCTTTATTCGTACCAGTGATAACGAAAATTTCAAAAAATTAATCACAAACTTACAATTAGCTTCAATTTCTAAGAAGACCTATCCCATCCATACCATCCACCGAGTGGTCGATGACAATACACTAATGGCTATGGTGAGAAATAATATTGGAGTTGCCCTGGTCTCAGAAAACACCATTGCTGGGACAGTCGGTGTTAAAATTCTCCCCATTGTCGACTTACCTATTAAACGGCCTATCTATATGATAAAAAAGAAAGAAAACCTCCCTTCCTATAGTGTGGACGTCTTCACCCAATATGTGCGTCAATTTATCGCTGAGGAATATAAATAATTTAGTCTTTTACTGCTTCAATAGGCCTCTTGCATTGCCTGCAAGGGGTCTTTGTATTTTTTGAAATACAATTTCGTGATTTTCTTCACTATAATAGAAATTGAAAGCAAAACAAGTCTTTTCACTTCCACTAATGGGCAAAACGGAAGAGAAAGGATACTGTCTAATGAACATTCAATTACTTGATGGCGTAAAAGTTATTGATTTTTCTACCATGGTAGCCGCTCCTACCACAGCTCGAGTAATGGCTGACTGGGGAGCAGATGTTCTCAAGGTGGAAGCCCCCTCTGGAGACCAATTAAGAGGGACCGGTGCCACCATGAACGTTACCGCTACTGAGGATGAAAACCCCATTTTTGAAACCGATAACCTCAATAAAAAAGGGATTACCCTTAACCTAAAAAGCGAAGAAGGTTATCAAATTATGATGCAATTACTTGAAGAAGCCGATGTTTTTATTTCTAATATTCGCATTCATTCCTTAGAAAAATTAGGCTTAGGCTATGAAACCCTGAAGGCCAAATTCCCTCATTTAATTTGGGGCCATTTTTCAGGTTACGGCACCAAGGGCGAAGAAGCTCACCGTCCAGGTTATGATGTCGTCGGTTACTGGGCCCGCGGTGGCTTTATGGCTAGTTTAGCCCCAGTGAACCATCCCCCAATTTCTGCTCCTTCAGGGGTGGGTGATAGTGTGGCTGGTCTTTCCCTCTTAAGTGGGATATTAGCCGCTTTACTCAAGCAAAGAGAAACCGGTCAAGGTGAAGAAGTCCGTGTATCACTTTTAGGTTCTGCCATTTTCTGTAATAAGATGATGATCGTTTCTTCCCAATACGAAGACCATTACCCTAAAGACCGTATGCATCCCAATAACCCCTTCCTACAATCCTATCAAACCAAGGACGGCGAATGGATCGTGCTCTGTCTAGTGCGTTATGAAAGTGAATTCCCTCGCTTCATGAAGATTATCGGTCTAGAGGAATATATTGATGATGAAAGCGTCAATACCTTGGATGCCTTCCAAAAGAATCCAAAGCAATCAGAATTTGTCAAACAAGTTGAAGCAGCCATTGGCAATATGGAAAGCCAAGACTTAATTGATAAAATGCTGGCTGAAGACTTTACCTTTGAACGGGCGCAAACCTTTGATGAAATTCCAAATGATAAACAAGCCTGGGCCAATAACTACCTGGAAAATATGGAATTTGGTAAGGAGGGCAAACGTGTGGCCATGCCTGCTTCGCCAGTCCAATTCTCAGATGATAAAAAAATTCCATTTAACCATGCGCCCCGCTTAGGAGAACACAATCAGGAAATTCTAGCCGGCCTGGGTTACAGTGAAGAAGACATCCAGTCGCTAAAAGAAAAAGGCGTTATTTAGTTCAAAGCATATAAAATAGAAAGGGTAATGATTATGTCTGACTATGTAGTAACTTCAATTAAAGATGGTATTATGACAATTTTGGTCAATCGTCCCGAAGTCCTCAATGCGATTGATACCCAAGTGGTGAAGATGATCGGGGACGCCATCACAAGTGGTGAAGAAAATGATGAAGTAGAAGGCATGCTCCTAAGAGGTGCCGGTGATAAGGCCTTTATCGCTGGAGGAGACATCGCTTGGTTCTTAGACAATATTCGTGCGAAAAACTGGTCCGCCTTTGAAGAAAATATGAAAGGCCACAAAGTAATCCGTGGCAAAATGGAACAATGTAAGAAACCATTAATCGCAGTAGTTGACGGCTGGGCCCTGGGCGGCGGTTGTGAACTGGCCTTAGCTAGTCGGGCCATGATTGTCACTGACAAAGCTAAATTTGGCCTTCCTGAAGCTACTTTAGGAATTATCCCAGGCTACGGTGGCATGCTGCGCTTAAACCACCAATTAGGTAAGGAAATGGCTAAATTCTTCGCTATGACTGGGACCATCTTCGGACCTGATGACACCGAAAAATTAGGTTTATCTCATGCCCGAGCTAATACAGAAGAAGAAATTAATGCGGCAGCTAAAGAATTAATTAATAATATGCCTGACAAATACCGGGAACGTGAAATTCCTGAAGACTATCATGACCAATTAGTGGCCTTCAGTGATGAAAACATTATGAAGACCATTTACGGGGAACCAGTAGAAGGTATCGATAACTCTAAGTTCGTTGAAAAGATCCACGAACGCTCGCCTTCATCCATTTTCACTGCCAACCGGGTTGTCGATGAACAAAGCGGTAAAAGCATTGATGAAGGGATTCAAATTGAAATTGATGCCATCTTGAAACTCTTCCAATCCGAACAAGCTGAATATGGTATAGCAGCCTTCGTTAATAAAGAAAAAACCGACTACTATAACGATTATTGGAAGGAAATCCTTGAAAAAGGACGCCAATAAAAAGATTAGTATATAAACTAGCCTTCATAAAATAGATATACCTAGTTAAAAAGCTTTCTACCACAGGGTAGAGAGCTTTTTCTTTGCCTACTTTTAAGTTCTACATCTTTAGTAAGGAAGGCAGGTGAGCTTAGAAACGGTATAATCCCTCTATGCATTCTTAGCCTCACTAAGCAATAAAATAAGGCCGGGGTTTCTTCCCCCAGCCTAGCGAGTAGATATAAAACTAATTAAGAGTAAACTCTTGCAAGTCTTCTTGCCCCAAGAGTACCCGTTCTGCCCCTTGTGATAGGGCTAACATCTCATGTTCTCCCGCTTCAACAATGACCGGCGCGATAAAGGCTACCCGGTCGCTAATAGCCTGGGTAATCTTTTGAGAATGAGCGACTCCACCAGTAAGAATGATCCGATCGACCTCGCCCTTGAGTACTGTGGCTAGCGAGCCAATGGCTTTAGCAATTTGATAGACAAAGGCATCAATGACCAGCTGATAATGATCATTCCCCTTATCAGCTTCGGCTTGCACTTGACGCATATCAGTCAAGCCTGTGTAAGATTTAATACCGCCCTCTTGCTTGTTCAATCGAACCATTTCTTCATAGGAATAGCCCTCAATCACCTTAAACAGGGCTAATAAAGGGAGTTCACCGGTGCGATCCATCCCCATGGGCCCCTCATCATCAGAAATATTATCAACCATCCTGCCCTTCAAGTGAGCGCTGGTTGAAATACCACCACCCATATGGCAAACAATCAAATTGCTTGCTTGGTAGCTAGTCCCCAGGTCTTGACAGACCTTCATGGCCACAGCTCGGGTATTGAGGGCATGGCTGCCACTCACCCGGTCTGCCCCCTTTAAACCCGACAGTCGAGCAACTGGGGTAAACTGGTCAACCGCTACTGAATCATAAATCATAATGGGTAAGTTCGTCTGATCATACTCTATCTTTAATTCATAGGCGATAATAGCCGCCAGACTGGAAGCATGTGGATTTCTGGTCTTATGAGTGAGATAGTCAACCATCTGTTCATTGATCCGATAAGCCCCCGCATTAACAGCAGGCAAAGTCCCTCCCCGGGCTGAAATGGCATCAAGATCATCCAAGGTCAAATCCTGTTTTTCTATAAACTTGACCACACATCGTTTCCGTAAGTCCTTTTGTTTAATGACAGACCCTAAATGGGCTAAATCCTTGGGACTATGCTGGTAATTTTCTACGGCTTGGATCTTACCATCACTATAGAGTGACACTTTAGTCGAAGTAGATCCTGGATTAATGGCTAAAATTTTCATAGGCTACCTCCAGGAAAAAAGTGCTAACAGTAAGGCGAAAACTTTTTCATCACTGCTTGACCCCCGGGAATTCATCACAATAGGAACCTGGGCCCCTTTAACAATGGTGGCTAAACGTCCCTTACCCAGTATGGTCAAGGCCTTGCTTAAAATATTTCCCGTGGTCATATCAGGAGAGACTAAAATATCTGCCTGTCCCGCCACCTCTGAGTGATACTCCTTAAGCTGGCTAGCCGCTTGACTGAGGGCCAGGTCTAAGGAGATCGGGCCGGCAATACTGCCTTTAAAATCAGGATCCTGACTAAAGTCCTTCATTAAGTCATATGCATCCTTAGACGATTGAATCTTATCATTGACTTCCTCAGTAGCTCCCAATACAGCAATTTTAGGGGCTTGTATGCCAATATCATTCATGACTTCAACAGCATGTCGAATGATTATCTTTTTCTGCTCAAAATTGGGATTTAAATTCATTCCCCCATCAGTATTTACCAACAACTTAGGATATTGGGGGATATCCAGTAAGGTTACTGTTGAAAGTAAGTCGCTACAAACAATGCCACTTTCCTTATTGACGATAGGACGGAGAAAATGACTTGAAGGGAGTTTGCCCTTACAGAGCAGCTGGATTTCTCCTTGGTGGACCTTTTCCACGGCTAACTTAGCGGCAGAAAGATCATCTTTGGCATCAAGCACTTGATAATGACTCAGCGGGTAATCCTTAACTAAGGACTCAATCTTAGCCTTATCCCCTAGAAAAACGGGTTCAATATAATCTTTTATCCGGGGGTCACTGGCGGTTTCAATACTGGAATGGTCCAGGGCATTGACAAAGCCCACTTTGACTTTGCCTTGGGGTTGAAAGATAGTTAAAAGTTCTTCAAATGATTTCATGGCAGAGCTCCTTTACCAGCCATGGTCAATTTCTCCCAGATCAATTGGGTCAGAAATACGGGAAACATTGAGCAGGTGACGGTAGGTCAAGTTTTCTGAAATAACGTTATTCCCCCAGGTTCCACAACCTAAAGACACGGAAGTATTCAAACCGTTAGTGGCACCACCCATGGCATTTACAACTTGGTTAACCATTAAGCGTGAAATCGGTAAATGGAGGCCAACATATTCTTCCCGTTGGCGGCTATTGGTAAAGACGACAGAAGAATGCCCTGCCCCTCCCTGGATGACCAGGTTTCTCTTGGCTAAGTCAACGGCTGCTTCGAAGTCATCATAGGCAGCCATAGTCATTAAAGGAAATAATTTTTCTTTGGTGAGAGGTTCCTCTTGGTCGTTTTTGCTGATTTTAGCCACAACAATCTCAGCCTCTTCTGGAATAGCTACTCCTGCTACCTGGCCAATAAAGTGAGGACTCTTACCAATCAGATCAGCTTTAAATTTCCCTGATTCATCAATTAAATTCTCCCTGAGCTGGTCAACCGTTGCTGAATCGGTGATCACGTAGGCCTGATATTTTTCCAAGGCTTGAACTAAGTCGGCTTCTTTATGTCTAGGATAGAATAAAATCTGCTGGCTAGTACATGGGAGCCCATTATCAAAAGCCCGAGCTGCCACGCTTAGTTCGGCGGCTTTATCAACATCAAAGTCGTCATCCAAAATCCCCTGGGAGTTTCCTGCACCAACTCCATAAGCTGGTGTCCCGCTAGAATAGGCGGCATGGACCAATCCTGGTCCCCCGGTGGCTACAATCAAATCAGTATTGGCCATTAAGTCCTGGGTGGCCTCATTGGATGGTGATTCGTAGTAAACCAATAGGTCCTTAGGCGCCCCTACTTCTTCTAAAGCATCCCGCATCACTTCAATGGTCTTAGCGGTACTTTTAATAGCACTTGGATGGGGTGAGAAAACCAGAGCATTCCGGCCTTTGAGTGCCATCATCCCATTGCCTAAAGGGGTAATCGTCGGTTGGGTAACTGGTGTAACCGAACCGATCACCCCAGCCGGATGGGCAAGCTCAGTGATGCCTGTTTCTTTGTCATAATGAATTACTCCGACTGACTTTTCATCCTTGATATCTTCCCAGACATTTTTAGCAATATTCTGCACCTTTTCAGTACCAGAATCTAATCTTCCCATACCAGTTTCCTCAATGGCAAAGGCTGCTAACTCTCCGGCTTTTTGGTAAACTCGTTTGGCTACATTTTCTACCATAGCATCCACTTCGGCTTGACTATAGTCCTGGATAGCTTCCATGGCTTTTCTAGCGCGTTCAATTAAGTCCTTAACTTCTGACATCGTTCTTCCTCCTTATAAATTCTCTAGATAACTTGCTTGGTTGGAAATATAGTGATCTCACTGACATTAGCATCGGCTGGTGCTCCAATGGCAAAAGCAATGGCTTGAGCAACTCGGTCGGCTGGAATAGCCACTTCTTCATAGACCTTCTCTAAGCCGGCCTTAATGGCTGCATCCGTAGTATGGGCAGTGAGGTTAGTGTCAATATCCCCGGGATAAAGGGTAGTTGTCCTGATATTAGTCCCTTCGTCAGCTGATTCACGACGGATCACTTCCATAAAGACTCTCACACCCCATTTACTTGCACAATAAGCCCCCGTATCAATAAAAGGATGGAGACCGGCAATGGAGGAAACCGTAAGAAGATGTCCCGCCTTTTGCTCTTTAAAGACAGGCATGGCTGCAGCGATCCCATACATAACTCCCTTTAAATTAATATCGATCTGCCGATCCCATTCATCGACCTTAATATCTGATAGACGCGACAGTTGCATAATTCCGGCACAAAGGAAACTAGCATCTAAACGGCCATATTTTTCAATACTGAAATCAACTAATTTTTGATTAGCTTCATAGGAAGTTACATCGATTTGAAAATATTGACTATCTCCCCCTTTGGCATTAATAGCTTGAGAGACTTCCTGAGCGCGGTTGTCATCTAAATCTGCCACAATAACCTTTGCTCCTTTTTCTGCCAGCAAATAGGCAGTGGCTTGCCCAATTCCGCTAGCCGCACCCGTAACAATAACTACCTTGCCTTGAATATCCATAGTATTCTCCTATCTTATATTGTTAGCGCTTTCATTTCCTTAGCTAAAGGACTCGTCATAAAGATATCTTTACTGCAGTTTACCAAGAAAGATCGATAAATAATAATACCTATTTTGCATTTATCGATAACTTTAATTTATATAAAGAGGAGATTAATTTAAATCAGTAAAAAATCCCCCAAGTCTATAAGTATGACTTGGAGGACATATTCGAGTGCTCTATATTCTATTAGGCAAAGTCACGAAGGTAGTCTTTAGAAAAATCGAAAAAGGCTTTAGCCGCTTGGGAGAAATAATGGTCTTTCTTATAGACCAGACTGATCGTCCGCTGGATGGAATAATCGGCGATCCTTAGAGGGATAATCTTTTCTTGACTAGATAAGAGGGAAATTTTTGGGGTAAAGGAAATTCCATAACCAGCTTCAACTAATTTATGGATAGCGGCAGCATCCTCTAACTCGATCTGATAATCAGGCGTAAAGCCGGCCTGTTGACAGAAGCCATCCGTTAACTCCCGAAAACTATAGCCCTGGCTAGAACCGACAAACTTTTCCCCCTTTAAATCACTTAAGGCAACCTGCTTAGCCTGGGCCAAGGGGTGTTGACGGCTCACTGTGACAAAGATTTCTTCACTAATTATCGGCAGAGTCTCGACTTGGTCATGGTTAATCTCATGGGTAGCTATCCAAAAGTCCAGTTGATCTCTTAATAATTTCTCTAGCATCAAGCCACTTGCTGCTTCATACTGTTTGATCCGAACATGTGGATAATCCCGGAGAAAGTTACTCAATAAGTTAGGGAAGACATGAGGAAGGGTCACGCCAATGGTAATTTCACCATTTTCTAAACCGGAAATCTCCCTAACCACCCGCTTGCCTTCACTTAAGGCACTAAAAGAATAGTCCAAGTAAGTTAAAAAAGTCTCCCCATAGTGATTTAAATGAATACTACGGCCTTGACGAACAAATAAATCGACCCCTAAGTCTTCTTCTAACTGCTTAATGGCACGGCTAATAGCTGGTTGGGACACCTTTAATTCTTCCGCAGCGCTGGTCATATTACCTATCTCAGCCACCGCTTTAAAATATTTCAAAGCATAGTAGTTCATTTTTCCACCTCTTCATTGATTGTCCTTATTATTTCAATTCCGCATCCAATTTTCAAGGGCTAGTCAGCAAGCTTTCTTGATTAAACTATCCGTACAAAAAAATGCCATACCATTTTGCGGTATGACATTGTTAATTAAAATTCACAACAATACAATTAAGCCTAAAAGCAAATCGCTTGGCACAAAATCCCTCACCATAAGCTTAGAAACTAAACCAATTCAGCTCGGGCTGCAGCGAGGGCTTGACGTAGAGTGTTAGCCGCTTCATCAACTTCTGCATTGCTTGCTTTCAAGTTGAGGCGGGTTCCTACAGCCTTGGTGATCACTTGATTTAAATGATTGTAGGCATCGAAAGAAACCTTGCCCAGCAATTCGCTATCGCGGATGCTTCGAACTTCACCGATCAGGTCACGAAGTTCAAGTTTTCTTTCTTTAGAAGCACGGGCATTCAAGATTGCTTGTGCAGTTTCACGAGCTTCACCTAATTGAGCCTTAATTTCTTCCATTGCGGCTTTTACATCGACTGTTTTAGCGTGAAGGTCTAATTGTAGGCCAACAGCCTTAGTTAATGTGGCATTGAGTGCCGTGTAAACTTCAGTTGGCACATTACCTAAGATTGACCCATCACGTTCAAAGCGGGTGTTCCAAATAAGGTCTTTCAATTCACGTTTGAGGGCATTTGGAGCGATTTGTTGGTCAGCTGGAATGCTTTCTAAGTAAGCAAGAGCATCCCCGTAAGCTGCCTCGAGTTCAGCAACCGCATCGTCAATTTGGTAAACGCGAGTTTCTGAGTATAATTGAACGCCAACCGCACGGGTAATGGCCTTGTTTAGCTTGTGGTAAACGTCAAAAGGAACTTTAGAAAGAATGTATTCATCGCGTTTGAAACGGGTGTCCCAGATAGCCTTGTCCAATTTTTCCTTAATATAAGTTGTGGCAATGTCTTTAGGAGTGATATTCCGGTAAGCATTACCGAAGACTTCTAAGGCTTCTAATTCATTCAACCGTTTAGTCAAACGTTCTGCCGTTGAGAAAGGATCGACAACAGACATAAAGGCGTGGGTAATTTCTAGACCAGCTTTAGAGTGAACAATTTGTGGTTTCATCCGCCATTCACTGGTTGCTGTTTTAATTAATTCGGCACCCTTGCGTAAGACTTGAGCACGTAAACGGAGGGTATTTGGGTTGTAGAAGCTGCCTGGGTGGTAGCTAACAACCATACCATCTGCAACGCTACGTCCGATATCCATAGCCATTTGCCCTAATTTGTCTAAAACATAGTTCACAGGTGTCCCATTGAAGGTCACTTCAGAAGGAATTAATTCAGCAATGGCACCGACGACTTCTGTTGAGAGATAGACATCTTGACGAACCGCTTCGGCTTTAAGTTCGGCGATACGTTGGATTAATTCACCAATCTTAGTGAAGTTTAAGTTAACGGGGAGAATCGAATCCATGATCGCTCCGATACCAGCAGCAGGCCGTTCCCCTTTTTGTAAGTTTTCTAATAGGCTAAGGACGCTATCCGTTGTTCCTGTTACTTTAGCCACTAATTTTTCAAAGTCTTCAAAGCTAACAGCAGGTTTGTCTTCACCAGCTGCATAGAAGGAGAAGCCAGATGCCCGGCTAACACTTGGTTGGCCTTCAACGATGTGGTGAGTTTCGCTTTCATCTGGTCCTAATTCGCCGTAACGGATCACAAATTTAGACAGTTCGACTAATAATTCATGGTTTAATTCGTTATCAACAAGAACTTCCCCTAAGGTCTTTAAAACCTCTTCGCTAGTCGCACGGTCCTCGTCTTGAACCGATACTGCAATAGCAACCGAGAGAACTTTATTGAAGCCTGCGGGATTTTCCTTAGCAAAGTTTTCTAAAGCAGCAAAGTCAATCGCTTCTTCTTCACTAGCACGGCCTTTTTCTTGATTGACTTGTTTATAATCATCGTCAACTTTTTCGACCTTTACTGCTTGCTTGTCTTTTCCAGTAGCCTCTCCATCGACTGCTTCGGTTTCTTCTTTTTCATCTTTTTCTGCTTTCTCAGATGTTTTATCAAGATCTTTTTCGCTATCTTCTACTGGAGAAGTCTCTTCCTTATTAGTATTAGTTGACCTTTCTGGACTAAGCTCTTTTGGCTCACTAACTTCTTCATGCTGACCAAGTTCTTCACTTTCCACAGGAGAAGCTTCTTGTTGGTATTCTTGAGGAGCTTCAGCTGCTTTTTCAGCAAGTTCTTCCTCAAGATCTTTAATCTCTGCTTCTGGCAGAGCCGTTTCAGTTTCTGCTTCACTCTCAATGGTTTGCGATTCTTCTAATACAGCATCATGGTCTTGGCCTTGCTGATCAGGGATAACTAATGACTGTTCAGCTGCTTGATTGCTTTCAACTTGATCAATTTCAGCTGCCAGTACAGCTTCTTGAGAAGCAAAAAGCATAGTCATCCCAAAAGCTAAAGAAAGTGCGCCTTTGCTAACTTTGCGACTTAATAAAATGTGTAATTGAGTGGTCGATTGACTCATCTTCATTCCTCCTGTATTCACATGAAAACCAGTGATAACATCAGCAACATCTTAAGCGCTTACAAAGATGGCAAAAAGAAACAATTTATTGTTCCGTTTCACATTCCTACTTTAAAACTTTGACCCTAATTTGTCACCCTTATCAAGGAAATTAATTAAAAGAAGTTTAAAAAAGACTGTTAAATCAAGGATGAATTTTTCAACAAAAAACAAAATAGTATTTTATGGTGAACTGATAGAGGACTGTCCTTTAATTGAACAAAAGATTGCTTCATGGTGCTCCCTTGTCATCGTAGACATTAACCGAAGTGGTGTCCCCCTGCTACCTGGCACACGACAAAAAAGAACTGGGAAGCTTATCCCAGTTCTTACTTGGATTTCATATTTTAGGAGAAGGAAATCTTTAGCTTGTTAACTTTATTTGTCTTGCTTTTCTTCTTGATCTTCACCATCGGCTTGATAGTCCTTATCATCCTTGCCGGATTTCTTCCCATCTTCTAGGAAGGGGGTATCGAAATCAAGGAAATGACCTGGTCTAAAGTCGGTAAAGAAACGACTGAATTCATCATTGAGGCGTTGGTGCATTTGGTTAAAGTGATCCATTAATTGGTCATATTGGGCTTGATTTTCATCAGTGACATCCACCCAGCCGGTGTCTTGACCATTAATGTTCATCCGCATTTTGCGGCTAACTTGAGGTTTTGAACTTTTAGCTTGAGCTGGATGGCTAGCGCTTGCTGATTCTTCAACCTTATAAGAAACCACATCATCATCTTCCAATTCATTGACATCGACTTGGAATTGAGCGCCCTTATCCTTTAAGAAGGCTAATTTATCTTGGTCTGAAAGGTTAGCATATTTGATGAAATCTTGTTCATTAAGTTCTGCAACTAGGGTACCTTTACCATATTTATCACTGTTAACTTCTGCAGTTACTGTATACATTTTCATAAATGATCACCTTTCTTAGTTATTTTGATTATCTTACTATTAGGATCTCTTTCATCCTACATCCATAGTATAAGCCTTTAATCAAACTTAGTCAAGTTATATATCTGACTTTTCTTGACATTAAACAATAAAAAAAGAGAGTGAACTCCACTCTCACTATTTAGTAAAATCTTTATCCTTAGAAAAAACAACCACCTTCGATTCATTTTCTAAGACAACATCATCTTCTTGGTTGATGACTTTTACAGATACATAGGCAATGCCACGATCTGGCTTACTCTTAGAAGGCTTGAAATCAGTAATTTCCCCTTCAATATGCAGGTCGTCTCCGGGATAAACAGGTTTAGTCCAATTGAGGGTCACTCCGGCACCAATATCCCCATGTTTAAAAGGAATACTTTCAACCATTAATTTCATCATAATGGCAGTCACCAACCATCCGCTAGCACAAAGTTGCTTAAAGAAGCTGTCTTCAGCAGCCTGCTTATCTAAGTGGAAGGGTTGAGGATCATATTTTTCTGCAAAACTGATAGCTTCTTCTTCAGACAGATGATAGCTACGGCTTTTGAATGTTAGACCTACCTGACAGTTTTCTAAATAGATAGCTTCCACGGTCTATTCCTCCTTTTTCCTAATTATCAGACAATTAAAAAAACTGTGCCAAAGACACAGTTTTTAAATCGCTTATTTTTTGCGACGACGTTCAGCAATACGCGCTGCTTTTCCGTGACGGTCACGTAAGTAGTAAAGTTTCGCACGACGTACTTTACCTTGACGGATCACTTCAATTTTAGCTACTCGAGGAGTATGTACTGGCCAGATACGTTCAACGCCAACACCGTTTGATACTTTACGAACGGTGAAGGTTTCGCTGATACCTTGACCTTTACGTGCTAAAACAACGCCTTCAAAAATTTGGATACGTTCACGTTCACCTTCAACAACACGTGCGTGTACACGAACGGTGTCTCCGGGACGGAAATCTGGAATATCGCTGCGTAATTGTTCGGAAACAATTTCATCGATTAACTTTGGGTTATGACTCATGATAATTCTCCTTTTCCAACAGATATTCATGTTCCATAGCGACAGCGGAATATTGTTTAAATTTGTGAAATAACCTCACTCGTAAAATGATACCAAAATTCAAGTCTTGTGTAAAGGCTTATTTTGGATTTTCTGCCTGGATTTCTAGCAGCCACTGCTTTTCTTGGTCAGATAGCTCAGCTCGGTCTAAGAGATCAGGCCGTCTGAGATAGGTACGACGGATGGCTTCCTTACCCTTCCAATCGGCTATTTTTTGGTGGTCGCCACTGACAAGAACGTCCGGAACATTCATGCCCATAAAGGACCGCGGCCGGGTATATTGGGGGTATTCCAATAGGCCAGTCGAAAAAGATTCCACTTCCACTGACTCATTATTACCTACCGCCTCATCCAAAAGGCGCACCGTGGCATCAATCACTGTCATGGCACCGAGCTCGCCACCGGTTAGGACAAAGTCACCTATGGAAATTTCATCGGTCACATAGTTTCTAATCCGCTCATCATAGCCTTCATAATGACCACAAATGAAGATTAACTGGTCTTCCTGGGCCAGTTCTTCCGCCTTGGCTTGGGTGAATCGTTGGCCAGCAGGATCCATTAAAATTACCCGGCTAGCTGGACGCTTGGATAAATCTTCGCTCACTAGAAGCGGATCAATGGCCTCCAGGGCCCGATAGATTGGCCCCACTTGCAGCAGCATGCCCGCTCCCCCGCCAAAGGGATAGTCATCGACATGGCCATGCTTATTATTGGCAAATTGGCGAAAGTCAGTGACTTCAATATCAATCAGACCCTTCTCCTGGGCCTTACCAATAATGGACTGGTTCATAGGTCCAGTAAACATATCTGGAAATAGACTTAAAATATTAACCTTCATCGTCAATCAATCCTTCAAGTACATCGATTACTATTTTCTTCTCATCTAAATCGATCGCTTTGACCACGTCATCGATATAGGGAATCAGAACATCCTTCTTGCCCGGCTGACTGCGTTGGATAGTCCAGACATCATTAGGCCCTAATTGAGTGATGGCCTTGACCTTGCCTAGCAGCTTACCCGCTAGGTCATAGACCGCTAAGCCGATGATTTGATCATAGAAGAACTCGCCTTCAGCTAAATCATCACTTTGCCGGTTTTCAGCTGCAACCATCACTTCCATTCCCTTAAAGCCTTCTACATCATTAATTGATGGCATGCCTTTAAAACTAAGAATATGAAAATTTTTATGCTGGCGGTGACTATTAACTTCGACTTCAGCTTCTTTATTCTTATGGTCAAAGATGACTAGTTGGCTTCCTGGTTGAAAACGTTTGTCGGGAAAATCAGTGGTGGCAATCACCCGGACCTCTCCCTTTAGGCCTTGGGTATTGACAATCTTTCCCACACGGTAAAATTCTTGACTCATCGTATCTCCTTATCAAGTCTGCTTAATGCCTAAGAAAAAAACTAGGATATAATCCTAGTTTAACTGATAATCTTACTAATACCAATCATCTTATTGGTCTTCATCGATACGGTCGATCGTTAATCGAACCCGACGATGACCCTTTACGCGTACACTATATAAAATGGTGCGAATAGCATTCGCTACGCGTCCGCGCTTACCAATGACACGTCCAACGTCATCGGGATGTACCATTAAATGGTATTCTAAGAATTCATCCCCATCACTCACTTCGAGTTGAATGTCTTCAGGATAACTCACTAAAGGTTGAATAATAGTCATTAGTAAATTTTCAATGTCCGGCATGCAATTCACCTATCTTTATTTATTATGCTTAGCTTCGTGATGTTTTTGCATAATTCCTTGACGAGAAAGAATGTTACGAACAGTATCAGTAGGTTGAGCACCATTTCCTAACCATTTTAAAGCAAGTTCTTCATCTAAAACAACTTCTTCTGGTTGGGTAGTTGGGTTATAGGTACCAATCTTTTCGATGATACGTCCGTCACGTGGTGAACGCGCATCTGCTGCAACGATACGGTAAAATGGGTTACGTTTTGATCCCATACGTTTTAAGCGTAATTTAACTGCCATGAATAAAATTCCTCCTTGTGTTTTTATTTTTTCAATCTTTTATTCACATTGCTATACTATAGCAAATTCTAAGGAGTCTGTAAAGTATTTTTTCTTTACAGCTGAAATTTATTCCTAGCAGCGGCTAGTTTTGTGACTCAAGCTAGCACTAAATGGCCCAAATTCCTACCAGCCCTTGGGCCAGTCAAGAATTTCTTTATAGCGAATGGCTTGACCTAAATTCTCTTTAGAAAGGCGAGGCTTAGCCGTGTTCAGAGCAGTAGCCTGTTTATCTGCTGCTAGGGGAAGATCTTGGAAATCATCAAGATCCGCATAAGTTTCCCGTAGCTCGCGGTCTAAATAGTCCTTGAAAGCCTGTTCGTCTTTGGCAATCAGATCAAAGTCAATGGCATGGGGGTGATTGGGCTCTGCTAGCTCTTTATCCGAAGCTAAGTCCTCAGCCTCATCAGCTAGCTTGAGGATTTTATCCTTCATGTCCTGCTTGCCTCTTGCTAAGGCCGTGCTTTCACGATTAGACTTAGCCAAGTGAGTCAGACGCAAAGAATCTTGCTGGCTTTTGGGAGAGGTCTTCTCCCTCGATTCATCCTCACTTAAAAGCTCTTGGCCATTTTCATCCTGCTGAACATCTTCCTGGAGCGTTGTATCTCCTTGGTCATCAGAGTGAGTTAATTCATCTTTGATGAGCGACCAGACCAATTTCACTTCTTTAAACAGCTGCCTCCACTCTGCCTTATCCATTACTTATCACCTGACTTATCCTCATGGGCTAAAGATTGACGCATATCAGTATCCGCTTGTACATTTTGCATCCGGTAATAGTCCATAACTCCCAAATGGCCTGATTCTAAGGCACTAGCCATCGCTAGGGGAACCTTAGACTGGGCTTCAACCACCTTAGCGCGCATCTCCTGGGTCTTGGCTACATTTTCTTGTTCCTCAGCGACCGCTAAGGCCCGGCGTTCTTCTGCCTTAGCTTGGGCAATTCGTTTATCAGCCTCCGCCTGTTCAGCCTGTAATTTCGCTCCGATATTTCTTCCGACATCGACATCAGCAATATCAATTGACAAGATCTCATAAGCAGTCCCTGAGTCCAGTCCCTTGCGGAGGATGGTTTGGGAAATGGAATCTGGATTCTCCAAGACCTCTGAGTGATTTTGCGAGCTCCCCACTGTGGTGACAATACCTTCACCAACCCGGGCAATAATGGTTTCTTCTCCTGCCCCACCAACCAAGCGTTCAATGTTAGCGCGGACAGTAACCTTGGCCTTGGCCTTGACCTCAATCCCGTTACGGGCTACCCCAGCAATAATTGGGGTTTCAATGACCTTAGGGGTAACTGAGACTTGAACAGCTTCAAAAACATCACGACCTGCCAAATCGATAGCGGCCGCTTGCTTAAATTCCAAGTCAATATTGGCTCTTTGGGCCGCAATCAAAGCGTCAACCACCGAGTTCACATCGCCACCTGCTAGATAGTGCGCTTCGAGTTCATTAATATCAATAGCTAAACCAGCCTTAGTGGCTTTGATCATTGGTTTAATGATGCGGGAAGGATTCACCCGGCGCAAACGCATACCAATCAGATTTCCAATCCCTACCTTAACTCCGGAAAAATAGGCCGTGATCCATAAACCAATAGGGACAAAAACAAAAAAGAGAACAATTAATGTCAGCAGTAAAACCATCATGATTAAAAAGGTTCCAGCTTGTAGGTTAGTCATGAGCTACCATCCTTTCTGTATTACTTTTCCCAACTTAAACAAATTTTGCCTGATAGGCTTATTTTATTTCAGCAACCAGCAAGCGATCATTCTTCACCTTAACGACTGTGACTTCGCTTCCTTTCTCTATATAGTGGTACTGACTAAGGACCTCGAGAATTTTCCCATTAGAGAAGCGAGCTTTGCCCACTGGACGGCAATCAGTCACTGCGACCGCCCTTTGGTTGAGATATTTAGATGAGTCAGCTAAGGACTGGAAGCCCTCCGCTTCAGTCAGTGAAGTGTCTAAAATTATTTTCTTAGTAAAAGGCAATTGAAAACCCAAGCGGGTAAAGATTAAAACCGTGACTATGGCAATTGCTAAGCCTAGCGTACCGTCTATTAAGGCCCTTAACCAATTTCCCTGCAATAGCCATAAGGACAGGTAAATCACCCCTAGGCCCATCACGCCTAAGAGGCCCATTGTGGGTAAAATAAATTCAAAAGCCAAAAGAGAAAAACCTAAAACCAATAAAATTATAGCCAACCAAGAAGCGCTGGCAAAGAAATAAAAGTATAGAGCGAATAGAATCAGGCTTATTAAGCCCATAAAGAGGTACTCTCTAGTCATTAAAGCTACCATTAAAGCCAGGACCCCTAATAGAAAGAGCAGACTTTCCATCCTACCAACAACCCCCTTCTTTTCTCGCTTTAATAATAGCACAGCCCCCAAAAATACAGAAATAGAAAGATAAGAAAAACGTCTCAAAGGTTAGCCCTATCCTAGAGCAAA
Source organism: Aerococcus loyolae (assembly GCF_002871915.2). Lineage (NCBI taxonomy): Bacteria > Bacillati > Bacillota > Bacilli > Lactobacillales > Aerococcaceae > Aerococcus > Aerococcus loyolae. Next base: position 545,899 of record NZ_CP126958.1, on the reverse strand, counting down.
ACCGACTTTTGAAAGGTATTTTTTACCAAGCTTGGTACACAAAAAAAGCTGGGCTTATTTCCCAGCAATTTTGTTATTTAGCGTGACTGTCGCACTCTGTAGTTGAGTTCGAACGCCAGCCTTGAAGTTGCTTCAGAAAATTCAAGTCTTTGACGGCGTTCTCACATCCTTCTCAAACCTGCTCCGGGTGCAAGGCAAGCGTCCACTTCACTAAAGGACGGCGAAGTCTCTTTGAGACTTCTTTCGCCCTTTAGCTCCAGAGGTCATGCCTTTTGGCGCACCCGTCGCACTCTCTATTCATTAGTCATTAAATTGGCTTTGGTAGAGTTGGGCGTATTTGCCCTTTTTAGCCAGTAATTCTTCATGACTTCCTTGTTCAACAATATCCCCCTGGTCTAAGACCAGAATTTTATCGGCTTCCACGATGGTGGATAAACGGTGGGCAATGACAAAGTTGGTCCGCCCTTGCATGAGCTTAGCCATGGCTGACTGGATAAGTTGTTCAGTACGGGTGTCCACTGACGAGGTGGCTTCATCAAGGATCATAACCTCAGGGTTAGAGATAAAGGCTCGAGCAATGGTAATTAATTGCTTTTGCCCTTGAGAAATATTATTGGCTTCTTCATTTAAGAGGGTATTGAAGCCATCGGGCAAGCTTTGAATAAAGTGATAGCAGTGGGCATCCTTGGCCGCTTGAACCACTTCTTCATTGCTAGCTCCCTCGGCCCCATAACGGATATTATCCGCAATAGTCCCCTGCTGGAGCCAGGTATCTTGAAGTACCATGCCAAAAAATTGGCGCAAGTTTTCCCGGCTGACTTGGCGGATATCAATACCGTTGACCCGAATAGCCCCGCGGTTAACGTCATAAAAACGCAGCAGCAAAGAAATCAGGGTCGATTTTCCTGCCCCGGTTGGCCCCACGATGGCTATGGTCTGACCTTTTTCAACCTGGAGATTTAAATCTTTAATCACCATTTCATCTTCATAGGCAAAGCCAACATGGTCAAAGACAATACTTTCAATTGGCGGCTCTATTTCATAAGTGCTATCCTCAACCACTTCGGGAGCATCTAATAATTCAAAGATCCGGTCGGCCGATGCCAGGGTTTCTTGGAGAAGAGTAGCCATTTCGGCAATAGTATTAATGGGTCGGGTAATTTTTTGACTATATTGGATAAAAGCCAAAACATCCCCAATTAAAATTCGCTGTCCTAGGACAAGTAAGCCCCCCACAATGGCAATAGCCACGTAGCCGATATTACTAATAAAGGTCATCACTGGCAGTAAGATTCCCGCCATAAAACTGGCATGGTAGGAAACTTCATAGAGATGGTTATTATAGCGTTGGAATTCTTGGTCAGCCCGGTCTTGATAATTATAGGCTTTAATCAGGTCGGTACCGGTGAAACTTTCCTCAATGTAGCCCACAATATCTCCCAGGCCCTTAGCCTTGGCCCGAAAATATTTCTGCGACCGTGAGGTGATGAAGCGGGTTGCAAAAAAGGATAGCGGAATGGTAATAAAGAAAATCCCCGTCATGGTGACTGAAATTCTCAGCATCATAACCAAAATACCGACTAAGAGAATGGCCCCGTAAAAGACCTGGTCAATACTTTGCTGAATATTACGTCCCAAGCTTTCAATGTCGTTGGTCATCCGACTTAATAAGTCTCCTGTCAACTGTTGGTCGAAAAAAGACAGGGGAATTTTCCTAATTTTTTCTGAGACGGCTTGACGTAATTCCTTGATAAAGGATTGGGCCAGGTAGGTCAGCAAACGCCCTTGAAAGTAGCGGAAAAGACCCAAAACCAGGTAGATGGCAATGAGATAGAGACAGAAGACCTTGATCTGGTCGAAATTAATGGCCTGACCCTGGCTGATGTCGGCCGCAATGCCATTGGTTAAATCTCCCATAATCCGAGGAGCGATAATATCACAGGCTGCAATCACAATAGTCGCTAACAAGCTAAAAATTAATAGCCAATGGTACTTGCCTAAATGATTGATTAAACGAAGCAAATTAGCTTGGCTACTTTGGTGTTTCTTCCTAGCCATGGATGTCATCCTCCTCCCCTTGACTAATAACAATTTCACGATAGAGTTCGGAATGCTTCATAAGCTCTTCGTGGCTGCCATATGCACTGACCTTGCCCTCATCTAAGACCAGGATCTTATCAGCATGGCGGATGGTGGCCACTCTTTGCGCCACTATGATTAACATAGCATCGCCCAGGTTATCTTTTAGGGCTTGGCGCAATTGATAATCCGTTTGATAGTCTAAGGCTGAAAAAGAATCATCAAATAAGTAGAGAGGGACCCGACGACTTAGGGCCCGGGCAATGGCCAAGCGCTGACGTTGCCCGCCGGAAAAATTGACCCCACCTCGAACCATGCGGTCAGCTAAGGGACGATCAGATAAAAAGTCCCTGGCCTGGGCGATGTCTAGGTTGTTCTCCATGGCAACATCGCTAACAGATTCATCCGCATAAGATAAGTTTTCCCCGACAGTCTTAGTAAAGAAGAAGTTCTGTTGGGGAATATAAGAAATGTACTGGCGAACCGATCCTGGTGCTAAACTTTCAATGGCGTGCCCATTGATTAAGAGCTCGCCCTCACTGGGTGGATAAAACTGTAAGAGGAGTTTTAGGAGGGTGGATTTCCCTGACCCGGTTCCACCAATGATCCCTAGGCTTTCCCCTTTGCTTAGGGAGAAATTAATCTTATCTAGGGCCGGTAGAGCCGCTCCCGGATAGTAAAAAGTCAAATCCTTAGCCTCTACCCGACTGATGGGTTCGCTAAGTAGCTTATCGCCAATCATTTCTGCTTGAGGATAAGCCAAGACTTCACTGATTCTTTCCGTTGAAGTCACGGTCCGAGGCAGCATGGTGAGTAGATTACAAATCATGATTAAGGCCGTTAGCACCTGGGTAATATACTGAAGATAGGCCATTAGACCACCAATCTCTAAGCTTCCCTGGCTAATTAAATGAGCCCCAAAATAGGCAATGGCAACAATTCCTAAGTTCAAAACCGTGGAAAGAATCGGCATCACCGTAATCATTAAATTGTTGACCTTTAAGGCAATTTGATAATATTCATCATTGGCCTGACTAAAGACTTCTTCTTCATAGTCATTCTTATTAAAGGCCCGAATCACCTTTAAACCGGTCAAACGCTGGCGAAAGAGCAGGTTGATCCGGTCTAACTTCCCTTGTAAACGGGGAAAATAAGGGAGGGCCTTCTTGATAATGACCCACATCCCTAAAAATAAAAAGGGAATACTCAATAAAATAATGACGGATAACTGCATATTGGTTAAGATAGCCATAATCAGGCCACCAATGAACATGAGCGGGCCACGCACCCAAGGCCTTAGTCCCATAAGAGCCATTTGTTCTACCTGGCTAACATCGTCTGTCGTTCGCGTAATTAAGGATGAAATGCCAAAATGTTCGGTATCATCAAAGGTCATATGGTTGACCTTAGTATAAATAGCATGTCTGACATCACGAGAGAAACCCATGGCGACCTTGGCAGAATGAAAGGCCGCCGACCCCCGACAAATCACTGTCAACAGCACGACCACCAACATCCAGCTCCCAATTTTTAAAATAAACTGCGTATTTCCTTGGGCCACCCCTTGGTCAACCACTTCAGCCATTAAGCGCGGTAAAAATAATTCCCCTAGGGCGTTACCAAAAGTCAAAGCGATCACCAGCAAAATCCGCCAACGATAACTCTTTAAATAGGAAAACACTTGCATAAAATTTACCAACCTCCCCCTGAAATCGATTACTGACTAACTACTAAAATACCCTATCTAAAAAAACATAGCAAATCATTTACATCTCCACTAAAAAAGCCTCGCAAGAAGCGAAGCTTGTTAATAGGTAATTTGAATAAAGTCTCCCAAACTTAATCAATCTTTAATTTAGTTATTTGGGTTATTGTCCCACTGGAATTCTTAAGAACAATTGTTTGATTAAGTCAAGGCCTAACCGCTTAATTGTAGCGGCCAAGGAGACGTTTGACCTTCTCATAGAGGGCGAGGAAGTGGGGATGTGGTGACCAGGTAAAGGTCCCAATATTTCTTTCCGCATAGCCATTAAAGGATTGCTTGAAATGAAGCAAGCCGTTATTTTCATCAAAGGGCTCACTGATGCCCAAGAAATTATAGACCGGAATATCATGGTCTATAGCTAGCTTGATGGATTGGTCTTGGATGAGATAAGGGGCATTGATGATGGAATATTCCTCATCTGAGCCCGAATAGAGATAGGTCATCTCATAAGAACTCTCAATAAAGAGAGCAACTGCTAAAACGGTTTGTTCTTCTTTGGCTTGGTCCACCCAGACCTGGGCATCGGCAATCTTTTTCACTTGGGCGTCATATTGGGATTGGTATTCCCGTCTTTGGTTGTTCTTTTTGCGGCTATTGGGATTCTTAGCCAGGTCTTCATCTAAGTCCGCTAAGATTCCTTCTAATTCCTCTTGACGTTCAACTAAACTCGCTTGGTAGTCTTTGAAATTAATTTCCGCAATGACAAAGCGGGCCGCACTGCCAATGTTTTGATAAACTTCTTCAAAGTATGGGTATTCCTTAGGCGCAATCCCCAATCGCTGACAAGTCTCCTCATAGCAGGCATAGAAGCGCGGCATTTCTTCAATTCCAGTAATCTCTCGGACCACGGTACTATATTTATGGGCTTGTTTGAGGGATTGTTGGGCGCCATGGAGGTAGGATTTTTCTACCTTATTGGGGTCAACTGTAGTCAAATCCTTCTTATAATTCCAGTCAAAGCCCGCAAATTCTGGTCTTTTGTCTTGGTAATGGTAAGTGAAGCCTGCTGCTTCAATCCAGGATACCAGGTCTTCATTAATCTTTTTGGGGTTTTGTGCCTTTTCATCAGTAACAATAATCCCAACATCTGGCTTCACGAGTAAGGAGATTCCTTTATGGGCCTTGACAAAATCCTTAACCCCGTTCAAGAAAGTAATGATTTGGTCGCGATTGCTTAAATCTCCAGGCAGCCAACCTTCTAATTCAAAGGCCCCACCCACATGGGTAGGTAAGCTGGCCAAAATGCAGGCTTCTAGAATCTGATCTTGGTCATCTGCTAAGGCTAAATAATGAATTTCTCGGCCCCGGGCAGCTTTTAAGCGCGCCATGTCGAGCGATTGTAGGTGGTTGCTGCGGCCTAATTGTTTGATCCACTTGTCAAAATCATCTGCTGCTATTTCAACGAATTTCATTTATCCCACTAGTCTCCTTCACATTTACCCTTTTTTGCCACGTTTTTTACGTTGCTTATTTAATTTTTTCTTCATGTGTTTTGCTGCTAGTTCTTGAGCCCGCTGTTTCTTGCGGCGGCCACCATCCATACCTTGCATATTGGGCATATTACCCATTCCATTAGGCATGCCACCCATTAAGGAAGATAAGGAACTCATATCCCCATTGGTCATGGCTGACATCATAGTCCGACTTTGGTTAAATTGTTTAATCAGTTGGTTGACTTGATTGACCGTAGTCGCTGATCCCTTAGCAATCCGCCGGCGCCGGCTTTGGTTAATTTCGTCTGGATGGGTGCGCTCATAATCAGTCATGGACTGGATAATGGCCTTGGTACGGACCATGTCTTTAGGGTCGATATTTAACTTATCAACAGGTAAGATTTTATTTAAGCCCGGAATCATCTTAATAATACTTTCAAAAGAACCCATCTTGTTCATTTGATCCATCTGCTTGACGAAGTCATTAAAGTCGTAGGTATTGGCTTGCATCTTAGCCGCCATCTCTTCGGCTTCTTTTTCATCAAATTCTTTTTGGGCCTTTTCAATCAGGGTCATCATGTCCCCCATACCCAAGATCCGGTTAGACATCCGGTCAGGATAGAAGGTTTCAATGTCTTCTAATTTTTCCCCGACCCCAGTAAATTTAATCGGTTTACCAGTGATAGAGGCAATCGACAAGGCCGCCCCCCCACGGGTATCCCCGTCTAACTTAGTCAGGACTACCCCGGTGAGTGCTAATTCTTCATCAAAAGTCTTAGCCACATTAGCAGCTTCTTGACCACTCATGGCATCGACGGTCAAGAGAATTTCATCGGGATGAACGGCTGCTTGGATGTTCTTTAATTCATCCATCAAAGTTTGGTCAATTTGTAAGCGCCCGGCAGTATCGATAAAGATAGTGTCGTAATTATTTTCTTTGGCATAAATAACTGCCTTTTGGGCGATCTCAACAGGGCTGACTTGGTTACCTAGTTGGAAGACAGGGAGGTCCAACTGACGACCAATGGTTTCTAGCTGGTCAATAGCAGCAGGACGGTAGACGTCAGCAGCCACTAAGAGAGGCTTGCGATGGTCTTCCTCCCGTAAGTGATTAGCTAATTTACCCACCGTAGTGGTTTTACCAGCCCCTTGTAAACCGGCCATCATGATAATTGTTGGCCCATCTTCATTATAGTTAATGCCGACTTGCTCGCCACCCAATAATTCAGTCAATTCTTCATCAACGATTTTGACAATTTGTTGGGTTGGACTCAGTGATTCTAAGACATCACTATTTAAGGCCTTATCTTGGACCTTGCGGACAAAGTTTTTTACCACTCTAAAGTTAACGTCAGCCTCTAGTAAGGCCAAACGCACTTCCCGCATCATTTCTCGCAAGTCGCCTTCCGAGATTTTTCCCTTTTTACCGACTTTTTCTACCGCTCCTTGCAGGCGGTCCGATAAACTTTCAAAAGCCATTCCTTACACCTCTTTATCATCCATTATTAGTAACTTATCTACTTTTTGTTTGAGTTTGTCATCTTGAGCATAATTCTTTGTGACATAGTCCCTGAGCTCCTTGATCGCCCCTTGCCGCTTACGGTAGTCAGAGGCTAAGTGTAAGCGGGATTCATAATTTTCCAGGGTTTTCTCCGTTCTACGAATGTTATCATAAACGGCCTGCCGACTGACATCGAAGTAGGCCGCAATTTCACCGAGGGAGTAGTCATCTTGGTAGTAAAGACTAATATAATCTTGTTGTTTTTTGGTTAATAACTGGTAATAGAAGTCCAGTAAGCGGTTAATTTCATTAGTCTTTTGAATTTCCATATCTGCCTCCATCGCTAGATTACTTCTAGCTTACAATCTTTAAGAATACCGAAGTCCTTAGGGAAAGTCAATGCAGAGGCCAGTAAAATCCCCTTAAGATTAGGCAAGAGAAAAAGGCTGGGATCCATTTCCCCAGCCTCCTGATTTTTAGACTTCAACAACGTCTTTAACTAATTGATAGATAAATTTCTCTCCGTCAAATGGTTGTAAATCATCCATGCCTTCGCCTAGTCCTATCAGCTTCACTGGTAAGTCTAGCTCATAACGAATGGCAAAGATAACTCCCCCACGAGCGGTACCATCTAATTTAGTTAAGACTAAGCCGGTAATGTCAACGGTTTTATTAAATTCCTTGGCCTGTACCAGGGAATTTTGTCCCGTGGTGGCATCTAAAACTAATAAGGTTTCATGGGGGGCATCAGGAATTTCCCGCTTAATGACCCGGTTCATCTTATCCAATTCATTCATCAAGTTCTTCTTATTTTGTAAGCGACCAGCTGTATCAATTAATAGGTAGTCATAGCCTTCACTGACCGCCTTATGAACAGCGTCATAAACCACAGCAGAAGGGTCACCATTGGCCTTGCCACTAACCACCGGCGCTCCAACCCGTTGGCCCCAGGTATTTAATTGTTCTACTGCTCCGGCCCGGAAGGTATCTCCAGCAGCTAGGAGGACTTTCTTGCCCTGGCTGATGTAGTGGTGGGCGACCTTGGCAATAGTAGTGGTTTTTCCAACCCCATTAACCCCGACAAAGAGCATCACAGTTGGCCCATCGGGATTTTCCTTTAAGGAAACTGAGCCGTCCTGCCCTTTTTCATAGATCTTGACCATTTCCTCAATAACAGTATTTTTGACATCTTCTCCCTTAGTCACATTCCGTCTTTGCACTTCTTCACGAACGGCATCCGATAGGGCTAGAGTCATGTCAAAACCAACATCACTAGTAATCAAAGCTTCTTCTAAATCATCAAAGAATTCTTCATCGACCTCACGAAAACCAGCAAAGAGGTCATTCATGCGCTCGGAAAAACTTTTCCGCGTCTTCTCGACACCCTTGTCATACTTTTCAAAGACAATCTTCTCTTCTTCTTCCTCCCGGTTCTTAGCCTGTTCAGCGACTAGTGGATCTTCACCGGTAAAGGCTTGTTTAATACGGTCAAATAAACCCAAATTGATTCACTCCCTTAAGACTTCAATACCAATTCTTCAATGGCATGGGCAACCCCATCGTCCATATTGGATTTAGTAATATAGTCAGCATATTTTTTTATTGCTTCATTGCCATTAGCCATGACAACAGCTGTTCCTGCCCATTGTAACATAGCCTTATCGTTCTCTTCGTCGCCAATGGCCATGACTTCACTAACATCAATCTTTAAATATTTAGCTAAAGCGGCCAAGCCCTGCCCCTTGTCTACGCCCTTTGGCATCACTTCTAACTGATGGCCGTGAGAGCGCATAACGGAATAGTCTTGGTAGAGCCAGTCCGGCAAGTCCGATAACTGGTCTTCAATGTGCTCCTTAGGGGTATTGGTCACGGTTTTATAAAAATGATGGTCCATCCCCACAGCATCCAAGTCAAAAGGAACAAAGGGAAGGAAAGGCATTTGTTGGTCATAGTGGCCCGGCCAGTCCTTGGGGTAGTTGAGGCGATGGACGGTATCGATATCAACCGCATCAATGGGTAAATCGAGCCCATACATCATGTCATAAATGCGAAGCACATCAGCCGTCGTCATAATGGTTTCAGAAATAATCTCACGGGAATCATTGTGTAAGACTAAGCCACCATTATAAGTGATGGAAAAGTGTTTAGCGGTGTTCATGTTAAAGCGATCCAAGGCAAATTGAATGCCTTCAATGGGACGACCGGTACAAATCACCACTTCAATCCCCGCTTCCACCGCTTTTCTTATGGTAGAAGCATTGGCTTCACTAATGGTCTTATCATCGCGTAATAAGGTTCCATCTAAGTCAATAGCAATAAGTTTAATCATGCAATCTATCCTTTATAAATCCTTAGCGCATGCCGAAGCAAACTTTACAAAATTTCTAACTCATTATATCACAGATCAAGAAAATAACCCATTTGGAAAGGATGTGAGGACGCCGTCAAAGACTTGAATCATTGGAGGAAAATACCATAAGCTCAGCAAGTCTGTGCGATGGAATTTTCTGAAATGACTTCAAGTCTGGCGTCCGAACTCAACTAGAGAGTGTGACAGTCACAACAAAGGACGAAATCGCTGGAGAAAACTGGGAAAAGCTCAACAAAGCTGAGCGTTACCAGTTTTTGAAGCGGACGTTCGTCCTGTGACTGGAACAGGTTTGGAAAGGATGTGAGGACGCCGCTAAGGACTTGAATCGGTGGAGGAAAATACCATAAACACAGCAGGTCAGTGTGTTGGTATTTTCTGAAGCGACTTCAAGTCTGGCGTCCGAGCTCAACTATAAGGATGTGAGGAAGGAGCAGGGAGGGAGATTCCTTGGAAGAAAAGATGAAAAGAGTCTGGGACAAAAGTCTACGGACTATAAAAAAAAGAGAATCTACAAATTACTTAAGCGTGATTTGTAGATTCTCTTATTTTCTTGCTTTTATTTTGCTATATTTTTTCAAATTATTGGCCATGAAGGCCAATCCAACATCAGTTTTAACCTTTGTTTTCCCTCTGAGGTTAAATCGAGTGAACCCTAAAATAGCCTTTATCTGGCCAAAAACTGGTTCAACGTCAATTTTCCGTTTGGAAAAGAGCCTAGATCCTTCTTCAGATAAAAGCTTCTGTGTTTCTATATTCTTTAATTCCTGATAGTTTTTATTATAGTAAAGCGCCTTTTGCGGCGCATTTTCTGGATCCAAAGGCTTATAAACCTGAATTTCAGAAATATAACCACTCATTTTATTTTTTCGTTTTTGGAGATGACTAAAGAAATAAACCGTGCCATCAGGATGTGTGAAAGTATTACTTTGCTTATCGTAACTCCAATTATCCATATTTTTAGCTGATTTTTTATGTTTCTTTTTCTGCTCTTTATCAAACCGATTATATTTAATCAAGTGGTTAATTTTATGGTTATCTAAATAAGTAAGGTTTTCTTCGCTACCATAACCAGCATCAGCTACAATGCATTTCGGGGAATTAGGAAAACTTTCAACAAAGGGTTGTAAAGTCCGCGTATCCGTCGGATTGTGGAAAATATCATAATGAAGGACAAATTGGTTTTCAGTCGCTACTTGGATATTATATCCCGCTTTCAATTGCCCATTCATCATATGGTCATCTTTCATTCGCATGAACGTCGCATCAGGATCTGTTTTTGAATAGCTATTTCTTCCGTTAAATGTTTCAAACTGTTTGGCATACTTTTGTTTGCGAGGTAGAAAATCTTGACTCACTTTACGGTAATGTTTTTTCAAACGACGACGTTCTTGTTTACGTTGATCTGGCCCTTTTACAGGAGTTCCCTCAATATCTTCAGTGAGTTTATCGATTTCTTCCTTAAGCACTTTAGATATCTCTTGAAGCATCGTTTCTTCTAGATCTAAATTTTCATCATATTGGATGCCAGCATCAACCATCGGTTGAATTTCATTAAAGTAATATTCACGTGAGGTCACTTTTAATCGCTCTGCATATTTTTCAGTTGCCTTTTTCCAAACAAAAGAATATTTATTGGCATTCGCTTCAATTTTAGTTCCATCTATAAAGCAATTTTCTAAATGAATTAATTTCTCTAACTTTAACTGAGTGGTAAACTCAACGAATAGATTTTCTAATAAAGATCTGCAATTTTCTGAAGAACGGAAGCGATTAATCGTTCGATAGCTAATAACTTGTTGAGCGACTAGCCACTGCATGGGTAAATTTTCAACCATCAGTTCCTCTATTTTTCTTCCGCTAAATACGCCTTTACTATAAGCATATAGAAGTGCCATGATTAAAGGTTTTGGATGATAGGCAGGACGACCGTCCTGCGTACTGAAGCTTTCAAAGTATTTTTCATCCAGAGATTCAATAAAATTATAGATTGAAAATACAATATGATCTGGATCGATACATGCAGATAATTCTAGTGGAAGTGTTGTTTGATTCATGTTATATTGTATGTACATAAGAAGCACCCCTTAATCTTTAGTGTGGTTACTAATATTATAACAGGGTGCTTTTTTAATACCTAATTTTAAGTAAAAGGGTTAAGAAAGGTTCTTTGTCAAATAGTGTTGATGAGAATATTTATAATTAATGTCATATCAGAAATGGTATGACATTTTTTTATATTTGCCGATCAAAGAAAAATGGGTATGATTAAAAGACCTCTTATTTCTTATTTTTTCGCCATAGGCGAAAATAAAGAGTAAGAAAGCAATATCATAAATAATGAATAAGTATCACAAAGACTATGCTGCTTCTGAAAAAGTGAGAGGCCGAGGTTGAAAATCATTACATACCAATCGAGAGGCCATTATTATACGTATTCTTAAATGATCAAAACGACGATACCCATATCCTGTGCGCTTAATCAGTTTCGTTTTATTGTTCATTCCTTCTATTGGACCGTTAGATAAAGTATACGTTAAAGCTGTACAAATACCTTCTTGATATCTTTCTAACGTTTGAAAAATGGTTCGTACTCTACGTGGAAATGTGTATTTCTTGACTTCAATAAGCAAGTCTCTAAAGGACTGAATATCATGGGTATAAATACTATATTTTAGGCGATTAACGTAAGTATAGGTGCGCGATAATTCGGGAGATAAATTGGTGAGGTAATCAACAATCATCTGTTCTGAAACGAGACCGTCAAAAAGTCGATGAGTATATAAGTTTTTAAAGTCAAGTTCCCATTCATTTTTTAAAGGCAACTTCCATAGCTGCTTTAATTTGCGATAATCACGTGGTGATTGATAGCGAATCTGATTCATTAGCTGAATACGTACGGAATTGATGGCCAAATTGAGATGTTGAATGACATGAAAACGGTCAAATAGAATTTTTGCATTGGGAAAACAAGCGCGGATGACTTCGATATACGGGCTATACATATCAATTGTAACGATTTTGACGGCTTGACGACTTTGGTAAGAAAAACGCATAAAGTAGTGGATTAATTCGCTCTTTTGTCGATTTTCAACAATATCAATTAACCGATGGTTCACTGGATCAATAAAAATAAAGCTCATCGCACCACTGACATTTTTCACTGATTTAAATTCATCAAAAGAAAGGTACTGGGGCAAATAATTAAATTTAGGAAGTAATGCTTTTCCTCTTTCTTCTAGAAGTCGAATCACCGTCGATACGGAAACATTGTGTTGTTTACCAATAAGAGTCATCGCTATCGTCTCACTGAGAGCAAAAGTGATTGCATTTTTTAGCGTGTTAGAAATATAACAATTAGCAGTGACTATGGGAGTTTTAGCATTAAAAGTCCTTTGGCAGTGTTTACAAAAGAAACGTTGCTTTTTAAGACGCAAAGTAACGGGTTGCCCATCATTAATGGTTGTTAGTAAGATATCGCTTGAATAAGAACCATTTTTAACGATATCAGCTTGTGATTCGTTGATATGGCCGCAATGGGAACAGTGAGAAGGTTGGTTAGTTAAGTTCCCAAAAATAACCTTATGAACGATATTGCCTTTCTTTTCCTCCACTACTTTATCTTCAATTTCAATATTTTCATCTTTTATATTAAAGAGATTTTGTATACAATGGGATTGAGTCATGGAATCCGCCTTTCTGTGTGTTTGTTTGTATTTTCAGTATAGGCTTTCCATGACTTTTTGTGTATAAAAAAATGGTGCCAATGAAGAGCCGTTGGCTCCCATCAACACCAAATATTATAGAACCTTAAGAAATTAGTGAAAACTAACTTCTTAACCCTTTTTGTTTTGAGGCTTTTGTCCCAGACTCGTTCAACTTTTCTGAAAGGACATCCCCTCACCCTTCCGAGCTCAACTAGAGTGTGATTGGAACAGATTTTGACTAGAGAAATTGTATTAAAAAAGGACTGGGGAGAAATTTCCCAGTCCCAATTACGCTTTACAGACATTATCTCCTAGTCCAACTGGTCATCAACGTCCTCTAAACGAACCGAAGCCAGTTGAGAAATTCCCTCCTGCTGCATGGTCACCCCATAAAGAATATTAGCGGCTTCCATGGTTCCCTTACGGTGGGAAATGACAATAAATTGCGTTTTTTGAGCAAATTTTTGCAAATAGCGCCCATAGCGGGCCACATTGGCATCATCTAAAGCCGCTTCAACTTCATCCAAAATGGAGAAAGGCACCGTTTTGACATCCAAAATGGCAAAGAGCAGGGCAATAGCGGTAAGGGCCCGCTCACCACCCGATAACAAGCTCAAGAGCTGGAGTTTCTTCCCTGGCGGTTGGGCCATGATTTCTACCCCAGTATTTAGTAAGTCATTGGGATCGGTGAGCTTGAGGGTCGCCTTTCCTCCACCAAAGAGAGCCGGGAAAATATTTTCAAAGGCGTCGCGGATAGCTTCAAAGGTCGTCTTAAAGCGGGTAGAGACTTCACTATCCATTTCAGCAATGGTTTGATAGAGATTTTCACGAGCATCGATAGCATCTTGGCGCTGTTTATCGATGAAGCAAAAACGCTCATACACCTCATCATATTCCTCAATGGCCTGCATATTCACTGGTCCCAGGTGGTCAATCGCCTGCTTTAATTGCTTGACCCGGTTGGAGGCTTGGTCAATCGACATGGTTAACTGACTTTCTGCCCGCGCCCGTTCATAGGTCAAACCGTATGATTCACTCAACTGTTCCAGGTGATTATCGATTGAGACCTCATAGCGACTGGCACTGGCCTCTAACTTAGCAATCCTTTGTAAGTTGCTTTGAATTTCTGAGTTCAGTTGACTAATCATTTGATTGGCAGCCTCAACCTTTTGACTAGCTACCTGGCGTTCTTCTTTGGCTGTTTTTAACTGAGACTGGATATCTTTACTTTGCTTTTGGAAGCTTTGTAATTGAGTCTCTAAATGCTTTTTCTTCTCCTCCTGGTCGCTATCATTGGTCAGAGCTTGGCTTAATAAGTTAGCAAGGTCTTGATAGGATTTTTCCTGGTCAGCGAGCTCTGCGGATAAGCTAGTTTTTCGGTCCTTAGCCTGCTTAACTTGCTCCTTGGTGACCGCAAAGTCAGTCGCAATCTCTTGAAACTCGTCTTGCAATTGGGCTTTTTGTTGGCCTTTTTCTTCATCAGAAAGTAAACGGGCATCGATCTTAGCCTTGGCTGCTTGAATTTTTTCTTGTAGGTGGGTCAGTTTTTCCTGGCTGGCTGCCAAGTCTTCCTGACTCTGCTTAACATCCTCTTGGCTGAGATTTTTCTCATAGTCTTGGCCTTGAACTTCCTTAGCCAATTTTTCCAGCTCCTGAGTCAAGCGCTCCCTTTCGGCCTGGCTAGAGCACAGGTCATAGCGGGCTTCACTGCCCTTTTCTTTCAAGTTTTCTAAAACCTGGGTCAGCTGATCTTGGCCTTCTTGCTGGGTTGCTATCCGGCTAGCCGCTTCTTGGTAAGCGGCTTCCATGGATTCAATAGCTTGGCTTAAGCTTTGGATGTCATTTTTACGACTAAGAAGGGAGGTCTGGGTCCGCTTATTAGCGCCCCCGGTTAAGGATCCTCCCGCATTAACGAGGTCTCCGGTCAGAGTGACGATCCGGTAACGAGCATTAAGAGCCTGGGATAGGCGACGAGCCCCAGTTAAGTCCTCAGCTAGAATGATATTTCCCATCACATTTTCCATGACGGACTGAAATTGGTCGTCAAAGTCTACCAGGTCAACCAACAAACCAATGTAAGCGGGCTCTGATTGGACTCGGCTGACTTGCTGGTCACTGATCCGCCGACTTTTCATGGTATCCAGGGGTAAGAAAGTGGCCCGTCCAGCTTTCTTGGCCTTCAAGTAGGCAATCACTTCTTGGGCCACTTGACCATCATGGGTGACGATATTTTGCATGCTGCCCCCTAAGGCCGTTTCTACCGCCAGGGTATAGTCCTCAGGGACATCGATCAATTCCGCAATGGCTCCAAAAATCCCTCTTTTTTGACTCTTTAACTTCAGGGCGTTTTTGACCCCGTAGTAAAAGCCTTCGTGATTATCCTCTAAATTCTTTAAGGAATCTAATTGAGCTTGCTTTCTCAAAAGCTTTTGATAAAGGGTCTGGTTAGACTTGGTCGCCGCTTGGACTTGTGTTTGGGACTGCTTCAGTGACTGGGCTTGGTCTTGATAGTCTTGAAGTAAGTCTTTTAAAGTTTGCTCTTTTTGACTAATTTCTTGGGCCAATTTTTCCCGCTGGCCTTCCAGCTTAGCCTGCTCTTTTTGACTAGCTCGGATTCTCTCAGCATATTTTTCTTGGTTCTTTTGCCCTTGTTGGATATCCTTCTCAGTTTGCTGGATCTGATTAGATAAATGGCTCTCTTCCTGTAAATAAGCGATGTATTGGTTACGCAAGTCTTCCAAATCTTCTTCGCTGTAGTCACTCAAAGCGGCTAACTGCTCCTTGAGGGATTGATAGGAATCGGCTTGGCTTTGATAAGTTTCTTGGTACTCATCGAGCTGGGCCTGGTTATTTTTTAGGTCCGCTTGTAGTTTTTCAATTTTTGCTTGTAAATTTGCCTGTTCTTTTTCTTGGTTTTGGCGGTTAGACTGGATAAAACGCTGCTCCTGCTCCATCATTTGCAGTTGGCTACGTAATTTCTCCCCAGCCTGGAGCTTAACCACGTAGCTGTCATTGAGTTCATTGACGCGGTCATCAAACTGTTCTTCCGTGGCCTTGGCTTGGGCCAGAGCTGTTTCTTCCTGGTTAAGTTGATCCTTCTTTGCATCATTAGTTGCTTGAATGTTTTCCAAATCTTTCTTAGCCAGTTGCCATTGTTCATTGAGGGTTTCAATTTGAACAGCAGTCAGGGCAATTTCAATTTGACTGAGCTCTTGCTTCTTATCCCGGTAAGAAACAGCCGCCTCTTTTTGCTCCTTGAGTGGCTCCAAGCGGCCTTCAATTTCTGACAAGATATCTTCAATTCGATTTAAATTTTCTTGAGACCGGTCCAGCTTGCGTTCAGCTTCTTGTTTCTTACTCTTATACTTCATGACCCCAGCAGCTTCTTCAAAGATAGCGCGCCGCTCTTCAGCCCGCTGGGTAAAGATCTCTTCTACCTTACCTTGGGAAATAATGGAAAAGGATTCCTTTCCCACTCCCGTATCCATCATTAACTGGGTAATATCCTTTAAGCGGCAATTTTGGCCATTAATTTTATAGATACTGTCGCCCGAACGGGTATAGCGTCTCAATACCGAGACCTCATCACTATCCATATCAAGAACCCGGTCACTATTGTCAAAGGTTAAAGCAACCTGGGCGTACTGGGATTGCCGCCGACTTTGTGAACCTGAGAAAATCACGTCATCCATTCTTTTTCCCCGCAGTGATTTCGCGGATTGTTCACCGAGCACCCATTTCACTGCTTCAGTGATATTCGATTTACCACTACCGTTTGGTCCAACTATGGCTGTAAAACCCCGGTCGAGTTCGACCCGGGTTTTCTCTGCAAAGCTCTTAAAACCGACCATTTCAATTGTTTTTAAATACACACACTTGCCGTCCTTTATTTATCTTTTTGTATATCCTCGAGGGCCTGTTTGGCTGCCGCCTGTTCAGCATGCTTCTTAGAAGTCCCCTGGCCTTGACCGATGATTTCACCATCCAAACAGACCGCCACTTCAAAGCGTTTATTATGGGAGGGGCCAGATTCCTTCAATAAACGATAGGATAGGTTAATCTGACCATCTTTTTGTAGTTCTTCTTGGAGGGCGGTTTTATTGTCTCGGTGGTCCTTAAATTCACCGCTCTCGATCTTAGGATAAATGGTTTGCTCTAAAAACTTCTCAATAGCATCTAACCCAAGATCAAGATATAAGGCTCCCACAACGGCTTCAAATAAATCACAAAGTAAGGAAGAACGTTCTCGACCACCATTGGCTTCTTCACCGTGCCCTAGACGGACGTATTGGTCAAAGCCACATTCCTTACAGCGTTTACTCAAACTTTCCTCACAGACAATCAAGGCCCGAATCCGAGATAGATCGCCTTCTGGTAATTGGGGAAAGTAATGGTAGAGAAAATTAGAGACTGTTAACTCCAAAACCGCATCCCCTAAAAATTCAATCCGTTCATTGTCCTCTAAATTTTCTTTGCGTTTTTCATTCACATAGGACGAATGCGTAAAGGCAATTTGATAATGACGTTTTTCATGAATGTCCAAATCAAATTGCTCTTTAAAAAGCTGCTTAATCGCTTGAAACATGGTTTTCCTCCTTAATAATTAACTCTTTTTCGCCAAACTAATGGCATCAACTAATTCTTCTAAGGTTTCAATATGGTCTGCAGTTGAATCGGGAATGGAAACCTTGAAATAATCTTCTAAGGTCATGACCAGCTCCACTATATCTAAGGAATCCGCCCCCAGGTCCTTAGATAAGTGGGTAGTTTTATCGATCTTCTCATCTTCCAAACCAAATCGTTCGCTGATCATTTCCCGAATGATATCAAAAATTTTTCTCTCTTCCATAGCTGGTCTTCCTTCCCAAAACATTTTCTTTTCAAAGACCTAGTCTTCTGCTTGACTTTCCTGATTAGCGATTTGTTGTGCCAGACTGTCATAGGTCCCTGACTTGACAATTTGCCGGGCCTGGCCGATGGTTGCAGCAACAGTCTTGGCACTGGCATTCCCGTGACACTTAATCACTGGGGCTTTAACTCCAAACAGGGTTGCTCCACCAACACTTTCAATATCAAATTGCCCTAGAGTTTCCTTTAATGAATTTTTTATCAGTAAGGCCCCTAGTTTTGTTTGGAGGTTCCCTGATTTGAGGCTGTGACTGACTAATGTAAGAATCTCTTTAGCCGTCCCCTCAATGGCCTTTAAAACGGCATTACCGGTAAAACCATCACTAACCACCACATCACAGACCCCAGCTAAGATGTCGCGGGATTCTACATTACCGATGAAGTGGATCTGTTCTTCTTGGCTCAGTAATTCAAAGGCTTCTTTAGTGACTTTGTTGCCCTTGCTATCCTCAGAACCATTATTCAAGAGTCCCACCCGTGGCTGGCTCTTACCTAAGACATCCTTGGCATATTGGTTACCCATCAGGGCATTCTCCCAAAGTTGCTTGGCTTTGGCATCGGCATTAGCGCCCATATCTACCAAGACAAAGGATTCCCCTGATTCTCTTAAATTAGGTAGGGTTCCCAATAAGGCCGGGCGATCAATCCCTTTAATGCGCCCGACTAACAAGGTTCCTGCTGCTAAGAGAGCCCCAGTGTTACCGGCTGAGACCAAGGCATCTGCCTGTCCTTTTCTTACCGCCTTAGCGGCAACCACCATAGAGGAATCCTTCTTGCGGCGGATGGCCCGGACAGGTTCATCATCACCAGCAATTTTTTCGGAACAATGGACAATCTCAATAGGATAATCGCCCTCAGGAAGCAGGGCTTGGATTTTGTCTTGGTCCCCATAGAGCAGGATCTGAATATCGGAATAGGCCTGGACTGCTGCCAGGGCCCCTTCCACGATAGCTTGAGGGGCGTGGTCACCACCCATAGCATCTACTGCAATTTTAATCATGAGCTTCACTCCTTTAGCCTAGATCAGGCTTGACGTTCTTCTTCCACTTGATTCAACCAGGACCCTAGTAAGGGATAGTCCTGGACATTTTCCATGAGATAAGGGGCAAATTGAATGGCGTCCTGACGGCTATATTCTAGAATCTCGCCATCTTCGACCGGATCGGCTAAGTGGAATTCAGGTAAGCCACTCTGCTTGGTGCCAAAATAGTCGCCTGCTCCCCGTAATTCTAAGTCTTGCTGGCTCAAATAAAAGCCATCATTAGACTCAGTCATGATTCGCATCCGTTCTTTACCGTTTTCCGTATGGGGGTCAGCCAACAAGAGACAGAAAGAGGCTGCCTGGCCCCGGCCAACCCGACCCCGTAATTGATGAAGTTGAGCTAGACCGAAGTGGTCGGCATCCAAAATAACCATTAAGCTGGCATTGGGGACATTGACTCCCACCTCAACCACAGTGGTGGCCACCAGAAGCTGGATGGTATTGTCACTATAGGCCTGCATGACGGCTTCTTTTTCTTCATTAGATAACTGCCCATGAAGGAGGCCGACCTGGTAGTGGTCCCCAAAACGGGCCTGGTAATCAACATAAATTTTTTCGGCGTTTTGGGCCTCGACTTTTTCTGACTCTCCTACCAGGGGACAAATAATATAAGCTTGCCGCCCCTTAGCTAGTTCCTGCTTTAAGAGATAGTCGACCTGGCTAGCCTCCTGGGGCCTTATCCAGAGGGTTTTAACCGGCTGACGACCAGCGGGGAGTTCCTTTAACTTGGAAACTTCCATATCGCCCATCAAGGTAATTTCTAGGGTCCGAGGAATGGGGGTAGCGGTCATATAGAGAACATTAGGATGGCGGTCTGCATTCTTATCGATTAGTTGCCGACGCTGCTTAACCCCAAAGCGATGCTGCTCATCGATAATGACCAGCCCCAGGTCCTTAAAGTGAACATCTTCCTGGAAGAGGGCATGGGTGCCGATCATTAGGTCAAGGTCCCCCTGAGCCAACTGGGCAAGGATTTGCTTGCGCTCTTTGCCCTTGGTAGACCCGGTTAACAAGGCACAGCGCAGCCCAGTCGCTTGGTAGATACTTTGGGCCTCTTTAAAATGCTGTTCAGCTAAAATTTCGGTAGGCACCATTAAGGCTCCTTGAAAGCCAGCCGATACAGCAGCTGCTAGGGCGATCAAAGCCACAATGGTCTTTCCGCTCCCCACGTCCCCTTGCAAGAGCCGGTTCATCGGATAGGGTTGTAGGAGGTCCCGGCAAATTTGATTAGTGACTTCTTTTTGTCCTTGGGTCAATTCAAAGGGAATTGAGCGGATAAATTCTTTTAATTGGTCATTGTCATAGTGGATTTGTACCCCCGCTTCTTGGTAGCGCTGGTTGAGCTTGCGCCATTGGATACGGAGACTATAGAGGAAGAGTTCTTGGTACTTAATCTGGCGCCGGGCTTGCTGGCTATCAGACTCAGTATTGGGAAAATGCATCAAGCGGATAGCCTGGCGATGAGAAATTAACTGATAGCGCTTTGACAATTCTTCGGGGATAAGCTCAGGAATCTGATCTTCATACTGGTCAAGAGCCGTCTTAATTAACTGCCTTAAAGCGGACTGTGAGAGCCCCTTAGTCGTATGGTAGACAGAGGCGGTCTCATTATCCTCACTAGAAAAATTGATAAGTTTAATCCCCAGTAATTGCTGGCGCTTGGCTTCATAAGTTCCATAAATCAAGATTTCCTCTTGGCTATGAATTTGCTTTTTGAGATAGGCTTGGTTGAAGAAATTAACATTGATAATTTCATGATCCACTTGCAAACGAAAATGCAGGCGGTTGCCCTTGCGTCCCCGAAAATAATTTACCACCGGTTCAGTAACCACCCGGCCCTTTAGGGTTGCTTTTTGATTATCGACCAATTCCTGAATACTTTTAACCGATAAATCTTCATAGCGAAAAGGAAATTGACAAAGTAAGTCATAAACGCTTTCAATTTTCAAACGCTTCAACAGGGCTGCTTTTTTAGGGCCTACTCCAGTTAAGACGCTGACTGGATCAGTAATACTCGTCATTAGCTTACTCCTTCCCGCTATAGGCTACTAAAGATCGGTGTCCGCTAAGATATTAATTAAGTCACGGCGATAATTATAACCAGATAATTGGTTAACCACCAGGAATTCATCACAGTCTAATTCTTTCATCAAATGGCTAAATTTAGCCTGAATCTCTTTAGGGCTAGCGATTAATTTAGCCTCTTGGTAGTGGTCAATGGTTTCCTTCTCCTCATCAGAAAAAGGATAGAATTCCGCTTCCTCCACACTCAAAAGTTGGTACAAGGCCCGCTTGTTACTCCTAAAGGTCAGTATCCAAGCATCAACCGCCTTCTCTAAGCCTTCTAAGACATTCTCATCATAGGCCGAAATGACATAGAGCGACACCATGACATGGGGGGTATTACTAATCCCATTAGGTTTAAAATACTTGCGATAAATGCGGATAGCTTCTTTACATTCTTCATAAGAAGGATTAAGGAAGAGCCCAAAAAGCATGCCCCAGCCTTGTTCAGCAATATAACGAACATGGCGGGTGGAGGTTACCATGACATAATAAGGAATCTCATGGTCAAATAAGACTGGCATGGCCCGGGCTTTACCCTCTTGGTGGACTGACCGTTGATCATGCATATAGTCATAAAGGGCGACTAATTCATCCTTATAGGGTTTGGGATTCTTAAAGTCAAAGCCCCCCATTTCCTTTTGGTCAGCCTGTTCCTTAGGATTAGAATAACCTACCCCCGCTTCAATTCGGTGGGGGGCTAAGCATTCCAAAACTTTAAAGTTTTCAGCCAGTTGGTAGGCGCTTAAATTATCCAGCATCACCCCACCTGTGCCCAGGCGGATATGCTCGGTAATCGCCGCTGCATAGCCTAATGTGACTTGGGGGCTTGACCCTAAGAGTGCCGGAGTGCTGTGGTGTTCAGCAAACCAGTAACGAGCCAGGCCCTTTTCATCTGCCAATTGTAATAAATTCATGGCACTTTTAAAGGATTCGATCGCAGTCATTTCACGATCGCGAGGGATAAAATCCAAAATACCTATTTTCATATGACTCATTTTCTTTCACCCTTCTAAATATAGAAAACAGACTGCAAGACAGCCTGTTTCTTAACTATTCAACAGAAATTAAATAACTATAGACAGGCTGGTCCCCTTTATAGACTTCAACTTCTAATTGATCATTATCTTCAGTGATAAGGTCTGCTAACTGGCTGGCCTCTTCTTCACTGATATCTTCACCATAGATTAAAGTCACTAATTCACTTTCTTCATCGGTTAAGGCCTGGACCGTTTTACGGGCAGCCTGAGTCTTATCAGTATCACAAACTTGAATATCGCCTTCAACCAGGCCCATATAGTCACCCTTGTGGATGGTCAACCCAGAGATCGAGGTGTCCCGAATCGCATGGGTCACTTGCCCACTCTTGACTTCATGGAAGGCTTCCTTCATGGAGCTTTCGTTATTTGCTAAGTCATCATTGAGGTTAAAGCCGAGTAAGGCCGCTAGCCCTTGGGTAATCGACTCGGTTTCCAGGACCACGGTAGGCACTTCGCTGACATCAGCCGCTTGTTTAGCCGCCATGAAGATATTCTTATTGTTAGGCAAGAGGATGATATTTTCAGCATTAACTGCTTCAATAGCCTTAACAAAGTCTTCTGTTGACGGATTCATGGTCTGACCACCGGAAATGATGTAGCTAGCCCCCGCCTCTTTAAAGAGTTCACTCACGCCTTCACCGGCACAAACAGCAATAATACTGTAGGCTTGCTTTTCCTTAGGGGCTGCCTTGGCCTTATTGGTCAAGATATCCTCATGTTGCTGGCGCATATTGTCCACTTTCACCTTGATTAAGGTCCCAAATTTTTGCCCATAATTGAGGACATCACCAGGACGTTCGGTGTGGACATGAACTTTGACCACTTCATCATCATTAACCACTAATAAGGAATCCCCGCGTTCACTCAGGTAATTTCGGAAAGTCTCGTAGTCAAAGTCTTCACAGTCTTCTGATCCTTGCCCTAAGGCCACCATAATTTCGGTACAGAAACCGAATTTGATATCTTCCGAAGACACGGAATGGGAAGTATTATAGTAATTTTCTTCATGAGCTAATTCAGTGAGGTCAGTGTTTTCAACATTAGTATGGAAACTAGCAACCGCTTCACCTGTCAAGGCCTCTAAAAAGCCAGCATAGATCAAGCACAGTCCTTGACCGCCAGAGTCAACCACGCCAACCTCTTTTAATACAGGAAGCAGGTTAGGGGTATTCTCTAAAGCTAAGTTAGCGCCTTCAGAAACAGCGCGCATGACCTCAATGACATCATCACTCTTTTCAGCTTGGACGAGACCGGCTTCCGCTCCCTCACGGACTACGGTCAAGATCGTCCCTTCCACTGGCTTCATGACTGCCTTATAGGCCGACTTAACCGCCTGGTCAAAGCTATTGGCTAGGGCCTTAGCATCTAACTTTTCCAGACCCTTACAGCCCTTAGCAAAGCCTCTAAAGATTTGGGATAGGATTACGCCGGAATTTCCCCGTGCTCCCATTAACAAACCCTTAGCTAGGGCATCGGCAACTTCTTCAACACTTTGCCCATTGTTCTTCTCGACTCCTCCTAATCCCGCTGAAAAGGATAGATTCATATTTGTCCCTGTATCCCCATCAGGTACCGGAAAGACATTTAAAGAATCGACATAATCTGCTCCTTGCTTTAACTTGTCGCAACCTACGGCAACCATGTTTCTTAAATCTGATGCATCAATGACTAACTGACTCATGCAGCGTCTTCCTCCCTTCGCTTATTGGTCCTCTGTATATATGCCTTGGACAAAGACGTTCACTACATTAGCAGTGATGCCTAGTTGCCGTCCTAAATCATATTTTACAGAGCGTTGCACGTTACGACAAATTTCTGAGATCTTGGTACCGTAGTTTACCATAATATAAACATCAACGATCACCAGATCAGCCTCGCTACGAACAACGACTCCCTTGGTATAATTTTCAATTTTTAAGATTTCAGAAATGCCATCACGGATTTGGTTCTTGCTGGCCATGCCGACCACACCATAATTTTGTGTGGTAGCCATTCCCACAACCTTAGCAATCACGTCATTAGTAATTTCAATTTCGCCATATTCAGAATCCATTTTTACAGGCATTGTTTTTCCTCCTTGTTAATAAGAGTCATTTTTTCGATGAATACGCTTGAAGATTCTTATATCATAATCCTTTTCCCATTGTACCAATTTTTGGCGGATATTGCACTCTCTGGCCTAAATTAAAAGCTAATAATAAAAAAACACATTAGCGGTAGAATGATTAACACTCTATGGCTAATGTGATTTTCTATCGTTAGTTTGTTGACTAAACACGTTGAACTTTTCCTGATTTAAGGGCACGAGCTGAAACCCAAACACGTTTAGGTTTTCCATCAACTAACACACGAACTTTTTGCAAGTTTGGTTTAAAGGTACGTTTTGAGCTGTTTAAAGCGTGTGAACGGTTGTTTCCAGATTTTGCTTTACGACCTGTGAAATAACATTGTTTTGCCATGTTGAATAACTCCCTTCTTACAGTTTTTTGAACATACTAGAATATTTTATCATAGGGGTTACCGTGTTGCAAGTTCTTTTAGAAAATGGTAAATTGTAAAATGAAGTGCATAGAGAAAAGGACGACAAAAAACCAGTGATGCTCTATACTTAAAAGCGTCTAAACCCAAGTAAAGGAGCACTCACTGGCTATGAAACATTCTAACACGAAACCTAGATCATATACACACCTTTCTGCAGAAAAACGCGGAATTATCCAAGCAATGCACCAAGAAGGACATAAACAGAAAGAGATTGCTGACGCCGTTGGCGTCAATCAATGCACCATATCTCGTGAACTAAAACGTGGAAAAACACGTCAAATGAACTATGATCATACCTACGTTGATGTCTATCTTGCAGAAACTGGCTCGCGTGTTTATAAAGATAATCGGTCAAATTCTAAAGCCAGAGGCGCTTTGTATGGAAAATCTAACTTCATTAAAGCCTTTGAGGAAGCCTTACTGACACCTAAAGAAGACCGTATTTTCAGTGTTGATACGTTTATTCATGATTACCGCAGAAAACACCCTTTAGAAAGAGTTCCTTGCACCAAAACCATGTATAAATATATCAATCTTGGTTTATTAAATGTGAGGAATATTGATCTTCCTATGAAAACAAGGATTCGTCCAAGAAAACAACCTAGTGAACCGCGTGGGACGAATAAAAAGGTATTTGGAAAAAGCATTGATCAGCGATGCCCAGACGTCCTTTCAAGAGAAGAATTTGGTCACTGGGAGCTTGACCTCGTGATAGGAAAGAAGACTAAAGGAGAGCCATGTCTTATTACTCTAGTTGAACGGAAAACGCGAAAATTCCTCACCAAGAAGACTTGGAAGTGGGATGCAGATTCCATTGTAAAATCGGTTAAAAAGGTGATTCTTAAAGAGGGTCAAGCGTGTTTTAAAACCTTAACGACCGATAACGGCAGTGAATTTTCTAAACTATCTCAGCTTGAGTATGCTCTGAAGGATTTGGAAGTCTTTTTCGCCCATGCCTATTCAGCTTGGGAAAAAGGCAGTAATGAGAGACATAATCGCATGTTAAGAGAATTCTTGCCCAAAGGGACAAGCTTTAAAAAGCTGACATACCAGGAACTCGCACACTATACGAATACAATAAATAATCGCTTTAGAAAGGTCTTAGATTATCAAACCCCTAACGACTGTTATAACCTAGAAGTTGCGAAACTTCAGGAAACGCTTAAAGAAGCAGGCTAAAGTGCTTAACAAAGCATAGAGATTCAGTGTGGGCCAGTCAAGGTCCGCTTCGCTCTCCACCTTGACAGCCCCACCCTGAATCTCTAAATGATAATCAAGCACTTTAAGCTAGAGAAAAACGGGCCAAGAATTATTGACTTTATCAGCTTTTTAGTTATTTGGCATGACACTGGGATTTTTTAAAATAAATATGCACTTGATATTGCAATTTACCTCTTTTAGAAAATACTTAGCAAATAACTAGTGAGCATCCCTGGTTTGTAAGACCATCAAGAGCCCAGAAGTAAAGCTTAAGGACATGGGCCGTCCATCAGGAAGAAATTCATTAGAAATAAAGGACCGCGGCTTATCAGAGGCAAAGTCCTCTAAGCAGTATTTAACGTCTTTTAAGGTCAACCCGCTCACGGGGCCCATAGAAATCAAGGAAAGATAAGTCATGCCTTCATAGGGACAAACGGTATGGTCACCAGGCTCCAAAAAGCGAACTGTATTGGTATCGGAAATAAATTCTAAGCGAGAGATGACCGGTTGAAAACGGTCTTGGTAAACCATCCATAGGTTATTAAGGGTATGGTCGAGTCGGCCACCCAGCATGCCATAAAAAATAATATGTTCAGACTGGGGCCATTTTTTCATCATTTCCATGAGAGCGGCTTCAGTATCAGTATCATTCTTCTCACTGGGTAAAATAATACATTCTTGGGCCGCTTCTTGGATGGCTTGTCTTTCCTCCGCGGTCACCGAATCAAAGTCCCCCACAGCTAGATTGAGGGGTAAGCCGACGCGGAGCAATTCTCTTGCCCCCCGATCAATTCCCACCCAGGCTACTTGGGGGTCATTTTTGTAACTAGCAATAATGGGATTATCCAAATGGGCAATGGCGCTTCCCACAGCAATAATACGTTGAATCATTTTCCTCACTCACTTTTAGCAGCAAGCATCCCGCAAGGAAGCGATGGCTTGGTTAGAATCCCCTTTGTAGACATAAGAGCCGGAAACAAAGACATCCACCCCTTGGTCGTAGCACTGACGAATGGTGGTGTTATCGATCCCTCCATCGACTTGGATTTGATAATGGTAGCCTTTTTCCTGACGGATTTGGTCCAGTTCAGTCATTTTTTCTACCATATCTGGAATGAAGGCTTGGCCACCAAAACCCGGGTTAACCGTCATGACTAAGACCATATCAACCATATTCAAGATCGGTGTGATGGCTGATACTGGAGTTGCTGGGTTAAGCGCTACCGCAGCTTTCATGCCTTGGGATTGAATATTTTGAATGGTTCGGTGTAAGTGGGTGACCGCTTCAAAATGCACCGTCATGCTATCTGCTCCCGCTTGGGCTAAGGATTCGATATAGTCATCTGGATTATCTACCATCATATGGCAATCAATGAAGAGTTTGGTGTGAGGACGTAGGGCTTCCACCATGGGCGCACCAAATGTGAGGTTTGGGACAAAATGGCCATCCATAATATCCACATGGACCCAGTCTGCTCCAGCCTCTTCAATTCGGGCAACTTCTTCACGCATACGACCGGTATCAGCATTTAAAATACTTGGGGCAATTTTCATTTCTTCTTCCTCCTATTTTTCTGTTGGTAATCGGGTTTTTTATTAATAATTTCCTGCAAAAATTCCACATAATGGTCATAACGACTTTGACTAATCTCGCCTGCCGCTAGGGCTGCTTTAATCGCACATTGGGGCTCGTGGGTGTGGGAGCATTCCCGAAACTTACAGGAGTCACTCCGATCTCTCATTTCAGGGAAGTAGTTTCCTAGGTCTTCCTTTTCAATGCTATCTAAGCTTAAACTGGAAAAGCCAGGCGTGTCGACTAGCTTCCCCCCATAGACATCATGTAATTCAACATGGCGGGTAGTGTGCTTGCCCCGACCCATTCCCTTAGAAATTGCAGCCGTTTCCTTATGGAGGTCAGGCAATAGATGGTTTAACAAGGTGGTCTTGCCAACACCCGACTGCCCCATAGCGGCGATGGTTTTCCCTTGAAAGAGTTCAGTAAGCAAATCATCGTTAGCTTGAGCCATGGCTAAATTGGTTAAGACCTGGTAACCCAGGGACTGGTAATTAGCCAAGAGCGGCTGCAATTCCTCACGTTCTGCTTCATCGAGTAAATCTAACTTAGAAAAGTAAAGCGCTGGTTGGATCCTTTGGCTTTCACTATAGACCAACATGCGGTCAATCAACTTGCTAGGGATTTGTGGTTGGGTCACGGAAGCAACGACAAAGGCTAAGTCAATATTGGCCACAGGTGGCCGGTCAAGCTCATTTTTACGCTCTTTGACGGCAGTTAAGACTCCTTCATGGGGATTATCTGCTTGAAAGCTGACATAGTCACCCACTAAGGGGGTCAGCTGTTCCTTACGAAAGAGACCGCGCGCCCGGGTTTGGTAGATCTCCCGACTATCTTGGTCTTCAATATAGTAAAAGCCACTCAAAACCTTAACGATCTGGCCCTGTTTTTCTATTTGTCTATTAGTCATCGCCTGGTTTCACTCGATTCTCTAAAATCGTCTTGCCGTCACGAACCACCTTAAAACGAGCGGTTTTATTAGGCTCAGTTTCAAAACTCAAAGTATAAGACTTATCGTCAGTGATGGTAAAGCGATCAGCCACTTCATTGTAAGAATGGTTTAAATCATCAATGTAAATTTCAATCTCATTGGCTGCCTGCCGTTGGGAATTAGATTCGCCATCAGAATCTCCACGAGATCTTTTTCCCTTGTAAGGAATAGTGATGGTGTGACGGAAGCTGTGGGTTGGCTCCTCCTCAGGTCCTAAAGAAAGGGTCACCGTCAAATTCGCCCCGCGGTTAAAGTTGGCTCCAGGCGCAATACTTTGGGAGACTACTAATCCCTTAGGCACCGAATCCGAATTAGCTTCATTAAAGCTGACATTCAAGCCCACACTTTGGGCATATTGTTGGACGCCCGCTTGGTTTAAGCCTTGGAGGTTGGCCATCGTTAAGGGTTCCTTACCCAGACTCACGACCAAGTGCAGGTTGGTTTCACTAGCCACTACACTAGCCCCCGGAGCTGGATTTTGGGAAATCACTTTACCCTTTTCCACCTCTTCACTATAGACTTCTTCACTACTTACGGAAAAACCTTTCTTCTCGGCATCTTTTTTAGCCTGTTCTAGGGTCTGGCCTTGGTAGTTAGGAATTTCAATGGGTTCCTTACCCTGGCTAATATAGAGGTCAATGGGCTGGTCAGCCTTGACTTTTCTCCCACTGCTAGGATCGGTCCGGATCACTCGTCCGCTTTCCACCTGGTCGCTATATTCTTGATGACTCTCACCCAGGCTAAAGCCATTATTGACCAGGCTATTACGGGCCTGGTCTTCGGTCATATTGGTCAGATCAGGAACCGGTTGACTTTGCCCCTGGCCAAAGACAAAGACGCCAAGAAGCAATAAGATGGCCAAGAGACCCCCAATGAACCAAGGCCATCTCCGCTTGGGCCGACTGGATGTTTTTGGCGGAGCTGCTTTTATTTTTGGCTCGGTTTTCGCTTCTGCCTTTTGACTCGCTAAGCCGGCACCGAGCGGCATGGCCTTGGTCGCTTGAGCCGTTTCTTTGGGCTCTGGCTGAGCTTCTGTGGAGACCTTTCTTTCGTCAGTAATTTGTTTTTCGATCGCGTCCTTAGCCATAACGATAGTCTCGTTCTTCATCAATGAAGGCGTAAATGGTGCCTCATTGGCCCGGCTGGGATCCAGACAGGTCGCTAAATCTTGTCGCATCTGTTCGCAAGTCTGATAGCGCTCATTAGCTTCCTTGGCCGTCGCCTTCATGATAACATTTTGCATGGCTTGGGGGATATCGGAACGGAACTGATTAATATCCGGTAAGGATTCTTGGAAGTGTTGAATGGCTATGCTAACGGCGGATTCCCCGTCGAAGGGGACCTGGCCAGTGAGCATTTCAAAGGAAACAATTCCCAAACTATAAATATCCGATTGGTAACTAGCCATCGATCCCCGCGCTTGTTCAGGGGATAAATAATGGACCGAACCAATAATGGTATTGGTCTGGGTAATTGAAGTCTCAGTAGAGACCAAGGCAATCCCAAAGTCCATGATTTTTACCTGGCCATCGGGTTTAATCATGATATTTTGCGGTTTTAAGTCCCGGTGGATAATCCCTTTTCGGTGGGCACATTCGACCCCAGCCAGGATTTGCATCATGATTCCTTGATAAGTTTCTTTACTGATGGGATGGTTTTTGCGAATAAATTGTTTAAGGTCAATTCCCTCAATGTATTCCATCACGATATAGTGGCCATCATCATCGTCACCGACATCGTAAATATTAACAATATTGGGGTGGTTCACTTCTGAAATCGACATGGCTTCCCGTTTGAAGCGCCGAGTCGCGTCATCCATATCCGAAGTCCCAATGCGGAGGAATTTAATGGCGACCTCCCGTTCCAAAATCGGATCATAAGCTAAATAGACGGTTGCCATCCCTCCAGAGCCAAGGTGGCGGATAATTTCATAACGATTACCAATCACTTGACCTTGTTTCATGACACATCCCCTCCCTCAATCCTGGCCAGGACCACCGAAATATTATCTCGGCCCCCGGCTTGGTTGGCCGCAGCGATTAAGGCCTGAGCCGCCTGATTAACATCTTCATCGCTAGCGATAATCTGACTGATATCATCATCAGTCAGCATATCGGTTAAACCATCTGAACAGAGTAAGAGCATGGTCTGAGCCTCTAAGGCAAACACCGAAATATCCACCTTAATATCTTCGCTTACCCCCACCGTCTGAGTCACAATATTCTTTTGCGGGTGGTTTTGGGCTTCAGATGGGGTAATCATCTTCATATCCAGGAGTTCTTGGACAAAGGAATGGTCGCGGGTCAAAGGCTTTAAGGCCTCCCCATCATAGCAATAAGCCCGACTATCACCCACATGGGCGACAATCCCCTTTCCTTCAATAATCGCAATCCCCACAATAGTGGTCCCCATGCCTGACAAATCATTATATTTTTTAGAAGCTTGTAAAACCCGGTCATTAGCAGAAACAATATTATCCTCCAACCAAGTTTGAACCGCTTCAGTATCGGTCTTAGGAGATTCCTCCCAGGCATGGCCGACTGCATAAAGGGCCATTTCACTGGCTACATCCCCAGCATTATGGCCGCCCATGCCATCACAGAGCAGGAGTAGGGCCTGCTCGGCTTGATTATAAAAAACCCCTACTTGGTCTTGATTTGAGCTTCTAATTTGACCAGTATCGGTCAACTGACTAACTTCCATAGTAATTGCTCCTAACTTTGTTTTTCTAATAAGGCGACAAAAAATCCATCGCTATTAAAATGATGCGGTAAGATTTCCAGGCAAGCGGCATTGATCAATGATGGCTTTAAAACTTCCTGCCACTCGGCCCCAATGGCTTTGAGGGCGAAGTCTGGGTGGGTTGTTAAAAATTTTTCGACCACTTGCCAATTCTCTTCTGCTGTTATTGTACAGGTACTATAGACCAAGCGGCCAGCCTTTTTTAGTAAGGGAGAGACATTATTTAAGATTTCTAATTGAATTTTTTGCAAATTCTTTAGATCTTGAAAATCCTTGTTTAACTTGGTATCCGGTTTACGCCGGAAGAGGCCCACGCCTGAACAAGGAGCGTCAACTAAAATCCCATCAAAGCTTTCCGCTGGAAATTTTCTCCCGAGTTGACTGGCATCCCCTTGTTGGATACTTACCTGTTGGTCGACATGCATGCGTTTAACATTATCAGCAATTAAGGCTAATTTATTCTCTGCAATATCAAAGGCCAAGACCTGGCCCGTTTTGCCCACATATTCTCCTAATTGAACCGTCTTTCCACCGGGTGCCGCACAGGCATCTAGGACCCAGTCGCCAGCTTTGGGGTTCAAGATATCGACAGCTAAGCTGGCAGCCTCATCTTGAATGGTAATAATTCCCTTCTTAAAGAGTTCAGATTGAGCCGGATTGCCAGCCTTAACCTTAAGCTGATGAGGGGCTAAGTCACTGCTTTGATTAGGGAAACCTTGATCGGCTAAAATCTGGCTAATTTTATCCTGGTTCTGCCAATAGTCCCGACTAATCCGCACATTAACCTGGGCTGGTTCTGCCATGGCTTGAGCGATCTGCTGGGTAGTTTCAAAGCCAAAACGTTGAGTAAAATATTTCACCCAGTCTAAGGGCAAGCTAGTCTCTAAGGAAAGAACATAGGCCTGGTCGCTTGCCTGCTGGCTAATAAAGTCTTCAATCGTCGGATAGGTCCGGAAAAGGTTACGCAGGGTCCCATTGGTAAAACGTCCCAGGGTCTGGTTGCCGCGCTTCTTAGCGATGCGTACGGCTTCGTCCACAATGGCGTGGTCAGGAATGGCATCGAGGTAATAATGCTGGTAGGCTGATGATTCTAATAGGGCTAGCAGCCACTTCTTGGTCCGCTTATAGCGTTTCAATACCTGTTTTAAAAGTTCTTGGAGGGTCCAATGAAATTGCAGGCTACCGTAAACTAAGCGGGTATAGAGGTCACGGTCCGAGTCAACTACCCAACTATGGCTGAGCACTTGGTTGACTTCTTGATTAACAAAGGCCTCGCCCTTATAGACCAGGTTCAGGGTTTCCATGGCTTGGTAGCGGGCGCTAGCTTTGAGGCCTGAGGGTTTATTGGAATGTGTCGCCGACTTCAATTTGACCCGCTCCTCCATTAATAAAACTCGTAATATCCATGGCCTTCTTCCCTGCTGGTTGGATTTCAGTAATAGCTAAGACGGTTCCCTCTCCGCAAGCCACTAGGAAACGGGCCGGTTTCTTGTCAATAGCAATCACTGTTCCTGGGACTTGGTCAGTTTCTTCGTCTTCAAGCACTTCACTTGCCCAGATCTTCCAGCGTTTATCATCAAAGAAAGTGTGAGCCACCGGCCAGCTATTAAAGGCCCGAACTTGGTTATGGATTTCTTGGGCAGTATTGTCCCAGTTGATTCGTTCCTCTTCCCGGGTGATATTAGGTGAAAAAGTCGCTTCCGATTCATTTTGAGGAGTCTCAGTCACTGTTCCATCAAAGAGAGCGGGTAAGGTTTCTAGCAATACTTGACTCCCCAGTTCACTCAAGCGGTCAAACATTTCAGCGACAGTGACTTGGTCATCAATAGGGATAGCGGCTTGCTTTAGGATTGCTCCAGCGTCCATTTTCTTAACCATACGAATAATACTTATCCCAGTCTCTTTTTCCCCCTTCCAGATGGCGTAGTGGACAGGTGCCCCGCCCCGGTACTTGGGTAGGAGGCTGGCATGAACATTAATGGCTCCGTATTTAGGATAATTCAATAAACGCTCGGGTAAAAATTGCCCGTAAGCAGCCGTCACAATTAAATCGATATCCCCCTGGCTGAGCAGCTGGTCGAGGTCTTGGTCTTGACTAATTTTTTCGGGTTGGTAAACGGGAATATCAGCTGCTTGGGCGGCTTCTTTAACCGCTGAAGCTTGGAGGCGGTGTTTCCGTCCCACGGGTCGGTCAGGCTGGGTAACCACGGCGCTCACTTCATAGTCCGGGTGGTCAATTAAGGCCTGCAGACTCCTTACCGAAAATTCTGGCGTCCCCATAAATACAATTTTTTTCATAATGAATAACTTCCTCCTCAGTGCAATTCCTGTCCCCTGTTTTCCTACAAGAAAGATAAAGGCTCGACATCAATAGAGACATAGAGTTTCTTTTTACTCCAGTCTTGAGCCAAGTCACGGATTTCTTGGAATAAGGGCTGAATGTGTGCTTGATTGCGGTACTGGTACAAAATTTGATAATAATAACGGTTTTTAATCCGAGAAATGGCATTTTGACTCGGTCCAATGACATAGTCTTTACTGCCCTGACTACGTTCACGTAGTAAAGTAGCTAAGGTTAAGGCCGCTTTTAGGGCATCTTTTTCATTAAAGTGTGAGATAGACAACCTGATGGTATAGAAATAAGGGGAATAATGGTTGAGTTTGCGGTAGGTCATTTCCTTTTGGTAGAAGCGGTCATAGTCGTGGTGTTTAGCAAGTTGTAGGGCATAGTGGTCGGGATTAAAGGTTTGAATCATGACCCGCCCTTCCAAGTCACCCCGGCCTGCCCTTCCACTCACCTGGGTTAAGAGCTGAAAGGTCCGCTCTGAAGCCCGGAAATCAGGCAGGTAGAGGGAGGTATCCGCATTGATCACTCCCACTAGGGTAATATTAGGAAAATCTAGCCCCTTAGCAATCATTTGCGTTCCCAGTAAGATATCCGCCTCGCCACTAGCCACTTTGGCTAACAAACGCTCATGGGCGCCCTTTTTCCGGGTGGTATCATTGTCCATCCTGACCAAGTTCTTGCCCGGAAAAAGTTGGTAGATTTCTTCTTCAACCTTTTCCGTGCCGCTGCCAAAGGGGCGTAAGTGCTGTCCCTGGCAGAGAGGACAAACTTGGGGGTAAGGCCGGCTATAGCCACAATAATGGCACTGCAAACTGCGGTCACTGTAATGATAGGTTAGGGAAACATCACAATTTTGACATTGAAAAACATAACCACAATCCCGACACATGACATAATTGGCATAGCCCCGCCGGTTAAGCATGAGAGCCACTTGTTGGCCTTGGCTTAAAGTCTGATCGATGGCTTCTTTGAGTGAACGGGAGAATTGATAGTAATTTTTATGCTTAAATTCTTCCCGCATATCGATCAAGTCGACTGCCGGCAAGGCCTTGCCGTTAATCCGTCCAGGCAGACTAAGCAAGTGGTAGACCCCATTTTGGGCCCGGGCTCGGCTTTCTAGAGCAGGGGTTGCTGACCCTAAGACTAAGGGACAGGAATGATAAGAGGCCCGCCACTTGGCCACATCCCGGGCATGGTAGCGGGGGGCTTCCTCTTGTTTATAGGTGGTTTCATGTTCCTCATCAATAATAATGATGCCAATATTATCAATCGGGGCAAAAATCGATGACCGAGCTCCGACGACTACCCGGGCATCCCCCCGGCGCATCTTCCGCCATTCATCAAAATGCTCGCCAACACTTAATTGACTGTGAAGAACAGCGACCAAGTCCCCAAAGCGCCCCTTCAACTGGGCCACCATTTGTGGGGTCAAGGCAATTTCTGGCACCAATAAAATCGCAGTTTGCCCTTGGTCGAGGGCTTGGCGGATTAATTGCAGGTAAACTTCTGTCTTCCCACTACCCGTCACCCCTTGCAAGAGGTAGGTATCATTGACTTGATCACTGATCGCCTGTTTAACTTCTTGGTAAACCTGACTTTGGTCATCGGTGAGGGGCTTATCTTGGGTTCTTTCTTGATAGCGGTCAGCATAAGGGTCACGGTCAACTTCAACCTCAAACAACTTTAACCAGCCGAAATCTTGGCCACGGCGGATAGTTTGTAAGGAGAGGTCATAATTCTCCCGCAACCATTTGACGCTCACCCGCCGCCCTTCAAGTTCCATGAGCACTTCACAGAGTAAGATTTGCTTTTTAGCAGTCTTTCTAAGTTGGTCGCGCTCCTGTTCTAATTGTTCTGCATCCAGGAGTGGTTGGATCCATTTTTCAGTTTTATAATGTTTGCGGTCGGCAACCCGGTAGTCAACACTCACCTCGCCTGTCTCTTTTAAGACCAAAAGGTTTTTTAACTGTTCGGCTTCTTCTGCCGCCTCCCAGGACACTTCTTCCTGGTCTTTAAAGTAGCTTTTTCGGTGTTGATAAGTCAATGTCTCACTAGGAACGAAGTACTTATGGTAGTCCACCTTTAACAAGCGGGGCAGCATGGTTTGGTAACAAGTCACCACATAAGAAAACAAATGCTCGGCCATATCCCGGCCTAAACTTAACATTTCAGGAGTTAAAACCGCTTGGTCATCAAGCAGGCTAGTAATCTCTTTGAGTTCACCCTCAAATTCACTAGTTGCGGTTAATTCCACCACATAGGCCAGTACCTGGCGGACACCAAAGGGAACTTGGACGCGCATGCCCACCTGAATCAAGTCCTGATAGCGGTCGGGAATATAATAATCATAGGGATGGTCAGTCTGCATGGTGGGAACATCAACAATGACCCGGGCAAAACGGGGGGCTCTTGTCTTTTCTAAGACCATATCCATTCTCCTTTCCGCTATTTCTCTATCTATTGTACTAAAACTTAAATCAGCTTCCAACTATCTCTAGTTTTTCAAAGCACGAAAAAAAGACCGGCTAACCGATCTTTGTTCGTGCTTATTATTAGTTAAGGCTTTCGTCCTTAGCTAGAGAATCTGGATCAATACCTAAGTCACCGGAATTAATCTCTTCTAAGGCTTGACCAACATACTTAGGCGAATGATAGTCTGTTAACATCGGATTTTGGTTTTCTTGAAGTTCGTGGGCCCGTTTAGCGGCAATGGTACACAGAGAATATTTAGAATTTACTTGCTTTAACAAAGAATCAATCGATGGATAAATAATCATAATTAATCTCCCTCTCCTAGATAATTCTCAACAATATCGTCAATAAAACGGTCAACTTTCAAATGTTCTGCCTTAATGATAGTTTGAATCCGCTTTACCGCTAGATCCACATCATCGTTTTCCACCACATAGTCATATTGGGTCATTAATTGCAACTCGGTGCGAGCTTTGTCCATCCGTTCCGCAATCACTTCTGGACTGTCCGTTCCCCGGTTAACAATGCGTGATTCCAATTCTCTTAAGTTGGGTGGCGCCAGAAAAATGAAAACCCCATCAGGCATCCGCCGTTTTACCTGCAAGGCACCCTGTACTTCAATTTCTAAGAAGACATCCTTTCCTGCATTAGTCATTTTATCAATGTAATCCAGGGGTGTCCCGTAAAAATTTCCTACATATTCCGCATATTCTAACAACTTTTCATCTTCGATCATTTTCTCGAATTCTTCTCGCGATACGAAAAAATAATCCTTTCCGTCTACTTCCCCTTCACGTGGTTGACGTGTAGTTGCTGAAACGGAATAGAAAAATTGATTTTTTTCTTGATCAGTCTCAAATAATGCTTTACGGACCGTCCCTTTACCTACCCCAGAGGGTCCTGAAAGCACAACCAATAATCCTTTCGATTTCATAGAACACCTTTCATCCTTTAAAAGTTTATAAAGTGTATCATACCACAAATTAAAAGACTTGTCGTAAATTATTTAAATAAAGTAAATAATTAAAAAGTCCTTATTCTTTTCATGACTAAGTGTCGCATGGCATAAACAGGCAGCCACACAATCTTTATTAGAGTTAAGTTCATTTTAGCATAGATTTATCCCTTTGAAGCGATTTTACTTCACTTAAAAGCTTTCTCACCTATAAAAAACATCTGTTCGAATTCCACTTGACACTAGAACGAACGTTCGCTATACTATAAATCAGTTAGAACAAACGTTCTGAAATTGTTTATTTTTATTATTTAAGGAGGGTCTAAGATGCAAAATCCAAGTCAATCGTTCTCATGGAATAGCTTAATTCATAACATTATCCCGATAAGTTCACAGACAAACGTCGCTAGACCGTTACAGTCCATTAATAAAAACCCCGCTGAAAAGCTTGCAGACCTAGCGCCTAGTTCAGAAAATGACGCCCTATCCAGTCAGATCAAGGATTACCAAAAACAACAGCTC
Organism: Aerococcus loyolae; assembly: GCF_002871915.2. NCBI lineage: Bacteria > Bacillati > Bacillota > Bacilli > Lactobacillales > Aerococcaceae > Aerococcus > Aerococcus loyolae. The sequence continues at coordinate 508,649 of NZ_CP126958.1, read as the reverse complement.
CCCGTCTACATTACCGTGAGACGCAATATGGGCAATATGTATACCAAGGATACCCTCTTTGGCTATTTTCAAAAATATTCTTCCCATCCCCAAAGTCAAATGGTTATCTTTGAAGATATCGATAGCGAGGTAAACTTTATGATCCCTAAGCAAGAAATCTTAGCTATTTGGGAACCCAATGCCTAGAGCCAGCACTAATTCATCCTGATTCAATCACTTTACTAAATAAAAACCTCTACCATCACCAAAATAATTTCTCAATCATCGTTTAACTAAGAAAAAGCCAGTTTACTCACTTTCTTGATGTCCTTCCTAAGCGAAGCACTAAGAAATCCCCCAGAGAGTAAACTGGTTTTTATTTATCCGGCAATTGTTATTTATTAAAAGAATTATTTCATCGAGTAACTTAGAGCAGGAGTGGCGCTTTGAATATAGTCGTTAGCCATGAAGAAGCAAGCGATGTGAAATAGGGCTCGTAGGCTTTAGCCTTACGATCCCTTTGAAGCTCGCTAGGTGAGGGACCTTGGCCCCAACCGATGCCATGGCTTCTAAACGACTAAATTTCAAAAGCAGAACGAATGCTCTTAAGTTTTATAAAATCGGTGCTAAGAGACGGGAGCCTTTTTGCTTGAACTTCTTCCAGCCGGATTGATTGTCGAAGTATTCTTGGGTTAAAACTGTAGAATCCTCTAAGTCACGTTCATATTGGGCAATCAATTCAGCTACTACCGCCTTATCATAGATAAAGGCGTTCACTTCAAAATTCAAGCGGAAGGATCGAATATCGAAGTTGGCGGTCCCCACACTGGCAATCCGGTCATCCACAATCATCATCTTAGAATGCAAGAAACCCTTGTCATAACGGTGAACATGGACGCCAGAGGCTAAGACTTCCTTACTATAGTATTCAGTGGCCCGATAAACAAAGGGGTGGTCCGGCTTACATGGGATCATGATATGGACTTCAATACCAGACAGGGCAGCAAGTTCCAAGGCCTCCAAAATCGGTGAATCAGGAATAAAGTAAGGTGTATGCAAGTAAATCCGGGACCTGGCCATGGTAATCATCTTCAAATACCCCATCTTAATTTGGTCGGTTTCATCTTCTGGACCCGAGGAAACAATTTGCATAGGCACTTTATCCTCAACCGGGAATAAGGGGAAATAGTCATGGGCCAATTCAGGTTCAGCCAGCAAGAGACTAGTATCCTCGTCCGTTGAGGCATACCAGTCAACCACAAACCGACTTTGCAGGGCTTGGACCGCCTCGCCAACTACCCGTAAATGGGTATCGCGCCAGTAACCCAAAGGCCCCTTACCGATATATTCCTTAGCGATATTAAAGCCGCCGATATAGCCAACCCGCCCGTCAATGACAACAATCTTGCGGTGGTTACGGAAGTTCAAGCGGAAATTTTGAATCCAGGTCGAGTAACCAAAGAAGGCCGAAGCCACTCCCCCTGCTGCTCGCAGCGGTTCTAAATCCTTATCCTTTAACTTACGACTTCCCAAGGCATCATAGAGGAGCCTGACTTCAACCCCCTCTTGGGCTTTTTTAGTCAAGGCGTCTAAGACCCGGTTACCGACCTCATCAGGAGTAAGGATATAGTATTGGATATGGATATGATGCTTGGCTGCCGCGATATCCTTTAAGAGGGCTTCAATTTTTTCCTTTCCTTCATCAAAAATTTCAACCTCATTATTAGCGGTTAAAATGGAAAAATTAGAGCGGTAAAGCAAGATAATTAATTCTTGCAGTTCAGGATCATAGTCAGAGATAAAACGTTGTTTGCCTGAGTCATCAATGTTTTTGTTGACTAGGGTGGTCATCCCCATGGCTTCCTTCTCATTCAATTGAAAGATCTGCTTATCAGAAATCTTCCTCCCCAAGAAAAAGTAAATCACAAAACCTAGCCCCGGCAGTAAGATTAGGACAAGTAACCAAGCCCAAATCGTCGCTACTGGTCGCTCTTGGCGAAAAACCGTGTAAATCGCCGACACCGTATTAATTAAAATAATGGCAATAATTAAAATATTTACCCAATTGGTCATAAATCCTAACCTCTCTCTCAAACTAAATAAGATTATAGCAAATTTCACAATAAATAAAAATAAAAACTAAAAGACATGTTTTCCCTAATAAGCAAAAGAGCTGGAGCCAGTGCTCCAGCTTCCTTGGGCTGTCTTTGCTTTAATCATCATTCAGTAAGCGAGAACGTTCACGCCTTGATATATAAGGCGTATTTTTAGGGATAAAGTTCTTAGCCGAAACATTCATAATCACAATCAAGATAATCAGGCTAAGGACAATATTCGCCAAGGCTGACAGGGCATTTTGTTGGAAGTTAACCTGGGTCGTTAGGCTAAGGTCACTGACTAGATATTCATAAGTCAGGAAACGCACTAAGAAATAGGCTAGCCATGCCAGGATAGTACCGGTTACCAAGTTAAGATAGGCCGACCCCATCCGACGGTTATGCAAGGTCCGTTGTAAATTACGAGCAAAGAGACCCGCAATGCCTAAACAACCACTAGCGATAATCATACCAATAATTTGACCGATATGGTCAGCCGGGTTATCCAGTCCAATGCAGGAAACAGCTCCTAACAAGAGGCCAGCGAAACTTCCGGCAAAATTTCCGCGCCTGAAAGCATAGTAAATCAGCAAGGTATAGCCAATCCTTAAAGCAATTCCCCACTCGGAAATAACCGCTGGGAAAATTAACTGAATAAGAAAAGCTAAGGCTAGGTAAAGTAAGCCTTCAACGATAATCACTAAACGTTGGGAAGATTTCATAACTTAGTCCTTTCTAATGCTAGGATTTTGCGTCTTGTTTCTGCTTGTGATTTTTATTGTGCTTGTTTTTTTGATTCGATTTATTATTTTTCTTGGCGTTATTCTTTTGGTTGGAATTGTTCTTTTGGTTGGAACTATTCTTTTGGTTTTCTTTCTTAAAGTTACGCTTACCACGACGGTGAGATGATTCCATGATCACCGGTAAAACCATGGGCCGGCGGTTGGTTTCCTTATAGAGGTATTTAGCCACCACTTCGCGAATTTTACCCTTTAAGTCGGCCCAGTCAAAGTTTTTAGGATCAGCTAGGGCTTTCTCAACCTCTTCACGCACCAGTTCTTTGCTGGCGTTGAGGAGATCAGTACTTTCCTTCATAAAGACAAAGCCCCGAGAAATGATTTCAGGTTGGGAAAGAATCTTACCTTGGCTTCTCGAAATGGTCAAGACAATCACAAAAATCCCATCTTCTGAGAGGATACGGCGGTCACGTAAGACAATATTACCAATATCGCCAACCCCACTCCCATCAACCAAGACGTTCTCAGAAGGAACTGAGCTGGCTAGGCGAAGTTTGCCCTTCTCGTATTTAAGGACGTCACCCTTTTCAAGTAGGAAGATATGGTCATCATCATAACCTAGGCTTTGAGCAATTTTACCATGAGCGTGTAAGAGACGGTATTCTCCTGACACGGGCACCACATAGTCTGGATTGAAGAGACCTATCAAGACTTCCAAGTCCTTGGGGGAAGCGTGACCACTGGATTTATAGGCTGATAAGACTTGTAAGGCATGGCCACCAGCCCGATAGATTTCATCTTCGGTATCCGCCATCACGGTTTCTAAGCCCACGGATGGACTCGAAGTAATCAAGACCAAATCGCCCTTTTGAATTTTAATATTCTTGTGTGACCCCTTGGACATGGCTTGTAAATTGGTTAAGATTTCCCCGTATTCGCCAGTCTCCAAGATAATAATTTCATCATCAGCAAAGTTCTTTAAATTGTCATTGGGCTGAATCAGGTTCTTAGAAGGAATGGTGAGCTTGTTCAAGCGGATGGCCACATCGATAATTTCTTCAATTTGGTCGCCTGATAAGAAGACATGGCGGTTAGTTGCCCGCGCCACATTTAAGACTTGTTGGATCCGTAATATATTACTATCCACCGTGGCTAAGACGACCCGACCACTGGCCTTGTCCACTTCTTTTAAAATGGCCTGTTCCAGTTTTTCTTCCGAGGTGTTCTCAAAATAGGAATCCGCATGTTGGGAATCACTCAAGAGGGCAATTACCCCAGATGAGGCAATTTCGCCAATGCGGTTAAAGCTGGTCTTATAACCATCACCAACCGTCAAATCAAATTTGAAGTCCCCAGTATAAACAATGCTACCTTCTTCAGTTTGGACTGCAATCCCTAGGGATTCTGGGACCGTGTGGGTCGTACTGAAGAACTTAACAACGGCATCGTCAAAATCAATCTCGTTAGAATCATCGATCACGTAGAAGTCTTTGAAGTTCTTAACCCCACGCTTCTTACAATTGATCTTAGCTAATTCAATGGTCAATTCCGTCCCAAAGACGGGAACATTAACCTCTTTTAAGAGATAAGGCAGGGCTCCAATCGCATCGGCATGGCCGTGGCTCAAAAAGACCCCAGCTACCTTATCCTTGTGTTCAATGATATAGGTAAAATCAGGGATCATGATATCGACCCCTAACATTTCATCAGGTGGGAAGATTAGGCCACAGTCCAAGATAAAGATCTTATCGTTGACTTCGACCAGGTACATGTTCTTACCATCTTCACGAACACCACCCAATGGAATAATACTTATTCCACTCATTACAACTCCTCTTTCTTCTTACAAAAATTCTTTATAAAGGAAAGAAGCATCTTTATAACCTATTGGTAAAGATGCTCACTTCATCTTTTATTGCTTTTAGATCAAATCCCGAGCAATTAAGGTTTCGGCAATCTCGATGGAATTATAAGCCGCACCCTTCCATAAATTATCGGAAACGATCCATAGATGGAAGCCATTCTTCACATCCAGGTCTTGACGAATCCGTCCCACAAAGGTCTCAGGACGGTTAACTGCCTTAACGGGTTGCGGATAGACTTGTTGCTTTACGTCATCTTCCACAATCACATTATCGGCTTGGTCTAAAACAGCCATCAAGTCCTCAATGGTCACATCATCACGGTCAATTTCGATATAAACGGATTCGGCGTGACCCTTAACGACCGGTACTCGAACGCAGGTTGCTGAAACCGGTAAATCAGGACGACCTAAGATTTTCTTAGTTTCATTGGTCATTTTCATTTCTTCAAAGGTATAGTGGTTGTCTTGGAACTTATCAATTTGCGCTAGGACATTGAAGGCCATTTGATAATGTTTTTCATCACCAGCGACCGGTAAAATTTTAGGTTCATCAATTTCATCACCGGATAAGATATCACGGAATTGATTTTCCATTTCTAGAACAGCCCGAGTCCCTGCACCAGAAACCGCTTGATAGGTTGACACAATGACCCGCTTTAAGCCAAAAGCCTTTTCGATTGGTCTTAAGGCCATCACCATTTGAATGGTTGAACAGTTCGGATTGGCGATGAGACCGTGGTGGTTATCCATGGCTTCTTGGTTAACCTCTGGGACAATCAAAGGAGTGTCTTCATCCATCCGGTAGGCGCTGGTGTTATCCACCACAACTGCTCCAGCTTCAACCGCCTTAGGAGCAAATTCTTTAGACCGATCGCCACCAGCTGAGAAAAAGGCAATATCGATACCCTCAAAAGAATCAGCAGTTAATTCTTCTACAGTATATTTTTCATCGCCCACGCTTAATTCTTTTCCAGCAGAACGGCTAGAAGCCAGTAAACGCACCTTGTCATAAGGGATCTTGGATTGCGCTAATAAGTAACGGAGTTGTTCGCCCACAGCTCCGGTCGCACCCACAATAGCGATATTATATTTCTTTGTCATGTTTACACTTCCTCTATTTTCATGTTCGATCAAGCTTATAACTCATTTTACCAAATTATCAAGGCTTTCACAAATTAACTTCATTGTAAAGTATCAGTAGGCAAAAAAAGAGTGCGACAAGTGCGTCAAAGAACCAGATGGCTGAAAGAAAATACCATAATCTGAAGCAGACGCTTGTTTTTCGCTTGAAGCAGGTTTTGATGAGATCCTTCCTACTAAAAAAGGCTGGAACTTTTGTCCCAGCCTTGCTTTAAAAAAAATAAACTTATTCAGCATCTTTGTCGGTCAGAGCTTTCATAGAGAGGTTGATCCGACCGCGGTTATCGACTTCAATGACTTTGACTTGGACTTGGTCGCCAATTTGGACCACATCTTCAACCTTATTGGTGCGTTTGTGCTGGAGTTCCGAAATATGAACCATCCCGTTTTGCTTAGGGGTTAATTGGACAAAAGCGCCAAATTTCTCAATCCGAGTAACAGTCCCAGTGAAGACTTGGCCAACTTCAATTTCCAAGGTAAGTTCTTCAATGATTTCGATAGCCTTATCAATCATAGCCTCATCACTAGACGAAATACTTACTTGGCCATCGTCATCGATATCAATCTTGACTCCGGTAGCTTCGATAATCTTATCGATGGTTTCGCCGCCCTTACCGATGACTTCACCGATCTTTTCAGGTTTAATTTGGATCATCTTAATCTTCGGTGCATAAGGGCTGAGATGGTCGCGTGGCGCATCCAAGGTGCCTTGAAGATGGTCCAATAGCTGCATCCGAGCCACTTTAGCTTGGGCTAGGGATTCCCGGAGGATATCTTCTGTGATCCCTTTGATCTTAATATCCATTTGCAAGGCGGTAATTCCTTCACGGGTACCAGCTACCTTAAAGTCCATATCACCTAAGTGATCTTCAAGGCCTTGAATATCGGTTAGAATAGTATATTTGTCGTTATCTTCTTGGTCCATAATCAAGCCCATGGCAATCCCCGCTACAGGTGCTTTGATCGGCACACCTGCATCCATCAAGGCCAGCGTCCCGGCACAGATAGAGGCTTGGGAAGAAGACCCATTAGATTCTAAGACTTCAGCCACTAAGCGAATGGTATAAGGAAATTCCTCTTGGGAAGGAATCACTCTTTGCAGGGCCCGATGACCTAATTCCCCGTGACCAATTTCCCGACGGCCGGGTGAACCGTAACGTCCGGTTGATCCCACTGAATATTGAGGGAAGTTGTAGTGGTGGATGAAGTGCCGTTCGGTTTCAGGGCTAATCCCATCCAAGGGTTGGTATTCAGATAGAGGGGCTAGGGTACATGCAGAGAGGACTTGGGTTTGTCCCCGGGTAAATAAACCGGACCCATGAACCCGTGGCAAGAGGCCTACTTCTGAAGAAAGGGGACGAATTTCGTCAATCTTACGCCCATCAGGACGGACCTTGTCTTCGGTAATCAGACGGCGAACTTCATCATATTCTAACTTATCAGCTAGAGCCACAATTTGATTATGTTTAGCGACAAAGTCTTCGTCATCTAAGAATTGGCTATCGTAAAACTCAATCATTTCGTCCTTGACCGCTTGAACGCCCTCTTCACGTTCCAACTTGTCAAAGATTTGGATAGCGTCAACCATTTTTTGATGGTAGCGGGTATAAACTTCCGCTTCATTTTCTGGAGCAAAAGCTTCCGCTTCAAAAGGCATTTTTTCTTGACCAACTGCTTGGCGGATCTCTTCTTGGAAGTAGCAAAGTTCCTTAATGTTAGCATGACCAAACATCAAGGCTTCTAACATTTCTTCTTCACTTAATTCTTGAGCAGAGGATTCCACCATATTAATAGCAGTTTGAGTCCCAGCAACGGTCAGTTCCAAGTCAGATTGGGCTTGTTGGTCTAGAGTCGGATTAATCACTAGGTTACCATCGACGCGACCAACATTGACTCCCGCAATGGGACCATCAAAAGGAATATCCGAAATGGTTAAGGCCACAGAGGACCCTAACATTGCAGCCATTTCTGGGCTACAGTCGTTATCCACTGACATGACGGTGTTAATCACTTGGACTTCATTTTTAAAACCTTCTGGGAACATTGGCCGGATAGGGCGGTCAATCAAACGGGCAGTTAAAGTGGCATGTTCAGTTGGTCGGCCTTCTCTTTTAATGAAGCCGCCTGGAATTTTACCGGCAGCGTATTGTTTTTCTTCATAATTCACTGTAAGAGGGAAGAAATCTTGCCCTTCTTTGGCTTCCTTAGCCCCAACAACAGCGGTTAAGACGACAGTATCTCCGTAGCGGACTAGTGCCGCAGCATTAGCCTGTTTAGCCAGTTGCCCGACTTCGATTTGGAGCGGACGGCCCGCCCAATTCATTTTAAATACTTGTTTTTCAGACATATTTACTCCTTTTCTACCCCAACCACCTACTAAGCAAGGTTATATGTTTTTCCTAAAGCACATAACTTTGATTAGTAAGAGGTCAATATAGGGTGCTTTAGCTAGATTTTACTTTAAAAAAAGCGAGACTCCAAAGAATCTCGCTTTTTGTGGGCTTGGAACCCTTTCGCTTCAATTAACGACGTAAACCTAAACTCTTAATTAAGTTACGGTAACGAGTAACGTCTTTGTTACGTAAGTAAGCTAGTAAGTTACGACGGTGACCGATTTTCTTCATTAAACCACGATATGAGTGGTGGTCTTTCTTATGAGTTTTAGCGTGTTCGTTAAGGTTGTTGATATCTGCAGTTAATAAAGCAATTTGTACTTCAGCAGAACCAGTATCCCCTTCATGTGTTGCGTATTTTTCGATAATAGCGTCTTTTTCTTCTTTAGTTAATGCCATTATATTCACCTTTCTTTCTCTTGTATTTTTCCATAGTCTGAGTAAGCCGTTGGTGATTCGGCTGACCAAGAAAATGGTTGTGCTATAGCACAGCAGTCATTATACGAGAAATCGGCTAAACTTGCAAGAAATATCCCTAATTTTACTCGATTTCGCCAGCATTTTTTGGCCTTTTTCCAGTTTTTCACTTAAAATAAAGATAATTATAATAAAGGAGAAGACTTATGAAACATTTAGATCGAACATTCTTCCCCCATTTACTCGGCTCGCTACTTGCCTTGATCCCCTTCGCCTTAATTTGTTTAACGGCAGCCATCCACCCTGCCTTTATCCAAGGGGCTGATCAAGCGATTGGTGGGGCCCTGTTTGCTTGGGGGCCCCAGTGGTGGCAGACCTTTGTCACTTACTTCACTGAAATTGGGACGACAATTTATATTATTATCGCCGCCCTGATTATTAGTGCCATCCTCTATTTCTTCAAGTGCCGCTTCCTAGGGGTCTGGTTTTCTAGCCAACTTATTCTCGGTATCCTGCTCGGTAACCAAAGTATTAAGTATATTGTTAAACGCCCCCGGCCTAGCTTTATCCAACCCCTTATTGAACAAGGGGGCTATTCCTTTCCTAGTGCCCATTCTATGGGCAGCGTCTTAATGTACGGGGGCTTGTGCTTAATTGCTTTTTACTTTATCCGTTCTTACAAGAAGCGCCAAATCTTAGGGATTGCTACGGGCGTCCTCTGCCTGGCCATTGCCCTCAGCCGGGTCTACCTTGGTGTTCATTATTTTTCCGACATTATCGCCGGTCTATCCTTAGGGGTGGCCTGGTTAAGCTTATCCAGCACCCTCTTACCTGCTTTTCCAAGGGCTATTAGAGATGAGTCAACTGATCAAGAAGAAAAGCAAGCTGAAGACTGGGAAGATGAACCCGAAAGTGCGGACCCAGCTGAGCAGACAGAATCCACGCCTCAGCTCCACGTGATCCACAGTAAGAGTGAAGATCCAGACAAACAGGACCGCTTCATCACTAGCTTAGACACTGCTGAAGGCCAAGACTTAGCTGACGACTTAGAAAAATTGGAAGCAGAGCCTGACCCTAGTGATGACAATGAGAACTAGTTAAAAAAGGAAAAATAAGTCTAAAGAGCAATAGCTCCTCTTTGCTGAAATCAGCAAAGGGGAGCTATTCTTTTATTGTTATTTACTTTTTACTATATAATGGCCAATATTAAATGAAACAAACTATTAAGAAAATTTGAGCAGTAGTGGAGCTTTGAATTTAGTCGTTAGCCATGAACAAGCAAGCGATGTGAATTACGGATAGTCGGCGTCAGCCGTTACTAGCCGTTTAAAGCTCGCTAGGTGAGAGACCTTGCGCTCGAACCGGTGCCATGGCTCTTCAACGACTAAATTCAAAAGCAGAACAAATGCTCATCACTATTAATTACTAGCATCATTTAATCTTATATTCTGCCTTAAGTTCTAAGATGATATCCCGCAATTCAGCCGCTTTTTCGAAGTTCAGGTCTTTAGCCGCTTGACGCATTTCTAATTCCACATTGTGGACAGCTTCTTCTTTTTCATTGCGGTTCATGCCCCGGATGGTATCCATGAGCGATTCATTTTCTTCTGCATTATTCACTGCGGTAGTAATGCGGATGGAATCACGAATTTCTTTTTGGATGGTTTTCGGGGTGATGTTATGCTCTTCGTTATAAGCTTCTTGGATGGCCCGCCGTCTAGCGGTTTCATCAATGGCAGCCTGCATGGACCCGGTCACGGTATCAGCATACATAATCACATGGCCATTTTCATTACGAGCAGCCCGGCCAATGGTTTGGATCAACGACCGCTCATTACGGAGGAAGCCTTCCTTATCCGCGTCTAAGATAATCACCAGAGACACTTCTGGCACATCGATCCCTTCCCGCAGGAGGTTTATCCCCACCAGGACATCGAAGACGCCCAGACGGAGGTCACGGATAATTTCGGTCCGCTCTAGGGTTTTAATATCCGAGTGTAGGTATTTCACCTTAATGCCGACCTCTTCTAAGTAATCAGTCAGGTCTTCTGACATTTTCTTGGTCAAGGTGGTGACAAAGACCCGGTCGCCTCTATCTACCCGCTCATTAATTTCACTAATCAAGTCATCAATTTGCCCCTTAATGGGGCGAACTTCCACTTTGGGGTCTAAGAGACCGGTTGGCCGGATAATTTGTTCTACGACTTCGCCATTAGCCTTCTCAATTTCATAGTCTCCAGGGGTAGCGGAAACATAGATGGCTTGGTTAACCCGTTCTTCAAATTCAGCTAATTTCAAAGGCCGGTTGTCTAAGGCAGAAGGCAGGCGGAAACCATAATCGACTAGCTGTTCCTTCCTAGCCTTGTCACCGTTGTACATGCCGCGTACTTGGGGCATGGTCATGTGGGATTCGTCAACCATGAGCAGGTAATCATCAGGGAAGAAATCCAGTAAGGTATATGGGGGTTGACCCGGAGCCCGACCGTCCATATGACGGGAATAGTTCTCAATCCCATTACAATAGCCCATTTCTAATAGCATCTCAATATCGTAGCGGGTTCTTTGCTCCAGACGTTGGGCCTCTAAGAGTTTGCCTTGGTCATTAAACTTCTTCAATTGGACCTCTAATTCGGCCTCAATGGAGTCAACCGCTCTTTGCATCTTATTATAATCAACCACAAAGTGAGTGGCTGGATAGATGGGATAGTGTTTGACGTCATTTTTGACTTCACCGGTCAAAACATCGACTTGACGAATTCGATCAATCTCATCGCCAAAGAACTCAACTCGGATGGCTTCACTATCTCTAGAAGGCAGAAAGACTTCCACCACATCCCCGCGCACCCGGAAGGTCCCGCGGCGGAACTCAATATCATTACGCTCATACTGCATATCCACCAAACGCCGCATAAAGTCGTTACGGTCAACTTCTTGGCCTTGGCGGATGGAGAGCACATGGTTCTTATACTCCATTGGGTCGACTAAACCGTAGATACAGGACACCGAGGCCACAATGATGGTATCCCGGCGTTCCAGGATCGATGAGGTGGCTGAGTGGCGGAGCTTATCAATCTCATCATTGACTGAGGCCGATTTTTCAATATAGGAATCGCTGGAAGGCACATAGGCTTCCGGTTGGTAGTAATCATAGTAAGAGACAAAGTATTCGACTGCATTATGCGGAAAGAATTCCTTGAGCTCAGAATACAACTGCCCGGCTAGAGTTTTATTATGGGCTAAGACCAGGGTCGGCCGGTTGGTCTCCGCAATGACATTAGCCATGGTAAAGGTCTTCCCGGTTCCGGTACCTCCCAAAAGAACCTGGGCCTTATCGTTATTCTCCACCCCTTCAACCAGTTTTTTGATGGCTTGGGGTTGGTCCCCACTGGGTTGGTAGGATGATACTAATTCAAACTTGCCGTCCACTTTACTTCACTCCATTTTTTCTTTTCTCTTATCTAGTTTATCACGACTAGGGCCTAAACCCTATTTTAAGCTTCCAAGGACTAAATAAAATTTCTCTTGCCAGCCTGGTCAAATTTCTGTATAATATTCATGTTAGTGACCTGTTCACTTGAAAAAGCGAAAAAAGAAAGAGGTGGACTCCATGGCAAACATTGCATCAGCTATTAAACGCGTACGTCAAAACGAAAAGAACGCTGCAGTAAACTCTGCAAAAGTCAGCGAAATGCGTACCGCTATTAAACGTTTCGAAACTGCTGTCCAAGAAGGCGCAGATAACGTCGAAGAATTACACCAACATGCTCAAAAATTAGTGGACCAAGCAGTTTCTAAGAACTTAATCCACGCTAATAAAGCAAGCCGTATTAATTCACGTATGGCTCAAAAATTAAACAAGTAATTAAAAAAGCCACCGCTTCTCTTAACTGTGCTAAGCCGTTGAAGAAGCGGTGTTTTTTTGTGCATTTTTATAACTAACTAAGCAGCAAAACGCAAGATAAACCATTCAATGCCTAAGTTAGGGTCTACCTGGCCTGACTTAATCTCATAATCCAACTCCACCAAGTCCTGGTAGGCCGCCAATAATTGCTGGCCGTCGTAGGAGCGCATTTGTTTCATACTCATCTTGACCCGGTAAGGATGGGCACCGAGGCTCTTAGCAATAGCTCCTTGGTCATAACCCGTGCGCGCTAAAAGAGCAATTTGACTAAAAAGGCGGAAGTTCGCCTCTAAGAGGGCCAAAATCGCAATGGGCTGGTGTTTTTCCTGGATCAGGGTCCGATACAAGTCCAAGGCCGCTTCCAGGCGGTGGGCCATGACATAGTCGGTCAAATGGAAGATATTATTATCCAAGGAAGGCGACACCACGGTCTCCACATCGTGCTTGCTAATTCGGTCTTCCTGACCCACAAAGAGAAAAAGCTTCTCCAATTCATTCATAGCATTGGATAATTGATAGTTGGTTCTCTCCAAAAAGAGCTGTAAGACTGAGCGATCCATCAAGTAGCCCGCATTTCTGACATAGTCCTTAATATAGTTAGTCGTAGTCGACTCATCAGCCAGGGAGACATCGACCAGATTGGCAGCTTTTTTTAACTGCTTCACCACCTTCTTGCGCCCGTCTAATTTCTCAAAGTCACAGACAAAGACTAAGGTTACGTCAGGAGCCGGTTCAGCCAGATAGTCCAATAGGGCTTGGGTGTTTTCCTCCTTCTTCCCCTTCTCTGTACTTAAAAAGATCGGCTTAGTTAACCAGATAATCTTAGGCTCAGAAAAAAAGGAAATGGTATTGGCCTCTACCAGGGCCTCTTCTAAGGAATGTTCTTCTAAATCTAAGCGGACAAAGTTAAAATCACTGACCGCTTTTTGGTCCCCAATGACCGCTCGGCTTAACTGATTTTCAAATTCTTGGATCAAAAACTTCTCCTCCCCTAGTAAGAGGTAGATGGGATCCACTTGTCCTGCTTTTATTTTCTGTATGGTGCTTTGAAAAGTCATGACGCCCCTCCTCACATCCCATCTATTTTAACTGACAAGGCCGACTTTGTCATTAAACAAGTCAATCTCCAATAGAATCTTCTTTTCCCGCTGCTTTTACTGTCTTAAAACGATAGTATCTTCCCAGGTAAAAATAATGGATAGCCCCATCCTGGTCAGTCCGAAAAGTCGTCGCCTTAACTGCGGCTAGATCATCGACTACCCGGTCACTAGGATGGCCGTAGCGGTTATTCTCTCCCACTGAAATCAAAGCATAGTGGGGTTGCCATTGGGCGATTAGATCACTAGGGCTGGAATGGTCAGAGCCGTGGTGGGCTACCTTCAAGACATCGATCGGGTCTTTTATCTTTTCTGCCATTTGTGCCTCAGCCTCCCCATCAATATCCCCTGTAAAGAGAAAAGTCAAAGGACCCATATCTCCTAACATAGCTAAGGAATTTTCATTCTCCCCTGCTCCTGGATCTTCTGGCATCAGAACCTCCAAGGTCATGGACCGACTGAGAGTCAGACTTTGACCAGCTTGGAGCCAGACGACTTGGATATGGGGATTTCTACTGGCTTTAAGCGCCTGATCCAAGACGGTTAGAACTTCATGGTCTTCCTGCATGCCAATAGGTAAATAGAGCGTATCCACCGAGATTTGACTAATGATTTCAGGTGCTGACCCATAGTGGTCAAAGTCCCCATGGGTTAGAAAAAGCCCCGCTAGTGAGCGAACTCCCTGGGCAGCTAAGGCAGGCTGGATCTGGCTTTCAAACAAGGTTCGCCTGGGACGCTCTTGCCAGCCTTCTTTTGGAAAACTGGGTCTGCCAGCCGCATCAATCAGGTAGGCCGAGGCAGAAAACGGCGGTTTGATGAGGATACAATCCCCTTGACCGATATCTAAGACCGCCACCTGCCCTAAGGGAGATAAATAAGGGAAAAGATATAAGGCTAAGAGAGCCGAAGCCAAGGCCAGCCAGCCCCGTCCTTTCCTCTTAGCTAAGACTTGCCGGTCTAGCCAATAAGCGAGCACTAAGCAATAAAACAGGATAAAGACAAAGGGCATGTGGCCGGTTAACCAGTAAAATCCCGGAAGGTCACTAAAAAAGACCGACACTTTCTCTAGATGAATAATCACCCAGGTTAGGGGCCAGGTCACTAGGGGCACTAGGAAGCCTAAGCCAACTATCCCTAAGCCCACTACCAGGAGAAGGCCTGGAAAGAGGCAAACGGAAAACAGCCAGGAATAGAAGTAATTCACCCACAGGGCCAACCAAGAGAAACCTGCTTGACTGAGAATCAGAAAAGGAATGGTGACCAAGGTACAGGCCAGGGAGAAGATGAACTCTTCCTGCCAGGCATGCTTAAAGGGTGGCGCCTGTTTTATGACTAATAAGGTGGCAGTTAGGGCATAGGACAACTGAAAGCCTAAGGAAAAGATGGCCTGAGGATGGATTAGAAGGATAAACAATACCGACCAGGCGAGGCCAGCCCAGGAATCGACAGGATGATTAGCTCTTCTTTGGATAAAGGCATAAAGATAAGAACCAATGGCCCGAATCATCCCATAGGGCAAGCCTAATAAACAGCCATAAAGCAGTAAAACCACTAAGGCGATCCATTGATAGTATTCCACCAAGACCCCTAGCCGCAAGAGGGATCGCTTCAACAAGGCTAATAAATAGTTGACATGAAAACCAGATAGAGAAAATAAATGAATAATCCCAATTTCCTGGTAGGCAGCCATGGCGGATGGGTCAATGCCTGACTTATCATTCAGAAACAGGGCCTGGAAGTAATCCGCCAAGATCCCTAAGTCCAATCCCTGTAAATAGGAATAGATGCTCTGGCGCAGGTTGGGCCAAAAATAAGACCAATAGGGTAAATCAGCCAGCCCTTGTGCCCTCTCCACCTCAAAGACCCAATAAATATTCTGCCGGCTCAAATAGGCTTGGTAGTCAAAACCATGAAAATTACGCTGGCCACCTGGAGAAGTTAATTGACCCAGGAGACTAACCTGAAAGGATCGTCCTTGATCTAACCAAGCCGCCTGCTCAGCCTCAGATTTCAAGTAATAAAAGGCTTGAAAATTCTCCCCGGTGGTCAATTCTTGGCCCGTAAATTGGACTAAGTCTCCCTCCACCTTCAAGCTATCGATAGCCACTTCTAAAGTTAAAGCAGCCTCCCCAGCGGTAAAGTGGGAGGCTCTTTGACTAAGGAGATAAAGATAAAGGCCCATAAATAGCTGACTAACAAGCAACCATTTAATTAGTCCCTTCTCCTTTAAGGCAATCACCCGGCCCCAGTACCAGAGATAGAAAATAAGGGTCCAGACAGATGGCGCTAGGGCAAGGGCTGTTAGTAACAGAACGCCTAAAACTAACCAAAAAACTTTCGTCTTCATCTTAATTCACAGTAATTTGTTCTTTGATCTTCTCAAAAGTCTTGTCCCCAATACCAGAAACTTCGGTAATCTCCTCAATCTTTTGAAAAGACCCCTTACTTTCCCGGTATTGAATAATATCAGCCGCCTTCTTCTCCCCAATGCCTGATATTTCTTGGAGTTGGCTGGCGTCAGCAGTATTGATATTGATCTTCTGACTATCTTCCTGGCTACTTCCTGCAGTTGGGCTATCCCCGGGCACAATAGGAGTTATAGCCACCAAGTCTTCCGCTCCCACTTCTTCATCCAAGGCCGGCACATAGACCACCATCTGGTCCTGGAGGCGCTGGGAGAGATTAATCCGCTTAGAATCGGCTTGGGCATTGAGTCCACCAGCTAAATCTATGGCATCAAGGACGCGGTCACCCGCCTGAACTTGGTAAAGGCCAGGGGACTTGACTGCCCCCTTAACATCCACATAGATTAGATCGTCTCCCTGGTCCTGTGAATTCCCAACTTCGCTATCTTCTGCTTGGTCTGTCTCGGACGACTCCGACTGGCTATTGTCCTCTAGATCAACTGAATCCACCAAGGCGGTTGCACTTACTGGAGGTTGACCCGCTGGATCAAGCACCCGGTCAAAAACAAAATAAAACAAAGCAGCTACCAATAAAATCCCAGCGACCAAGGCTTCAACCAATAATTTGCCATAATTTTCAATAATTTCTGCAAAAGATAAGTTCTTTAAATCTTCCCACCATGCTTGCATAGCGACACCTCTTTCTCTACTTATTTATCCGTAAAGAAAGCATCAGTTAACGAAAAAAGCTGACTTCAATTTCATGAAATCAGCTTGAATTTCCTATGCAGCAAAACGATAGCAAACTACACGAGTATGGCCATAGGTTGCGTTTTTAAAGGCATGTAAATTTCCCACGGTGTCAGGCAGGTTATCTTGACTATCCAGCTCACAAACTACCGTGACTTGGTCACTGAGCCAGCCCTCTTCCTGGAACTGAATAAGCAAGTCTTCTAAATGTTGGCCCTTATAAGGTGGATCTAAGAAAACCCAGTCAAATTGTAAGTTAGGAGCCTTCTTCCGCAAAGACTTCAACTGCTTTTGGTTGTCACCCTTCAATAAGTGGTAACGCTCTTCAATATGGGCCTTAGCCACATTCTTAGCGATCGTTTCTTGAGCCTTACGGAAGCGTTCAAAGGCATAGACCTCATCCGCTCCCCGCGAGAGCGCTTCTAACCCCAGAGCACCTGACCCCGCATAAAAGTCAAGGACAATTCCGCCATCTAGGTATTGGCCAATAATGTTAAACATGGATTCCTTGATCTTATCTGTCGTGGGCCGGGTATTCGATCCTGGCACTGCTTGTAGGGGGATCCCCCCAAATTCACCGGCAATAATCCGCATCTTGCCACATCCCTTCTCAATTCGCTATTCATTATAGCACAGTCATTTGCTAAGAGAGGACCGATTCATAGCCCTTTTCCCGCTATAAACAAAGAAAGACCTTGGCACTAAAGCACCAAGGTCCGCTAGAGGGAGAGTAAGATATTCTTGCACCTTTATTTAAGCAATTTAGATACTATTAACTATCGCTTAAGGTCTAGTTAATTATTTACGACGACGGAAAGATAGAGCTGAACCAGCAGCAACTAAGGCAACACCTAAGCCAGCAACGGAACCAGCAACTACACCAGTAGCTGGTAATTTAGCGTTAGCTTTTTGAGCTTTAGCGTCTTTCTTAGCTTTATTATCTTTCTTAGCTTTTTCGTTAGCTACGACAACTTTAGAATCTTTGTCAGATTTCTTCTTGTCATCTTTCTTAGATTCGTTTTTCTTAGCTTTGTTGTCTTTGTTATCTTTGCTGTCTTTCTTGTCTGAATCTTTCTTAGATTCGTCTTTCTTGGTGTCGTCTTTTTTCTTGTCGTCTTTCTTAACTTCGTCTTTTTTATCTTCTTTAGCAGGAGTTTCTGCTTTTTCAACGTAGCTGAAAGTTGGGGTCCATTTACCTGAAGCAGTTTGAACAGCATCAACATGGTTGTTTACTTGTGCTAATGCAGTACCTTCTAATTGAGAACGTTTAAGCATTGCTTCACCAATTTCGATAGCAGCTTTTTTGGTTTCTGCTTCGTATTCGTATGGTGAGTGGTTTGGATCTTCAACTGTTTTTTCTTCTGGTTGTGCTACAGCAGGGTTACCAGAAACGTTTGAAGGTACACCATCTTTGTCTAAACCTGGTTTAAATAAGTTTGATGAGTTATTTTCTTCAACAGGTTTTACTTCTGGTTTTGCAGGTGTAACTTCTGGTTTTACGTTTACAGCTGGTTTACCAGAAATACTTGTAGGCACGCCATCTGCGTCTACTGGTGTTACAAATGCGTCTGCTGCGTGAGCTACAGAAGCATCAGCTGCGAATAATACACCTGCGGCTGCAGTTGTAGCAGCTGCGCCTAATAATAATTTTTTCAAGTCTTTCATAATAATGACCTCCCATTACAAAATCTTATGTTTCTTTGCCAGTGCACTAGTAAAGAATGTCAGCTTATTTTTCGCTGAACTTTCGTGCAAGTAAATTTTTTATCTCCCTCTATAAATTAATTTTAGTACATATTCAATTATATTCAAGTTATACTTCGTAAAATCTTCACACTTTTAGCATTTTCCGGATAATATTTCATATTTTTGACACAATAAAGCTAGTATTAATAAGGATTCTAATCTATATTTACAAAATTTACAATTTAATTACAAAAATGTTAATTTAACAAAGTTATTCTTTATTTCTATTTCTTTTTATGATTTTTAAAATTTTAAGCAAAAAGTGTTGATAAAGAACTTTTAATTCTCATCAACACCTAGGTACTATAGAATATACAAAAAACCTTGGCGCCGAAGCACCAAGGTTCAGTAGAGGGAGAGTATGATATTTTGCACGCTTTTTAAGCAATTAAGATATTATTAACTACTCTCTAAAGAGCTAGTTAATTATTTACGACGACGGAAAGATAGAGCTGAACCAGCTGCAATTAAAGCAACACCTAAGCCAGCAACAGAACCAGCAACTACACCAGTAGCTGGTAATTTAGCATTAGCTTTTTCAGCTTTAGCTTCTTTATCAGCTTTTTGGTCTTTTTCGTTAGCTACTACAACCTTAGGATCTTCTTTCTTAGCATCTTTTTCAGCTTTTTCGTCTTTGTCTTCTTTATCTTCTTTTTCAAGTTTGCTGAAGTCAAAGAGATCTTCTAATTCAGTATTAGCTTCTACTTGTAATTGGATGTAGTATTTGCCATCTGCACCTACTTGAATGTCGTAGCCTTCGTTTACTGGATCATTCTTGATTGCAGTTTCTGCAGCTACGAAAGCGTCTGCTAAGGTGTCATATGCTTTATCTGGATCGAATTCAAATTCTGGATCTTCTTCTACTAAACCACTAAAGTCAAAGAGATCTTCTAATGATTTTTCAGTATCTTCAGCAGGTTTTTCGGTATCTTCTGCTGGAGTTTCTTCAGCAGGTTTTTCATTTTCTTCTGCTAAACCGCTAAAGTCAAAGAGATCTTCTAAGGTTTTTTCGGTTTCTTCTGCTGGTTTTTCATTTTCTTCAGCAGGAGTTTCTTCTTTTTCTACATAGCTGAATTGTGGAGTCCATTTACCTGAAGCAGTTTGAACAGCATCAACATGGTTATTAACTTCTGCTAAAGCAGTTCCTTCTAATTCAGAACGTTTAAGCATAGCTTCACCAATTTCGATAGCAGCTTCTTTAGTTTCTGCTTCATATTCATATGGTGAGTGGTATGGATCTTCTTCTACAACTTCTTCTGGTTGTTCAACAGCTGGTTTTTCAGAAAGATTTGCTGGTACGCCATCTTCGTCTAAAGCTGGTTTAAACAAGTTTGAAGAATTGTCTTCTTCAACAGGTTTTACATCTGGAGTTTCAGTTGTATTTTCGTTTGTATTTTCTTCAGTAGGTTGAGTAACGGTAGTAGGTACTCCGTTTTCATCAAATTCATTTACAAACATTTCAGCTTTAGCAACTGCAGCATCAGATGCGAAGAACACACCAGCTGCTGCGGTTGTAGCCGCTGCGCCTAATAATAATTTTTTCAAGTCTTTCATAATATTGACCTCCCATTACAAAATTGAGTGATAGATACACTACGATATGTAATTGTTATATTTAATATTTATCTTTCTTTGCCAGTGCACTAGTAAAGAATTTCAGCTTTCTTTTAAGCTGTGATTACCGTGCAAAATTTTATCACCGCTCTCCCTCATATATCTTATTTTAACAGATATTTTTATTTTTTGTATGAATAAAGCACATAAAATTCACAATTTAATCATATTTTATAAAATTACTAAAATATGACACGACAAAAACCATTCATAGCAAGCATTTTGTATGTTTCTAGATAAATTATTAAACAAATTACATTTTTATGACAATTGTCATCATTGGGTCAACATCACTGACATTGTAGGTTTTCTTTTAACTTTATTTAGCTTTCCGCTAACTTTTATTTCTAAGCAAATAAAAAACGCAGCAGGTTTTCTGCTACGTTGGTTGTTTATTTCGGTGGATAGATAAAGTCCTCGAATTCCTTGATGACTTTGGCACGGTCTTCTTCACCGTCTAAGGCCACTGTAAAATCCATGTTAATGGTCGCTTTGGGAGAAACAGTGACTTTGATGACTTGGCGGACTTTCTTGAGTCCCTCGACGGCTTCCTCTACCTGGTCCTTATCGACATAAAGAATGGCGTATTTACGTTCCTTATTCAGGTAGTGAAGGTAGCCATAGCGTTTCAATTGCCGGGTTTTTTGGGTGGAATTCAACCAGACGACGAGTTCTTGCCGTTGGGTATGAGAATTGGTCATGGCACCAGGCTCCTTTCTTTGAAGTAATTATTTTCTTATTCAGTTTCTAATTCAATTAAGAGATCTCCGATTTCAACTTGTTCGCCCGCTTGGACAGTGACTTGGCGGACCTTGCCGGCTTTCGGTGCCTTGATCGTGGTTTCCATCTTCATGGCTTCAGTCACTAAGACCACTTGGCCAGCACTGACATGGTCGCCTTCACTGATTTCCACCTTGAGAATCGAACCGGGCATGGTTGCCGCAATGTGGTTGGGGTTATTGGTATCTGCCTTGGGACGACTAGCCACCACATTGGTGTAATGGGCATCTTGGACAGCAATTTCCCGCCGTTGACCATTCAAGTCGAAGTAGATAATCCGTTGACCAGAGTGGTCGGCTTCCCCAATTTCAATCAGGCGAATAAGGAGGACCTTGCCTTTTTCAATTTCAACGGTAATGGTCTCCCCTTGCCGCATGCCATTGAAGAAGGTTGGGGTATCGACATTAGAAATATCACTGTAACGGGCGAGCTTGTCGCGGTAGTCGGTGAAGACTTTGGGGTACATGAGATAGCCGAGCACGTCTTTCTTGTCGACTTCATCGCCCAATTTTTCGCTTAAGTCTTCCTTGACTTGGTCAAAATCAACCGGTTCTAAGAGATCACCAGGACGTTCTTCAGTATAGTCAGCCCCCTTGAGGATGATATCCCGGACATCCGCTGGGAAGCCACCTGCGGGTTGACCTAATTTACCTTGGAAGAATTCAATCACGGAATCAGGGAAATCGATGGTCTTGCCCTTTTCATAGAAGTCTTCAATGGATAGGTCATTTTGAACCATGAAGAGGGCCATATCACCGACCACCTTAGAAGATGGGGTCACCTTAACGATATCGCCAAAGAGTAAGTTGACATCGTGGTACATGACCTTGACTTCTTCCCAACGGTCCCCTAAGCCTACGGAAGCGGCTTGTTGTTGGAGGTTGGTATACTGGCCTCCTGGCATTTCGGTCCGGTAAATTTCGGTTTCTGGGGTTTTTAATCCAGAGGCGAAATCTTCATAATAGGTTCGCACACCTGACCAGTATTGGTTCATGGCTTGGGCGTTCTTCACGTTAATCGTTGGCTTACGGTCATTGTGTTCCAAGGCATAGTAGAAACTGGTCATACTTGGTTGGCTGGTAGTTGAGGAGAAGGCTGACGTGGCCACGTCCACAATATCAATGCCAGCGCGAACTGCTTCGGAATACATCATAATCCCATTACCCGAGGTGTCATGGGTGTGGAGATGGATCGGTACATCGATTTTGTCTTTTAATTCAGAAATCAGGACATAGGCTGCTTGCGGTTTCAAGAGCCCCGCCATATCCTTAACAGCGATAATGTCGGCGCCCATGGTTTGGAGTTCCTTGGCTAAGTTGACATAGTAGTTAAGGTCATACTTGCTTCTGTTAGGGTCTAGGATATCTCCGGTGTAACACATGGCGGCTTCGGCAATTTTCCCAGTTTCCTTGACGAATTCCAGGGGGCGTTCAATTTGCTTGGACCAGTTCAAACTGTCAAAGATTCGAAAGACATCGATCCCCGTTTCAGCCGCTTGTTTAATAAATGCTCGGAGGACATTGTCTGGATAAGCGGTATAACCCACGGCATTAGATCCTCTAAAGAGCATTTGCAGGAGGGTATTGGGCATAGCCCGACGGAGTTTCTCTAAACGAACCCAAGGGTCTTCCGTTAAGAAGCGGTAGGCCGTGTCAAAGGTCGCCCCACCCCAGACTTCTTGGGAGAAGATGGCTGGGTTAGCCGCTTCCATTTGTTTAGCCGCTTTGAGCATATCGCGAGTCCGCATCCGGGTCGCGATCAAGCTTTGGTGGGCATCCCGCATGGTGGTCTCAGTTAAGAGAACTTCCTTACTGTCATGGATATAACTTTGCACTCCTGAAACGCCCTCTTGGTCAAGAACCTGTTTGGCACTTGGTCGGTCTAAGGCGACTGCTTCTAAGTCAGGAATGTGGGCCGGACGATAATGGGGCTTGTCTTTTTGTTGTAAACCTGGGAAACCATTGACGGTCGTGTCCCCAATATATTGGAGGATCTTATTGCCCCGGTCGCGGTTACGCTCCTTAGGAAAGTCGAAAAGTTCGGGGGTATTGTCAATAAAGGTTGTGGTGGCTTGGCCACTGGTAAAGGTCGGATGGGTGAGCACATTCATTAAGAATGGAATATTATTGTGGACACCCCGGATCGGGTATTCCCGTAGCCCCCGGACCATCTTGCGCACGGCATCTTCAAAGGTCATGGAATGGGAAACCAGCTTGGTTAAGAGAGAATCATAGTAAGGCGAAACCTCGGTATTGGTATAACCATTCCCAGCATCTAACCGTAGACCAAATCCCCCCGGTGACCGGTAGGTGTTAATTTTCCCGGTATCAGGGAAGAAATGGTTGGCAGGGTCTTCCGTCGTGATCCGGCATTGGATGGAATAGCCAATCAGGGGCATGTCTTCCTGCTTAGGAATTTCTATCTCTGCTAAAGTCTTACCCGCTGCGATTTGGATCTGGGCTTGGACAATGTCGATCCCGGTAATTTCTTCACTGACCGTATGTTCCACTTGGACCCGGGGATTGACTTCAATAAAGTAAAAGTCATCACCAGAAACCAGAAATTCAACGGTCCCCGCATTAACATAATTCACATTTTCCATCAATTGCCGCGCGGCTTCACAGATCCGTAGTCTTAAGTCATGGTCTAAGGAAACGGATGGCGCCATTTCCACCACTTTTTGGTGGCGACGCTGGATCGAACAGTCCCGTTCCCATAGATGGACCACATTGCCGGCCTGGTCGCCTAAGATTTGGACTTCAATATGCTTAGGATTTTCAATGTATTTTTCTGCATAAATTTCGTCGGAACCAAAGGCAGTCTTAGCTTCACTTTTAGCGGTATGATAGGCTTCTTCCACTTCATCGTCAGAGCGGACTACCCGCATCCCCCGGCCACCGCCACCTAGGGCAGCTTTGACCATAATCGGATAGCCAGCCTCCTTAGCAAAGGCCTTGACCTCTTCAACTGATTCCACATCCCCTTCAGTCCCGGGAACTTCTTGGATGCCCGCCTGATGAGCAGCAGCCTTGGCCTTAATCTTGTCCCCAAACATGTCTAGGGTATCGGTATTTGGTCCAATGAAGATAATCCCCTCTTCCCGACAGCGACTAGCAAATTCTTGGTTTTCAGAGAGAAAACCATAGCCGGGATGGATGGCATCAGCCTGGGTTTCCTTAGCGATGCGGATAATATCTTCAATGTCTAAATAGGCATCAACAGGTTTCTTGCCGGCGCCAACCAGGTAGGATTCATCAGCCTTAAAACGGTGGACACTGGTTTCATCTTCACGGGCGAAGATAGCCACAGTTTCAATGCCTAATTCATAGCAGGCCCGAAAGACCCGAATCGCAATCTCGCCACGGTTGGCGACTAAGACTTTTTTAATCATAATATTCCCTCCGTTAATGCTTGAATCAGCTTTGCCTATGAAAGCGGTTATAATAGCCTCATTATAACACAAGAAATTAAGAAAGCTGTTGAGCAAGCACCATGCGGCGGTTACGGTAGTCAATGGCTAGGGCCAAACCTACCATAATTCCAGTTGTCATGATTGAGGAACCCCCGTAGGAAATAAAGGGGAAGGTAACCCCGGTAATGGGGATAAGACCAGTGATCCCGCCCAGGTTGACAATGGCCTGGCTGAGGAAATAGAAACCCACGCCAATCATGACCAATTGGTAGAAGTTATTTTGAATTTTCTTGGCCCGGTAAAAGATATAAAAGGTGAGATAGAAATAAAGGGCCAAGATTACAAAGAGCCCAATAAAGCCGTACTCCTCTCCGATGATCGCCATGATAAAGTCGGTATGGGCTTCAGGCAGGTAGCCGGTCTTTTGGATACTGTTGCCTGGCCCTTGCCCCAGTAAGCCCCCCATGGCTAAGGCATAGAAGGAATTGACTAGTTGCAGCCCCGAGCTCTTGGCGACTTTGAAGGGGTCAGTAAAGGAAATAAAGCGTTGGATCCGGTAGTTGACGTCCCCTGAGCCCGAAAAATCGAAGAGGTTCAAAAGCCCGATCACGAGGACATAGGCTAAGGCGCCTAGTCCCAAGGCTCTGAGGGTATACTTACTGGAAATTCCTGAAGCTAAGGTCATGCCTCCTAAGATTAAGCCTAATAAGAGGACTCCCCCCGTATCTGGGAAAGTGAGAACCAGCCCCAGCCAGAAAAATAAGGCCAAAGGAAGGACCAGGTTAGCCTTCACTGTCTTAAGGAAGCCCTTATTCAAGATTGCCAGGCGATGACGGTCTAGGTAGTCGGCCCAGAGCAGAATCATCACGGGCTTAAGAAATTCGACCGGTTGAATCGATATCGGCCCCAAGATAATCCAGCCCTTGGCCCCATTAATGGCTGGCATCAGGAAACGCACCACCAGGAGAAGAACCGTCATCACTAAGAGTAAGCCACTTCTGAACTTGGGTTTTCTGAAATAATCGGGCTTAAAGCGATAAGTCACCAAACCAACAACTGTCCCAATGACAGCAAAAACAAGCTGGCGGACAATATAAGTGGTGGCCGATTCATAGCCAGTTTCCTGGAGGGACCGGTAGCTGGAAGCCGAAAAGACTCCAATCAAACCGAGCACCAGCAAGAGAAAACTAGGAATCAGGATATGCTGGTTTAAACCCCAGGAAAAGTTTTGAAAAATCGGATGGGAAAACTTGGCTTTTTTTCTAGCCTTTTTACTTTTTTTATTGGATTTTTTTGGGCTAGTCTTGTCTTGACTAGCTGAATGAATCAATCGCATCAAAACGCTCCTCATTGATTAACAATTTTACGGTTTTTATTTTGTATTAGTGAATAAGTATTATGAAAAATTAGTTTTAGTAAATTGTTTTGAGCAGTAGTGGCGCTTTGAAAGTTGGGCCTTAGCCATGAACAAGCAAGCAATGTGAATTATGGATAGTAGGCGCCAGCCGTACTAGCCATTTGAAGCTTGCTAGGTGAGGGAAGATAAAAGTAGCTAGCTTGTCTATGCAAGCTTGAAATATATCTCTAAGTTGCTTTGCTTCAAGAGCTATAGCTGCCCGAGCCGATGCCATGGCTCTTCAAGTCCTAAATTTCAAAAGCAGAACGAATGCTTGTCAACTCTATTTACTAAAGATTACATGCTGACCTATTTTTCAATTATAGCATAGCTAACATGAAAAATAATGAGACCAAAAGAAAAAGGCCAAGACAAAAGTCTCAACCTTTATTCGACTAGCCCGCTTCAATCAGTAAACTTAGTCGTTTTTCTTTTTACGCTTGTTGTAACGGGCCCGTTCGCTCTTGTTCAAGATTTGTTTACGGAGACGAACATTTTCTGGAGTCACTTCACAGTATTCATCGTCATCCATAAATTCAAGGGATTGTTCCAAGTTTAGGATCCGTGGTGCCTTGATGGTAGCAGTTTGGTCCTTAGTTGCGGAACGGACGTTAGTTAAGTTCTTAGAGCGAACAATATTCACGTCAATATCCGCTTCACGGGCATTTTCTCCGACAATCATGCCTTCATAGACCTCGGTCCCCGGTTCAACAAAGATAGTTCCGCGGTCTTCAACTTGCATGATCCCGTAAGTAGTTGCCTTACCAGTTTCGGTAGATACTAAGGCCCCATTACGACGACCACCAATTTCTTCCTTAATCACGGCTTGATATTGCTCAAAGGTATGGTTTAAGATCCCGTAACCATGGGTCATTTGTACAAATTCAGTAGAGTAACCAATCATCCCCCGGGAAGGTACTAAGTATTCTAAACGAGCGGTTCCCCGGCCGGTGTTTTCCATATTACGCATGGTCCCATGACGTTCATTTAAAGATTGAATCACGGCACCTTGGTATTCTTCCGGTGTATCGATTTGCACCGCTTCAAATGGTTCACATTCTACTCCGTCAATAACCTTGCGGATAACTTTTGGCCGTGACACTTGAAGTTCAAAGCCTTCACGACGCATGTTTTCAATCAAGATGGAAAGGTGGAGTTCCCCACGACCAGAAACCACCCATTGGTCTGGTTGGTCGGTATCTTCAACCCGTAAGGAAACGTCGGTGTGAAGTTCATATTTCAACCGTTCTTCAATCTTACGTGCGGTCACCTTATCCCCTTCCCGACCCGCAAATGGTGAGTCGTTGGTTAAGAAGGTCATTTGTAGGGTTGGTTCATCAATGTGTAAAGGTGGAAGTTTTTCTTGGACTTCGGTATCGGTCACGGTTTCACCCACATAGATATCTTCCATCCCGGAAACGGCAATAATGTCCCCGGCCTTAGCTTCATCGATTTCAATCCGGTCTAAACCGAGATAACCGAATAATTTAGTGACCCGGAAGTTCTTTTGACTACCGTCTAACTTGTTTAAGGTCACGGTATCGCCCACTCGGATGGTTCCCCGGAAGACCCGGCCCACTCCGATACGTCCGACATAGTCATTATAGTCGAGCATGCAGACTTGGAATTGGAGGGGTTCATCTTCATTATCTTCTGGAGCAGGAATGTTTTCCAGAATACTATCAAAGAGCGGATCCATGGTTTTTTCTTGTTTTTGGGGGTCAGGAGCTAAGCTTGAAGTCCCGTTCACCGCTGAAGCATAAACCACTGGGAATTCAATTTGGCTCTCATCGGCACCCAGTTCAATGAAGAGGTCTAAGACTTCGTCAACCACTTCTAGGGGACGTGCAGCGGGTTTATCGATTTTATTAACCACAACCACAGCTGGCTTACCCGCTTCAAAGGCCTTTTGTAGGACGAAGCGGGTTTGAGGCATGGTCCCTTCAAAGGCATCTACCACTAAAACCACGCCATCCACCATGGTCATAATCCGTTCCACTTCCCCACCAAAGTCGGCGTGGCCTGGGGTGTCCATGATGTTAATCCGGGTGCCTTTATAGTTCACGGCGGTGTTCTTAGCTAGGATAGTAATTCCGCGTTCACGTTCAATCGCATTGGAATCCATGGCACGGTCAGCCAGCTGGGTACGCTCATCCAGTGTATCTGATTCTTCTAAGAGTTGGTTCACCAACGTTGTCTTCCCGTGGTCAACGTGAGCAATAATTGCGACGTTACGAATATCATTGCGATTTCCCATTATTTTAATTCCTCCAAACAAAATAATAATGAACTTGTTTTGATTTTCTGTTAATGCTTTTGGTTTTTACAGACGATTCATTGTAACACTCATCTGTCTAAAATCCTAGTTTTTTTATCAGTTGGGAAAAAACTAGGATCTATCCGTTCGACTGCATTCAAGCAAAAGCAAATTTTACAGCTGATGGACAAGAGCGACTCCCCTAGTCATCTTCCTGTACTGAGCGTTCATAGAGGTCGCGGAAGGTCTGATAGGCGCTAGGATAGGCAATCACAGAAGCATTGGCCTGCATAAGATTAAGGGCTTGGCCATCGAGCTGGGTCAGTTTTAAAGGACTTTCATTGACCAAGGCCACTCCTGCCGCTAAGTCCCAAGGCTTAAGGGCTAAGGCAGCATACAGGGACAGTTCCCCTTTTAAGACATTGAGGATTTCCAAACCCGCACTGCCGTTGTAGCGAATCCCTAGGGACTGACTGACCAGGTCTTTAGCGTGGTAGCGGTCATCGAGTAAGATTTGCCGGTTAAGAGCGATTAGACTCTCAGAAATGGCTAAGTCGTCATAAGGGACTTGATAGGGTTGTCCATTACGTTGGATTCCTTGGCCCTTGACAGCTGAAAAATAGTCGTCATTCATCACGTCATAGATGGCGCCAAGTTGGACATCCCCGTCCAGGGCAAAGGCCACCATAATAGCAAAGTGATTATGCTGGCAGACAAAATTTGTGGTCCCATCAATGGGGTCAATGATCCAGACTGGCCCATTCAAGTTATCAATCTGGCCTTGCCCACCCTCTTCACCTAAGATCTTATCTTTAGGAAAGTGATCCTTAATCTGACTACGGATAAATTTTTCGGTCGATTGATCGAGATTAGTCACTAAGTCTTTAGGATTGGACTTGGTTTGAACGATCAAGGGATTCTTCAAACCTTCAAGAATCTGATCAGCAGCTTGGTAAATCCACTGTCTCACCAATTGGGCACGTTTATTTAAATCCAAAAGATTACCTCCTTTAATATAGATAGTTTCCATTTAATCCTGCCCTAGGCTCTTTATGCTAGACTTAAAAGAGTGTATAGCTTTAGGGCATTTTTATTGTTTTACTGGATTCTTGCTGGGCTTTCTTCACAGTAGGATAAAGCTCATAGCCAGACGCTTGGGCAAATTCCTTAGCTAATTGTTTTTCTTCCATCTTACTTGGTATAATTTTCTTAAAGCCCTTGTACTTGTCGAGAAACTCCTGACGGTCAATACCGCCTTCATAAGCCGCCTCCAAAGCAACCCATAAAGCAATCACATCAGCAATCTCTTGACTAGAACATTCAAAGGGAAAGGGATAAGAATAAGCTTTCATGTTTATTTCCTCTCTTAATATTAACTATATTTATTATAGCAAACAAAAACAGCTAATAAAAAAATAGAGTGCGACAAGCGCACCAAAAGGCAAGACCACTGGAAGAAAATGGCGTAAGAATTCTCAAAGAGAATTTGTCGTCATTTTCTGAAGTGGACGCTTGCCTTGCGCTTGGAGCAGGTTTGAATAGAGTGTGACAGTTACAACAAAGAACAATCATTACTATTAAAGAAATCTGGAACTTTAATCCCATCCATAAAGTCATTAATAAAGGAGCATTACTATGCGATTAGACAAATTTATTTCTAATTTTACCCTCTATAGTCGTAAAGAAGTCAAAAAGTTAATCAAGGCCAAACGGATTACAGTCAACGATTCCATTGCCAGCCGGCCTGAAATGCAGGTTGATGAAGAGACTGATACCATTAGCTTGGACGGTCAGTGGATCGGATATGAACCCTACATTTATTACCTGCTTAATAAACCGCAAAATTGTTTGTCTACTACCCGTCCCGGTCCCACAGCGATTGTGACGGATTTCCTGCCAGCTAACGAAGTTGAGATTTACCAACCCTTTCCCGTAGGACGCTTAGATAAGGATACCGAAGGCCTCCTCCTTCTGACTAATGACGGGGACTTCGCCCATGACCTTCTCTCACCAAAAAAATTAGTCAGCAAGGAATACTATGCTGAGATTGAAGGCATTGTGACTGAAGAGGATGTCGAAGCTTTCGCTAAAGGCTTAACTATCGACCAAGGTGACCACTGTGCCCCTAGTCAGCTAGATATCTTGGCTACTGATCCAGCCAAGAACCGATCGGAAATCACCGTGACCTTGACAGAGGGCAAGTATCACCAAGTCAAGCGCATGTTTCAAGCGGTTGGAAAAGAGGTTATCTACTTACAACGCTTTCGAATTGGCTCGCTCTACCTGCCTGAAGAACTTGAGCT
Organism: Aerococcus loyolae; assembly: GCF_002871915.2. Taxonomy (NCBI): domain Bacteria; kingdom Bacillati; phylum Bacillota; class Bacilli; order Lactobacillales; family Aerococcaceae; genus Aerococcus; species Aerococcus loyolae. The sequence goes on along the minus strand of NZ_CP126958.1, from coordinate 478,362 downwards.
CGGTCAGGCCTTTAAACTCCTTCCTGAGGAAGCCCAATTAGCTTTAAAAAACGAGACGGACTAGAAGTCCCATCCATATCAAATAAAAAAACTCCTCATTTCTGCTCTGACTCTAAATCAACAGAGTCCTATAGCAAGCATTGAGGAGTTTTTATCTGTCATTTTATCCGGCAAATTTCAACCGCTTAGCTAGGCGTGACAGGAGGAAGCAGGTGATCCAATAGAGGAAGGTCATCGCCACAAAAATTGGAATCACATAAGAGGTTTCCTGACCATAGATAATCCGGGCATTATGGGTCAGCTCTGGTAAAGAAATCACCGTCGCTAAGCTAGTGTCTTTAATGAGAGCGATCAACTGACTGACAATGGACGGTAGCATGGATCGGATCGCTTGGGGCAGGATAATTAAAATAATCACCTGACCACGGGTGAAGCCGGTTGAAAGTCCCGCCTCCATTTGCCCCTTAGGTACGGCGTTCATCCCGCCACGAATGATTTCTGAAATCATACATGACTCAAAGATGGTCATCGCTGCCACTGCTGCCCAAAAGATATTCAAGCGTAGGCCGATTTGTGGTAAAGCAAAGTAAGTAAAAAATATAATTAATAGTAAGGGTAAATTACGGATGGTATCAACAACTAGGCCTACTCCCCTAGCTACAACAGGGAGCTTGAGGTAGCGGATTACCCCTAAGAGCGTCCCTAAGAGTAAACTCAAAAGGATGGTTATCCCGGTGACCTTTAAAGTCACCCATAAACCTTCTAAGAGAAAGGAAATATTTACCCAAGAAAAAGCATCGGAAAAATTCATGATCATCCCTCCTAGTTACTCAAGCGCCGTTCTAGATACTGCATCAAGGCAGTCAGTGGTATGGTTAACACTAAGTAGAACAAAGCCACTAAGATATAAGAATCAAAGGTATTAAAGGTTTCACTAGCAATCAAGTCCCCAAAATACATCAAGTCTAAGCCAGCAACCATAGCCAAGATACTCGAGTTCTTCACCAGGTTAATAAACTGGTTGCCTAATGGTGGGATCACAATACGAACGGCTTGGGGAAAGATAATGTAGACCATGGTCTCAGTCGCGGTGAAACCTTGGGATAGTCCCGCCTCCATTTGTCCGTGGGGAACGGCTTCTATCCCCGACCTCACCACGTCAGCAATAAAGGCCGAAGTATAGATAGTGAGACCGATTAAGCCAGCGGTAAAGCCATTTAATTTCACCCAGTATAAGGGCACCACTACGTAGAAGAACATCACAATAATTAACAAGGGAATATTGCGGAAAAATTCCACATAGATGTCACCCAGCATCCGTAGGCCCTTATGATGGCTGGTTTGCATAATCCCCACCAAGCTCCCAATGACCAGGGAGAAGACTAGGGCTAAGACACTGACCATAATGGTGTTCTTAAAACCTAGGAACAATTCACTGGAATAGTTATTCAATAATTGAAACATTTTACTCCCCCTCCTTAAGGTCATTAGCAATAGATGCTTCTTGGGCCTGGTCACCAAACCACTTCTTGAAAATGGCTTGATAGCTGCCGTCAGCAACCATGTCTTTTAAGCCCTGGTTGATGGCTTGACGGAAGTCGTCTTGACCTTTATTGACCGCAATCCCATAAGGCTCCCGGGTAAAGGTAGATCCGGCAATATGGTAGTCGGGATTTTCCTTACTGATCCCCAAAAGAATGGCATTATCAGTCGTCATGGCTTGGCCTTGACCAGATTTCAGAGCAGTGAAGGCTTCCGAGTAATTTTCCAATTCCAAGACCTTGGCTTCTGGGGCGTGTTCCTTAATTCTTTGTGCTGAAGTAGACCCCTTCACCGCAAGAACCGTATGGTCAGGCCCCAGGTCCTCTACCCCCTTAAGCTTGACACCTGGTCCTACTAAGAGGGCTTGACCAGCATTAAAATAAATATCAGAAAAATCAACCTGTTTTTTCCGCTCTTCAGAAATGGTCATAGTGGCAATAATGGCGTCGATATTGGCATTTTTGAGTAAAGGAATCCGGGTTTTGGAGGTCACTTCTACAAATTCTGCCTGAGCACTGGGGCCGGCGATCCGCTTAGTCAGTTCCTTAGCGATATCAATATCAAAACCTTCAACTTCCCCTTTTTCAATGTTGTAAAAGCCGAATAAATTGGTATCCACCTTGACTCCCCAACGAATCTTAGGGGCTTGGTCAGTTTGCAAACGGTCCATAATATTTTTCTCACTCACCGACTTCCCACAGGCACTGAGCAAACACAAGAGGCCTGTCAGGACGACGAGTAAGAGCTTTTTACATGGATTTTTCATGGTAAGCCCTCCTTTTATAAGCCTTCAAGGGAGGAGATAAAGTCACGCGCCCGTCTTGATTTTGGTTGACTGAAGAATTCCTCACTCGGACGATCTTCAACAATTTCCCCCGCCTCCATAAAGATGGTCCGGGTTGAGACATGACGGGCAAAGCGCATTTCGTGGGTAACCACCACCATGGTCATTTGATCACGTTGGGCAATGCCTTGCATAACTTCTAAGACTTCACCGACCATTTCTGGGTCCAGGGCTGAAGTAGGTTCATCGAAAAGCAAAACCTTAGGCTTCATAGCCAAGCCTCGGGCAATAGCCACCCTTTGCTTTTGACCACCAGAGAGTTGGCTTGGATAAGAATCTCGCTTATCCCACATGTTCACGCGCTTGAGTAGACGCTCTGCACGCTCATAGGCTTCTTCTTTGGTCTTCCCAATCACCTTAATCGGTGCCAAAGTCACATTCTCCATGACGGTCATATGCGGATATAATTCAAAGTGTTGAAAGACCATGCCAAAGTCACGACGAATTTGGCGGATGTTGGTTTTAGGATCAGCAATATCCTCGCCATCACAATAGAGATGACCACTAGAAATTTCTTCCAGTCCATTAATACAACGCAAGAGGGTCGACTTTCCCGAACCAGATGGCCCAATCAAGGTGACCACCTCTCCCTCAGCAATGCCAAGGTTAATATCTTTTAGGGCATGAAAATCACCGTAATACTTTTCCACATCTTTAAATTCAATGATCATGTTTCTCACTCCAATCCTGCGATAATCAAATATGTTATATTTTCTAACATATTTGTTATAGTTGTTTATATTTTACGTATTTACTTCTGAATTGTCAAACTATTTTACATAGAAATTTAAGGCTTCTTTATTATTTATTAATAAAATAAGTTATTCGCTCTTTATTTCGTGAAAATACGGTTTATATGTGTTACTTTTTTTAACAATTTTCAGCTAAAAAAGCGCATAAAAAAAGACCGCATGTTAGCTTGCGGTCTTCTCTATGAAATTCAATCATTTAATTTTTAAACAGCTTTGATTCTTTGACTAAGATCCTTAAGACCTGTTGACCGGCCATGATAATCTCGTAGAGGGGGCGTACATCTTCCGATACCCGGCCTAAAGTTCTTAAATAAATTTCACCATCACCCGCTAAACATAGGTGGAAATAGCCGGTGTGGATCCGGTTAAGCCGGTTAATTTCATCTAGTGCCTCAGCCCGTTGGTTATAGTCCTTCACATAGGCCAGCTTGCTATAGGTAATTTGATAATCTACCGCCGGATCCTCCTTACCATCGATAATGATGGCTACAGGGATAACCTCCCTATCCGGCAGCTGCATTCCCATCCGAAAGAGTTTTTGACCACCTTCCAAGTTAGATTCTTCAACCGGGACGCCTCCTTTTAAGGCATAGTCCTTAAATTTGTCAGTAATTTTACTCATAGCGACACTCCATCCTAGTCTTTTTCCTTAGTATGGCTAAGAAATCCCTAAAGTGCAAGTCATAGATCATTGATTAGTCAGATATTAACGAATAAAAAAGCCCTTGCCGGAGCAAGAGCTTCTTCTTGAATTATGTTAATTCTTACATATGGATTGGCATACCAAGAACGCCTTCTGCTGTATCCATTAAGCTTTCCCCGAGGGATGGGTGGCCATGGATAGTGAGGGCAATATCTTCAGCATTCATGCCTGCTTCAATAGCTAGACCTGCTTCAGCCATCACGTCTGAAGCCCCAACACCGACCATTTGAGCACCAACGATCACCTTGTCATCCTTAGTAGCAACTAAGCGTACGAAACCTTCCTTTTGGTTTAATGACAAAGCCCGACCATTCCCAGCTAATGGGAACTTGGTTGCTTTCACGTCAAGACCTTGGTCCTTAGCTTCTTTTTCGGTTAGACCATAAGAAGCAATTTCAGGGTCAGTGAAGGCCACAGAAGGCATTACCTTGTAGTCGACTGCAGCGGCTTTACCAGAAATAGCTTCCGCAGCAATTTTACCTTCGTAGGAGGCTTTGTGGGCTAAAGCAGCACCAGGAACCACGTCACCAATCGCGAAGATATTCTTCACGCTGGTGCGGCCTTGGTTATCGACTTCAATTAGGCCACGGTCATTGGTCTTAACACCTAAGGCTTCTAAGCCAAGATCTTCAGTGTTAGGACGACGACCAACAGAAACTAAGACATAGTCCGCTTCAATTTCGTTAGCCTTGCCGTCAATTTCATATTTAACGGTGACAGAGTCCCCGTTGTCGACAGCTTCCTTAGCCATAGCGTTAACATGGATATCCATGCCTTTGGCTTTCATGCCTTTTTCGACAACCTTAACCATATCTTTTTCAAAGTTAGGTAAGATTTGAGGAGAACCTTCTAAGATGGTGACTTGGCTACCGAGGTTAGCATAAGCTGAACCCAGTTCGGCACCGATGACCCCACCACCGATAACAACAAGTTTCTTAGGCACTTCTTTTAAGTTTAAGGCACCTGTGGAGTCAATGACACGGCCACCAAACTTAAAGCCTTTGATTTCAATTGGATGAGAACCTGTCGCAATGATTGCGTGTTTGTAGCTATAGAGTTGGTGTTCATCACCTTCACCCATAACGGTTAATTCACGTTCATTATTGAAGAAAGCTTCCCCGCGGATAATTTCCACTTTATTTTTCTTCAATAGCATTTCTACCCCACTGGTTAGGGTTTTAACCACGCTATTGTCTTTCCATTCTTGTGTTTTGGTGAAATCTAAGCTAGCTTTTGAATCCACACCAAAGACTTCTAAACCGCCATTGGCTTCGTGGTAAGCATGTCCAGCTTGGATTAAAGCCTTGGAAGGAATACAGCCAACGTTTAAGCAGACACCACCAATATATTCACGTTCAATAATGGCTACTTTTTGTCCCATTTGGGCTGCGCGGATCGCTGCAACGTATCCGCCAGGTCCAGCCCCAACAACGACTGTATCCAGTTCAATTGCCATTGCACCTACAACCATTTACTAACTACCTCCTTAAGATTCCATTAATAACAATTCAGGATCGCTAAGCAGACGACCAACTTCGTTCAAGGCTTTTTGTCCTGTTGCGCCGTCGACGATACGGTGGTCGAAGGTTAATGAAAGTTTCAATACTCGACCAACTGCTAATTCACCATTGTCGTCAACTACAGGTTGTTGCACAATTGCACCAAAGCCTAAAATGGCAACTTCTGGGTAGTTAAGAATTGGGGTGAAGTATTCCCCGCCAACTGAACCAATGTTAGAAATTGAAACAGTGCCGTCTGACATATCAGCAGCCTTCAATTTACCTTCATGGGCCTTGGCAGCTTTGTCATTAATTTCATCAGCAATATCAAACATGGATTTGCGGTCTGCATTATGAACCACAGGAACGTATAATCCTTGATCAGTATCAGTAGCAATACCAATGTTGTAATATTTCTTCAATAAGAATTCTTGGGCGTCATCATCAACTGAAGCATTAAGCATTGGGTATTTCTTAACTGCAGCGATTAAAGCTTTCACTGCGTATGGTAAGAAGGTTAACTTGGTATCACGTTCAGCAGCAATACCCTTGAATTTCTTACGGTGATCCCATAGCTTGGATACTTCCACATCCTTGAACAAGGTCACTTGAGGAGCAGTGTATTTAGAGGTTTCCATGGATTTAGCGATAGCTTTACGCATTGGAGTCATCTTAACGTGTTCTACATCGCCGTCTTCATGACTTTCCTTCTTAGGCGCAGCTTTCTTAGCAGGTTCTTCGCTCGCTTTAGCACTTGTGGTTTCAGCAGCTGGAGCACTTGCGCTTGCAGCTTGTCCGTCAAAGTTATCAATATCTTCTCTTAGGACACGGCCATTCTTACCGGAACCTGCGACTTGAGAGATGTCAACACCTTTTTCACGGGCATATTGACGCACGGAAGGCATTGCTAATACACGTTTGTTTGGATCAGCTGTTTGTGGAACACCACCGTTGCCATTAGCTGCACCGGTTGCTCCTTCATTGCCTTCGTCAGCTTTTTCAAGTTGAGCTGGGGAAGCTGGAGTTGAAGATGGTGCTGAGCCTTCGCTGTTGTGTTCTGGTGAGTCGATTTCAGCAAGGACATCACCGACATTAGCTACTTCACCGGCAGGCACAATGATGTTCTTAATGGTACCAGCAACTGGAGCGTAAACTTCTTCAACGGATTTGTCATTTTGAATTTCAACAACCGCAGTATCTTCAGTGACTTCGTCGCCTTCACTGACTAGCCATTCAGCGATTTCACCTTCGGCCATTCCTTCACCAACGTCTGGTAGACGGAATTGATAATATCCAGTGCTTGCGTTAGCTGAAGGAGCTGAGTCTTCTTCACTAGCTGGTGCTTCAGAAGCTGCATTATCACTTTCTGGTAAACCTTCCCCTGAGAAATCAATCAAAGGTTCACCAACGATAGCTACGTCACCTTCTTCAACGTATAGTTTTTCAATTTTACCGCTTACAGGTGAAGCGATTTCTTCAACAGATTTATCATTTTGGATTTCAACAAGAACATCTTCTTCTTGGACGGAGTCTCCGACAGCAACGTGCCAGCTAACAACTTCGCCTTCGCTCATGCCTTCACCGACGTCTGGCATATTAAAAGTATATGTCATCTTTTTTCATCATCCCTTCTTAGCTTAAGTGATTCAATAGGATTACTTATTTCTAGAAATTAACTGTGTTCTTAACTGCTTCTTTGATGTCATCAGCATTTGGCAACCAGTCATTTTCTGCTAAACCAAATGGGTAAACTGTATCAGGAGCTGATACGAATTCAATTGGTGATTCTAGAGAAAGAATGAAACGTTGAGAAATTTCAGCGATCACATTGTTACCTGCACCAGCTTCACGTTGAGCTTCTTGGACCATGACAACACGGCCGGTTTTTTCAACAGATTTACCAATGGTTTCATAGTCAACTGGTGAAATCGTCCGTAAGTCAATGACTTCAGCAGAAATATTTTCTTTTTCTAATTCTTCCGCAGCCTTAAGTGCTTCACGCACCATGTAACCATAAGCGATCACAGTAACGTCAGAGCCTTCACGAGCCACATTGGCTACACCTAGAGGAATGGTGTATTCTTCTTCAGGAACTTCTTCACGGAATGAACGGTATAACTTCATGTGTTCAAGGAATAAGACTGGGTCATTGTCACGAATTGCTGAAGCAAGTAAACCTTTAGCTTCATAAGGACTTGATGGGACAACCACTTTCATCCCTGGGGTTTGGACAAAGAGACCTTCTACTGAGTCCGCGTGCATTTCAGGTGTGTGAACCCCACCACCAAATGGTGAACGCACGGTAATTGGGAAGTTACGGGTTGCCCCATAACGGAAGCGGTAACGTGACATTTGTCCTGCTAAGGAGTCCATTACTTCAAATACGAAAGCGAAGAATTGGATTTCCATGATAGGACGGAAACCTTGGAGACAAAGTCCGATTGCCATACCACCAATACCAGATTCAGATAGAGGCGTATCACTTACACGGTCTTCACCATATTTATCATATAAACCTTTAGAAGCACGGAACACACCACCGTTTTTACCTACGTCTTCACCGAAAAGTAAAATTTTATCGTCACGAGCCATTTCTTGGTCTAACGTTGCAGTGATGGCTTCTACCATTGTTTTTCCAGTTCTCTTGGCCATCCTTATTCACTCTCCTTCGCTTCATATTTTTCAATTTGTTCTTTAATGTTTTGCCCTGGTTCTTCAAACATGTTCTTCAAGAAGTCAGAAACTTTTTGTTTAGGTGCAGCTTCAGCTTTCTTGATGGCTGCTTGAACTTCTTCTTTAACGCTTTCGACATAGTCGCTTTCAGTTTGTTCGTCCCAGAGACCTTTTTCTTCTAGGTATGCACGGAAACGAATAAGTGGTTCACGACTGGTCCAGCTTTGAATATCTTCATCGGTACGATAAATCTTAGGATCGTCACCGGAAGTGGAGTGAGCGCCGAGGCGGTTGGTAATGGTTTCAATTAAGACTGGTCCGTTACCTGCTGCAGCCCATTCACGTGCTTGTTTAGCCACCGCATAAACTGCTAAGGCATCGTTACCATCCACTTGAACACCTGGCATACCAGCTGCAACGGCTTTTTGTGCTAAGGATTTAGCCGCTGATTGTTTTTGACGTGGGGTGGAAATCGCAAAACCATTGTTTTGAATGAAGAAAACAATTGGTGCTTTATAGCGACCAGCATAGTTCCAAGCTTCATATGAGTCCCCTTGACTTGAACCACCGTCACCAGTGTAGGTGTAAGTGACATTCTTAGAACCATTTAATTTTTGACCAACAGCATTACCCATACCTTGGATAAGTTGGGCCCCAATAATAATTTGTGGAGGCATTGCATGGAAGTCTTCTGGATAATCATTTCCTTCGACGTGTCCACGAGACCAATGGAAGGCCTTATCTACTGGTAATCCCTTAGCCACTAATTGTGGAATGTCACGGTAACCTGGGAATAGCCAGTCATCTTGTTCAAAGGCATAAGAGCTAGCCATTTGTGAAGCTTCTTGTCCATAAGTTGGCGCATAGAAACCTAAACGTCCTTGGCGAGCTAATGCCATTGAGCGTTCATGTAAGGTTCTTGAAAAGACCATCCGTTTCATTATTTCTACAAGTTGGTCGTCAGTTAAATCTGGCATAATGTCAGGGTTAACGACTTTCCCTTCCTCGTCTAGTATACGAACCATTTGGAACTGTTCGTCAATACCAGCAAGTTGTGCTTGATAATCTACTGGTTGTTTTGCCATCTGTACACATTCCTTTCTGTAAAGAAAATATTTTGCCATGCCTTGGCATTGGCTTATTCACCCTTCACTTCACTAATTTATCATGGAAAGGAAGCGAATTCAAACAATTGAGGTCCAAATCCTAACTTTCTATATTAGAACAGTTGCTTTATTTGTGTAAACGTTAACATGCGCGTTGTGATTGATTTCCTAAAAGTCTGGCTAAAGTACTTATATAAAGCCATTTTTCAAAATAATACAGGTGTTTGCAACTGTTATAATACTGTTACAATTCAACTGAGAAAACGCTTACCTTGTGAAAATTTTAATATTTGCTGGATACATTTATTGTTCTAATTCGATTATTTATAGCCTTAAAAAACGGCGAGATCCTTTTGACTTATTTGCTGTAATTTGAGAAAATGAATTAAAATATAAGATAGTTAATGGAGGATAAGCTGTATGTACTTAATGGATGACATAACCCGTGATGGCAATCCGGTTTTACACCGTGAAGCAGATACCATCACTTTTCCCTTAAATGAAGCGCAAAAACAAGCGGCTCACGATATGATGGAATATCTGTATAATAGTCAAGATGAAGAAAAGGGCCCTGAACTTGGTCTCCGCGCCGGTGTTGGTCTCGCCGCCCCTCAAGTAGGCATTGGCGAAAAGATGATCGCCCTTTTGGTTCCTAATATCGAAGATCCTGATTCCGATGAAGAGATTATTTTAGAAGGGGTTATGGTCAATCCAAAGATCATTAGTCATTCCGTAGAAAAAGTTTGCCTCAGAGAGGGCGAAGGCTGCCTCTCAGTCGATGATGATGTGTCCGGCTATGTGCCCCGCTACGCTCGCATCACCATCACTTACGATGACCTCGAAGGCAATCATTTTAAGAAACGTTTCAAGGGCTATCCTGCCATCGTCTTGCAACATGAAATCGACCACCTTGATGGTCACCTCTACTACGAGCGAATTAATAAAAACGATCCATATTCCTTGGGCGAACATACCTATCTATTAGGTGACGAGTTTTAATCCTTGCCCAAGTCAAAAAGGACTTAGCTAATCCAGCCATTAAATTGGCCGGGAGCTAAGTCCTTTTTCTTATGGATTCATTTCTTGAGCAATTTGGGCAAAGATTCCTCCAGCAATCATCATTTTATCGGCTTGAGGCAAGGTCTTTGCCCCCTTTTGACTGATGATGGTAACGGCATTGTCTTCACTAGAGAAACCGATGGCTTGTTGACTCACGTCATTAGCCACAATCATATCGATGCCCTTGGCGGCTAATTTCTTCTTGGCATAGTCGAGCACATGGTTGGTTTCCGCTGCAAAGCCAACCAGGAAAGTTCCTTCCTGGGAAAGGCTCTTGAGAATATCGGGATTCTCTACCAGGTTAATTTGTAAGTGGTCCTGGTCAGTTTCCTTATTCTTCTTGATCTTCTCGGTGCTAGGCGTCTCCACCCGGTAGTCAGAAACGGCCGCTGCCATGATAATGACATCACTGGCCTCGTTCAATTCATGCATGACTTGGTAGAGTTGGCGGGCGTCTTTCACTTGACGGGTCTTAATGGCAGGTAAATGGGGCAAGTCTTGGGCCGTTGGAGTCATCACTAAGGTCACCTCAGCCCCTAAGAGGTCCGCCACATGGGCCAAGGCCAGGCCCATCTTCCCTGAGGAATGGTTACCGATAAAACGGACGGGATCAATAGCTTCTTGAGTGCCTCCAGCGGATACGACAATCTTCTTCCCTTTAAAGAAGCTATTCTTAAGGACATTCTTTGCTTGATCGGCAAAGGCCATCTCCACAGCGACCAAAGCCTTCACTGCTTGCAAGACCTCAATAGGTTCAGGCATCCGCCCCTTACCTTCATAACCTTCTGCCAAAAAGCCAGAGGCCGGTTCGATAACAATATCTCCCCGTTTTCTTAGGCTGTTAACATTATTAACCGTAGCCGGATTTTCCCACATCTTATTATTCATAGCTGGAACAAAAATCCGCGGACAATTCATTGCTAATAAGGTAGCAGTCGCTTCATTATCCCCCAAACCCAAGCTCGCCTTAGCTAGGGTATTGGCGGTAGCTGGGAGGACAACCACCAGGTCAGCCCAATCAGCTAAATGAATGTGACCGATACTATCCGGATAGGCCCCCTGTTCAGTTAAGACGGGATACTTGGTTAAGACCTCAAAAGTAAAGGGGCGGACAAATTGTTCAGCTGCTTCCGTCATCACTACCCTGACTTCTGCTCCTGACTTAATCAAGAGGCGCACAAAATCGGGCGCCTTATAAGCAGCAATTCCACCAGTCACGATCACAACGATTTGTTTATTTTCTAACACCTTAATCTCCTATCCTTTGGCAATCTCTCTTACCACTGTTTCCATTTCCTCCACTTCAATCACCCGTTCAGGCCGGCTGTCCGCTTCAAGGATGGCTTGGATCGCTTGGGGATAGTCCAAGCCATTGGCCACTTGTACTGCCTCTAAGAGCTCTAAGTCACTCAAATGGCTATCGCCCTTATCGATCGATTCCAAAACGGCAGCAGGGAACTTGAAGGGGCTGGCGGTTGATACCACGATGCTTGCTCCCGCTAACTGGTTCTTTACCTTGCTTAGGCAGGCAGAAGCCACGGCCGTATGAGGGTCCATGAGGTAACGGTCCTCTTGGTAAACGCGCTCAATTTCTGCTCTGGTTTCAGCTTCATCACTATAAGCGCCAATAAAGCTATCAAAGGCCGCTTGCACTTCTTGACCTAATTGGTAGTGACCTTCGTCCTGTAATGCAACCATCAAGTCTTTGACCGCTTGACTATCCTGACCCACAGCGTAATACAAGAGTCGTTCCAGGTTACTGGAGACCAAAATATCCATTGATGGAGAGATGGTCAACTTAAAGGGGCGACGGCGGTCATAAGTCCCGCTATTGAAGAAGTCATAGAGGACGGTATTGTCGTTAGAGGCACAGACTAAGCGATCAATCGGTAGGCCCATTTGCTTAGCATAGTAGCCAGCCAATATATTTCCAAAATTCCCGGTCGGCACCGTAAAGTTGACCAAGTCCCCTGCTTGAATGGCACCCTGTTTCAGTAATTGCCCATAGGCATAGAAATAGTAAACCACTTGAGGGAACAAGCGTCCGATATTCATGGAATTGGCAGAAGAAAATTGACTGTGGTTAGCCTTGAGTTCAGCTGCCAAGTCCTTGTCATTGAAGAGCTCCTTGACCTTACTTTGAGCGTCATCAAAGTTCCCTTTAACCCCGAAGACAAACGTGTTGTCTCCTTTTTGGGTCAGCATTTGTTTCTCCTGAATGCTGGAAACCCCTCCCTTAGGATAGAAGACAATAATCTTGGTACCAGACACATCTTCAAAGCCAGCCATAGCGGCCTTACCGGTGTCTCCTGAAGTTGCGGTTAAAATGATAATTTCCTCATCACGCCCCAAGACTTTTTGGGCAGCCTTCATTAAATGAGGCAGTAAGGATAAGGCCATGTCCTTAAAGGCAATCGTTGGCCCATGGAAAAGTTCCAAGAGATAGTGGCCCGATAAGCCCACAATCGGTGCAATGCGGTCATCATCAAATTTATCATCATAGGCAGCTTGGATACAGGATTGTAAAATATCCTCAGGAAAATCATCAAAATAGAGGCTTAAAATTTGAAAAGCTAGTTCCTGGTAGGACAACTTACTCATCGTCTCCCAATCGCCTTGGTAATGAGGAATCGATTCAGGAACATAAAGCCCCCCATCAGGTGCTAAGCCTTGTAAAACCGCCTCCGTTGACCGAACAGAAAGCTGATTATTTCTCGTACTGGTGTATAACATGGATAACCTCCTAGGTAAGCAGATATTATTGCCGTTATTTTACCATACTTAAGCCCTAAGTTGGTCCACTAGGAATTAAAAACTAGAGGTCCCTATCATTCTCTGGACAGGCGAAAAAGGAAATTACAGGAAATATTTCCCAAAAAGACTACAACTCTTGGCCTTTTTATGGTTAAATAGAAATTGAAAAACTATGGATTCTTGATCTATGATGGCTCTTTGTGCTATAATTGAGTAGTTTTTAGGAATTCAAAGAATTCATAAAAGTAATAATCAGGAGGTAGAATGATGAAATTTGTAGCAAAAACGCGTGATGCTGCAGGAACATCCGCTTCAAAGGCTTTACGCCGTGAAGACCTAGTTCCAGGTGTCGTGTATGCTAGTGACCTAGACCCTATCAAAATTTCAATGGAACGCCCAGACGTGGAAAAAATTGAACGTGATTTAGGGACTAACTCAGTTTTCGAATTAGAAATTGAAGGACAAGGAAGCCGTACTGTTTTCCTACGTGAAATTTCTCGCGCAGCGATTAAACCAATCGTTTATAACATTAGCTTACAAGCGATCAAGAAAGGTGAAAAACTTGAGGTTAACGTTCCTGTATCTATCGTTGGCGAAGACAAGCTAGCTAACCCTGCTGGTGTGGCAGCCATCAACGTCTACGAAGTTACCTTACGTATTGACCCTGCTAAAGCGCCAGAATACTTCACTGTGGATGTTAGCGGCTTAGACATTAATGACAGCGTTACTGCCGGCGAAGTTAAATTCGAAGGTATGGAAGAAGCTGAATTAATTACCGACCCAGAAGAAGTTATCGTATCAGTCAGCGCTCCAGATGACGAACCTGAAGAAGATGCAGAACCAGCTGTAGCAGCTGAACCTGAAGTTATCGGCGAAAAAGATTCTGACGAAGAATAATCACTTCATACAAAAAACGCAAGCCCAAATGGACTTGCGTTTTTTCTTTTGCCTTAATTGATTAAAAGAACATTTTAGCTGCAACAAAGACCAGGGCAAAGAGGGCTACTGAGCCAGCGAAGCAAACCGCAAAGACTTTTTGACCCTTTTCAAAGACAACTTTAAAGTTCACATTTACCCCTAAAGCAGCCATGGCCATCCCTAAAAGGATATAGGCCAGGTCAACTAAGTGACCTACAATGGCTTCGGATAAACCGGCATAGGTCCCAATCGCTGAAGAAATGATGAAACCTAACATGAACCATGGCCATTGAATCTTGGCATGGCTATTGCCATCACTACGGCGACTAGCAATATAAGAGAAAATCAAGGATACGGGTGCTAACATTAATACCCGTGATAACTTAACAATCACGGCAATATTTTCTGAAGCCGCTCCCCCTGCAGCCCCGGCAGCGACTGCATGGGCAATCTCATGTAAGGAGCCACCAGCTAGGACCCCAAACTGAACATCGGTTAAGCCCATGACTGGACGTAAGAGCACCATAATCAAGGTGAAAATGGTCCCCAGAATAGCGACTACGGCAACAGAAATCACCTCATCGTCCTCATCCGTTTCAATAATGGGCGATAAACCAAGAACTGCGGCTGCCCCACAGATCCCACAACCAGAAGCGGATAAGAGGGATAATTTGCGTTCAATCCCTGCAGCCTTAGCTAGGCTATAAATCAAGCCAATTGTAAAGGCAATTACCACAATAGCCAGGGTAATAGTCTTGACCCCGTGTTGAGCCAGCACTTCCAGGTTGAGACGAAAACCCATCAAGATAATCCCCAAGCGTAAGAACTTGTTAGAGATAAAGCCTGAGCCTCCTTTGGCGATTCCCTTTAATTGACCGGATGCTTGTAAAACCATCCCAATAATTAAAGCAATCACTAAGTGACCAATTAAGGATAATCCAGGGAAGCCTGATAGCCATTTAGCAAATAATGATACTAATAATAACAGAATAAATGAGAGCCAGAAGCTCTTCTTTTTCAAAATGTCCATATCTTCCTCCTTAAAATAATAAAAGCACCTCAGAAGTCGCTTCTTATAACGGAAAAGGCTTCCGAGGTAGCTATTTTATTAGACCATAGTTTGGTTAATTTGTCCAAATTTTTTTAAAGAAATTTAAAATGTCTTGCTTTAACCCTTAATGGTTAGGCCAGTATCATATTTCTTGTCATCGATGATCAATTTGACCTTGTACTCTCCCTTATCAAAACCGTATTTGGTGACCACAGTCCGAGTTTCCCGGTCATCCTTAGGTAGGAAGGTCCCGGCACACATAGCTCCACGGTGCCCCTTAGCAGTTGAGATGAAGTAACGACGGGTATCTTCTTCGCCTTCAAGAACTAACATGACCAATTGACCTTTTTCAAACATGGCTTCAAAGGTAAACATATCTTCTTCATCAGTTAGACGAACATCGACCTTTTCTGGGACTGGTTCATTGACTTCTTCAGCTGGAATGTCATAGTCCATTTGCGCGGTTTCACCTAAGTAACCGAGGACACGACCAGCGCCTAATTGTAGGTCATATTCGCCACCCTTCTTAGAATATAGTGGGAATTTCTCAGCCCGGTAGTAGTTAGAACGCACGCTTAATTCATATTCCTTAACGCCATGGTTCCATTCAACGGTAATGGATTCTAATTTAGCATCAGGATCTTCTTGCATAGCAAATGGCCCTAATTCTTTGGATGGGTTGCCTTGGCCGTCATAAGCAATACCGCCGGAATGAATGAGGTAGTGGTCTTCATTATAGTAAACCACGTTACAGATATATGGTGAGAAGAATTCATAACCACGTTCTTTACCATATTGCCAGACTTGTTCAATTTCCATGGTTTCGGTATCAATCTTGTAACGGACCCCACGTGAATAGGATTCTTCTGGTGTTAAGTACTTGTCTGGGTCTTGAGCCCCGTAATGGTGGTTGTCAAAGCACATAACGTCACCATCAGGAGTAATTAAGTTGGCATGTTGTTCATATTGCCAGTCAAATTCACCGTCGCCCACTGGAGTGAAGAGATACTTGTGGTATTCTTCTGGCCAGCCATCGGGATCAGAAATAATCCAGTTAATTTCTTCAGTATCGAAGTCAATGTTAACCATGGCATTAACGTGACGACCAGATAAGGTTAGGGAATTGGTGTGTTCGTCATACCAGACAGCATTGTTGTGGAACCAGTCTTCTTCTGACCAGGAGCCTGATTTTTGGGCACCAGGTTTTAAGAAATCAATATAGTTAATGGTCCGTTTTACCACACCGGTATCTTTATCCACTACCACTAGTTGGTCTTCCACGGTACTGTTTTCATGGTTACAGGTTAAAGCGATGATGTCTCCGTTAGGTAAGACACAGCAGTCGTGGTGGAAGCCGGTAGGTACCCGGTATTCGGTATAAATCTTACCTACGGCTGAAAATTCATACATCCCACTCATGAAGTATGGCATAGAGGTCAAGCGGTCACTGGACATGAGTAAGTGACCATTTTCTAGCACCTTAACATCCCAGACCATCGGTACATCTAATTTCAAGCGCACGTCACCCGCATAGTCAACCGCGATGGCTAAGGCATAGTTAGCCGGACAGAGGAACATGATATTGTCCTGCATGTATTCTGGAGTGGTTTCAATCGAATTCACCAGGTCGGTACCTTCCACTTCGCCCACTGGAATGGTCACTGTATGTTTTTTGGAAGGGGTTTGGTAAGGATAAATTTCCACCTTGTTTTCATATTCAGGGTAGAGTCCCACAATAGGTAGCACATGTTCAGTCCCTACTGGGAAGGTTTGGAAGATATCTGCTTCTTCAGTTTTACCTAAGACACGGACAGTAATCGCGGTAGGTTCTTCGGTCTTGAAGAGAACCACTGCAGATAAGGGGTTAATGAGATAGGCATTGTATTTCACTAAGGGATTATCTAGGGTATAGTCACCCAAGTGAAACTCTTCTAACATAGCCTCTTCGGCTTTTCTTTGTTTTTCAATCAGGTGTTCTTTATAGGTATAGGTTGCTGTTTCTGTCATGGTTATTCCTCCTCTAACATTTTTTCAATCACTGGTTTTTGTTGTAAGCCCGCTTTACGGGTGATTTCATTACCGTCTTTAAAATAAACTAAGGTTGGATAGCCTTCGACGCTATATTCTTCTACGATGTCAGTATTTTCTTCAAAACTCACTTTAAGAATAGTCAGGTCATCCCCATGGCTTTTATTAATATCCTCTAGGATAAAACTTAACATTTTACAAGGGCCACAGGTCTTCGAATAGAAATCGACCAAAACATTGCCCTCAGCAATTTCAGCTTTAAAATCACCTTGTTGGTATTCTTTTATCATCTCAACACTCCTTTATTCAGTATTTGATAGCTATTTGATGGTGGAGACGTTAAAGACCTCTATAAGTCCTAACGTGATCGCATGAGTTATGAATATCTTTGACATCAACTCCTTTACAGGTTATCCCAAATTTTCTCTTGATTAATATGGGTCAGGGCTTTCCGCGTCATTTTAAAGAAGCCCTCTTCTTCCATAAGGTGTAATTCTTGGTTTAAACTGGACCGGCTGACCTTGATTAACTTGGCAAAAATTTCTTGGGTGAAGGGTAATTCCATATCGGGTTTTATATCGCTCCGCCCAATTTCTAGAGAATTCTTGGAGGCAATCCAGTAACAAATCCGTTCACGAATAGTAGGATAGTTCAAGCAGGAAATAATCCGCTGGGATTCTAAGCCTCGCTCAATCAAGTGGTGGACATAGAGCTCCATGCCCAAACTGTCTTCAAAAACAATGGCTTTAAATAATTTTGCCGGTATCCAGGTAACGGTAGTGGCTCGTAAGACCACTAAATCATAGGTATAGTTTAAATTCTCGTTAAAATAAAGGTATTCCAATAGGATTGAATTGGTAAAGAAGAGTGTGGTGTTTAACTCCTTCCCTTCTGCCGAATAATTCACTGTTTTGAGTAAGCCTTTATCGACAATACCAATTTCAGTAATCCGTGTTCCAATGGTCTCAATCACATCGCCCTTTTTATAGTTTTCCTGGCGAGTGTGATTAATGACTTTCTCATGGTTGAGACAGTAGTCAATAAATGATGTTGACATTTCCCCATCCCCCTGTGTCTTTCAATATGGTTGGTTTTCTCCTTTTATTTTAATACAAGCTGCGTCCTGTCCGCTTCACTTCATCACTTAACTAGGCAGTAAGTCTTCTTGCCTTGCCAATTTTTCTTTCTCCTTGCCCGCTTCACCGAGTTTTCGATAAACCATGCCGGCTAGCGGAAGAGAAATAATTTCAATGATTAGGGCAGCGGCTGAAATAGTGATCTGTAAGAGATTGGCTAGCTCAGGATAAACGCCCATCAAATTATAAGCCGCAATCCCGGCAAACATAATTGAAACTCCAGAGTGAGGCATCATAATGACTCCCATATACTTTTCCACGACTTTGGGGGCATGACTGATCTTGGCTCCCAGATAGCACCCCAAGTATTTACCTAGGGCTCTAATCAAGATATAGGCCACCATAAGCATGCCACCATCAAATAAGGCCGCTGGATTCAGGTGAATCGATAGGTTAACAATGAAAATCATTAAGGCATAAGAATGAACCGGTCCGAGATCCATTTGCAAGCTCGGAACTTTCTCAGGATCAACCACGTTCATAAAGGCACATGATCCGGCAATCCCGGCTAATAAGGACATCATCTGAGTTTCAGTGAAGACATGCCAGTTCAAATAATTATCTAAGGCATAGATGATTAGCATGGTGAACAAATAGATAAGGAAGCTTTGCTGTTTGGAAGCGCCCTTTCCTACTAATTTCCCTGCGACAACTCCGATCACTCCCCCCAAGAGAATCGGAGCTAGGATCATAATCAGTAATGACCCCAAGACAGAAGTGGAACTTTCGTTTAGAACCGCTCCAATCACCGAAACTAAGGGGAAGAAGACTATGTTAACCATCACTGAGTTAAAAGCCGTCATCGAGGGCACTGAATCAGATAAGGGACCGGAACAATCATATTGCTCCACCACTGAGACTGGAGGTGCCGGTGCAGTCGCAATAGCGATCCCCCCAAAGAGTAAAGCAGCAATGATGGGTAGACCTAGAAGGTGAAGAATAAGGGCAAAAGATCCCGTCACCACTGCAAATGTTACCACTAGGTCAGATATCCCCATGGCAAAGACTTTACTGATAGAATCCTTGATGTCACGGTAAACTAACTTATAGCCCACCATCGACCCCACTAGAATTTGCATCAGTACCATCAGTGATTGATAGACCTTGGTTGAAATTAATTCAGGGCTTAAAAGATTTAGCCCGTGCTCTCCAAGAAACATGGCCACAATCAACCAGCCAATGATGGCTGGGAATTTGATTTTCTTAGCTAGTTCTCCAGCGAAATAAGCAATAACCATTGCCAGTAAGAAACGAAGAACAAACACATTGAACACTCCTTTCCAATATTTTTACTTAAATCCTCTATTACTTATTGGTCTTTAATGCCTTCTCACTTTAGGTGAAAAGTATAGTTCATAATTTCACATACTTATCTAAAAAAATAGAGAAAGCTTTCAGCTAGGCTTTAACTTTAGTTATCCTTTTCACAAAATATTATAGCAAACGCTTTCTTATTAAAGTGTTTGCGCGCCAACAATTCCATAAAATCTTTCTTTTTTATCAAAAACAAGTCACAGCCAATAAAAAAAGACCCCCCCTCAAAGGACGTCTCAAAATAATAATTCCATCTAATCAATCGTTAAAATAGCCTTTTAATCTTCTGGGTTTAAGAGTCGGGGGGCATTATTAAATAACAAGGCCACCACTAAAGCCCCTACTAACCAGGTGAAGAAACCAGTAGGTACATTGACAATGGTCGTATACCACCATGCATTCATCCCTTCTGGCGCATAAGAAGACCAAAAGGCATAGCCGGCGAACCAATGGATAAAGTATTGGGCAACCATCCCAATAAAGGTCGCTGAAAAGATACCAATCCATAGGCCTTTTTTATCCCCTTTTAAGCTTGCACTCTTCACACGATTAGCAAAGACTCCAGTTAGACCGGCTAACATAAAGGCGAAGAAGTATTCAAGGAAGACTTGGAAGGGCGTTAGAATCGTGGCTTGACCAGTGATTAATTGCAAGAGCCCAAATAGAAAGCCGGCAGCAAAACCGCTCTTTATCCCCCGTCTTAAGGAGATCAAGTAAATAGGAATAACTCCTAAGTTCACCCCAATACCGACTCCATTGGTTGTCGGTAAAAGACCTAATAAATATGCCAATACCGCTACCATAGCAATTTCCAATAAAATCCTTACTTGTTTACTTTGTCCCATAATAATTAAATCCTTTCTTAGCACAAAAACAGGTAAGAGAAAATGCCTCTTACCTGTTTTTCGTGCACTTTCTTCCGCTAGTATTACCTAGTCTCAAGTTCAAAGGGTCTGTAAATTACATCTCAGCCATAAAGGCTCCCCTAGTACCAATTATTTAATTATATATACTGCATCCTTACTGTCGAGTTCCCGCATCTTCACCCGAATTTTCTCTTGCCGGGAAGTGGGAATATTTTTACCAACAATATCCGCTCGAATCGGTAATTCCCGGTGGCCCCGGTCAATGAGCGTCACTAAAGAGATCTTACTTGGGCGCCCATGATCCATCAAGGCATCCATGGTCGCCCGAATGGTCCGACCGGTCATGAGCACATCATCACAGATAAAGATATGTTTACCATTCACATCAAAATCCAGCTGGGATAAGTCTTTGATCAGCTTATCCTTTTCCTGGTCGAGGTCATCACGATAAGCGCGGACGTCTAATTCCCCATAAAAGACATCAGCCTCTTCTAACTGGTTGATGCGGTCCTTAATCCGGTTAGCAATAATGGCTCCCCGGGTTTTAATCCCCACGATGGCTAAATTAGCGGTACCATGGTTGCGTTCCAAAATCTCATAACTCATTCGCGTTAAGGCGCGCTTCATTTCTGCTTCGTTGAGAAGCTCGACTTCTGTTGCCAAGGCATCTCCCCCTTATCCTTTATTCTACTCATCATTGTAGCGAAATATTGTGAAGTCTGCAATTATTTCTTAACCTTGACCATCGTCAGGGGGGATTGCGCTTGCTTAATCCCCCAGGGTCAAGTATGCTTATAGCACATTAAGCGGAGGTAAATCATGTTAAATGCCGATTATTATTATCTAAAAATGAAAACCCACTACTTAAGCTTGCCCTATTCCGGCAAGAAGCGGCGGGTACGGGTCCTACTCCCTAAAAATTACCAGCAGGAATCCGTCTCCTACCCGGTCGTTTATATGCATGACGGACAAAATGTTTTTTATAGTAAGGAGTCTTTCCTCGGTTATTCCTGGAAGGTCATCCCCACCCTCAAGCGTAACCCCGATTTACCCAAGATGATTGTGGTCGGCATTGACAACGACCCTCAAACTCGGGCGGATGATTATAATGCTTGGAGCTTCGAAAACCCTAGCGACCCTAAGGAAAGACCCTTAGGCGGCTTAGGCAATGATTTTAGTGACTTCATCATGAAGGTGGTTAAACCCTTTATCGATACTACCTATCGGACTAAAACCGATAAAAAGCATACGGCCATGATTGGGTCTTCTTTTGGAGCCAATATCACCGCCTATATGGGGGTTAAATATGCCGATCAAATTGGCCGCTTGGGAATTTTTTCCCTAGCCCAGTGGATAGTCCAAGAACCCTTTGACCGCTATCTCAAGTCACAAGACTTAGACCCCGAGCAAAAAATCTACCTCCAAGTCGGCACCAAAGAAGGCGATGATACCGACCGTCTCTTTATCCCAGGCAATATGGCCCAAGCCTATATCGACGCTTCCCTCCACTACCAGGCCTTGCTTATAGCAGGAGGTATCCCGGTAGAAAATATTGACTTCAACATCTATGTGGATGAAGAGCATAATGAATTTTACTGGGCCAAACACCTCCCCGACTGCCTCCGCTTTCTCAGTAGCGGCTGGTGAAGGTATGAAAACGTTTTAAAAATTATTTTTAGGCTTTTCCGACTAAACTGCTCACAAATTCTGATATAATCATCCTTATAAGAGTTGTTGTGAGGAGGATATGCCATGAAGTTATTTTTCACCCAGAAAGCCATACAACAGTTACAAAGCTTAGATCGTTTCCATAATATTTGCCTAACAACTTCCGATGAAACCGGTCATACCAGCCACCGAGCCTATCGTAGTCTCGTCTTACAAACCAATGCGCCGAGTTTTGAAGGCTTTGATGAGGTCCTTGAAACGCATATTGGTCAAATCCATGTCACAACACAAGCTCTCAGCATGTTAGGTAATGATAACCGGATCGATTTTGATGAATTCCGGCAAGTTTTTGTCCTCTTAACTGACGATCAAATGGTCGATGATAATCTCTATTGTATCGATCATTAATAGTGACCGGCTATTGATTAATAAAGCAATGACCCATAAACTAGAAGTTGGAAGCAATTGCCAACTTCTTTTTTTATGGAAATGTAAAAAGACTTAACCCTCACTGATAAACAAAGCAATTAGGAGGTTATCATGACTCAAGTGAATTTACAGGGCTTCTACCGCCTCCCCTTAGAGGAACGCCTGGCCCGCTTAAATGAGCTCCACTATATTAGTGATGCAGAAAAAGATTATCTCAAAAATAACCAGGGCCTAGCCTTAGACCTGGCTGATAACATGGTTGAAAATCTCATTGGAACCTATTCCCTGCCTCTAGGACTGGCTATGAACTTTGTCATCAATCAAAAAGACTACTTGGTCCCCATGGCGATCGAAGAACCGAGTGTCATTGCAGCAGCCAGTTACGCCGCTAAAATGGCTAAGGCAGGTGGTGGCTTTCATAGTGAGGTCCTGGACCGGCAAATGACGGGGCAAATGGTCTTCTTAGGCTTAGACCAAGCCAGCCAAGCCGAAATTTGGACTAGATACATTAAAGACCACCAAGAAGAACTCATTCAGCTAGCCAAC
Organism: Aerococcus loyolae; assembly: GCF_002871915.2. Taxonomy (NCBI): domain Bacteria; kingdom Bacillati; phylum Bacillota; class Bacilli; order Lactobacillales; family Aerococcaceae; genus Aerococcus; species Aerococcus loyolae. The sequence goes on along the minus strand of NZ_CP126958.1, from coordinate 455,474 downwards.
CAGGCCCACCCCAGCCTCAGCCGACGGGGCGGTGGGGTACGCCAGTTAGAAACGGCCTACTATCCCAGTGAAAGCGAACCCTTTTTTGTGGTCTATATGACCGTAGATACTCAGGAAGCCATGGGGGCCAATATGATGAACACCATGCTGGAAGCTCTAGCCAGCCATATCGAAGACCTTAGTCACGAGGTGGAATCGCTTCCTGGTCTTGAAAAATTAATGGCGATTCTCTCCAATTTAGCAACTCAATGTCTGGCTAAGGCGACTTGCCAAATCCCTATTGAGGCTCTGGCTAAGCCTGGTCAAAATCCTAAGGAAGTGGCTATGCGGATTAGTCAAGCCAGCCAGCTGGCCCAAGTCGATCCTTACCGTGCCACAACCCACAATAAGGGTATTATGAATGGCGTTGATGCCTTAGTGATCGCTAGCGGTAACGACTGGCGGGCAGTGGAGGCAGCTTGCCATGCCTATGCCAGCCAATCCGGACAATACTGTGGCCTGGCCAAGTGGAACTATCTTGAAGACCAAGGCCTATTAGTTGGAGAGATCACCCTACCTCTTGCCTTAGGGAGTGTTGGTGGATCAATCAAAATTCACCCCGCCGCTAAACTCGTCCATCACTTACTCGACCACCCCAGTGCTAGCGAATTAATGAAGATTGTCGCTGCCCTCGGCCTAGCTCAAAACCTAGCCGCACTGAGGGCCCTAGTTATTGAAGGCATTCAAGTGGGGCACATGTCACTTCAAGCCCGGTCCTTGGCCATCGCTATAGGTGCCCAGGGCGATGAAGTGGACCAAGTCAGTCAAGCCTTACAAAAGGCCAAGCATATGGACCGACAAAGCGCCAAGGCGATCTTAGATGAGCTTCGTCAATCACTTTAATGAAGAGTAATTTTCCCATAAAAAAGGGCCTGGAACTAATGTAGAGCCCCAAAAGTTGGACTATGAACTCAACTTCTGGGAGTCACTACAAAAAGCTCCTGGCCCTTTTTCAAATATCAAAATGTGTTCCAGTCACTGGACCAACGCCCGCTTCAGAAAAAAGGCGCCAAATTCCCTTTGAGAATTTTGGCGCCTTTTTTCTTCCAGTTGCTATAGCTGTTTGAAGCGGAGGAAGTTACAGATATAGTATGCGTAGCTCTCTCCCCTCTTTATACACTTGTCGCACTCTTCCTTATTTACCGTAAATGCGTTTATGGTCTTTTAGGCCGAGTAAGCGGTAGTCATCCTGGTCCTCGTGGGCTGGAATGCTTTGCTGGCTACCGTCACTAAGGAGGTCTTCTTGAAAGAGGGCTTCATATTCAGGAATGGAAAGCCTTTGCCGGTCAGCAAATTGTTGGCGGTGCTTATCCCCTTCTAGATAGTCTTGGTAATTAGCTTCTAGGTTCATGGAGAAGAATTCGGCCATCGCCCCTGATCCATAACTGTACAGGCCAATGAGGTCGCCTGCTTTTAGAGAAGCATCGTTTTCCAATAAACTAATCAAACTGAGGTACAGGGACCCTGTGTAAATATTGCCTACCCGACGATTATAAGCCCGACTGGCTTCAAAGGATTCCTCCCACTCCCCTAGTGGTTCATCCTTAGACTTTTGGGTGAGGTGTTTTAACCCTTTTAAGCCTAGTTTGGTGTAAGGAAGGTGGAAGCAGAAAGCAGCAAAGTCATCCAGCTGGTGGCCAGAAAGTGCCTGGTGGTCAGACCAAACTTGGTCTAGGGCATTAAGGTATTGATCATTGGAATAATGCCCATCCACATGAGCCAAACGCGAGTAATTAGGCCGCCAGAAATCCATGACATCAATAGTATAATAACTAGCATCGTCATTGACACTAAGGATTCGGGGATCGGCAGTAATCAATAAGGCCACTGCCCCAGCGCCTTGGGTGGCTTCCCCTGCAGTGTTTAAGCCGTAGCGGGCAATATCACTGGTGAGAACCAGAGCCTTGGCTTGGGGGCGTTTAGCGATATGGTTGACGGCAGTTTGTAGGGCAAAGGTTCCTCCGTAACAAGCTTCTTTGACTTCGATACAACGGGCTTTGGGATTGATGCCTAATAAGCGGTGGATATAGATGGCTCCAGCCTTGGATTGGTCAATCCCTGATTCAGTGGCTAGAATTACTAAATCGATAGCCTCCTTGTCTTGGTCAGTCAGAATGCCTGCCGCAGCATTAGCAGCCATAGAAACAGTATCTTGAGACAAAGGAGCAAAGGCTTGCTGGTCTTGCCCTAACCCCAGCAGATACTTATTGGGATCCGTTTGGCGTGCCTCAGCCAAATCCCTCATTTCAATATATTGCTTTGGAATATAGAAATTATACTTATCAATACCAATTTTCATACTAGCAGTCCCTCGATTTAATTTATTGTTTTTAGTGTTATTCTTTCAGAAACTTTATTCTATCATAGTTTTAAGGAATATTTATTTTTGAGCGCTTTTTTAAGAAAAAACGAAACTTTTCCCTTTTGAGAGAATAGACCGAGTCTGCTTATTCATTAAAGTCAGATCTTCTTTATGGTATAATTAAGAAAAGTTTGACTTGGATCATAAAGGAGGAGAAACAATGGCAGTTACTAAAGCACAAAAAGCCCGCAACCGTAAAATTCTCTGGTACATTATCTTAATTGCTGGACTTCTATTCCAAAGCTACCTACAACGTAACCAAGAAGATTAAAATAGTGATCGCTAAAACTTCGTCATACACATGACGGAGTTTTTTTGTTCAGAAGCCTTAGAAAAACCTCCACAAAAAAGCTGCAGAAGCCTTTGCCTCTGCAGCTTTTTAAATGAATATTTAATCAAAACCTGCTCCAGTCACAGGACGAACGTCCACTTCAAAAACTGGTAACACTCAGCCTTGCTGAGCTTATCCCAGTTTTTTCCAGTGGTTTCGTCCTTTGTTATGACTGTCACACTCTATTATTTGTAGTTAGCTTTATATTGTTCAGCTTCTTCAGGGCTACAGTAAACGTAGTGACCTGGGACAATTTCATGCATGCTTTCATTGCCGGTAAAGTCCGCGTGGTCATATGGGATCCGTTTCCGGTTACGTTCATGAATAGGATCCGGTTGTGGTACGGCTGATAATAGACTCTTGGTATAAGGGTGTAAGGCATGGTAGTAGAGTTCATCAGAATCTGCTAACTCGACTAACTTACCTCGGTACATAACCCCAATCCGGTTAGAGATGTATTTCACCATAGACAAGTCGTGGGCAATAAAGAGATAGGTTAAGTTAAACTCTTTTTGCAGACGTTGCATCAAGTTAACCACTTGGGCCTGGATGGAAACGTCCAAGGCTGAAATGGGTTCGTCAGCAATAATCATTTTAGGGTTGACCGCTAAGGCACGGGCAATACCGATCCGTTGCCGTTGACCTCCAGAGAATTCGTGAGGATAGCGGGAAGCATGGTCAGCTTTCAAACCAACCACTTCAAGTAATTGCTTGACTCTTTCCTTTGCTTCCGCTTCACTATTACAGATTTTGTGAATTTCCAAACCTTCCGCAATGATATCTTCAACCTTCATCCGCGGATTCAAGGAAGCATAAGGATCTTGGAAAATCATTTGAATGTCTTTTCTAAAGGCTAATTCATCTTGGCGCTTCTTAATGGCCGCAATATCCTTGCCTTCAAAGAGAATCTCCCCATCAGTTGGTTGGTATAAGCGCATGATGGCCCGTCCAGTTGTGGTCTTACCGGAACCCGATTCGCCAACCAGACCAAATGTTTCCCCTTCATAAATGTCGAAGGAAATATCATCGACACCACGCACTTCATTCTTTTGTCCCACATTAAAATATTGTTTTAAGTGATGAACTTCTAAGAGAGGTTTTTCTTGCTTAGTCATGGGCGACCTCCTTTTGTGCGGCTTGTTTATGGGCTTGGTCAAGTACGCCTATACTGGTACCATTTTCTTCTACTAGTCCCTCTGCCACTAATTGTTGATAGGTTTCAAAGCGAGAACTGATTTCTTCAGGAACCGTCACTGCTGGGCAATCGGGATGAAGTAACCAAGTAGCCGCAAAGTGGGTATTAGAGACTTGGAACATTGGCGGTTGTTCTTCATAGTCGATAGCCATAGCATAGTCACTCCGCAAGGCAAAGGCATCACCCTTAGGTGGATCTAATAAGTCCGGTGGGGTCCCAGGGATGGATAGTAACTTACCCTCCGTATCCAGGGTTGGCATGGAGGTAATTAAGCCCCAAGTATAAGGATGTTGCGGATTATAGAAAATCTCATCAACCGTTCCATATTCCACAATCTTACCAGCATACATCACCGCTACCCGGTCAGCCACATTAGCTACCACACCCAAGTCGTGGGTAATAAAGATAATTGAGGTGCTTGAAGTGGTTTGGAGCTCCTTCATCAATTCTAAGATTTGAGCTTGAATAGTCACATCCAGAGCGGTAGTTGGTTCATCAGCAATCAGAATTTCAGGCCGACAAGCCAGGGCAATAGCAATAACAATTCTTTGCCGTTGACCACCAGAGAATTGGTGAGGATAATCGCGCATCCGGTCCTTGGCATTAGGAATCCCTACTTGCTCTAAGAGTTCCAAAGCCCGCTTGTTAGCTTCTTCCTTAGACGCATTTTGGTGGAGGCGGATCGGTTCGGCCACTTGGTCCCCAATCCGCATAACTGGGTTCAGAGAAGTCATTGGATCTTGGAAGATCATGGCAATGTCTTCTCCCCGAATGGCTTGCATTTCTTTATCGGTCTTTTCGAGTAAATTTTCATTTCTGAAATTGACCTCACCACCATTAACCACGGCATTGTTGGCTAAGAGACGCATCACCGTTCGAACGGTCACGGATTTTCCAGAGCCCGATTCACCAACGATAGCTAGGGTTTCGCCTTTTTTCAATTCAAAACTTACCCCGCGAATGGCTTGGACTTGACCAGCAAAGGTATCGAAACCAATTTCTAGATCTTTTACTTCTAGTACATTTTCACTCATTTGCTCGCCTCCTAATCCGTTGTTTTTGGATCAAGTGCATCTCTTAATCCGTTTGCTAGCATATTAAATGAAATCATAACGATACAGAGGACACCCGCTGGATACCACATCAAGTGAGGTAGGAAGCGGAAGGTCTTATAACCATCGTTAATCAGTGTCCCTAAGGATGCTTGAGGGGCTGGAATTCCTAAACCAATAAAGCTCAAGAAAGCTTCAAAGAAGATGGCTGAAGGAATGGAGAAGATGGTTTGAATAATAACCACACCAGCAATATTAGGCAGAATATGCTTGAGGGCAATTTTGAAAGGAGATTCTCCTAGACTCCGTGCCGCTAAAACATATTCACTGGTTTTAATCTTCAGGGTTTCTGCCCGAACTAAACGCGCCATGGTAATCCACTCGGTCAAGGCTAGGGAAATAATAATGGATGAAATCCCTGGACGTAAGACCAGTAATAAAAGGATAACTACCACTAAGTTAGGCACCCCAGACATCACTTCAAGGATACGTTGCATCAAGTTGTCGACCTTGCCGCCCATCCATCCGGAAACAATTCCGTAAGGCACCCCAATTAAGAGGTTCAAGAGTGCGGCAACCACCCCAATAAAGAGGGAAACGCGAGTACCGTAGAGAATCCGCGATAACAAGTCACGCCCTAAAGCGTCTGTTCCTAGGTAGAAGTATTGGCCCTCAGGAACCCCAGCCTTAGCATAAGCATCAACCGCTGCGCCAGCCACTTTTGTTTTACCATCGAACCAGGACAAGGCTTCCAATCCAGGAATCTTAGGAGGTAGGTTGGCAAATTGGGCATTTTGGGCAGCATAGTCATAAGGAGCTAAAACCGGAGCTAATAAAGCAATGATAGCCACAATAATTAGGATAACTAAAGAAACAACAGCTGCTTTATTCTTCTTTAAGCGCCGCCAAGCATCTTGAATAAAACTCAAGGATGGTGCTGAGATGGTTTCAGCGGATAAATAATCCTCATGGTTAACTGGGCGGAAGCTTTCTTTACTCATTTTAGGGTAAGCTTTGGTATTTTCAGCCATTCTTAACGCCCTCCTTCAGTACTTACACGGATACGTGGGTCAATAATTCCGTATAAGATGTCGACAATTAATAGGATAACTACCAAAGCGGTAGAGTAGAACATGGTCACACCCATAATGGTTGGGTAATCATTAGTGGTAATGGATTTAACAAATTGTTCCCCAATCCCTGGGATAGCAAAGATATTCTCCACTACCATTGAACCAGTCATCAAGGCCACAGACAGAGGCCCAAGGATGGTTACAAGGGGAATCAAGGCATTCCGTACCCCATGTTTAAAGGCCACCTTAGTTTGACTAAGTCCCTTGGCCCGGGCTAATTCGATATAGTCAGAATTCAAGACATCCACCATCTCAGTACGCACAAAACGCGCTGAGTTGGCCAAGGGTGAAATCGAAAGAGCAATGGTCGGTAAGACCGAGGACCACAGCCCACTATCCCAAAGAGCAATTGGGAACCAGCCCAGCTTAACAGCGAAAATCAGCTGTAAGAGGACGGCGAAAACAAAGTTAGGTATCGATTGCCCTAGGATCGAGAGAAAGGTTAGTCCGGAATCAATCCAAGTATTCCGGTACATGGCTGAAATAACCCCAAAAATAGTCCCAATCACGGTCCCTACCAGTAAGGCTTGGGCTCCTAATTGGATGGAAGGCCAGATCCGGGCGCCTAATAATTCAGACACTGGGGTGTTATTGAATTGGAATGATACCCCAAAGTCGCCCTTCAGCATTCCTAAAATATAGCGAATATATTGCACAAATACTGGGTCGTTTAAGCCATAACGTTCATTCATAATATAAATCTGCTCAGGAGAAAGCTTATCTTCATTAGTATAAGGCGTTCCCGGTAAGAGCTTCATTAAGAAAAATGTGATCGTTGCAATTAGAAATAAGGTCAAAACCATAAAGAATATTCTTCTTAATAGAAACTTGCCATATGATTTCATAAATTGCGCCACCTCCTAATTTATGGTAAATTTAATAACATTGAAAATCACAATATAAGGAATGATATCAACTATGAAAAAAAATAAAGGCCTTCTTTTGGTCAGTATATTAACTGTCCTGCCACTCCTTCAATTGCTGGTTGAGTCTAGCTATCCCTGGGCCAGACGCTTAAGTGACGGTTACTTTATACTTTCCGCTTGTTTTTTGATTCCCTCCCTTGCTGGTTGGATATTAAAAGCCGGTACCTTTGATACGTTTCAATCCATGTGGAAGAAATATGGGCCGAGGCTGTGGAAAGCAGCTCCCAATCCATCTCCAGTCAGCACAGAAGATTCTGACAAAGAAGATTATCTGTCGACTCACATCGGACCTTGGTACCGCAAAGGTCTAGCCATAGGAAGTTTTTTCCTAGTTTTATCACTTGTATTCCTATTACTATACTACTTATTTTAGAGAATTGCATCTACTTTTTATGGCTTAAAAGTAGCGTTTTATCTATTTGAGTGTATAGAAATCTTATCATAGTATTCCTTACGTGATATATTCTAACAAAGACAAAAGAGGCTTGCTAGAGCCTCTTTTTAATTTTGCCTCAATCACCCTTCAATTTTATAGATCAAGCTTGATTAGTTGAAGGATATCTATGCTTCATTATTTAAATTCAGATTTCTTATTCAAAGTAAGCAGTTCTGAAGTCATATTCGAGGTTGACTGGGCGGAAAGTAATGCCCTTAAGATTTGGATTACGTAATTGGGTTTCTACTTCTTGATAGAGAACTAGGACTGCTTTGTCATCAGAGAGAATCTTTTGAGCTTCTTTAAAGTCTTCCCAACGCGTTTTAGGGTCGTTAGCATCTTGGTTGCCTGCTCTTTCTACGACCTTATCGTATTCAGGATTCTTATAGTGACCTTGATTGTAGAAATTATCGGATTTGAAAAGGTCATAGAAGTTGCTTGCATCAGCATAGTCAGCTCCCCAACCGGTGATAACAAGATCAAAATTCCCTTCAGCCACTTGACTCATTCGGTTCTTCTTAGGAACGTTAGTAATTTCTACCTTAACTCCTGGCATATTTTCTTCAATTTGCCCTTGGATATATTGAGATTCCTTCTTAGACTTCTCATCATCATCAGCCAGTAAGCGGATAGTCACTTGGTCTTGCCCGAGTTCAGACTTGGCCTTTTCCCAATGTTCTTTGGCCTTGTCTTTATCTGCAAATTTTTCATTACCGTACTCACTGACGAAGTCTTCCCCGGTTTCAGGGTTAGCGACAAAGTTTTCTGGCACAAAGGTTGAAAGTCCTTTAGAACCATCCCCAATAATTTTTTGGGTCAATTCATCATTATCGATCGCATAGTCAACAGCTTGACGGAAGTTACGATTAGCTAAGACCTTGTTCTCATAGTTAAGTTGTAAGTAACGGGTCCGTGCTTTCTCTTGTTGAACAGCATTCGGATGGTCAGCAAATTGTTTAACGGTTTCACCGGTTAACAGGGAATTGTCGACTTTCTTAGAATCAAAGAGGTTGACGTTCGTTGAGACTTCTTTCATCACTTGGACGTCAATATTATCCACTTTGACTTGGTCCTTGTTATAGTAGTCTGGATTCTTTTCCAGTTTCCATTCTAAGCCCGATCCGTCCCATTCCACCATCTTGTATGGGCCGCTAGCAATCGAGTTTTCAGCTGAGCTACCATAGCGGTCACCCTTTTCTTCCACGAATTTTTGGTTGGTAGGGAAGAAAGGCACAAAGGATAAGAGATGTTCCAAATATGGCGTTGGTTTGGACAAGTTAATTTCAATGGTGTGGTCATCCAAGGCTTTTACGCCAATTTCTTCAGGGGCCTTCTTGCCATCAGCAATTTCTGGACCATTGACAAAGTTCTCTAAGAGATAGGAGTAAGCCGCCCCTGCCTTAGGGTCAGCCAGGCGACGGATGGCATAGACAAAGTCATGGGCAGTCACAGGGTCCCCGTTCGACCACTTGGCATCGTCACGCATCTTGACGGTATAAGTCAAACCATCTTCTGATTTTTCTGGCATTTCCTTGGCTAAAGCTGGTTGTACTTCATTCTTTTCATTTTCCCAATAGAGGCCTTCCTGGACTAAGCCAATATAATTTGCCGCGTTAATATCCATTACAGTTCCAGAATCGAGTGTCGATAGTTCGGTGTTAACAGCATAGTTAATGGTCGAATTTTTTCCACTCTTGTTTCCTGCACTTTCTTGTCCACTGCAAGCTGCCAAGAAAAGACTAGCAGCCGTGGCAAGGAGCAAAGCACTACGTTTTAGTTTCATATTTATCTCCCCTTAAAAATTTATTTAACTAATAAAATACCCTATTAGAGATAAATTGTCAAACTATTTTGAATATTTTTTAAATGAATAAATACAGCTGCTTTTGAAAAACTTCCTTTTATAAGAAGTAATCAGCCTTTATAAGTAGAAAAACAAAAAAGACGCCCTACTCGAAAGTAGTGGCGCCTGTTAAAATCAGCCATTTAGCTGTTATTCATTGGCAGAATTATCAATCGTCGCTGTACGGATGTCAAATTCATTACCGACAGGACGGTAAGTGATGCCTTGAACACGTGGGTTACGGAGTTCAGCATCTTGTTTTTGTGATAAAACAATGGTTGCTTCATCAGCGGCTAAGAGACGTTGTGCTTCAATGAAGTCATTGTAACGCGCTTGAGGGTCATTAGCATCTTCATTGGCCGCTTTTTCTAATAATTGGTCATAGGCTGGATTAGAATAGTTACCATGGTTATTCGAGTGACCAGTCGTGAATAGGTCAAGGAAGTTTGAGGCATCGGCATAGTCAGCCAACCAGCCAGAAATGGCCATATCAAAGTCCCCAGCATTTTGTTGGGCAATCCGGTTCTTACCTGGCACAGTGATTAAGTCAACTTTTAAGCCAGGGAGGTTATTTTGGATTTGACCTTGGAGGTATTCACCCACTTGCTTAGAGCCTTCGTCATCGGAAGAGAGTAAACGAATGCTGTAAGAGTCTTGTGGCAGTTCTTTTTGAACTTTTTCCCAGAGTTCTTTGGCCTTTTCAGGGTCATATTTTGGTTCAATGCCAGCGTCCTTAGTGAAATCTTCTCCCGTTTCAGGGTTGTGGACCAAGTCATTAGGCACTAAAGTACTTAGTGGGACGGAGCCATCTGCTTTAATTTGTTCCGCATATTCCTTATTATCGATCGCATAGTTTAAGGCTTCACGGAAGTCTTTATTAGCTAATAATGGATTTTCTTGGTTCAACTCGATGTAGTAGGTTGAAGCAGTTGGACGGTATTCAAGGTGTGGGTGGTCACTATATTGACGGACTAATTCACCACGTAAGAGCGCATTATCCACTTCCCCATTTTCAAAGAGATTAACGGTGGTGGAGTCTTCTTTAATGACTTGGACTTCAGCGCCGTCCACTTTCACTTGGTCAGCATTGTAGTAGTCGTCATTCTTGACTAATTTCCAAGTTAAGCCGGTACCATCCCAGTCTTCCACCTTGAAAGGCCCATTGGCTAAGACATTATCGGAGTTGGTTCCGTAGTCATCACCTTTTTCTTCCACATATTTTTGGTTAAGTGGCGAGAAGGTGGTGAAGGCTAATAGATGTTCCATGTATGGGGTTGGACGAGATAATTTGATTTCAATGGTGTAATCGTCTAAAGCCTTTACACCTAAGTCTTCTACTGGGCGGTCGCCTTTTAGCACTTCTTCCGCATTTTCGAAGTTCTCCACTAGGTAAGCATAGGTAGCCCCAGTTTCTGGATTGGCTAAGCGTTGGACAGCATAGACAAAGTCGTGAGCGGTGACAGGGTCTCCATTGGACCATTTAGCGTCATCGCGCATTTTAACGGTGTAAGTTAAGCCATCTTCAGACTTTTCTGGCATTTCCTTGGCTAAAGCCGGATGCACTTCGTTATTTTCATCTTCCCAATATAAAGGATCTTGCATGTGACCAATGTAGTTGGCACTTTGCACATCCTCTACCCGGGTAGAGTCTAGGGTAGTCATTTCCTGTAATTCAGTGCGACGAATAACATTCTGGTTTTGGCTTTGGCCCTGCCCACAGCCACTAAGTACTAAGGCTGCAGAAGCTAAGACCGTCACAGCGAGTTTCTTAAACTTCATAATAATATTTTTCCTCCCCTAAAATAAATATAATTCGTATGGGATAATATACCCTAAACTGTCAGAAAAATCAATCATTTTCACTAATTTTTAGTACAAAAAGATACATTGTGAGCGTTTTCTGCAAAATCACATATTTTTTACTAATTTCATATACAAAATCAGTGAAAACAAAAACAGGGGCAGTCCCCCTGTCTCTAATGCGTCAGGGAAACTACTCCTGCTTAGTGATCTACTTATTTACTTGAGATTATTTTTCAGCGGCTGAATTATCAATTGTCGCGGTACGGTAGTCAAATTCATTACCAACGGAACGGTAAGTCGCCCCTTTGACACGTGGGTTACGTAATTCAGCGGTTACCCCTTGGTTAAGAACAATGATTCCTTCATCTTCAGCCAGAATCTTTTGTGCTTCTAAGAAGTCATTGTAACGGGCTTGCGGATCATTGGCATCTTGGTCAGAGGCTCTGTTTAATAATTCATCATATTTAGGATTTGAGTATTTGCCGTCATTATTTGGATTGTCAGTCTTCCAGCAATCTAAGAAGTTAGAAGCATCAGCATAGTCTCCCAACCAACCAGAGAGCACAAGGTCAAAGTCCCCTGATCTTTGTGCAGCAATCCGGTTCTTACCAGGGACAGTAATCAAGTCTACTTTGAGGCCAGGTAATTTATTTTCTAATTGTCCTTGGAAGTATTCACCCACGCGCTTAGACCCTTCATCGTCAGAAGATAAGATACGTAGGCGGTAGGAATCTTGTGGGACAGCGGCTTTAGCCTTTTCCCAGAGTTCTTGGGCCTTGTTAACATCAACTTTTGGCTCGATATTAGCGTCATCCACTAAGTCAGCACCGGTTTCTGGGTTCTTGACTAAGCCCTTAGGCACAAAGGTTGAAATTGGGGTCGAGCCGGTCGCTAGGATTTGTTCGGTATATTCTTTATTATCCAAAGCATAGTCAAGGGCAAGACGGAAGTCCTTATTAGCCAGCAATGGGTTCTTGTGGTTAACACCAATGTAGGAAATTGAGGCCTTCGGTTTAAAGTTTAGGTTAGGATTATCCTTGTATTGACGAACTAACTCACCACTCAGAATGGTATTGTCAACTTCACCATTTTCGAATAGGTTTACCCGGGTAGAGATTTCCTTGATAACTTGAACATCGGCGCCATCGATTTTAACCTTATCTGCATTGTAGTAGTCTGGGTTTTTGACTAATTTCCAGTTAAGCCCAGTGCCATCCCAGTCTTCCACCTTGAAAGGACCACTAGCGAGGACGTTTTCAGAATTACTCCCGTAAGCGTCACCCTTTTCTTCCACGAATTTCTTGTTTAATGGTGAGAAATTAGTGAAGGCAAGTAAGTGGTCCATATATGGGACTGGCTTAGCTAACTTAATTTCTACAGTATGGTCATCCAAGGCCTTAACCCCTAAGTCTTCTACAGGACGGTCGCCCTTGAGAACGCCCTCAGCATTTTCGAAGTTCTCTACTAAGTAAGCATAAGATGCCCCGGTTTCTGGGTTGGCTAGTCGTTGAACGGCATAAACAAAGTCATTGGCAGTGACTGGATCCCCGTTAGACCATTTGGCGTCATCGCGCATCTTAATGGTGTAAGTTAAACCATCTTCAGACTTCTCAGGCATTTCCTTAGCTAAGGCTGGTGTGACCTTATTATTTTCGTCTTCCCAGTACAAGGGGTCTTGCATGTGACCAATATAGGCAGAACTCCCTGTATCTTCAACCGTGGTCGAGTCTAGGGTGGAGATTTCCTGAGCCTCGGTGAGGTGAACGATCTTCTCATTAGCCTTACTATTTTGACTACAGCCCGCTAAAGCAAGAGCTGAAAGGGACAATAAACTTATAACTAATTTTCTTACCTTCATTTTCTTTACCTCCTCAAAGTAAGTTATCCAAAAATATACGCCTCGAGGAGGAAAAAAGCAATAACTTATAAAAGATTATTTAAAGTTTTTATAAATAAAAAGTTAAGGAAAGTGTTCGACAAGTGTGACAAATAGCGAGATTACAGAGAAAAAAGAGTCTGGGACAAAAGTCTACGGACTATAAAAAAAAGAGAATCTACAAATTACTTAAGCGTGATTTGTAGATTCTCTTATTTTCTTGCTTTTATTTTGCTATATTTTTTCAAATTATTGGCCATGAAGGCCAATCCAACATCAGTTTTAACCTTTGTTTTCCCTCTGAGGTTAAATCGAGTGAACCCTAAAATAGCCTTTATCTGGCCAAAAACTGGTTCAACGTCAATTTTCCGTTTGGAAAAGAGCCTAGATCCTTCTTCAGATAAAAGCTTCTGTGTTTCTATATTCTTTAATTCCTGATAGTTTTTATTATAGTAAAGCGCCTTTTGCGGCGCATTTTCTGGATCCAAAGGCTTATAAACCTGAATTTCAGAAATATAACCACTCATTTTATTTTTTCGTTTTTGGAGATGACTAAAGAAATAAACCGTGCCATCAGGATGTGTGAAAGTATTACTTTGCTTATCGTAACTCCAATTATCCATATTTTTAGCTGATTTTTTATGTTTCTTTTTCTGCTCTTTATCAAACCGATTGTATTTAATCAAATGGTTAATTTTATGGTTATCTAAATAAGTAAGGTTTTCTTCGCTACCATAACCAGCATCAGCTACAATGCATTTCGGGGAATTAGGAAAACTTTCAACAAAGGGTTGTAAAGTCCGCGTATCCGTCGGATTGTGGAAAATATCATAATGAAGGACAAATTGGTTTTCAGTCGCTACTTGGATATTATATCCCGCTTTCAATTGCCCATTCATCATATGGTCATCTTTCATTCGCATGAACGTAGCATCAGGATCTGTTTTTGAATAGCTATTTCTTCCGTTAAATGTTTCAAACTGTTTGGCATACTTTTGTTTGCGAGGTAGAAAATCTTGACTCACTTTACGGTAATGTTTTTTCAAACGACGACGTTCTTGTTTACGTTGATCCGGCCCTTTTACAGGAGTTTCCTCAATATCTTCAGTGAGTTTATCGATTTCTTCCTTAAGCACTTTAGATATCTCTTGAAGCATCGTTTCTTCTAGATCTAAATTTTCATCATATTGGATGCCGGCATCAACCATCGGTTGAATTTCATTAAAGTAATATTCACGTGAGGTCACTTTTAATCGTTCTGCATATTTTTCAGTTGCCTTTTTCCAAACAAAAGAATATTTATTGGCATTCGCTTCAATTTTAGTTCCATCGATAAAGCAATTTTCTAAATGAATTAATTTCTCTAACTTTAACTGAGTGGTAAACTCAACGAATAGATTTTCTAATAAAGATCTGCAATTTTCTGAAGAACGGAAGCGATTAATCGTTCGATAGCTAATAACTTGTTGAGCGACTAGCCACTGCATGGGTAAATTTTCAACCATCAGTTCCTCTATTTTTCTTCCGCTAAATACGCCTTTACTATAAGCATATAGAAGTGCCATGATTAAAGGCTTTGGATGATAGGCAGGGCGGCCGTCCTGCGTACTGAAGCTTTCAAAGTATTTTTCATCCAGAGACTCAATAAAATTATAGATTGAAAATACAATATGATCTGGATCGATACATGCAGATAATTCTAGTGGAAGTGTTGTTTGATTCATGTTATATTGTATGTACATAAGAAGCACCCCTTAATCTTTAGTGTGGTTACTAATATTATAACAGGGTGCTTTTTTAATACCTAATTTTAAGTAAAAGGGTTAAGAAATTAGTGAAAACTAACTTCTTAACCCTTTTTGTTTTGAGACTTTTGTCCCAGCCTCTTTTTTATTAGTCATCGGGCTAGGGTTTGAGTTCCTCCCGCATTCAATCAGTCAGAAACTCAAGATCTCAGCCACCAAATCTCTGCTTACAGGTCCTCCATCCGGCCTAATTCAATAATGACTTGAGTGTAGAGTCGGAGTAAATCTTCTAAATTACTTAAGTCAATCCATTCATTGGCTTGGTGGGCAACCGTAGGGTCATCCGCCATAGCAGCCCCGAAGCCCACACAATTAGGAATATATTTACTGTAGGTTACTCCACCACTGACAGCTGGGGCTTGGTCTTCTGAAGGGAAGACTTCTTCAAATTGCTTAAGCAGAGTCTGAATAGCTGGTCGCTTAGCATCCACCAAGGTCCACGGCACATCAAAAGTGGTCTCAAACTGAGCCTCTGGGAAGTGGCTCTTGACCTGATCATAGAGCTGGTCACTGGTCCAAGCATCAGGGTAGCGGATATCGACTTCCATCTGGTAAGCTCCCTTACCGTCAAGGACTAGGGTCCCTAGGTTAAAGGTTAAGGCCCCCATTTTTTCTGTTGTTGAGTCAATGCCTAAACCAGAGCCATCACTGGCCCCGATCCGGTCAAGCAGCTGGCTAGCATAGTTGTCGCCATAGGCATTGGCTGCAATATCTAAGGCTCGAACAATAGCATTGGCCCCTAATTCAGGAACCGAAGAATGGGCCGCCTTCCCCTTGACCTGGATAACCACCAATTCGCTATCGCTAACCACCTTGGCTGGCCATCCCTTGGCTTGACAATAGGCTTCAGCCGCCTCAGGGTTATTGGCCTTGAGGGCGATTTGGCAGGAAGAAGCCACTACATTAGCGCCTTCCCCACCCTTGATGCTATGAACCAAGGAATCTGCTGGCCATTGTCCGCTAATGGTCCAAGTGAGCGCCCCTTTTTCCCCAATGGAGAGCGGAAAATTCCCATCAGGAGTGAAGGCGAAGCTTGGCTCAGGGGCCTGTTGACGGAAGTATTTCATATCATCCATATTGCATTCTTCATCGGTCCCGTAGATCCATACCACTTGGTTTTTGAGGGGGATTTGGTAGTCACGGATAATCTTTAAGGCATAGTAAACCAGCATGTCGGCTCTTTTCATGTCATCGCTGCCCCGGCCATAGAGGCGGTTATCCACGATTTTACCGGAGAAGGGGTCATCCTCCCAACCAGCAGCCACATCGACCACGTCCAAGTGACAGGCGATTTCAACCCGCTGGCCTTGGCCATTATTTTTAGGTTCAATAGTTAGGGCATGGCCCTGGTGGTTTTCCGTCTGAAAGCCATCTGCCTGGGCCTTCTCTTCTAACCATTCCACGGCTTGAGCAACACCAGGACCATAGGGGGCCCCTTCACTGGCCTGGTCTAAGTCTCTGACCGAAGGAATTTGGACCAAGTTTTGAATATCTTTTATTAATGCGTCAACATATTGTTTATAGTCAATTTTTACCATGAATTCTCACTTCCTAATTAGCGCCAAGTCAGGCCTTATGAAACGCTTACTTGTATTTCCCAGTTTATCACATCTTACTGACTTTGAATACCTGTAAAGGCCAGGCTAATTTATGCTATAATAAGCCAAATAGTCTGACAATGGGAATCTGTTCAGATCTTAAAGTCTTCGTTTAAGGACTCATTGTCATGGACAAAAGGAGGAAGAAAATGACTAGCAATAGCTACCAACGTTTAGATATTTTACAAGACAATCTCAAATCTCAGGGCATTAGTCGCTTAGTAATTAGTGACCCCTATGCCATTTCTTATTACTACAATATTGAATTCGATCCCAACGAAAGAATCTGGTTAATGATCGCTCAAGCTGACCAGGAGCCGGTTTTAATTGCCAATGAACTCTTTGTCTTTGAAGAACCTGATAAGGGCCAGGTGATTTGGATTAAAGACGGCGATAGTATCGTTGAAGCCTTTGAAAAAACCAAGGTATTTGAGGGACTGACAGAAGGTGCAAAGGTTGGTGTCGATAAACATCTGATTGCAGGCTGGTTGCTGCCCTTGATGGAGGCCTATCCACACTTTAACTGGTTACTGACCAGTGATATCGTTGACCAACAGCGAGCCATCAAAACGGAAGCGGAAATGACAGCTATGCGGGAAGTCTCTGCCATCACCGACCGGGCCATGAAGCGGGTAATTGAAGAAGTGATTCCTTATGGCTATAGTGAGATTGAGGCTTGCGAACGTTTGAAGAAAATCTTTGTCGAAGAAGGAGCCAACCAAGGCCTCAGCTTTGCCCCGATCATTGCCTATGGACCTAATGGAGCCGACCCCCACCATGTACCTGATCACTCTAAACCAGAATTAGGGGACTCCGTAGTCATTGACATCGGTTGCCGCCATAACTATTACTGTTCTGACATGACCCGGACGGTTTATTACGGTCAACCTACTAAGGAAGCGCTAGAAATTCACCAAATTGTTGAAGAAGCCCAAGCTCGGGGAATTAAGGCGGCCCAAGTGGGGCAAGCCTTGTCCGAAGTTGACCTAGCGGGACGAAACCATATCGACCAGGCTGGATACGGTCCTTACTTTACCCACCGGATTGGCCACTTTATTGGCCGGGAATGTCATGAGAAAGGGGACGTCTCCCAAGTCAACCAAACCCCAATCCAAGCCGGAAATATCTTCTCCGTAGAACCAGGGATCTACCTGACCGGCAATACCGCGGTCAGAATCGAAGACCTAGTCATCGCCCATGAAGAAGGCCCTGAAGTTATCAACCACTATCCTCGTGAAGCACAAATTGTTGAACCAAAATAAAAGGATGTGAGAACGCCGTCAGAGACTTGAAGGGGACGTTCGTCCTGTGACTAGAACAATATCAAGATAGTAAGATAAAAGACAAAAGGAGGCTGGAACATTTATTCCAGTCTCCTTTTTGCTTGGCATTTAATTTAAATGTTATTAGCTTACTAGATAAAGGTAACCACCTGACGAAAAAAGTTAACCAAGATGGGCATCACTAGGACCGCCACAATAATCGCTAAGATGGCCAGGAGTAAAACAATGAAGCGGGAAGCGCCCTTGTTAGGTGACGACCATTGCCATTGGCGACGTTTTTGCTTTTCAAAGAAGATTTCATTAGTATCTTGGTCATGAAGTTCTTGGTCATCAAATGATAAGTCACGAAAATCATCACTATTGAATTCGGTGGTTGCTTGGTTGTACAAAGGATCATTAACTTCACTTTTGCCCTTTGCTTGGTTTTGTTTTTCTTTTTCATAAGCTTTTTTTGCTTGTCTGTAATCCCGGCGTTTCATCCACACACCACCCTTAAATAAAAGCTGTGACTTTAAACATTAGTATAGATTAGTTTACCTTTAATTTCTTGGAAATTCAACACAGGCCCTATCAAGGCAGACAGAAAAAAATCTCTACTTGACCCTATGCTTGAAATCACTTTCTTAGATACAAATTGGCCCTTGTATGCTATGATACTAGAGAAATCAAGAGAACTAGGAGGTTCCTATGTCAAAAGAAAAAAGATTATTTACTAGTGAAAGTGTCACAGAAGGACATCCTGACAAGGTAGCCGACCAAATTAGTGATGCTATTCTGGACGCCGCTATTGCCCAAGATCCTAACAGTCGGGTAGCATGTGAAACCATCGTAAATACTGGCTTAGTTTTTATTTTTGGAGAGATCTCTACTAAAGCCGTCCTTAATTATCAAAAAATTGTTCGTGATACCGTGACTAAGATTGGTTACCGGCGTGGTAAGTTTGGCTTTGACGCTGAGAATTTATCAGTGATGGTAGCCATTGACCAACAATCTCCTGATATCGCCCAAGGGGTTGACATTTCCCTAGAAGCCCGGAAAGAAGACGATAGTTTGGCGGCTGAAGAAGCCATTGAGTCCTTAGGTGCTGGTGACCAAGGTTTGATGTTTGGTTACGCCTGTGATGAAACCGAAGAATATATGCCTCTGGCCATCACCCTAGCCCACCGTCTGACTGAACGTTTGGCCTATGCCCGCCATAATGGCTTACTCCCTTACCTACGTCCCGACGGCAAAACCCAGGTAACAGTTGAACTGGATGATGCAGGCAGACCCTTCCGCGTGGATACCATCGTGCTTTCTACCCAACATGCTGAAGAAATCACCCAAAAACAAATCCACCAAGATGTTAAGGAATACATCATTAAACCGGTGATTCCAGCTTCCCTATTGGATCAAAATACCAAGTACTATATTAATCCGACTGGCCGCTTTGTTATTGGCGGTCCTAAGGGCGATTCCGGCTTAACTGGCCGCAAGATTATTGTGGATACCTACGGTGGTGCAGCCCGTCATGGTGGTGGGGCCTTTTCCGGAAAGGATGCCACCAAGGTAGACCGGTCAGCCTCTTATATGGCCCGCTATATTGCTAAAAACATTGTTGCTGCAGGTTTAGCCAAGGCTTGTGAAGTCCAACTCGCCTACGCCATTGGAGTCAGCGAACCGGTATCTATCGCTGTCGATACTTTTGAAACCGGGACTGTTTCTGAAGACCGCTTATTAGAAGCCATCCGTGAAATCTTCCCACTATCACCATCTGGTATTATCAATAGCTTAGATTTACGCCGACCCATCTACCAACCAACCGCTAGCTACGGACACTTTGGTCGTCCTAGTGATAAGGGCTACTTCCCTTGGGAGAAAACTGACCGGGTCCAAGCCCTATTAAAAGCCGTCCAATAGAATGCATTGAATACTTACGCCAAAGTAAAAAGGCTCCTGCTCGATCACTCGAGGGGAGCCTTTTTGGTCTCTTTAAGCATATTCTCTAAACTATTTATTTAATTGCTGGGGATAATTTTCTTTGAGATAGTCACAGAGACCTTGGATGCCTTGGCTGACTTTCTCGAAAGTTAATTCAAATTCGCCGGTATACCAGGGGTCATCAATAATGCCACCTTGTTCAGTGAAATCCATGAGGCGGAAGATTTTTTGAGGATCGGCGCCTAGGCGCTTGATATCGGCAATATTTTGGTCGTCCATCCCAATTAATAAATCTGCCTCATGAATGATTTCTTCCGTTAAGGGAGAGGAAATCAAGTCCTCCCATGGAATCCCTTCCCGCTCCAAGATTTCGCGGCTGCCTGGGTGGACACCATTACCTATTTCCCAGTCAGAAATAGCTGCTGATTCAACCTGAACTTCTCCCTCCCAATGGTTCTTTTTGACTGCTTCACGCATCAAGGCCTCTGCCATGGGTGAGCGACAAATATTACCCAAACATACAAAACAAATTCTAATCATATTGCCTCCCTCTACGCCTCGACAAATCTAATGCTCCTGACCCGATTTATGCTAAAATATAGCTACGATGAAAAGTCCTTGAAAGGAGAATTTTTATGATTTGTGGCGAACATCGCCCTACTCGGGTTGTTGTTTCAATTCCAAATATTGTTGATAACTACCTACTATTTAAACATGCCTTTGGCCCTAAAGCCAAGACATATGCAGTGATTAAAGCAGATGCCTATGGCCACGGCTCCATTCCTATCGCTAAAGCGCTCACTGAAGCCGGGGCAGAGGGCTTCTGTGTCGCTGTCACTGATGAAGCTCTGGCCCTCAGAGAAGCAGGTATCCAGGCTCCTATCCTCATTTTAGGGATCACCGAGGTTCAAGATGCCTGGCTCCATGCCCAACATGATATCAGTCTGACCATCTCGTCTTTAGATTGGTTAAAGGCGGCTTACGCCCAACGCCCAACAGACCCAGAATTCCCACCTTTAAAACTGCATTTAAAGGTGGATTCAGGAATGGGTCGGATTGGTTTACGCGATAGCCTGGCTGGCCAAGAAATTATCGACTATATTAGTGATCACCAAGAAGCTTTTGAATTAGAAGGCGTCTTTACCCATTATGCCACTGCTGATAGTAATCGCGTCCAAGACCAAGACTATGTCGCTAAGCAATCCCAACGTTTTGAAGACTTTATCCAAGCCTTAGATTTTTCCAAACTTAATAAGAAGCCCCTCATTCACCGGTCCAACACAGCCCTAGCCCTCTGGTATCCAGAAAAAACCATGGACATCGTTCGCTTAGGGATTGGTTTATATGGGGAAAACCCCGCCGGTCCCGATTTTGAACTCCCAGAGGTTATGCCACTAAAACCGGCCTTCACCCTGGAAAGTGAATTAGTCTATATCAAAAAATTACAAGCTGGCGAATCGATTAGCTATGGAGCGACTTACACCACTGAATCCGATCAATGGATTGGAACCCTTCCGATTGGCTATGCTGACGGGCTACCCAGGTCTTCCTCTGGCTTTGAAGTCTTGATTGCTGGTTACAAGTGCCCAATTGTGGGGCGGGTATGCATGGACCAATGCATGGTGGCTCTGCCTAAAGAACTCCCCCTCCACGAAAAGGTCACCTTGATTGGTAGCGATGACCAAGGTAACTACATTTCGGCCTGGGACCTGGCCTTGTATAACCATACCATTGCTTATGAAATTACCTGTGGCATTAGCGAACGGGTGCCGCGCACCTATGTCTACTCATAAAGACAATTGACAAAGCCCTGCTAGCGTGCTAAATTAATTGTTAATAATATTCCACACAATTCAATAAATATAATCATTAAACGGAGGGGTTAGATATGTCAATTTATACTGGTTCAGGCGTTGCTTTGGTGACACCCTATGAGGATACCGCAGAAAAAAAGGTTAATTTTGATGTATTCAAAGAATTAATTGACTTTCAAATTGACGCTGGTACTGACGCCCTCATTATCGACGGCACAACTGGTGAAGCTTCTACTCAGACCGACGAAGAACAAGTTGAAGTCATTAAGTTTGCAGTGGATTATGTTAATGGACGCGTTCCTGTGATTGCCGGTGCCGGCTCTAACGATACCCGTCACGGGGTGCAATTAACCAAAGACTGTGAAGCAGTCGGTGCGGATGCCATTCTTTCCGTTACCCCCTACTACTTAAAAACCAGCCAACAAGGCCTTATCGAACACTACCACGCCATTGCTGGAGCGGTAGACATTCCTGTTATCCTCTATGACGTACCAGGAAGAACGGGGATGACCATTCAACCGGAGAGCCTTAAAGAATTAGCTAAGGTGGATAATATTGTAGCCTTAAAAGATGCTACCGGTAACTTTAACCATTCTGTCGATAACTTACACGCTGTTGGCGAAGCCATCGATTTCTATTCAGGCAATGATGATACCATCGTGCCATTAATGAGCTTAGGGGCAAAAGGGGTTATTTCGGTTTTAGCTAATATTGCCCCCAAAGCCGTTAACCAAATGACCCATGCGGCACTAAAGAGTGACTTCAAAACCGCAAGAAAGATTCAAGCCGACTACAAACCATTAATCGACTTACTCTTTGCTGAACCAAATCCAATTCCAATTAAAGCAGCGGTAGCCTTACTTGGTTTTAATGTGGGGCCTACCCGTCTACCTTTAACAGCTCCAGGTAGTGAATTAGTCGAAAAAATTAAAGCTGAAATGCATTCCCTAGGCATCATTTAACGCCATCAAATTATACGAAAGGGCTGAGGCAAAAGTCTCAGCCCTTTTATTATTGATTTACTTGACTCGGTATTTATATTAAAATACTTTATTAATAATAGAACACAAAAAGGAGTCTCACTTTATGTCACTCTTATCAGTTCCCTACCGGATAAAAGTCACTGCTCTAAAAAAGGACAATTTGCTGACCTATAATCGTTCCCTTTATCACCGTCAGGAGATGCTCTTTAGCCAAAAAACTTTAGAAATCCAAACGCCCAACCAAAGCTTAACTCTCCAAAGCCAGCAGGTCGTTTCCCTCCCTGCCAATATCCGGGTCAACTTTAAGACTGATAAGATCGACAAAGACCAGGAACATCTGGGCTTTCTTTTGGCTATTGGTGATCCCTACTTGGAGGCGGTCAGTGATAGCTTTATCGCTACTCCTGAAATTAATCAACTCTTTGCTAAAATGCAGATTTTAAGTGTTGACCGTCACGATTGGAAATACCTCAACCAGGTACTTACTGAAATGAACCAAACCCAATCCTATGCTAAGACCCAGCTCCAACAGAAGCGGCTCTTTGCCCTAACCTGTCAATTACTGGTGGACTGCTGTCACTTATTTGAGCAAAAACACCTCCACCCCCATATTCGTGACCAACGCTATGAATTAGCCACCGCCATTGCGCAATTTATTGACAGCCACCTGGCTGAAGACCTGCCCTTATCGCTCATTTCCAAGCGCTTTAATTATAGTAGCTCTACCCTCAATCGTTTGTTTGAAGAATTTTACCATTCCACCCTCCACCAATACATCATCAACAAACGATTAGAACGGGCCCAGGACTTAATTAACCAGGGTGAATCGATCCAAAACACCTGGCAAAAGGTAGGCTTTAATGACTATTCTTCCTTCTACCGGGCATTCAAAAAACACTACCACTACCCACCCCACGATCTTCGTAAACATTAAGAAGCTAATCTTTAATCTCACTCCCTTAAGTCAAAGGAAAAGTGCCTCAGGCCAGTCGATCTTCCCTAAAGGGAAATCAGACTAGTCTGAAGCACTTTTTTATTATGTATCAATTGATGTTTACTGGTTCCATGTACCTATTAACAGTCCTGGTCACCTTTCAAACGGTAATCCAGTTCCCGAATCATCTTCACAATATAGTCTTCGGGTGAGTCAACCAGGTCCATGTAGAGGCCGTAATAAACATAGGCAGTTTCATAGGAATGTAGGGCCATGGCCCGACTGGCTGCGGCCTTGAGTCCATTCAACATTTCTGCATTCGGATAGTTGATAATACGATAATCCTTCTTAAATTTTTGCAGGGCTTCGCCTTCAAGGGCCGGCTCCAAGTAGCCCATTTCCTCTTCGATAACCGCCAAGCGTTCTTGGGCCCGGGAATTATCTGACCAAGCCAAACTCAGGTAGTATAACTGAGTCGCGGTTTTTAGGTCATCTTTTTTCTCATAGAAATACGCCAGATAGGCATAGCCTCGGGAGAAGTCTTCCCGTCTTACGGCGTAGCGAAAACCATTCAAAATCGTTGCAAAGCTCATTCCGTATTGTTCCATCAATTGGTAAACCCCTGCCAAATTAAAAATCGTTTTGGCATTATAGGGGTTCCAAAGCAAGGCTTGCTTATAGGCTTCGGCGGCCTCCTGCCATTCATTGGCAGCCATCAGCACTTCAGCGTAGGAATTATAGATTTTGGAGTAATCGCGTTTGGTTGGACGCAATTCTAGCGTTTGAGGTTCATACCAAGTAAAAATAAATAAGTCGATCCAGTCATTAATCGAATAATATTTTACATTAGGTTTAGGCTTGTATTCAATAAAGTCAGCTTCCATGGCATTGATAAAGAGATTCATCTCGAACTGGGCATCAGTGGCCTTGCCTTCATCAATTAATTCTTTCATGTGTTGGATAAAATCATCATCAGAACGATCCGTCAAATCTGTCCATAAACGTAAAATTGGTTCCTCTTCTTCAGGATAAGCATCCAGGAGGACTTTCTCAATTCGCTGACGTAATTCCTCATCCTCTTGTAAATCACGGAAATGATCCTTGACCTTGCTAACAATATAGGTCGTATCGTCTTTAAAGTTTCCCGTAAAGTTTTTACTTAAATCATTTAACAGACTTTGCTGTTGTTCGTCCATACTAATCTCCTCAATTTTTCCCATTTTCAGCGTTTATCACTGTTTTATTTCCATATTGTCGGTTCTGTCATGCTCTAACTTAGAATTTAAAGTAGACATTATTTCCTATTCATCGTCATGGGGATAACGTCCCTCTAAATGTTCAATCATTTCTTCATAAGGGCGTACTTTAACAAAAGAATCCGGTGTAAAACGGGGCTGATAATCCTTAGGGAAGTCGTCAAACTCAGCCGTGTTAAAAAGATAGGCATTTAGTTGTTCATCGTTTAGGGTGCGAAAGTAAGCCATCGGAATCATTTCATCGGTTAATCGGCCATTGCTCAAGCGTTTAATATAATGAGAAATATTATTTAAATCATTATAATAGGCAAAATATAATTCACTCTGTCGCCGGTTAACTGGTGTAGAGGCGAATTCAACTAAGATTTTGAGTAGGGCTTGCTTTTCTAATGGATTTCTGGCATCAAAACCACCATAGCTGGTTCTTAACATGTAAGGTTTATCAATATAGATCTCAGCTAATTTAAATTCATCATCATAGATTTTGAGCACACGTTCCGTTTCTGGTTCATCATTATGCTTCTTATTGACGACATAATAATTTTCGATAAAACCTAGTTCATTGAGTTTGGTATATAGTTCATCAATTCGCATGATAGAGCCCCCTTCAAAGTCGATTACTTTAATTATAACATAGCTGACTGCAAAGCTATGTCGAAATAATCGATCACGCTTAGTCTTTACCCTTTCTTCAGTCAAGTTTACAGATTCATTATACCATTAATCTTTTTCCCTTAAAGCTAGGTTCCCTTACCTAACTAGTGTATGATAGGCATAAGCAAAGGGACCTAGTGCCCTAACTTTTCACCTTGAAAGGAGACTCCTCATGCCTCAACTTGCCCCCCAAAATTGGGAACCTCAGCTCTACCATAGACTTAACCAGCTGATTAATAAGCACCAACAGCTAAGGGATACTCCCCTAGACCAAAAAGACTATGTCGTTTTTGACTTTGACCATACCAGTATTTTTAACGATATTGAAGACCACACCATGGTCTACACTGCAGCCCACTTAGCCTATCAATTAAGCCCTAGTGAAATGGAGGCCTGCTTAAAGCAAAATAAAGCGGCATTGGACCACCCCATAAGTGACCAAGTACCGCAAGTCAGCTTTCAAAAGCTCATCGATGATATTATTGCTGACTACCAGAAACTCTATCCCAAACGAGATGACTATCAGAGAAGCCAAAAATCTCTAGAAGACCGGCTTGAGGCTGACCCTTTATTCTTCAATTTTTTCTGTAAGATACGGACCTTTTACTTGGCTTATAACCAGCGCTTTCCCAAGCAAGCTGGCGCCTCCTGCCCGAGTTTTCTCTATCAAAACTTCACTGAAGCCGACTTTGTCGACCTCGGTAAAAAAGCCCTAGCTTATGGCTTAAAGGCTCCAATTAAAGATTTCACTTGGACCTATTCTTTATCTGGAGACCCAAGCCAGCGGCTCAGCACTCACTTTAGCCAGGGGTTACGTATTCCAAATGAATTGGTTAAGCTCTACCAGAGTCTACATGCGGCTGGGATTGCCACTTATATTGTGAGCGCTAGTCCCCAAAGTCTGGTCGAAACGGCCGTTAAATATTTCTACCCAATTGACCCGTCCGAGATTATCGGCATGTCTTATAAACAGGATGAGGTTGGCCTCTACCAAGCCCAATTAGAAAGTCATGCTCCGATTACTAAGGCAGCAGGCAAGGTCCAAGCTATTCAAATGCTCATCCAAGCCCGCCACCAAGGCCGAGAACCTTTAGCGGTCTTTGGCGATAGTATGGGGGACTATCAGATGTTTCAAGCCTTTTCTCCCTCCACTACCCGGGTACTCTTCAACCGTTTATTAAAGGATAAGACCCAAGATTTTGTTAGCCAGGCCCAAAAAGAATACGCCAAGCCTAACCAGGTGTATTTTATCCAGGGCCGGGACAATAATACGGGAACTTTGCGCCCTTCCCAAGAAACCATCCCCTTTGGTCAAGACCAAGCCTACCTCAGCCAAGCTATTAATCAGTAGGCAAGGATGGATCGACTTGGTAAGTGAGTTTTTGCCCCTGGCGGGCGGCTAATAAGACTAAATATTCTTCTAAAGTAAGTTGATAACGCTTAATGTATTGGGCAGTGGGAACCCCTACATAGCGGTAATGCCATGGCTCAAAATCATAACCCGTGACAGCTTCCTTGCCCTCTAAGTAACGGAGGATAAAGCCATAGTCTTGAGCATGGTTCCTAAGCCATTGGGCTGAAGCCTCTTTGTCATAGTCAGTTTCCAGCCCTCGCTTAGCTTGAACCCAATCGGTCCCCAAGAGGTCTAGGGCTAACCCGGTGCTATGTTCTGAGGCATGGGTTGGGGCCACGTAGGCATCGGTTTTAGCTTTAGCTTCCTCTAAACTTGCGCCCCCTGCCTGATACATCTGAATCATGCTTTGCCGGTTCTTTTCCTGGCTATCGACATCCCGATAAGCGGAAACAATAGTCAAGGGATAGCCGGCTTTTTGAGCGGCTTCCATTAAATGATTGAGAGGGTCTTCGATACGCTCATCATAAAGCTGACCATTGGAGGCAGTGGCGGTCTGAATATCCACTGGTTCAGTCAAGGGAAAAAGCGGATTAACCACTTTTAGCCGCCAATCACCTGGCTGGTCTTCGGTCGGGATAGCTTGAATAAGCTCTGTGAGTGAATATTGGGGATGGTAGGCTTGAACATCTGCTAGGGTCACGCCCTGCATACGATGGTCCTTTAAATCAGCCACTCCTATTTCTTTCTCAGTGAGTTTCTGGTTCAATTGGGCCAATTCATCCTCGGGGTTAACTTTTTCCTCCTGCTGGGCTTCGTTGGCAGCTTTGAAACTGGGATAATAAATATCTACTCCAAGTAAGATAATTGCATAAAGTAAAATAAGTCCCAAAATATAGGCTTTAGGGTGATGTTTTAACCAATCCTTCATTTCTTCCCCTCCCTTTTTTATTATGCCTAGTATACCACCATGCCGGCTAAATATTAGCGGCTAATTGTAGGAAATTATGCTACAATTATTGGCAATGAGTTAAGAAAGTAGGTAAAGATCTTGCATCGTGATTCTCTTAAAGACGCCAAGCGAATTGTTATCAAAGTAGGTACCAATTCCCTGATGACGTCGACCAATAATATCCGCTACCAACGCATCGACCGCCTAGCTTATGTGATCTCTTCCCTTACCCAAAGTGGAAAAGAAGTCATCTTAGTCTCTTCTGGGGCCATGGGGGTGGGGTGTGCCCAACTGAATCTCCCCAAGCGTCCCAAAAATATTCCCGACCAACAAGCGGTTGCCGCTGTCGGTCAAGTGGCTCTAATGAATACCTACGCCCGCTTTTTCTCTTATTATCATAAATCAGTCGCTCAAATTCTCATGACTAGAGATGTGATTGATTTCCATGATTCCCTAGCCAATTTGAAAAATAATTTTGCCAGTTTACTCAAGCACCAAATTATCCCTATCGTTAATGAAAATGACGCCATTGCCGTCGATGAAATGGACCATAAAGTCCGTTTTGGAGATAATGATAACCTCTCTGCCTTGGTGGCTTCTATTGTTGAAGCTGACCTGCTTATCTTATTAACCGATGTAGACGGCTTTTATGATGCTAACCCGAATACTGATCCCCAAGCCCAACGCTTCTCTACCATCCATGAAGTTAATGCAGACTATCTAGCCATGGCTGGTGATAAGGGATCGACCTTCTCTACCGGTGGTATGCATAGTAAACTGAAAGCAGCTGCTAAAACCCTAGCAGAAGGTCGTCGCTTAGTCATTATGTCTTCCGAAGAGCCCAGTCAAATCTTTGACCTCTTAGCAGGGGCTGATATTGGCACTGCCTTTATTCCTAAAAACGAATCATAACATCTATCCAAGGAGTGAAAAATCATGATTAATTCAGCTGATTTAGTGCAAATGGGCCAAGATGCCAAAGCGGCAGCCCGTCAACTCAGTAATTTACCCCGGGCTAAAAAAGACCAAGCCCTAGTCCAAATGGCCCAGGCCCTAAGAAATGCCTCAGAAAATATTCTCTCAACCAACCAGACAGAGTGCCAAAAGGCCCAAGAACAAGGACTTAAGGCTGCTTTTGTGGAAAGGATGACATTAAATCCAGACCGCATTGAAGCCATGGCTCAAGGCCTAGAAAAAGTCGCCCAATTAGACGACCCCATCAACCATGTCGATGAAATGTGGGTCAATGCAAATGGCCTAAGAATTGGTAAGCGCCGGGTGCCTTTAGGGGTTATTGGTATTATTTATGAATCCCGGCCCAATGTTAGTTCGGATGCCGCTGGGCTCTGTTTTAAAACAGGGAATGCCGTCATCCTGCGTGGGGGTAAGGAAACCATTCAAACCAACCAAGCCATCGTCCATGCCTTACAAGAAGGCCTTGAAGCGGTCGGCTTACCTAAAGTAGCCATCCAGTTTATCGACAATCCCAGCCACGACTTAGCCGGGGAAATGATGACCATGAATGATTCCATCGATTGTCTCATCCCCCGGGGAAGTAAGAACTTAATCCAAAGAGTGGTCCAAACGGCCACGATTCCAACCATTGAAACAGGAGTAGGAAACTGCCATCTCTATGTTCACGAAGCCTGCGATTTTGACATGGCTTTAAAAATTCTAATCAATGGGAAAACCCAAAGAGTTTCTGTCTGCAATGCCCTAGAAACTCTCCTGGTCGACCAAGCTATTGCCAAAGATTTTCTACCCCTAGCCGGTCAGGCACTGAAGGACCATCAGGTTAAAATCCATGGTGACCAAGTCACTGCCGACTATGTCGATGGCGTTATTCCAGCGACTGCAGCCGACTATGACGAGGAATACTTGGACTATGAAATTGCCATTAAGGTGGTTAAGGATTACCAAGAGGCCGTTGACCATATTGCAAAACACTCTAGTCACCATTCCGAAACCATTGTAACCAATGATTATGCTATCGCTAACCGCTTTATGGATGACGTGGACTCGGCCTGTGTCTACGTTAATGCCTCGACCCGCTTTACCGATGGTGAGGTCTTTGGCTTTGGTGGCGAAATCGGAATTTCCACCCAAAAACTCCATGCCCGCGGTCCCATGGGCTTAGAAGCACTCACTTCTTATAAATACACCATCTTCGGCCAAGGCCAAATCAGAGAATAATATCTAGAGTGTGATAGGCGCAAAAAGAGGGGAGAGAGCTACGCATACTATATCTGTAACTCGCTTTGCTTCGAACAGCTATAGCAATTGGAAGAAGCACGCAGTAAATTCTCAAAGAGAATTTGCAAGGACTTCTGAAATGGAGCTCACCTCGCGCTTAGAACACGTTTAATAGAGTGCGACAGTCACAACAAAGGACGAAAGGTAGCCAACGTTCAAAAAATTAAACAAACAAAAACGGAGTTGCCCACAATCAGGCTACTCCGTTTTTTCTATTATTTATAATTTTCTCCAACTTAAATCCTAGCTTAGGCATTGACTACGGTAACATTGCTTACCGATAGTTCAATGTCATCGAGAAGATAGCTCGCCTTGGTCGGTTGCCCTTGCATAGGGATGTCATCGACTACCATAATGGCATAGTTAGGCGCCCAACTCCCTAGAAAATCACTTGGGATTTCCCAGTCCACTGGCTCGAACTGGAGGTCAAAGTCATCAATTTTAAACTCTAAATGCGCATTCATTTCCGTAATGGTCTTGCCGGTTAAATTAATCATGACAAAAGCCGTACGAGCGGTATGGTTCCGTAAATTAGGTTGGGCCTCAATAGCGAACATATTAATTTGCCCATCCATAAAGTATTCTTGGTAGTTATTGATAAATTCTTGAATTGTTTTTAACACTTGGCTGACATCGTTCTTGGCATATTGGGTATTCAAGCGTTTTAATTCTTCGTTCTGCGCATAAGTCAAAGCAGCATGTATCGGTTTAGCCACGTTATCTACCTCCATTGGTTAAATTTTTCTTACTAGATTCTTCACCTTTACTATAGTCCATTTTATCTTGGTCACTTAGGCAGGGAGCCTTAACTTGGGAATGACGCCAGTCCCAAAGCTGCAGTCCAGCTAAGCTCAGTAAAGTTAAAGCTAATTTATTCATCTTATCGATCTCTCCCAGTTTATTAAGAGCTAGGACTGTAAATCCTCACTATCAATATCTTCATCACGGTAACCATAGCCATAGTACGCATTCATCCCTTGGCCATCTGCTCCATTATAGATGGCCCCAATGACGTTAGCATCAACGCTTTCCAAGAGGCGCTTGGATTTTTGAATATCCTGGTAACTGGCCACACCCTCCCGTAAGACGAAGACACTGGCATCTGTTCGGCTGGCAATAATTTGGGCATCAGTCACTGGTAAGAGTGGGGGAGCATCAATGATAACCAAGTCAAAGACAGCGGTCACGTCTTCCAATAAGTCACTCATCCGTTGGGAACTCAAGAGCTCGGCCGGGTTAGGCGGGATAGGACCAGCTGGTATCACATAGGTGTTCACTTCAGCCACATATTGGGCGACATCCATGTAATCGACATCGCGGTCAGTAAGATATGTTGTCAAACCCTTGCGGCTATGAATATCGAAGGTTTTATGCACTGTAGGCTTACGTAAATCGCAATCAATCATCAAAACGCGTACCCCATCTAAATGCGCCATGGTCGTCGCCACGTTGGCGGCAATGGTGGACTTCCCTTCCCAGGGGCCTGATGAGGTAAACATTAGGGTCTTCAAATGATAAGCATCAATAGCAAATTGGATATTGGTACGAATCGTGCGAAACTGTTCTGAAATCACATGATTAGGATCGGCAGCCGTGATTAAACTCACGCCACGCCGTTGTTCCTTATTTTTCTTGTCAATTTTTCGTTGTTTGAAATTAAACATAAGACTTGATCACCTTTACTAAATTCGCCGTTTGGTCTCATCATTGTCATCCTGGCTTCTGTAACGACGTTTAAAGCGGGTCACCTCAATGGACTCCTCACTCATTTGCGGTAAGACGCCAATTAAGGACCAACCCATTTCTTCAACCACAGCTTGACTCCGTACCGTATCATCGTTAAGCACCCGAATGGCTTGGATAACTAGACTGACTAAGCCCCCAAGTACAGCTCCTAAGAGGAGATTGAACCAGTAATTGGGACTAACCGGTTTCTCATTATAGCTGGCTGGGCTTAATAAGGTCACTTTTTCAACATCGAGGACTTGGGGAAGTTGTTGGATAAATTCTTTACTAATATCGGAGGCCAAGCTTTGCGCTTGACTAGCATTCCCGTCTGTCACAATCACATTGAAGACTGCCGATTTTTGATCGGCTTCTAAATGGGTATTCTCACTCAAAGTTTCAACGTCCCTTTGGTGAGCTTGGGCCACTGGTTGTAAGATAAGTGGCGTATGGAGCAAGTCGTCGTAGGTTTTTAAGCCCGCTTTCTTTTCGTCCGCCTTGTCCTTATCACTGTCCTTAGGGGTGACCACGATTTGAGTTTGTGAGGCGTATTCTGCCTCTGCCCATAAGAAATTATAAGCACTGGCCACCACAATCCCAAGCAGGACCCCTAAGAAGATAAACAGCCACTGCCGCTTAAGCCCCCGAAAAAAAGAAGCCAATGATCGTCCTTTGTACTGCTTCATGGTAAACTGTCACATCCTCATTTCTTTAAAATAATCATAGCAGCCTTTCGAATTGATTAAGAAAAGGCCTGTTTTAACTTTCTAGAAGAACCAGAAACGTTTTTTCTTTTTAATTTGAAAATGGTCGATTAAAGGATCTCCATTAATCAAAGCCCTAGCATTCTGCTGGATATCAAAGCTAATGCTCTGTCCATAGCGGTTTTCCAAGGCAGCATAAGCCTGGCGTAATTGGTAGTCGTCACTGCTCGTGGAAAAACTCCCCAGCAAGTGGGCTAAACCGGCTTCCAATAAGTAATGGCATTGTTTCTTTACTTGTTTGCCCTGCCGGCCTAGTAGATTTCCCGCCGTCAAGGCCGTGTAGCACCCCTGGTCAACCCACTGGTAAACTTGATCAATATCTCGCATGAGGGCTTGGTTTTCCTCAATTTGGACTAAGACTGGGCGGATATCATGCTTCAACCATTCGAAAAGTAAGGGTTCAAAGTAGCGCTGGGGCTCCTCTTGATTTAATTTAACTAGAACATAGCGCTGGTTGAGATCAGCATAGAGAATATCTTGGGATAAGTCATCCCAGGAAATCGCTTGGTCTAAGTCAATAATCTGACCCGGGTAGACCATTAAGGCAATCCCCCGCCGGTCTAAGTCTTCTTGAAAAGCTTCAGCGGCCTGTACTAAGTAAGCCCCCGTAGCTCTTGGATCAGTCGGATAGGAAGCAGTGGCTAGGACATGGGTCACACCACTTTGCCAAATGGTATTAGCCATAGCTAATTGCTCTTTATTAGAGTCTGTATGATCCACTTTGGCAATGTGACAGGCCATATCCACTAACATCTAGCATTCTCCTTTTTATTGACTGTTATCCTCATAAGCCAGTAGCTGGCTGTTCTCATCATATACTACCTTAATATCAAACAGGTCATCACTAGTCATTAAGGGCTCTAAGAATAAGCGGTCGCCTTCCCAAAGCGGGAGGTCTAAGACTTCATCTTTAGGGATCCAAGCCATTACCCCTTCATCATTCTCCCTGACATCATCACTGGCCAGGGTGCCTGTATAAACAAATATATACATGGGCTCGTCATCGGCATAGATAAAGGTGACGATACCGCGAAATTCTGCATCTTTAAGTTCCCAGCCGGTCTCTTCCTTTACTTCCCGCTTAGCACATTCTAAAGGAGCTTCTCCTAGTTCGAACTTCCCGCCAATGCCAACCCATTTCCCCTGGTTGATATCATGTGCCTTCTTGATACGGTGTAACATTAAAAAGCGCTCATCACGCTCCAAATAGACTAAACTGGTTAATTGCATCCTTCCACCCCTTCTGTCTTACTTATTATAGCGTGTTAAGCCCTATTTTAACAGTTATCCACTAAGATATCTTCAAAGAGATCTTAAAACTCTTTGCCAGATTGCTTTTTCAGCAGCCAGTCTAATAAAAAAGTCTCCCAACTTGATGATTAAGAGACTTGATGATTTATGCTTATTTAGTGAGTAAATAATTCTTTAAACTAGGTAATACGGCTGTGGCTAGGGTACCTGTCCCCCCGTGAGTCCCCACTACTGGGGTTAACCAATCAAATTCAATTTCAATGTCTGGTAATTTCTCGCGAATTAAATCTGCCAGCTCTTTGGCCCCTGATTCATCATCAGCATGGGCAATGGTGCCTTTATAGCCCTGAGAATATTTCTTGGCTTCCTCGATAAAGGCGTCAGCTAGCTTCATTAAAGCCTTACGCTTGGTCCGCACCTTGGCTAAAACGGAAATATTTCCTTCTTGGTCAAATTCAATCAAGGGAACGATTTTTAATAAGGACCCCAGTAAACCCTGAGCCCGTGAAGCCCGGCCGCCCTTAACTAAATTATTAATATCGCCTACTAAAGCCCAGATAGTTGTGTGTGCATTTAACCATTTAATCTTAGCCACCACTTCTTCAGGCTCAGCCCCAGCTTCCACTAAATCTAAAGCTTGGCTCACCAGGTAACGCAGAGGCGTTGCTGCCCGACCAGTATCAATCACATAAGTTTTAATTTGGTCTTCAAATTCACTAGCTACCGATTGTCCGGTCTGGCTAGTACCACTTAACACAGCACTCAAGGGAATCAAGAAGACGGTATCATAACCTTTATCCACTAATTCTTCATAAATGGCATAGAAGTCTTGGGGGCGGGGTTGAGAAGTCTTAGGTAGCTCTTTGGCATTTTTCAAGCGATGATAAAATTCCGGTAAGATGCTACGGTCTTCAGTCTCAATAAAAGTCTCTCCTGAGGAAAAATGGAGCTGTAAAGAAACATAATAAATATCGGGATGATTAAGCAAGCGATCATTGAGTGTCGCCGTAGAATCGGTTAAAATTGCTGCTTTCATTTAAACAACCTCCTTATTTAAGCTTTGCTTATATTATAACTTAAAATTTTCAACTTTGGGGAGTACACAAAAAGCGACACTATTACAACCCAAGTGGGTGCCAATTACAGGGGGAATCAAGCCGTGCCGGATAGGATATTGACTTTCATCCTTAGCAATCATTTGTTCGAACTCCTCGGCTAAAAGACTATCTGGAGTGGTGATGAGAGCTAATTCCAAGCCCTCTGGATAAGCGGTCATCTCTTTTTCCATTAATTCTTCCATCCGCTTGAGGGCCTTCTTTTGGGTGCGAACTTTTTCGACCATTTCCAAGGCACCATTACGTTCAATTCGGACAATGGGGAATATCTTCAGTAAATTGCCTAAGAGCGCCATTCCCTTACTTGCTCGACCCCCTTTGACAAGATTATCAAGATTGCCAACGATGACATAGATCACCATCGCCTCATCCAAGTGGTTCAAAAGGTCAACAATCTCAGCTAGGGATAATTTTCCAGCCTCGATCAAGTTTAAAGCGACTTCAACCAAGTAAGCTAGGGGAATGGAAGTCTGCCGAGTGTCCATCAAATAAACGGATAGACGGTCTTGGTAATCTTGGGCCACGCTTTGACAATTTTGAAAGGTTCCACTCAAGGCCGAAGGAAAAGTCATGATTAATACCTCATCATAACCCTTGGCTACTAGGTCATCCATCACTTGGACCACTTCCCCCATGCTAGGTTGGGAGGTTCTTGGTAAAGTTTTCATGCTTGCCAGACTGTGATAGTAGGCAGTCACTTTGTCCTTATCGCTGGTGTCGGTCATCGTCGACCCATCGGCTAAATTAATTTGTAAATAGACTTGGTAAACATCTGGATGTTTGGCTAAAGATTCTGGTAAGGCCGCTGTACTATCAGTAATAATTGCAGTTTTCATAAGGTTTTCCTCCTTAATAAGATAAAGCTTCTCATGTGCCTCTCATTGCTAGTGCAGCAGATGAATAAGGTCCGCATACTTTTGACAAAATAGCGATCTCTCCTGGTAATAAGCTCATCATTAAGCTGATTAAGCAATAAAAAAGGGCTGAAGTTTTTCTCCAGCCCTCAATTTCAATACCGTATTAATCTCCATTATAGATGCTTGGAATGACCACATAGTCAACTGTGCGTAATGCACCTAAATCCCTACCACCTGCGTAAGAAATACTACTTTGTAAGTCTTCTTGCATTTCTTTCAAGGTTTTGAAGATGCTGCCGCGGCTTTCAATTAAAATTTTCTTGCCTTCAACATTCTTATATTCGCCCTTTTGAAATTCAGAAGCAGAGCCAAAATATTCCTTATATTTTTGTCCATTTTGAATGACTTCTTCACCTGGCGATTCTTCATGGGCTGCTAGTAAGGACCCAATCATCACCATAGAAGCGCCAAAGCGGAAGCTCTTAGCAATGTCACCATGGGTACGGATCCCCCCGTCAGCAATAATTGGCTTACGGGCTGCTTTAGCACATAGGCGAATGGCCGCTAATTGCCAGCCTGCGGTCCCAAAACCGGTTTTAATCTTAGTAATACATACCCGACCTGGCCCTACACCAACCTTGGTAGCGTCAGCACCAGCATTTTCTAAGTCGCGGACGGCTTCTGGA
The DNA here is from genome assembly GCF_002871915.2 of Aerococcus loyolae. Taxonomy (NCBI): domain Bacteria; kingdom Bacillati; phylum Bacillota; class Bacilli; order Lactobacillales; family Aerococcaceae; genus Aerococcus; species Aerococcus loyolae. Next base: position 419,277 of record NZ_CP126958.1, on the reverse strand, counting down.
GTGGCAATATTACCTGCAATGACAAAAGCATCAGGCAATTGTTTCTTGATATATTTAATCATATCAATAACTGTATGGGAGTGACCATGGGCAATATCAATAGTGATGTAATCTACCTTTTCGCCAGACTCTTTCACTTCATCGATAAAGTCATATTCTTCAGGCTTCACCCCAACACTAATCGAAGTATAAAGTCCTTTTTGATTCATACGACGGATAAAATCTAAACGTTTTTCCGGTTCAAAACGGTGCATAATATAGAAATAGCCATTAGCCGCTAATTTTTCGGCTAAGGATTCATTAAGGACCGTTTGCATATTAGCAGGGACAACCGGAATCTTGAACTTATGAGGTCCAAATTGAATACCCGTATCACATTCCGACCGGCTCTGTACAATACATTTAGCAGGGATTAACTGGACTTGCTCATAATCAAAAGTTTGCATTTATTCTCTCCTAATTTCACTAAATCATTCAAACTATTAAAATAAACCTTTAACATTGTAACACCACGCCATTAAAAATCAAGGCTAATCGGCTATTTTAACGAAAAATATTCGTTTTATAGAGAAATTTAAGGAAATAACCCTTGATTATAATCGCTAATTCCGAACATTAATCTTTTTCGTCTTCTTTCTTAAACTTAGCAATAATAGCTTGATTGACGCATTCAGGCACTAAGGCAGACACATCCCCACCGAAATAGGCGGTTTCTTTGATAAGGCTGGAGGAGACGAAGCGGTATTTTTCATCCGACAGCATGAGTAAGGTTTCGACATCATCCGCTTGCAGTTTGTTCATCAGGGCAATGTTAGTCTCATACTCAAAGTCTTTGACATTGCGGACGCCACGAATGAGGGCACAGCAATTCAGAGATTTGGCTAAGTCAATGGTCAACCCCCCCGTAAGACGCATGACTTCCACATTATCCAACCCAGCTAAGGCTTCTTTAGACAAGGCTAATTTTTCTTCATCACTAAAGAGGGCTTGTTTGGTGGTATTCACTGCTACAGCAACATAGAGGGTATCAAAAATACGGCTAGCGCGCTCGATCATATCGACATGACCTTTAGTCATTGGATCAAAACTACCAGCGTATAGTGCATTTCTAATGCCCATGATCGACTTCCTTTCTTTTCTCACTTCTCAATTTCTTATTCAATTAATAGCTTCCCGGAACTTGTTGAGCGGGCACTGTGTTTTCTGGCGCCAGTGCTCCCCCTCCTGCTGCCGGTTGTTGGGCTTGGTTGGGTCCCAAGGCTGGGGCTTGGGAAGCCGGAGCTTGAGGGAGGGGTGCGGGAGCTTGAGGCTGGGGGGCGGGAGTCGGACTAACCGGTGCTTGTGGCTGATAGGCAGGCTGCTGACTTTCAGCTTGAGGCAAACCATTTTCACTTGGTCTCACCGTATCCCCTGAAGCATCGTCAACTTGCGGTTGATTTTGGGCCTCATAATTTAAACCTTCTTCTCCAAATTCTTTTTCAATCAAACGGTCGAGTTTATCTTTCTCATATACGCCCGGTTTAATGGCCATTTCTTCGTCTTCTAGAATGCCATTACCATTTAAATCCGAAACAGGGAAATAGACTGATGGAATATTAAAACTTACCGGGTAAACAATCGCCGACTGGGTCGGTTCCAGTTCCAGTAAGGCCCGAATCCGATTAGACATGCGGATGCGGTCTTCTTCCTCAATCGCTAAATACCAACCAAAAGTTAAATTCAAATCCAACCAGTCATCAAAGACTAAGTGGATAGGATTCTTAAGGGCTTGTAAGTAATTTTGTTGGAGGGCCAGCATATCATTGGGCCGTAAATCAGTCCGCAAGTTATCACCGAGAGTATTCAGAATTTCTTCATAATTAAAGACCGTATCCATGGATAAGAGTCGGTCAATAACAGCTTGAACCAATTGTTGTTGACGTTTTTGCCGGCCAATATCCCCTTCAGGATCCATTTTACGCATCCGTACATACATCATGGCTTCCTTACCAGATAAGGTCCGTGTTTCTCCTTCAGTAAAGCTGACCCCATCTTGTTCAAAAGTCATTGGCGAAGTAATCTCAATACCGCCCATGCCATCAATAATATCAATGAAGCCTTGCATATTGACTTCAACATAGTGGTCAATAGGGACATCAAGAAAACGTTGGATGGAATTAATGGAGTCCTCCATGCCACCGTTCATATAAGCATGGTTCAATTTATTGAAGTCATTAGTCTTCCCTTGGGGAGCCAGGGTGTCGCGGGGGAGGCTTAGGATGGTTGATTTGCCTTCTTTGGGGTTGATGGTAATCACCATCATGACATCCGAACGGCCATCCTTAACATTTTCATACATTAAAGCACCATTATCGATCCCCTCGAGTAAAATATTTACTGGGTCGCCATCCTTGAGCGATATCCGACTATCACGCATATTTTCCCGGTCAACATTCTGATAGATGGCCCCGGAAAAATTAAAGAAGTTAAAGGCTAAGCGAATAATAAAGACGACTACAATAATTCCTAAAACCAGGCCCAGTCCCTTAAAAATTTTCTTTCCTTTACCTTTATTCTTATTATCATCGGGTTGATGGTGGCGGTAGCTCCGTCGATTTTCTTGAATTGACGATTGCTTCATATTTTCACTTCCTTAGCTTTTAATTTCCTCGATTAAAATCAATTTGCAAGGAGTCGATGCCTAAATTTTCGTCACCAGCTTCTGCTTTTTGCATGGTCAAAATCTTGGGTTTGTCTGCAGTGACTACTAGAGTATGCTCATATTGGGCACACCAGGAGCCATCCACTGTGCGTGCCGTCCAACCGTTACTATCCACCTTGGCTTGATAGCCGCCCATGGTAATCATGGGTTCGATACAAATGGTCATGCCTTCACGAAGGCGTTGACCACGTCCAGGACGCCCATAATGAGGGATTTGTGGATCTTCGTGCATGGTGGGTTGGATGCCATGACCGACAAAGTCACGAACAACACCAAAGCCTTCCGCTTCTGCATAGTTTTGAATAGCATGGCCGATATCCCCAATTCGATTACCAGCCACTGCTTGTTCAATTCCCAAGTAAAGGCTCTTCTTAGTAACATCTAAGAGATGTTGGACTTCAGGATCAACCTCTCCAATCTTGAAAGTATGGCAAGTATCAGTAAAGAATCCATCCAGAGAGAGGACAGTATCCACCGAACAAATATCGCCTGCTTTTAAAATGGTCTTTTTATCCGGGAAGGCGTGGCAAATTTCATCATTGGTTGAGGTACATGATGCATAAGGATAACCCTCAAAACCAATTTCTTCAGGAATAGCTCCTGCTTGACGAGTACGTTTTTCAATGAAATCATTAATGTCCATGGTAGAAATACCAGGTTCGATAATATCGCGTAATTCTTCCATAATGCTTGCCACTAAACGGCCAGCTTCTGCCATGGCTTGAATTTCGCGTTCAGATTTGATGGTAATCATTGATTTCTTCCTTTCATAAATTATCATAGCTAAGTATACAATAAAAGCCTTAAAATATATGCTTATTTCTCGGCCTTAAGGGATTTATTAACAATTTATGAAATAAATTAGTTTTTTTCAAGTTTTTCTGGTCTTTTTTAAACAAATCATATACAATATCTTAAGCAAGATATGATTAGCTATGTCAATATAGTAATATTTTCTACTGATACTTTATATCCTGCAATCAAACTTTTTTTTGAATACCATAGATGGGGAGATGAATTATGGGAAAACAACAAAAGCTTGAGCAAATCGCCTACCTATATATGAAAGACCAAATTATCCAAGGCAATTGGCCAAATGATCATCATATTGTGGAAGCAGCTATTTCAGAAAAATTAGATATGAGCCGTAGCCCAATCCGTGCTGCCCTAGCCATATTAGCAGATGAAGAGATTGTAGAAATGCGGCCCTACCGAGGATTTTTTGTCAAAACCAGTTTAGAGGATGTCGACTTGGTCGCTTTCCGTTTGCGTTATTTTGCAATTTGCTATTTCCGCTTAATGGACCGGGCTTTAAAGCACAAAGCTAGCGCCAAAGACTTACCAGCTGACCTTGACCAAAATTTAAATAATTTAATCGCTGCCTTTGAAAGTGATAATTATTTAGACTGCGTCCAATGGGAATGTGCGATTATTAAGAGCTTGCTCAATTTATCCCAACATGACTTCTTAGTGGAAGAAGCCATTAAATGTTATGCTTCTGTTTTGGAAAGAGTCCATAACCACTTACAAGATGGTGATGACAAAACGCATTGCGCTTACCAAGCTAGAAATATTATTTATATTCAAGATATTATTTTCCTAGCCAAACGTAATGAATTTGACGAAACACGTACCTTAATTGAGTTATTAACTCTACACCAATATCAATATTTCAATGACCAAGAAAAAGCGGTCTTTGACCAAGCTTCGCCTTACGCCATGAAATAATGTCAGCCAACCAATAACCTCTTTTAACAAGGAGTTATTGGTTTTTATTTTAAGCTTAAACTAGCGCTGTTTAGTCGTTTTTGCTATACTTGATGGGATTATTAGTCAAATGAATAAATTAAAGGAGAATAAGAATGAAAGCCTTAATTGCTTATGCCAGTATGACTGGTAACACAGAAGAAGCCTGTGACGTTATGGCTGAAGCTTTAGAAGATTTAGGGGTGGAAGTTGATATGGATTCCTCCTTAAACCTATTTGGCGAAGACTTTCTCGATGTGGATATCTGTGTTGTAGGCACCTATACTTATGGCTCAGAATTACCGGATGATGTCGTCGACCTTTATGAAGACTTGGAAGATTTAGATTTAACTGGCAAGGTTTTTATCAGCCTAGGCTCCGGAGACCACGATTACCCTGATTATTGCCAATCCGTCGATGACTTCTATGACCAATTCCTACAAACGGGTGCTCAGGCAGCTTGTCCAGCCATTAAAATTGAAATTGATTGCAATGCTGAAGACATTGAAACCATTGAAGCCGGCGCCCAGGCAGCGGTCAACTTAGCTAAGCAAAAACCACATTAAATCAGTTTCCCCTAGCTAATTAAACAGCTAGCGAGTTTATATAAGGACGGAAAGGAGCACTATGAATAAAGTACCTAAAAAGAATCGTTCAAAATTTATTGATGATATTGAAAACCTTAATATCGATGAAACCTTGGAGAACCTAGATAAGGGATCTCCTCACTTGAATTGGGGCTACCTGTTAATCGGCCTAATCGTTCTCTTTCTCTTAGTTTGGGGCGTTTTAGAAATCTTCTCACCTAATGAGACAGAAGCCCACTTTCAAAGCCAAACTGAACAAATTAAGGAACTCGAAAATAAAGTCAACCACTTAGAATATCGCGTCAAACAACTCGAAGATAAGGAATAAGGCTGGGAGTGAAAACCCAGTCTTTTTTCTGGTTTTTTAAGCTTTCCTTAAACCGGGAGAAATTGCGAGTGCATCTTAGTCATGCTAGAATATGAACATCATGGAATAAAGAGGTATATTATGCAAAAGAAAATCATTCCCTTACTCCTCCTAGGAGGCTCACTAGTTCTTGTGGGCGGTTGTGATCAAATCCGCTTCACTGATCCTAAAAAGCCGGAAACAAAGACCGAGGAAAAAGTGGAACCACAAGCCCAACATCCCCGTGAAGCCTTGGGACTTACGACTACTCATAAATTAAAATCCCTTAACCCCAATAAGCTGCAAACGGCTTATGAACTCAGTGCCATGAATATGGTGGGTGAAGGGCTCTTCCGCTTAGAAAAAGATGGTTCTATCAGTCTAGGGGTAAGTAACGGAGAGATTGAGCGTCATAACAAGGATGTTATCATCCACTTGAAACCAGAAGCCCAATGGAGTAATAATGATCCTGTAACTGCCAGCGATTTCGTCTATGCCTGGCAAGAATTAGTTAACCCTGAGCACCATAATTTTTATGCCTATAAATTGTTAGCCTTAATCGATAATGCCTCCTCCGTATTAAGTGGCGAGGTAGGTGTCGATCAACTCCATGTTCAGGCTTTAGATGATCACCGGCTAAAAATCACCTTAAAAGATCCTGATATGGATGATAACAGTCTCAAACAAGCCCTAGCCTTTCCAGCGCTCTTCCCCCTACCGAAAAACTTTATCGGTCAAATTACCTATGACCTCTATGGGCAAAAATCAATCAATACTTTGAGTAATGGCCCCTACAATTTAAGCGCTTGGGAGAGCGGTTGGGATACTTGGACCTATGACCGTAACGAAGAATACCATAATTGGACGGACTATCCCACTGAAAAACTCAGTGTCCAATATGTCAAAAATACTGAAACAGCTAAAAAATCCTACCAACAACGCTTAACAGATATCTTGATTAGTCGTACACCGGAAGAAGATTGGACCGCATTAAAGCGTCCTTTTAGCCAAAATCTCCTCTACCATATTAATCAAGCCGGGAAGAAGAATATTCTCAATGACCAGCGCCTAAGAGATCTCCTGGCACAAAATATCGACCGGCAGTCCCTAACTGAAACTGTGCCTAGTTTACAAAGCAGCTACTCCTTAGATCCCCAAAGCGAGGGTCAAGTCCAAGAAAAAACTGCTCTTGATAATGAAAAAAGTATGCAGGCGCTCTTAGAGGATTATCAATTTGAGGCCATTGAACTGGACTTGATTACCGACGATAACGCCCTCTCGCAAAAAATAGCCAAAAACTTACAAAAACAATGGGAAAGCAAAATCCCTCACCTGGTTATTAATATTTTGCCCTTGTCGGAAAAAGTCTTGATGGAGCGGTTCCAAAAAGGAGATTTTGACCTTTATCTCAGTCAACAACAAGCCTATGATAATTATTCTAATAGTGAGCTCTACCTCCCCTACACGGCTCCAAACTACCAAGCAGACTGGGGAGATGACCTGGAAACTTTCCAAGAGTTAATGAAGCAGAACGCTAATGGCAAATTATCTGATGGAGACAGAAGTCAAGCTGACCAATTAATCCAAAAACATCAGCTTGCCACCCCTATCATTAAAGGCGACTACAGCTATCTCTCAAGGGAAGAAGTCATCAATCAGGCTCCATACTCAGACAAAGGTTTTCTCTTTGACTTTAAAAATATGGCCTACGAGAAAAGTTCCCAAACTATACCAATCAAAGCAGATAAGAAAAAAGTCAAACAATAGCAGCATAACTACCGACTTGAAAGCGAACTTAGCTATGAAAAGCTAAGTTCGCTTTTTTAATATTTTTTGCCTTATTTTTCATATTTTTTTCATATTTTTTAACGGGATATGGTTATAATATAAAGCATTAATTAAAAAGGAATCGTGTATCATGAAATCTAAATCAAAAGTTCTTATCCTGGTTTTACTTAGTATTATTTTATTAACCTTAGGCCTGTTTTCCTATCGTCACCACCTAATCAATAAAAAGCACCAAGCCCAAAATACTATCACCATGGATGCCCTCTTTATTGATGACGATCATGCCTATTTAAACCCCGAAATTGACGAGGATATGATTCAAGCGGCCAAAGATAATGCCAATAAATTAGCGCCCGAGAAGAAAGAAAAAGCTCTTAAAGAAATTGCCCTGGTCGAACAGAAACAAGCGGCTATCCAAGCCATTGACCAAATCTACCAACATGATGATTCAGAGGCTTTTGTGGTTGGCGATAAAGTGAATCCTCGTGATATTCTAAATAATAGCGTTAGCTTGGCTGACCTTAAAAAGCTAGCTCCCCACTTTGATTTCTCAGTGGGCGATGCCCTCTCCGATGAATTAAAAATTCACTATAAAAACGCCTTAGAAATTGTCCAATTAGATGATAAACTCCAATCAATTCTTAACGACCTGCCTACCAGTTTTCAAGCTGATCAAATTAACGCTAACTTAAAGAAATTTAACGAAATTAGTCAAATCCTCGAAGATACTGCGATAAATATCGAAGGCCAACCCCGGCTCAAGAATAGCCTCCAAGCAATTACTAATAAAACAAAAATCTACGCCAAGAGTCTGATTCAATCCAATCCGCCGCTCAAAGACGATGTCTTAAATCAACTATTAAACCAACCCCTACTGGGCCAATACCTGACAGGTAGTTCGATTGATCACCGTAAATTGATCGCTCTAACTTTTGATGATGGCCCTTCCGAAAACACTGGAGCTATTCTAGATATTCTCGACCAATATGGGATCAAAGCCATGTTCTTCCAACAAGGCAACCATGTTAAAGAGTACCCTCAAGTGAGTCAACGGATTTTAGCTGAAGGTCATAAACTTGGCAACCATACCTATGACCACCCTTACTTCTCTAATTTAAGAGATAAAGAAGTTGTTGACGAAATTAGCCAAGGCGAAACGGCCATTAAAGAAGCCACCGGCATCAGCCCTAAATATATCCGTAATCCCCACGGCGCCCAAAGAAAACGTATTGCTCGCTTAAGGCCAGACTTAACCGGTATCTATTGGGATATTGATTCAGAAGACTGGAAATCCATGGATACTAAGCAAATCACCCAACGTGTCTTAAGTCAAGCCCATAACCATGCCGTTATCCTCCATCACGATACCATCAAAGCGACTGCCGAAGCCATGAAAAAATATATCCCTGAACTCAAAAAACAGGGCTATACCTTTGTCTTTGCTGATCAAATTCCAGAAGTCAAGAATTGGATTAACAACTAAAATAACCGCGACCAGAAGAAGACCTGGTCGCGGTTATTATTTTTTAGTATAACTTATAAGACAGCACTTTTCTAAGGGAGCTCCTTCTTCTTACGCTTGTCGCACTCTCCAAACCTGCTCCAGTCACAGGACGAACGTCCGCTTCAAAAACTGGTAACGCTCAGATTAGCTGAGCTTATCCCAGTTTTTTCCAGCGATTTCGTCCTTTAATGTGACTGTCGCACTCTTATACTATTTACTTTTAAAGATAAAGTGTTTTTGAATAAAGTAGCTCAACAAGAAAAGCATGGAATCGACAAATATCTTAATAAAGGTCGTTGCTTGCGATTGCATGATGGTGCTTATTAGAGACACTAAACCTCCGGATAAGAACATCTGCACAATGACCAAGCTGACATATTTGATAAAGCTTTGTTTAGATTCTTGCTTGAAAACGAGAAATCGATTCAAGGTGTAGTTAAAGACCGATGAAATGGTCCGAGCAATAATTGTTGCTAAGTAAATGGTCAGGGTACTTGCGGCGTGCGGTAAGAGTACAGAAAAGAGATGGAATAAAAGAATATCTACCACAAAGGAAGAGACCGAAGACAGGATATATTTCCAAAAATAGGTCTGATTAGCCATGTATTCTAAAAATACGCTATAAATAGCAATGGAATCCTTGATCGGGTTAAAATGACTCCCCTTATTATCATCATGGTAAATGGTCTCAATAGCCACTTCCTTAATTGGAATTTTTTGCTTAGCAGCATCAATGATCATCTTTAATTCATATTCAAAGCGGTCGCCTGAAATCTCCAAAAGTCTGGCTAAATAAGTTTTAGGAATCACTCTTAACCCCGTTTGGGTGTCGGTTAAGCAAATACCGGTAACCATTTTTAAAATATAGCGGGTTAAGCGATTACCAAACTGACTCTTCCACGGCACTTCGTTTTGAAAATCTCTAACTCCTAAAACTAAGGCATCGGGATCTTGCTCAAAGGCTCCAATACATTTCATCATATCGGCATAGGTATGCTGCCCGTCAGAATCAATAGTAATGACTCCCTGACAATCAGGTAGATGGTGAAGGATATAGTCAAAAGCCGTTCTCAGCGCGCGCCCTTTGCCATAATTCTCCTCATGTTTTAAGACAATGGCACCAAAGTCTTCATGCGCTTGCTTAAAATAGGAATCATAGTCAGCAGAAGACCCATCATTAACGATAATAATTGTAAAATTATCTGAATCTTGTCTGCGAATGGACTCTAAGAGTGCTATTAACTTCTCATTCGGTTCTAAAGCAGGAATAATAATTGTAATATCACTGGTTGACACGTTCTAATCTCCTTATTAACTACCTATAGCAGATAACAACGACCTTTTGCCTATAATAAAACACCCCCGAGAAGAATCGAACTTCCGACACATCGTTTAGGAAACGATTGCTCTATCCACTGAGCTACGAGGGCAAATTGAATCAATCATATCGAGTGGCACTTAAAAAATTACTTTCCTAAGTACCACTGATACATTCTAGCATAAAGTTTGGGATTTAGGCGGAATAATTGCCAAGCTAAGCGCTTTTTCCAGTCAATTTCTTCATTTCCTTCAAAATAGGGGCGGTAATGGTTGACGATTTCTAATAGGTCCTGATAAGAACTCCCTACTTGCTTAAAGGGACTGACTTGGGCCATTTTATAGGCTGTAGATAGGACGCCATCAAATAGACGGGCTCCCGCCTTAGCAGTAAGCTCTGGGAAGTTGGCCTGAACATCATCTAACATGCGCGCCCTTTCCGTCACATTGTCCATTTGCTTGGGATTAAATGACTGAGCCACAATACTTTCCTCATTCTCATAATAATTAATCCCTACATATGAAGTCATCACAATCCTGGTCGCCCTTTTCATGGTCGCATAGGATACCGCTGTATCTTCATATAATTTACCTTCAGGAAAGCGGACATCACGGAAAAGCTGGCTCGCGTATATCTTATTCCAAGCATAAAAATCAATCCCGGAATAATCAAGCATGGCTTCAATCCCGGCTTGGCTAGAGGTCAAAAGCATCTCTTTTGAATCTTTTAGAGTTTGGGATTTTACCCCAATGCGTTTGACATTAAAAATAAATAAATCGGGGCGTTCTTCCTGATAACTAGCTATAAAGTGTTCAAATAGGTCAAGCTCATAGCAGTCATCACTATCCAAAAAAGCCAGATAGTCTCCGCTAGCTACTGCAATACCGGTATTTCTCGCTCCTGATAAGCCTTGGTTAGCTTGGTGGATAACCTGAATACGGGGGTCATTTTTAGCTAACTGGTCAGCAATATCCCCACTCTTATCAGGGGAGCCATCATCGACCAGAATAATTTCCAAATGCGGGTAGCTTTGATTCAAGACACTGTTTACCGCTCTCTCTAGTGTTTTTTCGACTTTATAAACCGGAATAATGACCGAGATTAACATCAGAAACCTACTTTCTTAGTATTTTCTTGTAGAGATTTTGGCGTAGGGAATTAGGGACTAGATTAAATACTGCCTGCCCGCCCATGCGAATCAGCCAATCAAGCGGACTGGCCAGGCCAACCTGGTAGATTTTTTGATAGGCTTTACTGCCATCGATAAAATAATCCCAGCCACCCCGTCTTTTAAACATATTCAGGTCAGCGCGCGCATAGACTAGGGTATCGGCTATATTGGCAGCCTTAACCTCATTTTTTAACATTCTTACCCATAAATAATAATCTTCATAGCCCTTTAACGGCTGATAATTGCCTGCTTTTAGGACAGCTGATTTTTTATAAATCACTGTCATATGGTTGAAGGGATTACGCCGCTTAGCATACTCTAGGATCTCTTGGTAGCTATGAGGCACGACTTTTTTGGCACTTGGCTGATGAGGTGACTGGTCAAATTCCAAGACATCGCTTCCCAATAACTCGACCTCAGGATGTTCTTTAAGATAATTGATTTGTTTTTCGAAACGATCCGCCCGGCAAATATCATCAGTATCCATCCGGGCAATCCATTCATTACGGGCCAATTGAACCCCATCTTGTAAGGCCAAACCCAGGCCGCGGTTTTCGGGATAGGCTTGAATGGTGGTTTGCTTAGGATATTGCTTTTGAAAGTCATCGAGGATAGCGTCGAGTTCCTCGGTTAAGGGACCATCCTTAATAATTAATATTTCTTCAGCTGGCAGGCTTTGCTTGACCAAGCTATCCAAGCATTGCCGTAAATAAGTCGGGTCTTCCTTATGATATAAAGACATCAGCACTGTAAAATTCACTGCTTTCTTCCTCCCTTAACTTAAATACATCCGATATAAATGGCTATACAGACTTGGTGATACTTGATAGAGCGACCAGGCCAGACGTTTTTGCCAGGAGATTTCCTCGTTATCTTTAAAATAGGGCTGGTATTGCTTAAGAATCTCAAGCAAGCGGCCGTGGTATTTTTCCTTCATTTCCTTATCTTCGCATTGAGAAAGTTGGTAAGCCATGATTAGGAAACTATCAAATAAACGCCGAGCTGCCCCCTGAGCTAATTCAGGGAAATGAATGAGTACATCATCAAGGATCTTTACCCTTTCAGTGACATTATCAAACTGTCCAGGAGAAAAGGCTTGGGCAGTAATCCCTAGAGGATTGTCGTAATATCTTAAGCCAACCTTATCTGTGGTAATCACACAGTTGGCCTGCTTTGCCCCTAGATAACTCACATACATGTCTTCATAGAGGGTATCCAGAGGGTATCTCATCTCAGCAAAGAGCGAATGGTGCCAGATCTTATTCCAAGCATAGAAATCTAAGCCATTATATTGGTGGAGGACCCTAACTGCTTCCTGGCTCTTAAATATTTGCTGGCGGATGGCATTTTTAGGGGTGACTTGGTTCCCAGAAACTCGTTCAAAGTTAAATATAAACAAGTCCATTTGGTATTCCTGATAAGCCCGATAAAATAAGGAAAAAATATCATTAACATATTCATCATCAGAATCAAGAAAGGCCAAATAATCTCCCTGGGCTTGATTAATACCTGTATTTCGGGCTGCAGATAAGCCCCCGTTGACTTGGTGAATGACCTTGATCCGTTGGTCTTGGGTCTCGATAGCATCACAAAGTGGACCGGTTCCATCAGTAGACCCGTCATCCACAATGATCACTTCAAAATCCTTCATGCTTTGTCTTAAGACACTATCAACCGCACGTTGCAAGGTACTTTCGACATTATAAGCTGGAATAATTACACTTAATAACATAATTTTTCTATTACTCCATTTCCTGACGCTTTAGTAACAGATGAATTATATCATATCTGATCAAGGGAAAAGCTGATTTTATAGGAATTTGACTGATTCTTACAATAACTTTAAAAGTTAATTACCATTAAGAAAACGATCAACTGTATACAAACCAACAGGCCATTCTTTCTTAGTTAGTTCTTTCTCCCACTTTTTGGTTTGCGGAAGTTCATCAAGAACCAATACTTGATCATAATCTTTCAGCATAGCTGGGTCCCCATTATAAATCTTGGTATTTGGCGTATATAAATAATAACGACCGGCAAAATCTGTTTTCCAGCCTCCCGAAGTAAAAACAAGGATCCGTGAGTCGTTTAAGGTCATCTGCTCTAAGCCAAGTTTTTCATACTGATAAGGAATCGAGCGCTCTTTAAAGGCAATGGTCTCGTGTTTAGCAATTAACCAATCAGAGCCCAGTCCCGCCAGGTAGATCACCATTATGAATAAAGTCACTAGATTGATGAAATGAGAGTCACTCGTTCCCTTTTGAAAATACTTATCAAAATAGTAAACCCCAACTAAAAAAACTGTTCCGAGTAAGACATAGGCGATGGTCATGGCATAACGGTCAAATTGAGCGAGACGCAGGGCTTCATCTTTGGGCATGGAGCTCACGTACATAAAAAAGACTCCCAGGAAATAAATGATATAAGTAAGCCCCATGGCTAAACACAGGCCTTTCATGCTAAGGAAGTGTTTTTTAGTCAAAAGACAAGATAAGCTAAGAATCACTAAGATAGTAAAGGCTAATATAATCCCAGCAGTTGCAGGAATTAATGGATCTAATAGCTTGATTAAATAGCTTTTTCCAATTTGCTTGACTAATTCAAGGCTCTCTTGGTTAAAATGGCTACTATGCTTAAAGCCCGATAGGTCATAATTAAATTTTACATAGAAGGACCAAGTTAACTTCGATAAAAAGGCGCCAGGAAGTAGAATAGCAAAGGCCTTGAGCTTGTCCTTTCTGACTAAATTTTGATTACTAATGATTAAGTAAGTCACATATAAAACAATAAGCAAACTGAAGAATAAACCGCTATCCTTAGTCAGGTTGATCATACTGATAAACAATAACGTCCCGGTGATTAAATAAGCTAAGTGTTTTCGATAGCGAAAAGCATAAATACCAGCCGCTAGGGTTAAATAGGCCAAGAGATTGTCGACTAATAAATTATTCATCTTGACTGAATTGTCTAAAATAAAAAATATTCCCCACAATAAAGCAATTAAGGCCGCATTTAATCGATTGGCAGGTTTAGTCAATATACCAAAAAAGGAATAAAGACAAGCCATATTAAAGAGAAAGAAACCCATGATCATCTTGGCTTGGCTATAGCCACAGAAATAAATAAAATAACTAATATAAAGGGAAGTCGCTGGTGGATAAGACCGGTAATAAATTAACTGGTCGATATCTGTCGGTAAATGCAGTTCAGTAAATAAGTATTTGACCACCAGGCCCCAGTGCGAATAATTATCGAAATGAATCAGGGGCATCCCCTTCATAACAAGAAACCAACCTAAAATCGCCACTAAGGCAATAATTTCAGGAAAGGCAATCCCTTGTCTGACCTGTGAAAAAAATAGCCTTAAAAAATTTCCCTTTCCACGAGAATTTTTCCAATAATCAATGCTTATCAAAATGAGCAAGAAAAAGCCTAATAAATAGGTCGCCCACAAAGCAGGCAGCAATAAGTTCGCCAAGGCCGCTAAATATAAGAAAAGACTTTGGAAAATCATGACCAAAATCCAGGAAAAATATTTATTAAGCTTTAAAAATCTAATGGAGCCAGCAGCATAACCTAAAGTTGATAGTGTAAATAAAATTAATTGAATCATACTTTTCCTCTATTAACAAAAAACCTAAAGTCATGCCTTAGCATAAACCCTAGGTTATCAATCAACATGTATCCTATTTTTCTAACATATCTTCCATTAAAGTCGTATCTTCAGCAAGGTCTTGGTTAACCTTTCTACCAATAACTTCCTTCACCTTTCCAGGGGCAATTCCCGTACCAGGCCGTTTAAAGGTTAGCATGTCTTCGGTTAAGACCGTATCTGCCTTGACATCTTGGGTAAGAACGATTGAACGTCGTGCGTTCTTGCGAGCAGCTGCTTGAGCCTCTAAGTCAGCAACCGCTTGGCCTCTTACCTTCATTTGGAATTCGAGGCCTTCTTTCAAGACTTTCATGTCTTCAGGGTCCATGGCATGGTAATGGTCATTACCCGGCAAGGTCTTATCTAAAGTATAGTGTTTCTCGATAACTTTAGCCCCTAAAGCCACAGCAGTCTTGACAACATCCATTTGTGGATCAGGACGGGTATGGTCAGAGTAACCGATCACATAGTCAGGAAATTCCTTAATCAGACTGGAAATAACATTGAGGTTAGCGTCTTCAAAGGGGGTTGGGTACTCTAAGACACAGTGCATAATGACAATATCCTTATTGCCAGTGGATTCAATGGTTTCAACGGCTTGATGAATTTCATCTATACTTGAAGCCCCGGTTGATAAGAGAATAGTTTTTCCTTTTTCTGCTTGGTATTTAATAAAAGGCAGGTTGGATAAATCTGATGAAGAAATTTTATAAATATTCATCAAGTCATATAAATAATCAGCCGAATCAAAATCAAAAGCGGTCGAGAAGAATTCAATACCCACTTGATGACAGTAATCAGCTAATTCCTTATATTCATCATAGCCAAAAGAATCAAATTTTTTGAAAAGCTCATATTGTGAGGTTGTCGCTTCTTCACTGGTGTCCCAATAGGAAGGCGAGAATTTTGAAGCAATGGTTTCGGCCTTATAAGTTTGGAATTTAACGGCATCCATGCCTGACTCTTTTGCCTTATCAATCATTAACTTAGCTGCTTCCATTGGAGTGGTGCCGTTTTCTTTGGCAATATCATAGTAATTGACTCCGATTTCTCCGATGACATAGTAACCCTGTTCTTTTAATACTTCATGAATCCCCATTTTAATCTCCTTACTCTAAAATAATTTTTAATACACGATCTAAACCATGACGTAAGTCATTGGCTAACATTTGTTGGTGCATTTGTTGACGAATTTGTGGTGTTTCAATCAACCAATTCAAAGTCCGCCCAATGGATTGGCTATCGATGGCTTGGCCTAAGCCTAGGTTCATAAAGCCATTGGATAAATAACCAAATTCATGGGTTAATTCCCGCTCATTTTGAGCCAAGAGAATCGTTGGTACTCCCATAGCCGCTAATTCTAACATGGTCCGACCTTGGGAAGAAACTGCGATGTCCGATTTATTCATATAATCAGACATAACTTTTACATTTTGGATCACATCAATAGCGTATGGCATACTTTCCGCCTGGGCCTTGACTTGTTCAAAATAGGGATAGCCAGGTCCGACCACTATGGTAAATTGAATATCTTTGGCATTTTCGACAAAGGGAATAGCCTCCAATACTTTTTGGGTCAGGTTATTAGGATCCACCCCACCAAAAATAACAAAAATATTCTTCACTTCTTCATGAAAATCACTAGGAGAATTGATTAAGAATTCATCCCGAATGATATAATAGGGGCTACCCCAATAATATTGGCTTCCTTTCTTCTGAGGAGCGTATAGATCGTTAATGACCGCATCAGCGAGATCAGCTCCTGGGCCAATATCTTCAAAATTGATGATACGCAGGTCGCGCTGTTTGAGCATTTGCATATAATCGATAGATGTATCTAAAATATCATTAATTAAAATATCAGCATCATATTCGTCGATCAGATCAAGAATTTCCTCTTCAGAATCGATTACCGTGTAAGGAAAATGACTGGCCTTTAATTTCTCTTGGGCTAGATTCGATTGCCGACTAGTCACAAAGTGGACCTTATGATGAATCAAGCCGTAAGCTAGGGCTAAGCCACGGTATACATGTCCTAAACCAATTTCGGCATAGCCTTCCACACGAATAAGAATATTTTTCTTATTCATTTCATTTTCAACCACCCACCAGTCCTGAGCTGTGTCGATGTCGGTTGACTCCGCTTCTGGCACCTGAAAAACAGCCAAGTGCTCCCCTATCCGCGAATTTTCTTCTATGGCATGGTCACGGGTAATAAGGAAAGCGCCAGTTTCAGAATAGTTAGCTGGTAAATATTGGCGATTGAGTCGTTCTTTATAATTAGGAATAATCTTGCCAGAATCATCCTCTGTCCAGGATAAATGCGGGTGGTTGACCACACTGATCAGGGTATCAATAACCGGATCAGTGATCAATTTCTCAATGGCTTGGTCCAGAGTTTTGATTTGTAAGAGCGGTGAAGTCGCTTGTAGGGTAATAATCAGGTCATAATGGACCCCCTTCTTAGCCTCCATCTTCTGGTAAGCATCATAAATCACTGGATCTAAAGTGACTGCATCACTAGATAAATTTTCTCCTCGCCATACCACTTCAGCTTGGTAAGTTTCTGCGACGCGGGCGATTTCTTCATCATCCGTTGAGACACAGACATCCATCTGATATTGGCTATTTTGAGCATTCATAATGGCATAAGCGATTAAAGGATGCCCATTAAGTATTCTCACGTTCTTGCGTGGAATTCCTTTAGAGCCTCCACGTGCTGGTATAACAGCTAATATATTCATCACTTGACTCCTTTATATAATGGATCTTTATAGGATTAATTATAGCATATCAATAAGTCAGCAATCACTTGTCAACATGGTCTTAATAATATTTTAGACCTATTTTTGAATAAGACTTTCATTGATAACATCCTTCACATCATAGAAACCCGGATCTAATTGTTGGCCAGTTAATTCCTTGACCCAAGTCTGGGTCGCTTCTTTATTATCTAAAACCAGGATTTGGTCATAATTTTTCACCACGTCTGGATTGCCCTTATAGAGATGAGTATTGGGGGTGTAGAGGTACAAATTGCCGGCATTATCGGTATTCCACTTACCACTGGCCAATACTAAGACCTTTTTATTGTTTAATTTATGGTTATCAATACCCATTTTATGATATTCATAGGGAATAGACTCATTGATGAAGTTTCTCTTTTCAATGGCCGCATCGACTAGGTCATAGGCCAGACTGATAAAGTAAATACCAATAAGTCCAGTATAGATAAACTTCTTCCCATAAAGTGAATAATCACTCTTATCCTCGACGCGACTCTCAAAATATTTAATCGCCACTAGACTAATACTTCCTAGTCCCACAAAAACCCCAGTCAGGGTATAACGGTCGAATTGAGCCAATTTGACTGCTTCATCCATTGGCATAGCGGTCAAGTACATGGCCATGGTAGACAAATAATAAACAAACAACACAGCAAAAAGAATTCCAGAAAAAGTTATTAGCTGCTTCTGTAAATTCTTCTCTCTGGCGGTCACTAAAAGCATCACTAAAACTAAGACTACTATCAAAACCAGTCCCCAAGTTGCAGGCGTCCAGGGGTCCAAACTTTGAAGAATAAATTTAGCCACAATTTTGGCCTTAAGATGTAGTTGGCTCCAATCAAAGTGGACACTATGGCGAAATTGCGAGGTATCATACATTAACCTTACATAGAGTTTCCACAAAGCAAAGGGAAGTAGACTCAGTAAAACAGGTAAATATTTTTTTAGAGAAAAGGGCTCTTTAGCCTTGTCGTACTTAGTCAAATAATAGCAATAAACAGCAATAACTAAGACAACAAAGAAAATTCCGCTCCCCTTAACCAAACCTAAGAAGCCGGCAAGGAGAATTACAATTAGCGAGCTAATCTTTCTATTCTTCCGGTAGTGATATAAGCCGGCAAAAGCCGCCAAGGTCAGATAAGCCAGCAAGTTATCCACTAACAAATTATACATTTTAACGTGGTCATCCATTAAATAAAAGCCTGCGATTAAAAAGAGGACCAAAAAACCAGTGATTTTATTTTTCTTGATATTAAAGGGAGTGAAAAAGGCGTATAGAGCAGCTAAATTAACCATGAAATTACCAATAATCATATGGCCTTCGCTATAGCCCAGAAAATTAACCACATAATTAATGTATAAGGAAACTGCCGGTGGGTATGACCGATAGTAGATAATCTTGTCCAAATCAGTCGCTAAGCGCTGTTCATTGAAGAAGAATTTAACAATTAATCCCCAATGGGAAAAATTATCCCAAAAAATAAGGGGCATATCCTTCATTAAAAGCACCCATATCAAAAAGGTCACTAAGAAGATAAGGCTAATCCAGGGAAATTTTCTTTGGAAAAGGACAAGGAAACTTCCCTGGCTAGAGCGACCTTGTTGAAATAGATAAACAGCTAATAGGACAAAACCTAAGTAATAAATAAGATACATAGCCGGTTGCAGGAAGTTCACCAGGGCAAAAGCATAAATTGTTAAACTTTGCCCAGCGATCACTAAGATCCAAGACAGATAAGGCGAAACTGCTAATCGCTTCTCTAAGCAGGAGACATAGCCGTAGGTCGACAAGATAAATAAAAATAGATTGAACATAAAGGCCCCTCTCTAATCCAAACAATACAGTAGATATAAAAATGTCTGCTTATTTTCCAATTAAAATAAGCAGACATTCCAATTAAGTCATCTTTCTTTAGTTATGATTCCAAGTCTTGATGTCAGGGATTTGCTCAGGAAATACAAACACATAGCCCCGCTTCTTCAGTTCCGGAATCACTTTCTTCAAGGCATCGGTTGTCGCCGTATACCTAGAATGCTGTAAAATAACAGAATGGTGTTGCATATTTTTCATAATCATATCGTAGATATCATCGGGATCGGTTAATTGCCAGTCTCTGGAGGTGGTATTCCAATAACAAGGTCTTAAGGGGGCAACTAATTGAGTCGTCCGCGCTCTATCTTGGCCATAAGGCGTTCTAAATAATGTCGGCGTTACTCCCGTTGCTTGTTTAATGATATCTTGGGTACGATTAATTTGGTCTAAAATTTGCTTATCTGTTAATTTAGCAAAATCAGGGTGATCATAGGAGTGGTTTGCCACATGGTGACCACGTTTAACGATCTCGCGGGCTAATTCCGGTTTCTTTTCGGTATTATTTCCTTGTAAGAAGAAGGTCGCCTTGATCCCGTATTGTTCACAGATATCCATGGCATTTTCGACATTATCATCCGGACCATCATCGAAGGTAATGGCCACTAAAGGCCGATAATCCACTGGTGACCCTGTCAGCACACTGGCTAATTCATCCTGCTTAAGTAGTTTTTCTAAAGACTTGCTATAGCCATCCTGGTTAGCCGTCTGTTCTTTTACTGATAAAGCGTAGTCCATTAAGCGCTTTTTAAAGAGGTCAGCTTGACCTTCCTTATTGGTATGGTCGATATAATTGGATATTTCCTTAGCAACCTGGTTAAAAGCATCAATGTCTTTATCTAAGCTTTCAATCATAAACTTCTCCGGCAAATGATCAATTTTATTTTCAATCGTCTCATTTGATTGGGCTACCTGCTGTAAAAGTCCATAGTTAGCTTTTAAATCTTCCACTAACTTGTCTGAATAGTCGAAATTAAAGCGTTCTTTTTCCTTATCAACCTCTTCAGCAGAAACTCCATCTTCAATGACCCAATCTTTATTGACCTGGTTGCCTTCAATAATCGGCTTATCATCAAGAACAGAGTCATTCAGGAATTGAATGGCCTTCCGCTTTTCAATCGCCCGGTCAATGAGCTCTTGTAATTCCTTAGCGTGGTCACCATAGATGTGGCGACTATCATATTTAACCTTCTCTAAATCCTCCAAAGAATAATTTGGATTGATGTAGTCATGCTTATTATTAAAATAAATTTCATTAACTTCTTTTTCAACTTTAGCCACCGTAATATGGTGGTTATAGTATAAAATCCCAGCCAAGCCTAAGAGCAAAACCGTTAAAATACTGGTTAAAAATAAAGCTTTCTTGTTCATTATATTACCCTTCTTCACCTAGAGTTTGATCCTGATATGTGCTTAGTCTAAAGAAATTATTACTATTATAATTTTTTTAGTCTTTAGCTTCAATAAGGCGAAATAATATT
This sequence comes from Aerococcus loyolae, assembly GCF_002871915.2. Classification (NCBI taxonomy): domain Bacteria; kingdom Bacillati; phylum Bacillota; class Bacilli; order Lactobacillales; family Aerococcaceae; genus Aerococcus; species Aerococcus loyolae. The sequence goes on along the minus strand of NZ_CP126958.1, from coordinate 398,327 downwards.
TATAAATTTACTTTTTAGATCTTTATTGATTGCCTGGCTTTTTCGTGCTTGTAATTGGGAACGATGGACATTAAGGAAACCGGCATAGGTCCAAAAAATTAAGCCAATGGTATCTCGGTTGGCTAACAAGATATGATTTTCCACCATATCTTCAGCCAGCAAGGCGATAATGGTGACTAAGATCAAGGCATATAATTGATTGTTGGCATCACTGAAATCAACCTTTGCTGTCATGAGATAGCCTACATGATAAATTAAATAGCATAGCGCAAAGGCAGCAATAATAATTAAACCGACAAAACCAGCCTTAGTAAAGACTGCAATATAGGTATTATGCATGTTTCCTCTAGCGCGTTTGATCTCGCTTCTATCCAAGGTGGTGAGCTTGGTCATATCAACCTGGGCGGTAGCTTCTTGGTCTTTAATATTGCGATATAAGTCAATGTCACTTAAACCGAACAAGAAATTTTGTGCAGCCGCCTTGATCCCGGCTTGCCAAATGGTAAAGCGCCCTGCCGAAACTTCAGCGTCCCCTTCATCGTGCTGGATACTTACGGGAGCGATGACACTACTTTTATTTCCTCCAGCCTTGCTCTCACCATGTCTCAAATCACTCCAGCTGATTTCCCCAGTAACTAAGCGGGCGGCTGTTTGGGTCGTTGCCGGAATATAGGCTAAAATACTTTCCGCCTGATGCTCCACAGCGACAAAGAGAAAGAGCCCCAGTCCCGCTCCGAGAATCACCTTACCCAGACTTTTAAAGCTAGCTTGATGTCTAACAAAAAGCCGATAAATCACATAGCAGGTGATGACTAAGCCAGCAGTCAAGAGCGTTAGCGTGGTGCCCCGCGAACTAGCTAGGACAAAATATAAATATTGAATAATGGCGTTAAAAACATAGAAAGGCTGGAAACTCTTCCAACTTGATCGTTTCAAGATATTATTCATTAAACTAGCTACAACACTTAACACACCAATAATCGACCCCATGTTAGGACTGGTGTAAAGGCCAAATAGACGATTTTCAGTAAAACCTTGCCGCATCCAATTAATCCCAGTACCATCTAAAACCCAGTAGCGAATGTGAAAGGCAAAGAGTAATAGGGAAACAAAACCCAAAAAGCAAACGATACCGATAAAGATGTCGTTAAATCTTGCCATCCATTTTTTACTTGTTTGGTAATCTTCACTAGGATTAAAGGCATAGATCAGGAAGAAAGTTTGGGCCACATAAAACCAGTTAATCGCTGAATCAGGGAATTGATAAGTCAGATTCAAGAGGACCGAAATCGCAAAAGAGATTAAAAAGGCAAATAAAAAAGGCCAAAACTTTTGCTTAAACATTATTCGCCTGGTCAAGAAGTCCTTAGCCAATAAGTAAATTCCCCAGACAAAAACAATCTTCATGGGAACGTTCTCGATATCAAAACTGCTAGGAACTGCATATATAAGATTAATAATCAAAGTAATTATTTTAAATAAATGAACATTATTAATTATTGAAAAGATTTTATTAGCATATTCTTTCATTGAGCTATTGATCTCCTTTAATTTTAATCTCATATAATAAGTCTTCTAACTGCTTGCTGTTTTCAGGCACCTGTAACAAAGGTCCATAAATTTCCTTAAAATTTTTAGCCATAGACAAACTGTTGGTTAGGATTTTTTTAGTTGACTCATCAACCCTTTTACCAATAGCATGATCAACCAGACCGGCCAACATAATAATCGGCATCCTTTGTTGATAGAGTAAATAAGGTGAAAATACCGCGGTTGAATTCACTGCGGCTAAGGTCAAGTGGGAATGGTCTACAAATAAGAGAAAGGTTTCCCAAGGCATGGTAGTTTGTAAATAATTCACCCGCCCATATTTATTTGCTTCAGAGCGAGGGTGTAACTTCACGTAAATCCTAATATTTAAGGAATCACATATGGCTTTTAAGTGGTTAAACAAGGTCAATTCATCGATTTGTGCCCCATCTTTTTTGAAGGGCTGATCAAAATAAATGACACTTCCCTCAGTCACTTGGCTCATTTCTTCATCATAGGCTTGAGAAAAAATTGCCTTGATCAAGGGAAAAGCAGGATTATTTTGGTCAAGAGCAGGTATTCTTATTAAATTTCCTGAGAAATCATGCCACTGCACCAAGTCTGGTTGGTAGGCATAACAATTTTCCCATTGGGCATGAAAAATAGAATGCTTATTCAATTTCATTTGCAAGGCATCGTTGGCATTTTTGATTTCTAAAGGTTTGGCGCCCAGATAAATCCCCATACCGTCTTCATAATAATGCAAGTGAAAAGCATGATCTTTAGCAGCGAGACTGCTATAAAGAAGGCGGCCAAAATAATTATCCCCCGGTAAATAAATATGGTCAAAATCATCAAGAGGGATCAAGTTCTTATTCCAATAAAGACGTGAGATTTTCGCCAATTTTCCGCCTAAATTCTGGTGATTGATTTTAATCACTTCTAAGCCCTGGGCTAGCTTCCTGCTTATATCAATTAATAAATCAGCGTTAGCGAATTCGTTATAGATGAAAAGGGTCAGCTCTTCTTCAGGCAGGCAATTTTTCCAGATATTAAGGCTATTGATAATATGGAGCGGCGTCCAAGCAACAATTGCATGTTTCATTAATCTAATCTCCTGAATTTAATTTTTTGCCAATAAAATCAGTGAACAAGGACTTTATGGTAGGGATTTCTCTATAGATGAGTACGAAAGTAGTCACTAGGTAGAGAACAATCTTATAGAGAAGATTTTGCCAAATCAGTGGTCCAGTTGGGTGGGTAATATCATAAAACAAACCCACAGCGCTTACCAGAACTAATATAGCAATATAAAGCAACATATTTTTGATTTTAAAATTGACGGGTTCAATTTTTCTGGATAGGACATAAATAATGATTGCGATTACGGTCCATTGGATTAAAAGCACGATGGCTGGGGTTAAGAGTCCTAGGTACTGGGTCAGTGTTGCAGTTAACAAGACACTTAGTAAACTCCCTGACAGGGTAGCAATAAAAATATATCTGGTAGCCTTGGTATTATAGAAGAGTGTATTGACGTAGAAGAGGTAGACTGAACGAATTTGATAAGCCACCAGTATGATAGGAACTAAAGTCCAAGCCAGTAAATAACCATCAGCAATAAAAATTTGAACAACCTCCTTAATAAATAAGGACATTCCCAAACTAATGATTAGATAAATCCGACTCAAAACGTCTGCAAATTGAATGGCTTTTTTCTTGTGCTGACCACCCAGATCCATCAAGCTATAGAACCAAGGCACATAGGCTGAATTGACACTATATTGCATGGTATCAATAATCAACATAAATTGTGAGGCCGTCGTATAGAGACCCGCACTGGCAGTCGACACCTGGTTATTGAGAAATAGTCGTGAGACAAAATCAGCAATTTGGGTAGACATCAAATGCGGCAGGAGCGGAATCGAATAGGAAAGCGCCTCTTTCAGGTAATTCCATTGGAAGTTAAAGCGGATGATGCCACGCTGATATAAACTAATCAAGGCATATAAACCAAAAGTAAAGCCGGTGATCAAGTAACTTAATAATTGCCCAGTGGCTCCCCATTGGAAAACGACAATAAAGAGAATATTACAAGCCACCATCATGGCAAAATTAAGCAAGCTGTTAATGGCATAGGACTTGGCTTGTTCCATAGTCTGCAATAAGGTTTGATAAATATTATAAATCGGGTTAACAATAACGGTAATAATCCCCATAAAAATATAGGGATAAAAGGCGATCCCATCAACAAAGGGTTCAACCAGGATATCCTTAAATAGGATAATTAAGCCCCCTAAAAAGAGGCTATTACCCATAATAAAGAGCATAATGGTCCCGTAAAAGGATTGTAATTGGGGCCAATTTTCCCGATAGCGGTAAAAATAACGTTGGACTGCACTATTTAGAGAAAAAGTGAACAATAAGGTTAATACCTGGGTCAATGAATTAACCACACCAACAATCCCATAGTCTTCAGGAGTAAGGTATAAAGTATATAAAGGAAGTAAAATAAATCCAATCGCTTTTTGCAAAATCGAGGTGATCGAATAAATTCCAGAATTTATCAATACACTCTTTGCTGAAGAGGGTTGCTTCTTTGACATCACTTCGTCTCCTTTTTCTTCATCAAGTCACTATTATACCCTATATTAGAAGTAAAATAAAAAAGGGACAAGACTTTCTAATTGTTTTAAATAAAACTTTAGAAAGCTTTGTCCTAACGGTAGATTGCTAATAATTCTGCCTAATCAAACAAGGACCCTAACTCAATCCCCGCCACATCTAAATTATCAGATGTCTTTTTAACCTTGATGAGGGACTTATAGGGATAATCGATATAGTTCTTTTGATTATCAGCTTCGCCAAAGACGACCGCTCCGATGGTATGGCAGTCAAATTCTTCAACTAAACTGAGCATCCCATTCATGGTGCCGCCCCCATTCATAAAGTCATCAACAATTAAGATATTTTGGTCGGCCGAGAGATTATTTTTAGTCAAGGCCATTTTTTTCACTTCGTCATTCCCCGTTACATAGGTCACTGAAACAGTAGACCCTTCCGTTAATTGGGCTTCCCGTTGAACGATGACAAAGGGGACATTTAAGAAATTGGCAACTGCTTGGGCCATGGAAATCCCCTTGGTTGCCATGGTCATGATCACATCAATCGACTGTCCATAATAAGCGGAAGCGATGATGTTACCAATATGGCGTAAATCATAGGGATTGCCTAAAACGTCAGAAAAATAGAAATAACCGCCCGGTAAAATACGTTGCTTATCAGTCAACTTAGCGGTTAATTGATTCATATACTCCATGGCCTTGTCTTTTTCCACTTTAGGGCGGAAAATGACACCACCACTGGCTCCAGCAATAGTCTCAACAATACCAATATTAGATAACTTAAATTGTTCAGCGACAATGCCGACATCTTCAGAAATGGTTGACTTGGCTGCTTGATAGCGGTCAACAAAGAAGGGTAAGGAAATCGTTCGATAAGGGTTATTCAACAAATAATGGGTCATATCGACTAAACGATGACTACGCTTCATTTTCATACTTGTGCTCCTTTACTTGCTAGCTTATTACATTATAAGCAAAATCAGAACAAATTCAAGAAATTTCCGCTGAAAGTCTGTTTTTTACTGTAATTGTTTTTATATAACAGGAAAACGCCCATCACTTAACAATGGACGTTTTCCTATTGAATTAATTATAGAGACCGTTTTCTCTATTTTTTAACCAAGCGTAAGACAATACTTTCCAAGGCAAAAAGACAGACAAAGATAAAGGCGATAGTCGCTCCTGGAGGGGTGTCTAAGCCATAGGAAATCAACAGACCTGAAAACATACCAGCTAAGGCAATGATAATAGCTAGGATAATCACACTATCAAAACTCTTCATCAAGCGCATAGCAATGGCCGCTGGCATGATCAGGATGGAAGAGACCAACAAGGTTCCAGCAATCGGCATCATGATGGAAATGGCTACCCCAGTCACGATCGAAAGCACCATGGAAATCAAGCGCGTCGGGAGGCCCGAAGTATAGGCAATACTCTCATCAAAGGCTTCCACATAGAGGACCCGCTTAAAGACAAAATAAGCAAGGAGGACAATGACTGCTAAGGCAATTAATAAGCGGACTTGTACAGGCGAAATGGTGACAATCGACCCGAACAAGTAGGCCTCGATACTGCTGGCTGACTCGACCCGGGACATTAATAGTAAGGCCAGGGCCATCCCCCCCGACATTAACATGGCAATGGAAATATCCGAATAATTTTTGTAAACCCGGCGGAGGTATTCCAAGGCCAAGGCCGCAATCACCACCACTAAAATGGTCGTATAGATCGGTTCAACCCCTAATAAGAAACCTAAAGCCACCCCGGCTAAGGAAACATGGGCCAGGGTATCCGACATTAGGGACTGCTTCCTTAAAATCAGCAATAAACCCAATACCGGAGCAAAGCAGGCTATGGCTCCACAGGCGATGAAGGCTCGGGCCATGAAGTCATACTGAAACAGCGCCATGGTGACCCCTCCTCTCTAGTTAAATGAATGTGTTTATCGAAATAATCTTGTAAATGGATATCCTCATGGGTCACCATGAGGATGGCTTTACCATGGCGGCGGGTATTATGTTTCAATAAGGTGTAAAACTCTTCCCGTGAGGCCTTATCCATACCGGTAGTAGGCTCATCCAGAACAAATAGGTCAGGATCGGTAGCAAAGACCCGGGCCAAGACAATCCGTTGTTTCTGGCCACCGGATAATTCCCCCACTTTTTCTTGGGCCTGTTCCCACATGCCTACTGAGTTAAGGGCCCGCTTAACGTGTTCATGGTCCTCATCGGTCAGGCGTTTAAACCAACGACCTTGTTGGTAACGGCCTGAGAGGACAAATTCATAAACCGTGCTAGGAAAACCAGCATTGAAGCTAGCCACCATCTGGGGGACATAGCCAATTTGTAGTTTATTATCATAAATATTGGTTTTACTGATCGTCACTTTTCCCTTGTCTGGTTGCAGTAGACCCAGAATATTTTTCAACAGGGTGGACTTGGCTGCCCCATTCTCCCCAGTTAAGATCACAAATTCACCGGGGTCAACGGTAAAGCTGATATTGTTGAGAACTGGCTCACTATCATAAGAAAAGCGCAAGTCTTCGACTTGGATATAATGCATGCTAGCCTCCTATCTAATTAATGGTTAATTTTAAATGCTCGAGGTTTTCCCGCATCAAATTAATATAGGTATCGCCTGAAATTGGCTGGTCAGAACTGGCGGATTCGAGAGCATTGAGGCTGGAAACCTTAACCCCAGTTTCCGCCGCCAAAGTATCCGCGAGTTTGGATGAGGTGTTTTCTTGGAAATAAATCACCGGCAGATTATTTTGTTTAATATAATCAATCACCCCTGCCATAGCTTGTGGTGATGGCTCCGCATCATCACTGACTCCCGTTAGAGCAATTTGCTTTAAATTATATTCATCAGCCAGATACCCAAAAGCGGCATGGGCGGTCACAAAGGATTGGTCGGGATGATTAGAAAAGGCCCTTTGATAGTCATGGTCAAGTGCTTCCAACTTTTCCAGGAAGGCATCGGTATTCTTTTGATACAGTTCAGCCTGGTCGGGGTCAACTTCTTTCATGGCGTCACAAATGGCTTGGGTCTGAATCATGGCATTTTTAGGACTAAGCCAGGTATGGGGGTCATATTCATGGACATGGAGGCCGCCTTCTTCATGGTTATGGTCGCCTTCATGGTCATGATCATGGTCGTGGTCATCTTCAGCTGTTAGGACCTCCCCTTCAATCGTTTCTACCGCTCCCGAAATGGGTTCAATATTGTCAGCGGACTCGACGACCTTGACCCGGTCAGTGTCAATACTATTTAAACTACTTTCTACCCAAGCTTCCATATCATCGCTATTATAAACAAAGACATCCGCCTCTTGTAAGCGGGCCATATCCTTGGCACTGGGTTCAAAGTGATGAGCCTCTTGCTTTCCTGATATCATCACCTGAACATCCGCTTGGTCCCCGACTACCGCTTGGGTTAATAGCTGCATGGGATAAAAACTGGTCATCACAGTTAACTTGCCCTTGCCGTTTTTATCTGCCGCTTCTTTGCCTTGGTTACAGCCAAAACTGACCAATAAAGCCAGCAGACTTAGGCAAAAGCCTATCTTTTTAATCATCGTTTTCATGATAAAGCCTCCTTGCAAATCGTAACTCTTACGATTTAATATAGCACACATCCTCGTCAGCCGCAAGATAATCTCTCCTATTTAAAATGAAAAAACTGGGGCTTTTGCCCCAGGTCCCCCTAATAAAGGTATCTAATCTTAACTAATATTTCTGAGATTTTGATTCATTCTTACCACATAAACCTCTTCGCAAAAGCCTTTTACTCCATTATAAATTCGCTTAGCTTGTTGTTGCTGGCGGGTAAAGCCGATAATGGTCGACCCGCTCCCCGTCATGGTTACCCCTTGGGCGCCGAAATTTTGCATCCGTTCCTTTAGGGCCTTTAACTTTGGGTAATAGTTAAAAGTAATGGCTTCTAAGGAATTGCCAAGTTCTGCCATCACTCGCGGAAAATCTCCGGCTTTAATCGCCTCCGTTACCGGGCCCGCATGGGTAGAAAGCTTTTGGGGATGGTCTTTTAAGGCAGCTAACATCTTTGGGGTGGAAATGGAAAAAGCAGGTTTAGCTAGGACCAGCCAGCTTGACGGTAAGGAAGGCAGGACTTCATAATTTCTACCCGAACCGGTCATTCGACACAAGCCCCCTCTTAAACAATAGGGAGCATCACTATCAATGCTTACGGCAATATCCATGAGTTGGTCAAGGGACCAATCTAAGTGCCAGAGGCGGTTTAAGCCCCGGATGACTGCTGCTGCGTCACTTGATCCGCCCCCAAGCCCGGCTGAAACCGGAATATACTTGCGGATAGAGATAGTTACGCCCCGGTCAAGTCCGGCAAGTTCCCTCATTTTTACAGCGGCCTGGTAGGCGTGGTTACGTCGGTCCCGGGGCAGGAAATGTTGGTTAGAGCGAATAAGAATCTCACCACTATCATTTTCCTCAATAACCAGGTAATCAGCCAGGTCGACTGAGGACATGACCATATCAAAGTAAAAGCGGTCATCCTCTGCTTGATAGTAGATGTCCTGGGCGAGATTAATCTTAGCCAGAGCTTTTTCTCGAATAGCCATTTTGCTTCACCCCTCTCTTTTACTGGTCTAATTATTCTTATTTTAACATGACTACTTGATTCCTCAACTGAGAAGGCAAGGGATAAAGAAAAGAGGTGTAAGTAGCATGGTTTTACATGCTGCTTACACCTCTTCTCAATCACTAATTACGCACAAGATTAGGGAAACTCAATTTCGATGCTTTCAGTTAATAAGTCGGTATAGCTATAGCATACGCGCTCGAACTGATTTTCATCTTGGTCGAGTTCAACAACAAATACGGCTGGAAAGGTATCACTTAAGATCCCATTACGGATAGTGATCCGCTTTCTCCCTGTTTGTTGCGTTACTTGGATCGGTTTACCAATATTTTCCTCTAAGCCTGCCTTAATACTTTGTAAATTACTTGGCATGCCATCACCCCTTGATAAACCTATTATAACACAAAGTCAATCTTTTTACAATAGCACAATAAAAGCTTCATTGTCAAGGCCTCTAAAGCATTTTCTAAAAGGATTTATAAGGACGATTTTCTCCCCAAAACATCAGCAAAACTCCAACACTTTCAAAGATTCGTTTATCATTCTTCTAGCCCAGCAGTAGCTGTTTTTTTAGCCCCTTTAAGCAGAAGTAATTAAAAGCAAAAATAATAGCGATGTAGACTAAAACGAATAAACCACTGGTCTCCCCCTGGTAAATCCCCTCTACCACTTGACCATAAGGGAAGACATAGCTAGCCTGCTTAAAGAGAGGTGGGTAGGCAGAAATAGGGGCAACCACGCCAGCCATAAGGGGTAGGATGGCGGTAAAGAGGTTAGTAAAGAGATAGATATTATCGCGGTGGACACTTAATAAATAACCGGCAATCCCTAATCCTGCACTAAATAATAAGGAAAGCGGTAAAGCGGCTAGGCAACGCCAAAAATATAAGTTGTCCACGCCAATCATCAGTAAGAGGCCGCCATTGATCAAAAAAATGATTGAACTTAACAAGAGACTAGTAGCAAGCTTCCTACCCCAATAGCTTAAAGACCAAGGCTTATGGACCAGGACTTCCCTAAAAATTTGGCTTAAATAATCCACCACTAAAAGATAAGCCATGGTCGACAAGCAGAAGCTATTGGCCGACAAATAAACTGAGGCCATAGCCACTTGGGGATTAAGCGCCTTAGCATATTGTTGATTGAGGAGGAGGATAACTAGGATCTGAATAATCGGTAGGATCAGAAAATGGATAAGGATCAATTTCTTATTCTGTAAAAAGGGTAAGGATTTCATTTGAATCCGCATTAAAATCGCCTCCCTAAACCTTGCTTACGGGCTGACCTTAAGAGATAAGAGCCCAAAGTGACTGCCAGGACCAACCACAAGACTAAAGAAAAACCGTAAGCCACTATCGATAAGTGGTCTCCCCGCCCTAAAAGGGCTTGAATCGGATAGATGATCGGAATCAACCACTGGGTCCAGCTGATCCAATGACTGGCCAGGGCAAAAGTCCCCAGTAAGCCAGAAAGCAGCATGACAGGTAAGTGAAGTAATTCTTCATAAATAATTGCATTAGGGGTTAAAACAAAAAAGCCAGCAATAAATAAATCCATCACGACAGCGCCTAAAAAGAGCATCAGCACCTGAACTAGTATGGACAGAGTAAAGGCTTGGATGCCCGTATTAAAAACAAGGGCTAAAAGATAAGCCAAGGGAAAACTCAGTAAGCCAAAGGAGGCAGCTGGCAGTAATAAGCTTAATAAGGAATAGGCGTCCCCCACTTGGGTGTTAATTAAATAAGGCAAGGTCCCTAAGTGACGCTGGTAGCCAATCGAACCTGTCGCGGTGGTGGCCGAAGTCCAGAGGCCAAAAACCCCACTCCTTAGCCACAAATCAGGGTCACTAGCGCTCCCAGACGCATAAAGGGCAATATACTGCAAGCAGAAGAAAGTCAGTGTGCTAGTAATAGGCAGCCAGAAGAAATAAGAATTTTTCATATAGACTTTTAAGTGAAAGCCATACAGGCGTAAAAAGCGACCCATGTAATCACCTCAATTGCGGCGCTAAGGCCAGATAGGATTCTTCTAGAGTAGCTGGTCGGTCAATATGTTCTACTCCCGACAGCTTGACAATGTCAGCGACACTGCCCTGGTACTGGATCTCCCCTCTGCCTAGGAGAATAATGCGTTTAGCTAAGCTCTCCACTTCGCCCATCATATGGCTGGTCAATAGGACCGCTAAGCCTTCTTGACTAGCCAAATCCCGAATGGTTTGATGGATATCTTGTGAAATTTCCACATCAATTCCATTAGTTGGTTCGTCGAGTAAAAGTAAGGCAGGTTTGCCCAGCAAGGCCCGGGCAATATGGAGGCGTTGCTTCATCCCCTTGGAATAGTGTTCCACTGTCTTATTTTTTTGATTGGTCAGCTTAACGATGTCTAGGACACGGTCGACTTCAGACTTACGGTTCCTAGTAGGAATATTGGTCAAATCAGCGAAGAAGGACAGGTTATCTTGGGCTGAGACCTTATCGTAAAAGCCTAAGTCACCCCCAAAGGAAACTCCAATCAAACCATGGTGGGGATTGGCCAAGACATCAACCCCGTTGACAAGAATCGAGCCTGAACTGGGTAATAAATAGCCACCCAACATGGATAAGAGGGTCGTCTTCCCCGCTCCATTAGGGCCAATAATCGAGAGAATCTCGCCTTCATCAATGGTCAAGGACACATCTTTGACGGCCTGGAAGCTTTCCTTTTTATTATGGAAAAGCTTATTTAAGTGGCTAACTTCTAACACTTTAGACAAATTACCATCTCTTTCCTACTCTATAACTTTTCAGTTTTAATTGTTATACATTTTATCATGGTCATTACATTAAATAAAGATTATCTTCGCTAGGCTGATGGGGTTACTTCCGGTTCAGTTAAATAAAAAGAGGCCGGAACGAATGTCCTAGCCACTTATTAAAACACGAACTGTCTAATCAAAATGTGTTCCAGTCACACTTTCTAGTCGAGTTTAGACGCCAGACTTGAAGTTGCTTCAGATAATATCAACACACAGTTATTGCTGTGCTTATGGTATTTTCCTCCAGCAATTCAAGTCTCTGACGGCGTCCTCACATACTTCTTACAGCACTTATTTAAAACCAGCCTCATTTAAGGCATCACTTAAACGGGAGAAATCTTCAATGGTCAATTGCTCAGCCCGGACCTTAGGATCAATTCCTGCGGCTTCAATGGCTGCTTGTAAATCAGCTGGCTCTTGAAATTGCCCCACAAAGAGAGTTTTCAAATTGTTCCACAGGGTCTTGCGCCGGTGAGCGAAGGCCCCCTTGACGACCTTAAAGAATAAGTCCTCATTTTGTGGCTTAACAGGAGGGTCTTGCCGTCTTTTCAGGTGAAGAACAGCGGAATCAACCTTGGGCCGGGGTTTAAAGACGGTCTTTGGGACCTTGACAGCAATTTCAGACTGGCAGTAATAATCTAAGACAATGGTTAAGGCACTATAGGCCTTGGTTCCCGCCTGAGCCGTCAGACGTTCAGCAACCTCATACTGCATCATGAGGGCAAAGTCAGAGACCTCTAAATCACTTTCCAAGAAATGAAAAATAATGGGAGTCGTTATATAGTAAGGAAGGTTAGCCACCACCGCTAGGCGTTTGGAATCAGGAAAATACTGGGCCACGCTAGCCTTTAAATCAGCCTCCAAAATATCTTGGTGGAGGACGGTCAAATTATCATAGTGTCCTAGTTCCGCTTCTAAGACCGGTAAGAGCCGGTCATCAACTTCAAAAGCTAAGACCCGGCCAGCACTTTCACAGAGAAATTCCGTTAAGGCTCCAATTCCCGGACCAATTTCAATGACGTCAGTGTCTTGGTCAATGGCCGCGGCTTCCACCATTTTTTCTAGGATTTGGGGTTCCATAAGGAAATTTTGCCCCAAACTCTTTTTGGCATCGAGCTGGTAACGGTTCAAAATGGCATTGGTCCGGCTAGGGGTAGCAATCCAGGATTTAGTCATAGCTGTTCTCCTTCTTCTCTTTTTTGATTATATTCTGCGACGACTTCCAAAACGGCTGTTTGAGAAATTTGAAATAGGGCCAAGCGCTTGGCTAATTGCTTGCCATTACTATGGCCAATTTTCAACCGTTTGGTCAGATAGTCTCGTCTAGCCGCTGCATCTTCTCCTCCTAAGAGACCCAGTACCATCAGTTCAACTGCGGTAAAAGGCGGTTGACTTTCACCACTAGTGGTTACCGTATAGACGGCACTCAGGGCGCGGTCGATGGCCGCAAAAGAGGCGTGTTCCACTCCCAAGCTGCCCTTGTTCTTGGGCTTGGCCTCCTGCCTTTCCAAAAAGGCATGTTGGACTTCGGGAACATCCCGCATAATGGTGCGACGGATTTTTTCTCCAGAAACATCCGGGTCAGTAAAAACAATAACCCCATATAAGTCCTGGGCCTGCTTAATTTTATCCATGGTTTCTTGGTTGATGGCTGAGCCATTAGTTTCGATGGTTTTCACCTGATAGAACTGTTTTAAACGTTGGCTATCATCCCTGCCTTCAACAACAATAACCTCTTTTAAGCGTTTTTTCATTAGATTTTCTTCCAACCAGCTTCCGTCCATTCAATCCCAAATAAGCGACAAGCATTGTCATAGGTAATCTTAGCCATAGCTTCATAGCTAGTTTGTCTAAGATCAGCCAAACGATTGTTAACAAAGGAGATATTGGCGGACTCATTCCGTTGCCCCCGCTTGGGTTCTGGGGTCAGGTAAGGGGAGTCGGTTTCAATTAAGAGACGGTCTTCGGGACAGTTTGCTGCCACATAGCGAACTTCCTTGGTTTTCTTGAAGGTCATCACTCCAGAAAAAGATAGATGCATGCCTAAATCTAAGAAACGTTTGGCATCTTCGCGACTTTCTCCATAGGTATGCATAATCCCACCAATTTCCCAAATTTTTTCATCTTTTAAAATCCGGTAGACATCCTCTGAAGCATCCCGGTTATGAATAATCACAGGCAAGTGGGCCTCTCTAGCAATGGCAATTTGACGGCGGAAAACTTTTTCTTGAACTTCCAAGGGATCTTCATCCCAATAGAAGTCCAGTCCCATCTCCCCTACCCCAACTGCCTTATCAGTATCCAGGGCAGTTAGGAGTAAGTTCTCAATATCTTGATTATATTTGCCTGCTTCCGTGGGATGCCAGCCATAAATACCAACCATATCCGGGTGTTTAGCCACTAAGGGTAGGCCCCGTTCAATACTATCTTGGTCAAAACCAACAATCCCCATGCCTGAAACGCCAGCTTGACGGGCGCGCTCAATGGCTTGGCCTCGGTCTTCGTCAAAGTCAGCTGTATTAAAGTGGGTATGTGTATCAAAGAGCATGATTAGACTCCTCTCTTGTCAATCAAGGACCTAGATAAGAAGCTCCTCAAGCGATTCTTTATCCAGGATTATTTTCATTTTCATGGAAAAGAGACTGTGGCCTAGTCACAGTCTCTTTCTCTTAACTAGCCCAGGAGACTCCCATTTGGCAAGGATTCATCAACAAAAATCACGCGTAAATCGTCGCCATCTTCTGCGGAAAGAATCATTCCTTGGGAGATTTCCCCTTTCATTTTACGGGCTTTTAAATTAGCTACAATAATGACCTTTTTACCAATGAGATCCTTAGGTTCTGGGTAAAATTCACGGATCCCAGATAGGATTTGCCGGTCTTGTTGGTCTCCGGCATCTAAGCGGAATTTCAAGAGCTTGTCGGCGCCTTCAACAAAGTCACAGTCTTTGATTTCAGCCACCTTAAGTTCAACATCATCAAATTTATCGAATTTAATCGTCTTATCCTTAGCGTTAACTAATTCAGTTTCCTCAGGATCCCAGTCTTCTTCGTCGGCTGCTGGAGTAGACATTTGCGAACGAATATAGTCAACCTCTTCTTCCTTATCTAAACGTGGGAAGATAGGTTCTCCTTTAGCAATCACTTGGGCAACTGCTGGATAGAGACCGATTTCTAAGGAAGCGAAAGAATGGTCACTATCAGAAATCCCTAATTGTTTAAAGATCAACTTAGGAGTTTGAGTCATGACAGGTTGGATCAGAATAGCAATTATCCGCAGCACATCGACTAGGTGATAAAGCACGGATTGTAATTCCGCTTGCTTACTGTCATCTTTAGCAAGGACCCAAGGCATGGTTTCGTCAATATACTTATTGGCCCGCGAAATAATCTTCCAAGTATTATCTAGGGCTAGGGAGAAGTGGAAGTTATCCATATTACCAAAGTAGGCTCTGACATTGTCTTCGATAACGGCTTCCAAGTCAGCATCAAAGTCAGTCACTTGGCCAGGATAAGCACCAGCGCGTCCCTCTTGGTACTTATTCAACATGGAAATGGTCCGGTTCAATAAGTTCCCCAAGTCATTGGCCAAGTCAAAATTGATCCGATTGACAAAATTGTCAGGAGTAAATACCCCATCCGAACCAAATTGCACTTCCCTCATTAAGTAGTAGCGTAAGGCATCGAGTCCGTAACGGTCAATCAGCATTTCAGGATAAACCACATTCCCCTTAGACTTAGACATCTTGCCGTCTTGCATCAATAACCAGCCGTGACCAAAGACTTGTTTGGGTAGAGGCAGGTCAAGAGCCATTAACATAATTGGCCAATAGATGGTGTGGAAACGGACAATTTCCTTACCCACTAAATGGACATTGGCAGGCCAGAATTTTTGGTAGCGGGAGTCATCCTCTGAACCATAGCCTAAGGCGGTAATATAGTTGGCTAAGGCATCGATCCAAACATAAATCACGTGTTTAGGATTAGAGCGAACCGGAATCCCCCAAGAGAAAGAAGTCCGGGTCACTGCTAAATCTTCCAATCCAGGTTTGATGAAGTTATTAATCATTTCCTTCTTGCGAGATTCTGGTTGGATGAAGTCAGGATGGTCTTCATAGTATTGTAAGAGGCGGTCAGCATACTTAGACATCTTAAAGAAATAGGACTCCTCTTTAACCAGTTCAACCTCGTGGCCGGAAGGCGCCTTACCACCAATTACCTTACCATCGTCATCACGGTAGACTTCCGCTAATTGGGTTTCGGTAAAGTATTCTTCATCAGAAACCGAATACCAACCCTCATATTCTCCCAAGTAAATGTCTCCTTGGTCTAAGAGTTGTTCAAAAATGTCTTGGACGGCTTTGACGTGGTAGTCATCGGTCGTGCGAATAAATTTATCATTAGAAATATCTAAGCTCTTCCACAACTTTTGCATGCCCTCAGCCATCCGGTCGACATAGGCTTTGGGAGAAATTCCTTCTTCTTCAGCCTTTTGTTGGATCTTCAAACCATGTTCGTCAGCCCCCGTAAGGAAGAAGACCTCATGGCCCATTAGGCGTTTATAGCGGGCAATGGTATCAGCAGCAATGGTTGAGTAGGAATTACCAATATGTAGTTGGCCACTAGGATAATAAATCGGGGTGGTTACATAAAAAGGTTCTTTAGTATTAGTCACGAATGAGTGCCTCCTTTAATTATTTCTAAATCAGTATAGCATAAAGCGGGTCGCCTTTAGAACGGATACTTTATGCTAGTTTGAGCAAGTTTTTTGTATAGGGTCTTTTTAATCGACAAAAGTCATTAGAAAATATTTCTTCTTGCCCCGACGCACGACAATGTATTTATCTTCGATGGCATCGGCAGGTGAAATCTCATAATCAATGTCTTGGATCCGCTCGCCATTAATATAGATGGCCCCATTTTTAATGTCTTCACGGGATTGGCGGCGTGAGCTCTCTACCCCGTTGTCCACTAGCCATACTGCCAAGTTAGCCGTCTCTCTAGGCACTTGGGCTCCGGGCATATTATTAAAGCCTTGTTCAATTTGCTTGGCGCTGAGATTTTTAATGTCTCCTGAAAAGAGAGCTTCAGTAATGCTTAAGGCATCGGCTAAGCCTTCCTCCCCGTGAACAAAGAGGGTCATTTCCTTGGCTAAAGTCTTTTGAGCCTCCCGTTTATGAGGTTCAGTGGCGACTTTTTCGGCTAATTCAGCAATCTCTTCTTTCGACAGGAAGGTGAAGTATTTCAAGTATTTAACCACATCAGCATCATCTTGGTTAACCCAAAATTGGTAAAACTCATAAGGCGAGGTTTTTTCAGGGTCTAACCAAACTGCCCCACCAGCAGTTTTACCAAATTTAGTGCCATCTGCCTTCAACATGAGGGGGATGGTTAACCCAAAGGCCTTAGCTTCAGGCCCTTCTACCTTACGAATCAAGTCTAAACCGCTGGTAATATTGCCCCATTGGTCGGCCCCACCAATTTGTAAGCGGACATCTTCTTCCCGGTATAAGTGTAAGAAGTCCATGGATTGAAGAATTTGATAGGTAAATTCAGTAAAGGAAATCCCGTGTTCGAGACGCGAAGCCACAACATCCTTAGCTAGCATGGTATTGATATTGAATAATTTCCCATAGTCACGCAAGAAGTCTAGTAAGGACAAGTCCTTGGTCCAAGCATAGTTATTGACTAGGCGGAATTGGGCGTTAGGATCCTTGAGGAAGAGTTTTTCCATTTGGGCGGTCAGCTTACGGGCATTTTCATTAACAACCTCCATGGATTGTAGTTGCCGCTCTTCACTCCGACCAGATGGGTCACCAATCGAACCAGTCGCTCCTCCAATTAAGATCACCGGACGATGCCCTTGCAATTGGAAACGCTTCAGCATGATAAAAGGAATCAAGTGGCCAATATGCAAGGAATCCCCAGTAGGGTCAACCCCACAATAGAGGCTGATCGAATGGTTTTCAACATAGTCTTTTAAGCCGGCTTCATCGGTTTGCTGGTTAATTGCGCCACGCCATTCTAATTCATCAATAATATTCATGGAACTACTCCTTCTTGTCTAATTTTAGTCTGTTTAAAGTTCTGTCAATTCTCTTATTAAGCAATAAAAAAGTCCCTGCCAGACAGACAGGGACGATTGTTACCGTGGTACCACCCAAGTTGCTTAAAAAAGCCACTCTCGCGCAATAAGGTAGCGCCACCTAGCAATTCTTCTAACAAGTGTAATTCATCATTAACAGGTACTAGTTTCCACCAACCACTAGCTCGCTATCAAGTCAACTGTTAACCACTACTGGGCTTGTCTTGCTTAATATTCCTCATCAGTATAGGTAATTTCGCCCGAATTGTCAAATCCAAGTCCTGGTAAACTTAGAGCAACTTGCCATAATGTTTAACATAGAAATGTTTGACCAAGGTCACTAAGACCAAGTAAGAAATCACAATAGCCACCAGTAAGAGCCAGAAAGATCCGGGTAAAGGAGCTAGACCTAGATAGAAACCTAACTTGGTCCGAGGCAATAGACTACCAAAGATAATCCCGATGGTCGTGATCGTGGTAAAGATAAAAGATGGCCGGCTTTGAATAAAGGGCAACTTTTCAGTTCTTAGCATATGAAGAACCAGGGTTTGTGACCATAGGGAAACCACGAACCAACCTGAATGGAAGAGAGCTTCAAAGATAGCTTGTTGACCGGTCGACAAGGACCAATAAGTTCCGTTTAGGACTTGGGGAATAATCCAATGGTAGAGCGCCACAAAGGAAAGCACATCAAAAATGGAAGAAATTGGTCCAAAGTAAATCATAAAATTCTTCACATGCGAAGCGTCCCAGTTCTTAGGTTCCTTCAAGTAGGAGGCATCCATGCGGTCCCAAGGAATGGAAATGCAGGCGATGTCATAGATCAGGTTCAAGACTAAAAGTTGGGTCGGCATCATGGGCAAGAAAGGTAAGAATAAGGAAGCCATCAAGATGGAAAAAGTATTCCCAAAATTTGATGAAGTCGTAATATTAATATATTTCATAATGTTCCCGAATATTTCCCGACCAGAGACAACCCCTTTTTCCAAAATCATCAAATCTTTTTCTAAGAGGATGATATCGGCTGATTCCTTGGCAATATCGACTGCAGTATCAACAGAAATGCCCACATCAGAAGTCGTTAAGGCAGCAGCATCGTTAATCCCGTCCCCCATAAAACCAACCACATGGCCGTTATCTTGGAGAATTTGGGTGATTTGAGCCTTTTGTTGAGGAGAAATTTTGACGAAGACTTGGTAGTCTTCCACTGCTTGGGCTAAGGCCTCCTCGTCCATGGCTTCCAGGTCGATCCCATTAATAATACTGTCTGCCGAAATTCCTACTTGACGACAAACCGACCGGGTAACCTCTTCATTGTCACCCGTCAGGACCTTGACATCCACTTGGTGGTCAGCCAAAGCCTTGAGAGCAGGTTGGGTAGATTCCTTAGGTGGGTCAAGGAAGGCTAGGTAGCCGATCAAGAGCATGTCCGACTCGTCTTCAATGCTAAAGGCATCAACTGCTGGTGGGTTGGTTTTTTGAGCAATGCCGATGACTCTTAGACCGTCTTCATTGAGATCTTTGACTTGTTGGCGGATTTCTTGCCGGAGGTCATCCGTTAAAGGAATGGCTTGGCCTTGTTTGAGGACTAGGGAGGAAATGGCTAGCATTTCTTCCACCGCCCCTTTGGTAATTAATTGCCGTTTCCCCGCCTTATCTTCCACAACGACACTCATCCGCCGCCGCTCAAAATCAAAGGGAATTTCATCGACCTTGTGGTAGTAGCTAGGATCCAGGTCCAGTTCCCGGTGGGTGGCTTCAATAATGGCCACGTCCATCAGGTTCTTCAAACCGGTTTGGTAGTAAGAATTCAAGTAGGCATGGCGGAGTACCCCACTGTCTTCATCGCCATCACAGTTCAAATGCATTTCTAAAACAATTTTATCTTGGGTCAGGGTTCCGGTTTTATCGGTACATAAGACATCCATAGCGCCAAAGCTTTGAATGGCATTTAAGTTTTTCACAATGGTCCCACCCTTGGCCATGGTTTGTGATCCCTTGACCAGGTTAGTGGTCACGATCATCGGCAACATCTCCGGAGTCAAGCCGACCGCAACCGAAATCGCAAAGATCAAAGCATCCAGCCAATTCTTCATATGGATACCATTAATCAGAAAGACAACCGGTACCATCACTCCCATAAAGCGCATGAGCAGGGTGGAAATTTTACTAATGCCGATATCAAAGTTGGTGACTTCTTCTTCAGTGGTCACGGTTTTAGCAATATCACCAAAGAGCGTGTCCTCCCCGACAGCAATCACTAGCCCAACGGCACTACCGCTAATGACATTCGAGCCCATAAAGGCCAGGTTGGTCTCATCGACCACGGTCTCAGCATGGTCAGTGGCTTGGGCCATTTTTTCTACCGGATAGGATTCCCCAGTCATGGCCGCTTGGGAAACAAAGAGGTCCTTACTTTCAATGATCCGTAGATCAGCAGGAATAAGGTCCCCTGCTGATAATTTAACCAAGTCCCCGCAAACAATCTCCTCGGTCGGAATTTCGTTGAAATCGCCCGCGCGTTTGACATTGGCAGTCACTTTAACCATTTCCTTCAAGTGTTCTGCCGCATCATTGGATTGCTTGGATTGGATAAAGGATACGGTCCCAGAAATAAAGACCAGGACCAGAATAATCACTGAACTAATGCAATCGCGACTATCCGCCGCTGCAAAGACATAGTCAGTAAAGAATGAAATGATAGCCAGGCCAATTAAAATTAAGGTAAAGGGGGTGAGATAGGCTTGGACAAGTTCTTCCATTAAGGAAGCTTTATCCCCATAATCGATCACATTTTCCCCGTATTCCTCTCGCAAGGCTTGGACTTGGTCATCGCTGAGGCCGTTTT
Organism: Aerococcus loyolae; assembly: GCF_002871915.2. Lineage (NCBI taxonomy): Bacteria > Bacillati > Bacillota > Bacilli > Lactobacillales > Aerococcaceae > Aerococcus > Aerococcus loyolae. The sequence goes on along the minus strand of NZ_CP126958.1, from coordinate 377,830 downwards.
GATCAATGTTATAGTAGTTAAAAAGCTCGCTTATTGAATAAGCAGCAAATTGCCGGTAGCGGCTTTGGTTTTCAAATTTTTTCATCGTTATGCTCCTTCCTGTGGGAGCCTAAAGCTTAATCAGAGACCCTGGTAATGGCCTCAAGAGCTTAAGCAATAAACTCCCTTGCTGTCGACTTTCCGCTATCTGTTCTTGCTCTTCCTCCATAGCCATCACCTCCATCTTTTCCTTGGCAAAATAAAAAGAGCCCCTACCCAAGAAAGTAGAGACTCCATTATTAATAAGCTCAGTTGATTGAGTTGCTTCGTCTGAGTTTTAGCACTGTATAACGTAAAGAAAAATTTCTTAGCTACCTGGAGAAAGCCTTATTTCGACAATCTCTGTTTTACCCATTGGCGTCTCTCGACATTTTTGGGCGATAGCTTATGTTTATACAGGAGCCTCTGCCTAACACTTCGGTATTCAAATTTTCCACATAGTATAGTACACTACTTTTTCTCTATTTGCAAACTCTTTTTTGCAATTTGTTCAAGCATTAAAACTTCACTAGACTTGCAATGGCTCTCAAGCTCCAAATTTAGCCAAGCAAGCTGGCTTATTGTCCCTTACGTTTTTCAATTTCTTTAAGTAGGGCTTGGTCCAGCTTTTCAATCCGGTCTAAGAGAGCACTTTGTTTTTTAGCTAAAAATTGGGCGCTGGCCTGGTCTTTAATTAAGGCCAAATTGTTTTCGACATTATGGTTAGAGCCCCTAAAGGCGGTCAACAAGTGGTCCCTTGCCACCTCAACGTCAGCTAAGATGCTTGGCTTAACGAGGCGAGCAATATTTTCTAGTAGAGCTAGATCGTCAACCACTAAGGCGATGACTTGTAGGGGTAAGTGAGTGGCTTGGATCAAGGTCACTTGAATTTGTTCGCTGCGGGCTTGTTTTTCATCCTCACTATTTGCCTTTTGCTTGTAAGCCGCAAAGAGCCGGGCAGAGACCTTTTCGTCTTCGCGGGCAAAATGTAGGAAGCTGTCGCTGTCCCGGTCCATTTGGTGGGCTAGGTCAGATAAATTAGCTGCTGTGTTAGCATCCTTTGAAAAGTCAGTCCGGTCCAAAGTCACCTTAGCCGCCATACTTGCCAAAGCACACGCAAAACTACCAGTGACACAGGAAACCGCCCCCCCACCTGGGGCCGGCGCCTTGGAAGCCACTGCTTTAATTAATGATTCTAGTTCCATTTCAACGCTCACTCTTTTCTTTTTATTGGTTAAATAATCAAACATTACTCCCAAGCTCGTTAGAGGTCAGGTAAATCACTTGCAATCCTATCAAGCATGTTTTCCTTATTTTAACCAAAACACCAGGGAAAGGCATTAGCTTTTTTAATTATTTTTACTTATTAATAATACCATAGCTAGATGGTGTCCCTGACATAAGAAAAACTTTAGAAATTATGAATAAATTTTTCTTGTGATCTTATTTTACATGTGTTATATTTTCTTACATAGAAATCGATTAACTAAGCTGTTAAGAAGATTGGAGTTATAAAAAGATGAAACAAATTAGCGAAGAGCAAATCCGTTCCGATATCAAAAAAGAAAATGTCCACTTTCTCCGCCTCGTCTTTAGTGATGTCAACGGCACCCTAAAAAATGTCGAAGTGCCGATTAGCCAATTGGATAAGGTTTTGGATAATAAACTGATGTTTGACGGTTCTTCCATCGACGGTTTTGTTCGTATCGAGGAATCCGACATGTATTTAATTCCCGATTTAAATACTTGGTTAATCTTCCCTTGGACCGCTGGTGACAACAAGAAAATCGGTTTACTGCTCTGTGATATTTATTCCACAGACGGCACGCCCTTTATCGGTGACCCTCGAGGTAATCTGAAACGCTGTGTCAAACGTTTAAATGATGATGGCTTTAAGGAATTCAACCTCGGTTTAGAAGCAGAATTCTTCCTATTTAAATTAAATGACAGTGACGAACCAACGACTGAAGTCAATGACCATGGTGGTTACTTCGACCTGGCTCCCGTTGACCTCGGTGAAAATTGCCGTCGCGATATCGTCCTTACCTTAGAAGAAATGGGCTTTGAAGTGGAAGCCAGCCACCATGAATGTGCCCCTGGCCAACATGAAATTGACTTTAAGTATTCTGATGTGGTAGATGCTTGTGACAAGGTCCAAATTTTCAAATTGATTGTTAAGTCAATCGCCCGCAAGCATAATCTCTATGCTACCTTCATGCCAAAGCCCGTTTACGGTATCGCCGGTTCAGGGATGCACTGCAACATGTCCCTCTTTGATGACAATGGTAATACCTTCTATGATGAAAATAGTGCTGACGGCCTTTCCGAAACCGCCCACCTATTTGTGGCTGGGATCTTAAAACACGCCAAAGCCATCACTGCTCTGGGTAACCCAATCGTTAACTCCTACAAACGCCTAACTCCTGGTTATGAAGCCCCAGTCTATATCGCCTGGTCCGCTCAAAACCGGTCACCATTAGTTAGAATTCCTGCAGCCCGCGGCAATTCGACTCGGATTGAATTACGGTCAGTAGACCCTTCTGCTAACCCCTACCTCGTTATGGCAGCTTGCATCTATGCCGGTCTAGACGGGATTGAAAACAAACTTCCTGTTCCTGAACCCATTGACCGAAACATTTACAACATGACTTCAAAAGAGTTACGGGAATCTCATATTGAACAACTGCCTTCTAACTTAAAAGAAGCAGTTAACTTCCTCAAAGAAGATCAAGTGGTGCTCGATGCTCTGGGTAGTCACCTATCCAATAACTTCATTACAGCAAAAACCATCGAACACGATGAATACGAAACCCAAGTCACCCAATGGGAAGTTGAACGTTACTTAAAAGCTTACTAATAAATAGTTTTCAAAAAGAAAGCGTGGCCACAAAATGGTCACGCTTTTTTTATACTAATCAACTCTAGAAAAGTACAATTACTTTTTATTTATTAATACCAATAACTAGATATTAGGCAAAAATTTTAGGTGAATAGCTTTGAGCAGCAGTGGCGCTTTGAATTTTAGCGTTAGCCATGAAAAAGCAAGCGAAGCGAATTATGCATCGTAGGCGTTAGCCGTACGAGGCATTTGAGTCTCGCTAGGTGAGGGACCTTGGCCCGAACCGATGCCATGGCTATTAAACGCCAAATTCAAATGCAAAACGAATGCTCTCCAACACTATTTAGTAAAAATTATTATATTAAAAGCTTAATCCCGCCGGTTGCCACCGAAAAGAATAATAATCCGCAAGAGAGAGAGTAAGGTAGACACTGTCCCCGCCACATAAGTCAAGGCAGCTGCTCTTAAAGTAGACTTTGCATAGGGTAATTCTTCTTGGCTCAGAATATTCATTTCGTCGAGACAACGAATGGCCCGTCTAGAAGCATCAAATTCAACCGGTAAAGTCACCAATTGAAATACTAAGGCCAAAGAAAACAGAGCAATCCCAATATTAATCAGGGTTTGGTTCATTCCAAAAAGTACCCCAAGTAATAGAATAGGCATAGACAGACTGGACCCGAAGTTAACCACGGGAACGATTTTTTCCCGGATCCGCATAAAGGCATAGTTATCAGCATCTTGTAAGGCATGGCCACACTCATGGGCAGCAACACCAATGGCTGAAATCGAGCTTTCTTGGGACACTTGGTCCGAGAGATAAAGGGTCTCGTCACGAGGAGCGTAGTAGTCGGTCAATTTCCCTCGCACCGTACTCACACCCACATGGCCAATCCGGTTATGATCAAGCATCATCCGGGCCACCTGGTCAGCAGTTAAGCCCCGGCGGTTGGTATAGCGACTATATTTATCAAAAGTCCGATTGACATTCCAAGAGGCAATCCCGGCAATAATGGCACCAATGATTAATAAGATAATGGTAGGATCAAACATGTAGAATAAAGGAAATCCAAACACTTTTACATCTTCCTTTCTGATCTTTATTGACTATTATAACAAGAAAGCCAATAGATAACTATAAAAAAGTATTAAGGCAAGATCACTTTTCCAATTAAATCGATGACTTCATCCTGCTCAGGAATAGCCAAGAAATGAAAGTTGTGGGTCAAATAATCAAAGGCATAAAAATCGACTGCCAGGCCCTTTTGCTTTAATTTCCGGTAAAAGGCTAAGACTTCTAAATATTGGACATCTTTCTTACCCATAAAGAGATGGACCTTTGGTAAGGTCCCTGCCCGTTCAGCGTCTAGGGCAATAATCCGTCCCTCACTCGCTTGCCATAAACTAGCAATGGCTTGGTAATCAGAAAAGGTCGTCAAGTAATCTTTTTGGTCCTCGTCTTGACTGCTAGTGATGCTATGTTTCGTCGTTACCCAAGGCGAAAGTAATATCAAGCCTTCAAGGATAAGATCACTACTGCTATCTCTTGCAATGGGTAAGGCAAATAGGGCCCCAGTATCTGAAGCCATTAAATAGAGGTCTTCATCGGTATAGTCCAGACTAATTTCATCCAGTAAGGCCTCTAAACGGTCGACTTCTTCATCAAAATAAGCGTAGGAAAGGGGCTCAATATAGGGGATTAATAGGCGCAACCGATTGTCTTCAGCAAATTTTTCCAAAAACCGCCACTCCTTAGGCGGAATTGCTTCAATCCGATGACCCCCATGGAAATAAACCACTAGCTTATCTGACCGGTAGTTTTCTGGGCTGAGCACATAGGCTTGGCCATTTTGATAGCTTGAGAGAGAGATGTTCATGCCATGTTTCTTGGGATAGCTTAAATCTCCCTGCCGAGCAGTCTTCAACTGGTCTTCTAGGAATTGGCGGTAATCAGCCTCATCGGCATTTTTTAACCGGTCTTTCAGCCGGTAGAAGTCCTCTAAGAGCCGACTCTTTACGCTCCGATCTTCTTGGTAAAGGGCATGATAAGCATAGCCCGCTAAACTGGCAACCACCGTTGCTGCATAAGCTAATAAACGTTTCTTTCTTGACATGGATGCTAACCTCTTTCTTTTAGCCCTTAAACTTACCTATTATTATACAATCAAAGCGCGGTCAAGGGCGATAGCCTGGGGCAATGTTATCAAAATGTTAAGCTTTCTTTTTGAATTTACTCGAAGACTATGAAGCGCTCACTAAGAGCAAACTGAGCTAAAACTCGCTGTAAAAAGCAAAATGAAGATGAGTAGGAAAGCCTTTCTTTTTTTGTTATACTGAAAACAGTTTTATTTTATTTATAAGAAAAGGATGAGAAATATGGTAAAGAAATTGGGACTATTGCTAGTCATGGTCTTTGCTCTGGTCGCCTGTGGCAAACAGCCTGCTGAACAGTCGGCCCTAGAAAATATTGAAACCATTACTAGCCAACTGAATCAGATTCAAGCTCAGGAATCTGAACTGCAAAGTCACTTTGAAACAGATATCAGCCAGGACTCTTCATTGAGTCGCTTAGGAGACAAAAATAGTCAAACAGGGAAGAATCTCAAACTACGTGAAGAAGCCACCCAAAAAGCCATCAAGGAGCTCACTGCCTTAAAACAAGTCAGTGAAAAAGTGGAAGATGAAGGCTTGCGCCAATCTCTCAATGAAACCGCAAGTCAAGTGGAACAATACCTCAATGACTATCAAAACTTCTTAGAAGAAGAAGACCAATATTATCAAGAAATTGGTGAAAAGGATGCCACCATTGACACCTTTGAGGATACCATGGCGGCCCTTAATGAAAAACATGTCAATTTGCAAAACCAATTAAAGAATTTAGAAAGTCAGCTAGAAAAGAGCCGTCAAGCCTTGCAAGATGCGCAAAACAAAGACCAAGCCCTAGCTGACCCGCACACTCACAAAGGAGGTTATGACTTTGTCTAAGCAAGAATATCGTCGCCCTCCCCATAGAAGACGTTGGTTACAGATTTCTGCTGCTTTATTGTGTTTATTAGCCGTTCTCTTAATTATTGTTTTCTTTAACCGCGATCGCTTTCAAAATCAAGCAGCCAAGTCTTCACATACCAATAACACTAACCAAGTCGCTAAGGCCGAAAAAGTGGAGGTTAGCGACCAAGAATTACAAATCAATGAAGGTAACAAGGCCTTACTCCGAGTCCCCAGTGTTAAACCCGAACGCTTCTACAAGGCCAGTCAGGTCAACATTGCCTACCCTAAAGAAGGGGTTCGCGGCATCTACCTGTCTGCCCACGGTATGGGGACACCAAGTATTTTGGAACGTAATATTAACTTACTTGATTCCACTGGCTTGAACAGTGTAGTCATCGATGTCAAGTCTGACTGGGGGTCAATCGCTACCCAGTTGCCAACCGATAATGACTTAGTTAAGAAGAACGAAGAAATTACCTTTAATGGTCAAGAAATGATGCAAACCTTTGAGGAGAAGCAAATTTATCCGATTGCCCGCATCACCACCTTCAAGGATACCTATGCTGCCCAAGCCCACCCCGATTGGTCCTTTAAGAAATCCAATGGAGAGATTTGGTCTGACGCAGGAGGCCAAACCTTCCTCAACCCTTATAACAAAGACGTTTGGGCCTATGTGGTCGACGTGGCTAAGGGCGCTGCCGAACTTGGCTTCAAGGATATCCAATTCGACTATGTCCGTTTCCCCGAAGGCTTCGAAAACTTTGGGACTAGCCTAGTTTACGACATGGGAGATTATGCCCACTATGGTAAAGATAGTGTCGAAGGCCGCTGCCAGGCCATCACCGACTTCTTGGCCTATGCTCAAAAAGAGCTCCGTCCTTACGGTGTCGATGTCTCAGCTGATATCTTCGGTTATGTCACCACCATTGGTGCAGCCCCAGGCATCGGTCAAGACTTTACCGATATTGCCAATACGGTCGATGTGGTTTCTTCCATGATTTATCCCAGTCACTGGAGTAATGGTGACTTTGGCTTCACTGCACCTGACCTTGAACCTTATGGGGTCGTTGATAACTATATGGATGTCGAAGACCTTCGCTTAGAAAATATCGATGGCGACCATGCTCATTCCCGTCCTTGGCTACAGGCATTTACCGCTAGCTACCTAGCTAATGGGACTTATCAAGAATACACCAATGTTGAAATCGAAGAGCAAATCCAAGCCCTCCGTGACCACGGTGTTTATGAATACCTACTCTGGAATGCCGCTAACGATTACCCAAGCAATGTCGATTACTAATTTAAGAAAGCAAAAAACACTTGTCCGAAAATTGAACTGCTCCCTGTCAAGTAGACAGACAAATAAATAAATTTTTTACCATGTGTGATTTTTGTCATGCATGGTTTTTATTTTAGATTTTAAAGTATTATTTATCAGTGAATAGGATGTTTCATAAAACTCAATGTGAAAGATAGTTTAGCGGTCAGGCTTGTTTGACAAGGAGGGAGCGTAAACAGCTTCAAGACTTTGTCAAGGTCCGCTCCGCTCTCCACCTTGACAAAGCCCATTAGCTGTTTTAAAAGATGGGCAAGCCAAACAAGCCCCGACAGTCTAACTGAAAACTAGATTAAAGTTCAACTTTTTTAGCCGAACGGCTAATTACTCTTGGGTTTACGCTGGAATTTTAAGTCCCATATCCAGTGTGACACGTTCTGTGTTATAAAATTCTATGTAGCGTTTGATATCATTTTCAAGTTGTTCAAAGCTTTCATAAGTTTTTAATCGATACATCTCTTCTTTTATGATTCCCCAGAAATTTTCCATTGGTCCGTTATCAATACATTTTCCGACCCGTGACATACTCTGAATTAATTGATTTTCGTCGATAAAACGTTTAAAGAAGTGCGAGGTATATTGGAAACCACGATCACTGTGAAAGACTGTTTCTTTAGGGATAAGCTCTTCTTCTATCTGAACAATTGTATCTTGAACAAGCTGATTATTATTTCTTCTTGATAATTTAAAGCCGATAACCTTGTTTATTCCGTAATCAAGAATTGCACTTAAATAAGCCTTATAACTATAGTTATAGCCATATTTAAACTCTGTAACATCCGTTAATAGTACCTCCGATGGTCCATAATCTTTATCAAATTCACGGTTCAACACATTTTCTGCAACATGCTGAGGCTTACTTCTTTTGTAGTGATATCGCCTACGGCGAATAACAGATCTTAAACCCATTAATTTCATGAGACGATAGACACACTTATGATTGACCCGCGCATTCTTAAAGTGATTAAGATAAATGGTGATTCGACGATAACCATAGATGCCCTCATATTTAGTATAAGCTTCTTGAATTAAAGTCATTAACCACTGTAAACGTTGTTCTGTCTTGGATGGCTCTCGGTTGAGCCATTTATAATAAGCAGATCTACTGACACCTAGCGAATGGCATAAGAATGTTATTTTGTGTCCTTCCTGGCTTAATTTTTCGATTGTTTTGAACTCTGCTTGATATTTTGTCCGTTGGACATCAACTCTCTTTCCACTTCTTTCAATTTTTTTAGAGCAGCATTCTCCGTTTCTAAGTATTCATTACGTGCTTTAAGCGCGGATAATTCTGTACGTAATTTCTCTTCTTCGTTTTGAATACTTATCGGTTTGCGGCGTCCTCTACTATCAATGAGCCCATCGGGACCATATTTCTTATACTTTTGGACCCATGAGTAAACATTATTGTAGGAAACTTTATGTTTTTCAGCAGTCTCTTTATAAGACATACCTGTTTCAAGAAAATCTTTAACAATATCAACTTTTTCCTGATAGGTTTTCTTTTGGCTTTTCATTGTATACACCTCGGGTTTAGGATGGTAGCCCTTTAATTCTTCCCTTTTAGTATACTTAGTAATCCAATTCCTCACAGTAGAAAAGCTAGGGATATTGTATTTTCTAGCAATCTTTTTAATTGAGATTTCTGTATTCAAGTATTCTTGAACTACGTTCTGCTTAAACTTTTCACTATAAGAATTATTCTTTGTCTGTGATTCTAGCCCTGCAAAGCCATGTTCTCGATATCTGAGATAATATTCTCTAAAAATAGATGAATCAATTGAGAGACCATACTGATCACAAAGCTCAGCATAGGAAGTTCCTTCTTCATAAAGATGGATATATTTAGCCAACTCTGCTGGTGAATGTTTTCTATTTGAACGCATAAAAACTCCCCCTAAAGTAGTTTTACTTTTTTAAGTGTCTACTTTAAGGGGAGCATACCAAATGGGCAAGTGTTTTTTTACTAATTTTGTCTTAGTCTTTGGATAAAATGCTTAAGTTTTTCAACCGCTGCTTCTAATTCATTTAAGGAATAGGCATAGGAGATACGAATATGCCCTTCGCCGCCTTCGCCAAAAGCCGATCCAGGAACAACCGCTAATTTTTCTTCATCTAATAATTTCAAGGCAAATTCTTCACTGGTGAGACCAAATTCACTAATATCTGGAAAAGTATAAAAGGCTCCTTGAGGCTCAAAGCAAGGGAGGCCCATGTCCTTAAAGCGGGCCATCAAAAAGTTTCGCCTTTGTTGGTAGGACCGTCGCATCACTTGGACATCATGGTCGCAGTCTCTTAGAGCGACAATCCCTGCATATTGAGAAATGGTTGGGGCTGCCATAATGGTAAACTGGTGAATTTTTATCATTTGTTCCATAATCTCATGAGGAGCACAGGCGTAGCCCAAGCGCCAACCGGTCATGGCAAAGGATTTAGAAAAACCATTGATATAAATGGTTCGCTCTTTCATTCCTGGGAAGGCAGCAATCGACACCAAGTTCTCTTGATTATAATTTAATTCAGAATAAATTTCATCAGTGATGACATAGAGGTCATGAGCCTCAATCACTGGCACTAAGGCAGCCAGCTCTTCCTTAGTCATACTTGCTCCAGTAGGATTGTTCGGGAAGTTGATAATCATTGCCTTGGTTTGAGGAGTGATGGCTGCTTCTAAATCTTCCGGAGTCAGAATAAAATTTCGATCAGCCCTTAAGGTCACGGGAACAACCACACCATCAGCTAGCTTAATTGAAGGCGCATAGGAAACGTAGCTGGGATCAATACAAATGACCTCATCACCAGGATTAATAATCGCCCGGCATACCATATCGATGGCTTCACTCCCCCCCACGGTCACCACGATTTCTGAGCGGGGGTCATAATGCAGGTCATGTTTGACATCGATGTATTGACTAATGGCCTGACGTAATTCCATCAAACCGGCATTGGCCGTATAGTAGGTTTTTCCCTCACGAATACATTGCATAGCTGCTTGTCGGATAGGCATGGGGGTCATAAAATCGGGTTCCCCCACCCCTAAAGAAATAACATCAGGGATTTCATTGGCAACTTCAAAGAAACGGCGGATGCCAGAGGGGGCTAGTTGGACCGCTTTATGACTGATTGACTGACTCATTGGCTAATCACCAACCGATTTCTACCATCCGTCTTCGTCTTGAATTGAGTCCCGTGGTCCTTATAGCGTTGCATGACAATATGGGTGGCAGTCCCTTGAACGTGATCCAGGGTAGCTAGTTTATTGACAAAACCTGATATCCTATGCATGGGGAGGCGCTTGGTTAAGACCAGATAGTCATAGGCTCCACTCATTAAATACAGGGCTTCTACTTCATCGTACTGACTAATCACATCAGCGACTTGTTGGTAGGAAACCCCCTTATGCAAGTTCACTGTGATTTCTATCATGGCTGACGCATACTCATTATCCGTCGCATCCCAGTTAACCATGGCTTGGATGCCAGAGAGGATATTAGCGTCTTTGAGCACTGCCTTCATCTCTACGACTTCATCTTTGCTTAAGGAAAGCATGTCGGCCAAGGTTTGGTCACTAAGACTGGCATCTTTTTCTAATAAGCGTAATAATTCATGGGCTTTTTCTTTATTCATTGTCATCGCCTCTTTCGTCTTCAATCGCTTTACATTTTTTTGATAGAACTATTTTAGCGCATTATGACCTCCTTAAAGCTTATTTATTTCTTAAAATAAAATTTTAGTTTCCAAGTGATTTTTTACAATTCCTTAGCCTCCCCTTAAGGAAAAGCTAAAAGATTATCTTTTTAGCCATGTTATAATAGAATTAATAATTAAGGAGGTTTTTCGAATGAATCAATTGAAACGTGGGCTCTTGGCCGTACTCGCTTGCCTAATGGCCATCGCCCTCTTCATTCCCCAAACAAGTGCCCAGGCAGCTATCAAAGAATCTATTTTTACTTATGGTGAGTCCCTCAACCAAAGCCAATTCCAAGAGACTCAAAAGCTCTTAGGGGTTGATGCCAATGCCCGAGCTGTCCAAGTGAATATTAATGAATTGAATGGCCTATTACATGATAATTACCCATACTACCAAGTTTATTCATCCGCTTATATTGCTCCAGCCAAGCACAGTGGAGTCAATGTAGAAATCGTCACTCCGAAGACCATTACCGCCATTACGCCCTTACAATATGAGAACGCAGCCCTAACAGCCGGAGCAACCAATGTGGATATTAAAGTCGCTTCCGCTGTTCAAGTGGACGGTTCCGGTGCCTTGGCAGGTGTCTATAAGGCCTTCCAAGACAGCGGCCAAGCCTTAGATGGCAAGGCAGTTTCTGTCGCCCAAGAAGAATTACAAACCGCTTCAACCATTACTAAGGAAAATCAAAACAAAGAAAACTATTCCGACGAAACCCTGAATGCTGCCATCGCTGATATGAAAAACCAGATCCAACAAGCCAAAGAACAAAATGGCGGATCGATCGATGGCAATACCATTCAAGTCATTGTTAATAACGTCATCAATAATTACAATCTTAATGGCGTCCTTTCTGAAGAAAACATTCAACAATTACGCGACCTCATGACCAAATTTAGCCAAATCGAACTAACTGAAGAACAAAAAAACGCTCTTTCTAACTTTGGCCAAACCTTAAAAGAAAAGAGTGGCCAATTAGTGGATTCCGCCAAATCCGCTTGGGATAATATGGACGAGACTGATAAAAATGGAATCACCGATTTCTTCCACAGCCTCTGGCAAAGCCTCTTAGGCATCTGGGATTCAATCTTTGGCACCAATTATGCCCAAAATAACCAAGGTCAATAAAATTTTATAATAAAAACTAAGCCACTAGGCCCTGGATAAGTTGACTTATCCACAGAGCCTAGTGGCTTTTTTGACTTTTGTCGCACTCTATCCAAACCTGCTCCCAGCGCAGAGCAAGCGTCCGCTTCAGAAGTTCCTGTAAATCCTCTTTAAGGATTTACCAGGTACTCCTTCCAGCGGTCTTGCTCTTTGATGCGCTTGTCGCACTCTTTTATTTATGATAGGGTTCGTGGTGAATAATGCGGAAGGCCCGGTATATTTGCTCGCTAAGCACCAAACGCATCAATTGATGGGGGAGGGTCATCCGACCAAAACTCAGTAAAAGATCCGCCCTCTGGTTGACAGCCGGACTGGTTCCCAAGGATCCGCCGATCACAAAGACGATCTCACTCTTGCCATAGGTCAGGCAATGATCAATTTGCTGGGCCAATTCTTCCGAACTTAAGGCCTGGCCCTTGATAGCAAGCACAATGACATAGGCTTGGGGAGAAATCTTAGCCAGTAGGCGTTGACCCTCTTTTTCGATGATTTGCTGGTTTTCCAAGTCGCTGGCATTGTCTGGGGTGGGCTCATCCTTAACCTCAATCACTTCTAATTTACCATAGCGTTGCATTCGTTTTTGGTACTCAGCAATCCCCTGTTTCAAATATTTTTCTTTCAATTTTCCCACGCTGAGGATGGTAATCCGCATCTCAAGTCACCCTTTTCTTCAAATTCTTCTTCATCATAGCATAACTCCCCCTTTTCACAAGGACTTATCCACAATTTCCTCCACAAATCCACAAGTTGTTAATAATAAAGCCTATTATTAAGGGGTTTTTGCCCAGGAATTTTGACCTATCCCAAGTTTTCACTTTTTATACACATAATTGCCCACATAGCAGAAAGCTATGATGACGGGACTTATCCACTTTTCAACAAAGTTATCCACAGTTTCACAAAGTTTTCCCCTGATCTTGTGCATAAGGCTTGGGGATTATGTTGATAAAGCCAAAAACAAGACAAAGAAAAAGCCCCAGTAAACCTGGAGCTTGCACACAATATTATCAAAAAATTCTAAGTAACTAGGCATTATGATGGTCTTGAGGCCGTAATTGAACGGTAGTGGTTTGCTTCTTACCATTGCGGTAATATTCAATTTCAACCTTACCATTTGGGTCTGAACCATAGAGAGCTTGACGCAATTGAGTGGTATCCTTAATTTCATGGTCTCCAAAGCGAGTAATCACATCATACTGCTTCAAACCTGCTTGGTCGGCAGGAGAATTAGGGTCGACCTCCATCACAACTACCCCATCCTCAACTGCCTCAGGCAATTTCAACATTTGTTTTTGCCGTTCCAGCGGGAATTGGTAGAGACTAGCCATACGCAAGCCTAGTCCTGGCCGGGTCACATGACCATCTTTTTCTAACTGGCTAATAATCGTGGTCACATCATTACTTGGAATGGCAAAGCCCATGCCTTCCACTTGGGCGGTGGAGATCTTCATGGAGTTGATCCCAATCACTTGGCCGGCAGAGTTCACCAAAGCGCCCCCTGAGTTCCCCGGGTTAATGGCTGCATCTGTTTGAATCGCAGTCACGGTCCAGTCACTTTGCCCGTCTTCATCTAAGTCGGTCGGTACTTGACGGTTCAAACCAGAAACGATCCCTGATGTTACCGTTGAGGCAAAATCAGAGCCTAATGGCGAACCAATGGCAATGGCTGGTTCCCCTACCTTCAATTGAGAAGAATCGCCAAATTCTGCCACGGTTTTAGCATATTCAGCTGGCATGGCCAAGACAGCCAGGTCAGTCCAAGGATCGGCTCCTACCAGGTCAACTGGCACTTGGGTTCCGTCAGCAAGGATAATCTCCAGGGCGTCACTGCCCTTAATCACATGGTTGTTGGTGACGATATAGGCCTTGTCACCATGGACCTTATAGATCACTCCCGAACCTTCTGAGGCGGTTTTTAGTTCATCACTATTGCGGCTGGGTTGGGTGAAGCCAAATAAGTCATAAACCTGGTTGTTAGGACGAGCCAGGTTCACCACCGAAACCACTGAGCCAGCAACCTTATCCACCACAGCAGAAACATCAGATTGAATCTCAACGCTGGCTTGTTGGGTCCCTTGTTGACCTTTATTTTCGCTCTTATTTTGGCTTTCGGCATTGACTTGGCGTTCAACCATAGTCTTCACTTCATCTTCAGAAACCTTGTCTTGGTTGGCGTAAGCGGAGACCCCACCCACTAAGCCAGCACCGATTAGGCCACTGATAATAGCGGTTCCCCACTTAGAATTGATAGCGTTTTTAGTGTCATCTTTTAAATTATGATTTTTATCAGGATTAACTTCTTTAGGCATATTTTTCCTCCACTTGTTATATTTGTTCACTTCAAGGATTTTAACTATCTTAGAATGAATATTTGAAAAATATATGAATATTTTCTCATTAAAGGGTAAATAGATCGGTAGGTTGGTAATGGTGGGTCTCATAAAGGTCGAAATCATAGCCCACCCCGAGGCCGTTCTCCTTTAAAATCGCCGTATTGGTTTCAAGGGCCAGGGCATTTAAGTTATTCTCCCTGGAAATATGCCCCAGGTAAACCCGTTTGGTCCGATCACCAATCATTTTAGTCAAGGCTTCAGCCGTTTCAACGTTAGACAGGTGGCCCCGGTCAGAAAAAATCCTTTGCTTTAAACGCCAAGGGTACTTACCCATTCTTAACATATCATTGTCATAGTTGCTTTCAATCATCAGGGCATCAGAATTGTATACCAGGCCAGCTAAACGATCGGAAACATAGCCTAAGTCTGTCATCATGGCGAATTGCTTGCCATCTTTTTGGAAGGCATAGAACTGCGCATTGATAGAGTCATGACTGACAGGAAAACTCAGGATATCGACATCGCCAAAGCTAATCCGTTCCCCCGGCTCCATAATTATCTTTTGGTCAGCATCTAACTTGCCACATTTCTGCTCGAGATAGGACCAGGTATCGGCATTGGCATAGATGGGGAGTTGGTAGCGCCGAGCCATAATGCCTGCTCCCTTGGAATGGTCAGAATGTTCGTGAGAGATAAAGATGGCATCAAGGTCCTTGGCATCCCGGCCAATTTTCTGGAGCAATTCCTCAATACGCTTACCACTTAAGCCCGCATCAACTAAAATATTTCGCTGTGGGGTTTCAATATAAGTCACATTTCCTGTTGACCCACTAGCTAACATACAAATGCGCATGGTAAAATCTTTTTGCTCTGCGTCTTTGTCCAAAACATCCAAACTTCATTCTCCTCGTTTCTTACATAAAATCTTTTAATTGGTATTGGTTCACAGCATCTAAAGCCTGAGCTAAGTTGCCGCTTAGCGACTGGTTGGCTTTTTTCGCCTGCTTGATCAGTCGGTAGTTATCCCCAGTCACAAAGCTGTAGAGGTAGTCCTTTTGACTGTAACCTAAAGACTGGTCTCGACCTTTAAGGCTGTTAAAATAAGTCTTCCAATATTTGGCAAGTTCTTGCCCCTGGGCATTATAAATCGGCAGAGTATAACGCCTCAATAAATAGATCCCCACTAAGCAAAAGGCCAGGGCTAAGAGCCAAATATGACCCCTATTTATCTCCCAGATTAGCCAAATCACTAAACCCGCTAGGACGATAAAGACAGCGACGTAAAGCCACCATAAAAAGCCATACAAGCGGCTTCCGGTCTTATCTAATAACTGCAGGTCCTGTTTGCGTTTTTTATCCAGCTTGCTAAGGGCACGCAATAAGTTGCGGTAAGCCTTCGTCTTGCCCTTCTTTTTCAGACCCAGACTATATTTAAAGCTGGCGAAATCAAGATCCCTATCCTCTTGGTAACCAATAAAGGCATCAAGAACCACTTGTTCATAGGGATCGTCACTTTGACTAGCCAAGACTTTAAAGTAAGGGTAGAAGCGGTCATCCGCGTTGACAAAACGTAAGGACAAGTTGCCTTTAGCTACTAAGGATAAAAGGACCAGCCACAGCTTATCATGCCGGCTGTAATTCTTCTTTAATAGTTCGCTGACTTCGACCGGGCTGAGTTCATGACTGTGGTTGACTTGCTGAGTATCAGCTGCTTGTCGAATCTTTTGCTTGCGTCTGAGCAAAAAGTAAGTGTAGAGGATCAATAAGGCGACCAAGGCTAAACTGACCCCCATCACTATCCAGTAACGTTGGCGGTACCAGGCTTGTCTGGCGGCGATATGCTTATCAATCTCTCGATTAATTTGCTCACCCTTAGAGACGGGACCTTCCCCCTTGATATTAGGCATCACGTCTGCTGGAAGCACCATTTGCACGTTCAACTTACTATCCGCGCTCAGATCTCTGACTTGAACTTGTAAGGTCGACTCATCCAGCCATTTCTCTTGGATATGGGCTGGGCTAGTCAACCAGGCCTTATAGTGGTTTTTGTCCACTGCCTGGGGAAATTTAAAGGTAATTTGTGCTGAGTGAATATCGAAAGGCAAGAGCAAAAAGTCCTTTTGCATAATCACTTGATTGCCGTACTTGGTCCAGACATCCTCAATATTGGCAATATAATTAACAATTTCATCATCGCCAGACATGGTATTGTAGAGGTCCACTTGGACACTATTGCCGTTTTGGTGGAGGTCAAAGGTTCCTACCGTGTGGGAAGTACTCTGAACAAAAGGAAAGGCTTCGCTGGCTGAATTCATTCGCATATCGATATTTAATTGACGTAGGTGGCCACTTTCGCCTGTACTAATCACATGGCTTAATTGGTCGACTTGCTTATCAAATTGATAGCGAACTTGTTCGTGCTCCTTAATATCTCCTTGCTGGTCAAATTCCACCTTAACCTGGTAATCAGCAACTGAAATTCCTTGGTTATCTGCTGCAAAAACCGAATCAGGAAGCAGGCAAAACAGGCCTAAAAGGATGATTAAGGTCAGGGTTGGAAATTCTTTTTTCATGGTTTGATCTCCTTCCTAGGCGGCTTGACTATTTTGGCTCCCCGCCTTGTCGCCATCACTTGAGGGATTAACTGGCTGAGAAGCGGGGGCATTTTGGACGATCGTCCCATTAATGGCATCAACAAAGGTAGTTTTAGTGGTATGGTCATCCAACTGCATCATAATGGCCCAAACCGGTTTAAAAACAATAATATCATCAACAGATAAAGTTTGCTGGTAACAAATATTGGCTGACAAAATATTGGCCTTGGAAGGGATCTCATTATAGAGATATAAGTTATCAATGGCATTCTTTTGGGTGATCAAAGGACGTTCTTCCCCTTGCGGACTCACGTCATGGACATGGCTCAATTCATAGGAAACGATTTCATTTTGATCATTTAAATGAAAGAGTAATTCAGCACTAGAATCCATGGCCAGTTTGTCGGCATAGGTATTTTGCCCATAGTAAATAATTTTGCGTTGGCGGTTATAGATCAAGAAGTGATATTCTTGACCATGCTCAATCGCTCCAGAAGCTAACAAGTCCTCGATCGGCTTTAAGGCCTCTGGGGACAACTGGGTAGGGTTTTCTACATTGCTCTCCGTTAGGGCCGGTAGTTTAATCGGATTTTTAAATTCCCCATAGAGTTCCTCAGTTGAATCCCGCCACTCTAACTTCTGTTCCTTGGCCCGGTCTCCTCCATCGGTGGATAGGCGACTTTGTTTGCCTGCGATCAGTGGCAACTGGACGTCATCTGAAGAAGGGCTAAAGTTCATGGTGACTTCATTATTCTTTAATTCCTGTTGGATATTAATATTGGACTGGATGGAAGTCGTCTCCATAAAACTCTTTCCAAAAAGAATATAGGCCAGAAAGATATTTAAGGCGAGAAAGACAATAATTAATATATTTTCAATTTGACGAAAATTCATAAGACTTCCTCCCTCTAACGGCTCTGAGCCTGGTTCATTTCTTTAAAGACTTCTTCGTTATTACTATCCACTTCTGCTGGTTGAGCCTCCTGGTCGCTGCGATTGTGTTTGATATAGACCGGAACGTCGTTTGCCGTATTTCGCGTCACATAAGCCTCATTTTTAGTCATATCGACCAGTTCATCTAGCATAAAGTAGGTCCCATCTTTTTCAATCATCCAACAAGGCACCAAGGAAATTAAACGATTGGATTTGGAACTAGGTACCCAATAATAGCCGATATTTATCGAATCAATATCCTTACTACTAATATGGTTGACTTCAAGCAATTTCATAATACTGGTAGCCGGTTGCATTTCAAAATTTTCCGTCAAATCATTCAAGGGCGTTTGAATATTGAGGGCTGAAAATTTAGCTTGCAGGGTATGGTCCTTAGGAAAACCAATTCGGATCCGTGAAACAAAATTAGACCCATAAATAGGGATGCCGCCAACGACTTTTCTAAAGGTGACATTCTTTTCTTTATGGTTATATTGGCTATAGATCCAATTATCATTATTGGCCTGGATGCGTTGGAGGTCATTGTAAGCTTGTAAGATGACCGACAAGGGATCAGTATTAAGCTCGTAATCAACGGTTTGGTTGAATAAAATTTCAAAATTACTATTATTAATTACTAAGCCCTTGTTTTCGGTATAGTAGCGAGCAGACTCAACGTCACTATAGTCATTGACTTGGTCAGGGAGGTTAAATAAGAGCTGCAAGTAGGCCGCATTGGATTGACGTTCCAAAATATAGGATAAGGCCTTAACCTCAACCTTGTCATCGAGCAAGTAGTGGTAAGGGGTTTTCAAATCAACCCGCTTAACTGCCTTAAAACCACTCTTATTCTCATCGATACTGGTCTTTAAGTCATCAAAGTTAGCCGGCGCTTTTAAAGGCAGACTATAGACTAGGCCCTCTTCCCGGTCAATCAAGTAAAGAATTCGGCTATCCCGGGGATAGGAGATAAGATTGATGGGAATTTGTCCTAATTCGCCACTAATGTCATCACTGGTCAAGCCTAAGAGTTGGAGAGGGATTTGATCCGCGTACTCCAGCTCGATCATTTCCTTATTATGACTTTCTTGGATATAGTCAGCCAATGATTCTTTCTTGAGACTTTCCAAGTCAAGCTTATCCACTTTTAACTGGGTCATCTTCTCATTAAAGTGAGTTAACAAATTAGCTTCCCGGCTTTGCCAAAAGCCATCTCCATCAGTGTAGACCAAAGAAACAGGCCGGAATACTTTTAAGAGTGGCGTCTTGTCCCCCGGATTAGCTATTTGAGTCGGGGTAAGGGCAGTGGTTTTCGCTTCCATTCCCTCATCCCCTGACCAATTACTAGATAAGTTAGTGAAAGGGCCAATAATATTAAGGGAGAAAAAGATACTGAGTAAGACTAAAAAGGTTAATAGAAAATGAGGCAAGTTTGTCCAAAATTTTCGCATTATTCCCAATCATCCTCCCCCATATCAGGTTCAAAGGGCAGAGAAATAAAGAAGGTTGATCCCTTATTCTCAATACTATTGGCCCAAATTTTTCCGTGATGTAATTCCACAACTTCCTTAGCGATGGCTAAACCTAGACCCGAGCCACCTTGTTGGCGGGAACGAGCCTTGTCTACCCGATAGAAACGGTCAAAAACGTGTCCAAGAGCTTTTTGTGGAATACCTAGTCCTTGGTCTTGAACACTTAATATCGCCTCATTATGAGTGGTCATAAGACGGACCGTAATCGTCCCCCCATCTGGTGAATACTTGATGGCATTGTTTAAGATATTATCAATTACTTGTGTGAGGCGGTCTTGGTCAGCCTCCACCCAGATCGGTGACTTGGTTAATTCGCGTTGGATATGATATTCTTCATTGACATAATCCTCTGATTGAATCATCATATCGAAGCGATCCAAGATATGGTTGACTAAACCTTGGAAATCGATCAACTCCAGGTTCATTTCCTGGCGGTTAGAGTCCATCCGAGAAAGGTTCAAGAGGTCACTAATCATTCGAATCATGCGGTCCGTTTCCCTTTGAATGACACCGAGGAATTCTACCGCTAATTCAGAATCCTTAATGGCGCCATCAGCCAGGGCTTCACTATAGGACCTGACACTGGTCAAGGGCGTCCGCAATTCATGAGAAACATTTGAGACAAATTGGCGGCGGTCACGTTCTATTTTTTCATGCTCAGTCACATCAGTTAAGACCCAGACTAGACCACTGACATAGCCAGATTCCCTTTGGATGACAGATAACTCACCCTTAATAATGGATTCTTGGCCATCATCAGAAGTAAAATGCATTAAAATATCACTTTCACTATTCAATAACTCACGGAAAGTATATTTATCCCTTAAATTGAGCACTTCCATAATGGAATGTCCCATAATTTCAGCTTCTTTTTT
Source organism: Aerococcus loyolae (assembly GCF_002871915.2). Classification (NCBI taxonomy): domain Bacteria; kingdom Bacillati; phylum Bacillota; class Bacilli; order Lactobacillales; family Aerococcaceae; genus Aerococcus; species Aerococcus loyolae. The sequence goes on along the minus strand of NZ_CP126958.1, from coordinate 357,521 downwards.
GCCAATTAATTCACAGGCCCGATTATTGGTAATCATGACCCGACTGCGGCGGTCAGTAGCAATCACCCCATCGGTCATATGTTTTAAGACTGAATCCAGCCGTTGGCGTTCAGATTCCGTGGATTCTTGGGCTTCGCGCACTCGAACCGATAGATAGTTAATCGACTGGGCTAAGACGCCCATCTCATCATTACTATAGACCTTAACCTGGTCACTATAATTTCCATCGGCAATCTTTTCAATTTGATTGGTCATTTCTTGGACTGGGCCGGTAATCCCTCTAGAGATTAAGACTGCCAATAAGATAGAAAAGACCAAGGCCAAGCCCGATGAAGTGATATAAATCAGCCCAGTATTTTGCACTTGGTTGTAGACACTTTCAATATTGACTGTCACACTTAAAACCCCGATCAATAGACCGGAATTATCTGAAGAAAAAATAGGGACAACATATTGTTTAATTCGCAAATTCTCTTCATTGTCATACATTTCCTTACTTAGGCTAGTGTTATTATAGAGAACTGTACGGATCATGTTATCAGTCGTTTGTTGGCCCACATTGGCCTGGTTGCTGGGGTTACTTGAGGCGAGAATCTGTCCCTTATCATCAACCACCAAGGTTTCCAAAACATTGCTAACATTAAAACGACGCAATGAATTAATTAATTGCGCCTGTTGGTCACTCGTCTTATTATCTTCATTTTGAATAATGGGGCGAACACTATCCTCCAGAAAGCCAATTTGCACATTCATTTGATCATCAAAGCTGCGCATCATTTCCTGTTCCAATTGTTGGATAAAATAAGCCCCGGCAAATTGCAAACCAAGTAACAAGAGCAAGATAATGACCAAAGGAATCTTTAAATGAATCGAATTAAGAAAGGAAATTTTCGATTTTTCTTGTTTTTCCTTCATTGCTTCCTACTCCTGGTCATTATCTTGGAGATAATACCCCACACCACGGCGGGTCATGAGTAATTTCGGATGGCTAGGGGTGTCTTCGATCTTTTCACGTAGACGACGTACGGTCACGTCCACGGTTCGAACATCGCCAAAATAGTCATAGCCCCATACCGTCTGCAAGAGGTGTTCCCGGGTCATCACTTGGCCTAAGTGCTTGGATAAGTAATGGAGAAGCTCAAACTCACGGTGGGTCAGATCAACTTCCTTACCATTCTTAGACACATAGTAGGCATCTTCATGTATGGTTAGGTTACCAACATTTAATTCATTACTTTCTTCTTTTTCTTCTGCAGCCTCAACGTTAACCTGGGACCGGCGGAGGTTGGCCTTAATCCGAGCTGAAAGTTCCCGGTTGGAAAAGGGCTTGGTCACATAGTCATCGGCTCCCATTTCCAAGCCGAGCACCTTGTCAATTTCTTCACCCTTAGCAGTCAGCATAATGATAGGAACACTGCTGGTCTTACGGATTTCACGACACACTTCCAAGCCGTCTTTTTTAGGCAACATTAAGTCCAAAACAATAAGGTCAGGTTGGTAGCTGGCAAAACTTTCTAAGGCTTCTTCCCCATCAAAAGCTGCCAGGGTATCATAACCTTCCTTTTGAAGGTTGAAGGTAATGATATCTGAAATTGGTTTTTCATCATCAACGACTAAAATTTTTTTCATTATTAAAACTCCTTAAGTGTAACAGTTACAGCAGAGGACGAAATTGCTAGAAGAAAATCCATCAGCCTAGCCTGCCTGTGCCTTGGAATTTTCTAAAGTGACTTCAAGGCTAGCTCTTCGAACCCAACTCCCTGAGCCTTATCAGCTATTGGAGTAGACCTTCGCCCTATGACCGGAACACGTTTTAGTTTAAGAACTTCAATTTTCCATCTAAATTTTTCTATTTCCTCCATTCTTAGCCAACCCCTGCGTCAGGGTCGACAAAGAATTGTCAATAGAATACTCTCTAATTTATACATTATACCGTGAAAAGGGCGAAAAACCAATGCCAGCCCTTTTATTTCTGACTTCCTACAAGACTTTTAAGCAAAAAAGCGAGTCTTGGTGATGCCAAAAGCTCGCTTATAATCATGTTTCTACCATAAAAATTGACTAAATAAAAAACGAGTGGGGTAAACACTCGTTTTTTATTACTTAATTTATTAGAAATGGATGTAGGATGAGGCTGCTGCAGAACCAGCATCAACAGTACGGTAAGTCACGTTTGGTGAACCACCGAAGTTCATTTCTGAAATACGGATGGAGCCATCTGGGTTAACCCCTTCAACAAAGGCAACGTGGCCATAACCAGAGGCACCTGCAACACCGGCTGGGAAGGAAACCACAGAGCCGACGGTTGGTGTATTTGATACTGGGATACCATGACTACTTGCAGTATATGCCCATTGGTTAGCATTACCCATAGGACCAGGAACTGGTTTCCCTAAGGCATGTAGGCGGTTAATGACATAATAAGTACATTGTCCTGCTGGAGCTAATCCACGTGGGTCAACACTCCCATCGTAAGCAGATAAGACAGTCGCATTGTTTGTGCTTACTGGTTGGGCTTGAACTTGGGTGTTGGCTGCTTGGTAAGTTTGTGCTTGTAATTGAGATTTTTCAATTTCAGCTTGTTTAGCAGCTTGGGCTGCCTGTTGTGCTTCAGCTTCCTTAGCAGCTTGGGCAGCTCTTTGAGCTTCGGCTTCCTTGGCAGCTTGTTCTGCTTGGGCTTGAGCAGCCTTTTGCGCTTCGGCTTCCTTAGCAGCTTGGGCAGCTTTTTGGGCTTCAGCTTCTTTAGCAGCTTGTTCTGCTTGAGCTTGAGCAGCCTTTTGCGCTTGAGCTTCCTTAGCAGCTTGGGCTTGAGCTTGTTCTGCCTGAGCTTTTTCAGCAGCTTCTTTTGCTTGAGCAGCTTCTTTTGCTTGAGCAGCTTCATTAACTACAACTTCTTCAACTTTTACTTCTTTGGCTGGAGCTGGGCTAGCTACTTCTGCTTCAACAACTTCTGTTTTAGGAGTAACTTGAGCTTCTGCCACTTCTGGAGTTGCTGGTGCTTCAACTGGGCTTGCGCTTTCTTCTACGTGACCTTCATTAGCAGTCACTTCAGGAAGTTCATAAGCGATTTTTTCTTCAACCACTTGGTCTTGAGGAGCTGCTTGGTATTCAGCAACTGGCGCTGGGCTTTCTTGTAAAGCCACTTTCACTTGTAATTGTTGACCAATTAAGATTAAGTCCCCTTGTAAGCCGTTCAAGTCACGAATGGCTTGAGCAGTGGTGTTAAACTCAGCAGCAATCTTGTTTAAAGTGTCTCCAGCGACAACAGTATAAACGCCATTAGCATCTACTGCTTGGCTAGTAGTGGTTTTTGCTGCTGGTGCTGGTTTTTCAGCTTTAACTTCTTTGTTTCCTTTAACTTCTTTTTTATTAGAAGCTTGAGGTGTTTCTGCAGAAGGAACGTCTAAGGTTTCCCCAGCGAAGATAAGGTTCACATCTTCAATGTTGTTACCGTCACGTAATTCTTCAATAGTGGTATTAAACTGAAGCGCTAATTCAGATAGAGTGTCCCCTACCTTAATGGTATATTCAGCCGCATCAACATTTGGTGCGATAACAGCTGCCAAGGCCGCTGAAGTCAGTACAGATGTTCCTAACATGATTTTCTTTGTCTTTTTCATAATTCTGTTTTACCCCCAGAAATTTTTAAAATTTATTAAAATCTATTTATTCACAATATCTATTATATATGCTGGGGAATTTTTTTGGGTAACAAGTCGATTACAAATTATTTCATTTTTGCCTTCTTAGTGAAAATTTAAAAGCTTATCTTTTATAAGCCATATCTTTTTAAAGAATTATTAAATATTGCTATGGCCCCTTTCCTGGGGTACTTTTTTCTTTAAGTCAATTTTAGAGAGAAATTATTCACCACCTCTGTAATATTTCTGTAATATACTTTGTAATATTGAAACATTTCCTGTCTTTTTTGCGAAATAGACCGATGCAATCCAGGGCTTTTCCTCATTTTATTTAGAATTAGCCTGACTTTTCCTCAATCGCTCTGAATAGGTCTAAATGAAATTTTCCTTATCGTCTTGACAGCCTTGCTATAATGGAAGTGATATCGTTTTAGACGATTAACTCTCTAGAAAGAAGGCTGAAAAGTGAAAACAAGTCCATTTAAAGCCAATAAAATGCAGACCGAAGTGGCTAAGTCACACGCCCTCTCTATCATTGAGGCCATTGCCGTAGGCGCCTTAGCGGGATTCTTCGCAGTCCTCTATCGTTATTTATTAGGCTATGCTTCTCAGTGGCACACTTGGCTCTTTAGCCAAAATCATTTAAGCTTTATCGCTATAACTATCGTTACGGTCATTCTGATGGCTTGGCTTACCGGCTACTTATTAAAAAGGTCTCCTCTCTCTGGAGGCAGTGGCATCCCTCAGGTGACGGGAGAATTACTGGGACAATTTAATATGCCGGTTCTTTCCTTATTATTATCAAAATTTGTAGGGGGACTTTTTGCCATCATTAGCGGGATGTCTTTAGGACGTGAGGGCCCTTCGATTCAAATCGGAGCGGCTGTGGCTAAGGGTTACAGTAAAAAACGCCAGACTAGTCCTGAAGACACTCGCCTCTTAATTACCGCTGGAGCCGCTGCCGGTTTAGCAGCTGCCTTTAATGCTCCAATTGCGGCGAGTTTATTTGTATTAGAAGAGATTCATAAGAGTATTTCTTCCTTTATCTTAATTCCCGCCCTGATTTCAGCCATCCTCGCTGACTTGATCTCTAAATCGCTATTTGGCTTACAACCCTCCTTTGCCCTAAAAACACCAGAAAACTTTCCCTTAAAACTTTATTTTGCTCTTATCTTTTTGGGGATAGCCTCTGCTCTTATCGGCTATTGCTTTTCTAAGTCACTTTTAGCCTTGCAAACCACCATGCAAAAATTTTTTCCAAAAATAATTCACCGGGTAATGGCCGGTTTTCTATTGGCTGCTTTTGTTTCCTATGGTTTTTCTTGGATCACCGGATCAGGGCATGAACTGGTTTTTGACTTTATCGCCCATCCCTTTTCCCTCAAGCTCCTCCTAATCATTCTCTTTGCTAAGATTTTTTTCACCGCTTTTTGCTATAGCACGGGGGTCCCTGGTGGGATTTTTCTTCCCACCTTAGCCATCGGTTGTCTCAGTGGAGCCAGCGTTTTTATGCTTATTCAACTTTTTCTTCCTATTGATTCAGCCTTATTAACTAATTTCATGGTTTTAGGCATGGTTGGAGTTCTAACGGCTGTGGTACGGTCGCCATTAACTTCTATCATTCTCGTAGTGGAAATGGTGGGTAACCTTAACAATTTGCTGCCCTTGGCCATCGTGGCTGCCCTTGCCTATGTCATCTGCGAAAGACTGGGCCTGGCGCCTATTTACGAAAGTCTCTATGAACGGATGCAAGACAAATCAGCGGCAAAGCTCACCAAGAAAAAAATTAGCCTCACTTACCAAGTGAGTGTTCTCTCCCAATTTAACCAGCTAGCCGTTAAAGACTTAGCCTTTCCTCCAAGCGCCCTGCTCTTAAATATTGAACGCAAAGGTCAAAGTATCACCCCACATGGTGATACCACACTCCAAGCCCTAGATACCATAAAAATCTTGTTAGATGAAGACGATTTAGCCACTAGTAAAAAATATATCCACTCTATGAATAAAGATTAAAAATAGGCAGTTAACTCCTAGACTCAAGCCCAATGAAGGCTTACCCGCTCTCTTTGTATCGGGCCTGGGAATTAACTGCCTTTTTCTGAAATGAACGCTTGCTCTGCGCTTGGAACAGATTTGGAGAAAGTGTGAGTTGACAACAACAAAGGAGGAATTGGACTGTCTACAATCTAAAAAGGGGCTAGAACTTTTGTCCAGCCTCTTTTAATTAATAAGTTTATCAGTACTTCTTATTCTTTGTCGTCTGAAAAGCTATTCTTAACCCCATCAACTGCTCCCTTTACGGAGTCCTTTACATCGTTAACTGCTTCTTTTGCTTGGGCAGAAAGGTCTTCAGTCTTGCCTTCGTTTTCAGTTTCTTTGTCATCAAATACTTTTCCAGCGGTTTCTTTGACTTTACCTTTAATTTGATCAAATTTTTCTGACATAACTTTTCCTCCTTTTATCTTATATTCTCATTTTAACACGATCACAGAGGTCTTTAAAATGATATGGTTAGCCTATCGCTTACGTCACCCTAGTTTAAAAACGAGTTGACAAGTTTATCCTGATATTTGTAAAATATAAAATGCTTATAGCTATTCGTTAAGATTATTCAGAAAGGAAGATACTTGCATGACAACCAGTCAAGCGGTTTTAGAGCAGCTTATGGTAGCGCCCCTTAGTGGCCAGGTCCTAGCCGACCAACTCAACCTCTCCCGTAATGCAGTATGGAAGGCGGTTGAAAACCTACGTAAGGAAGGCTTCGTCATCGAATCTGGAAAGCAAGGCTACCAGATTCAAGCTCTACCCCAACGACTAAACCAGAGTCTATTGACTTATTACCTGGACCAAGAGGAAGCCAAGTGGAAACTCATTCTTTTAGATGAAGTTGGGTCTACCAATGAATATATCAAGGCCTATAAGAGTCAACACCAAGATGACTTGGTTATTTGTGCTAGTCAAAAACAAACAGCCGGAAAGGGGCGTCTAGGGAAAAGCTTCTATTCTTCCTTAGAGGATGGCTTGTATGTCAGTTTGGCTCTGAAACCCAATTGTTCTAACCCAGCTGAAGTGCCTCTCTACACCCTCTTAGCGGCCAGTGCCGTTATCGAGACTTTAGGGAGTTACTTAGCTGAACCCATCCAGGTCAAATGGGTTAACGATCTCTTCTACCAAGGTCACAAGGCAGCCGGAATCCTTTGCGAAATGGTCTCTGACTTAGAGATCCCTAGTGTGTCTTATATTGTCGTCGGTTTGGGCTTAAATCTAGCCGGTGACTTGTCTAAAGTGGCTGATATTAGGGAAATTGCTGGGACCTTTTTTGGCAAAGAATTACCTAAAGACTTTAATATTAACCAATTCTTAGTTGACCTTATCCAATGCTTTATGACCTACCATCACCACTTTGCCCAAGGTGAATTTCTAGACACCTATAAGAAACACCTACTGGGTCTGGGTAAAGAAGTAAGCTACCAAGAAAATCAGGTCACTAAAACTGGAAAAATAAAAGGGATTAATGAACAAGGCCAGCTCTTAGTGGAAGATAGCGCTGGAGACACCCATGCCCTAGTCAGCCCCAATATTCATTTTGGGAGTCAACAATTCGTTAGCGACTAGCTAGAAGCAAAAACTTATTAAGCAGGAATAATTATCCTTGCTTAATAGGGGCAGTGGCTCAAAGGCCCTGTTAATCGATCTTTGCATAAGGAGAAAACAAAAATGAAAACCAAAGAAATTACTCGTATTGCTTTGATGATTGCCCTGTTGGTTATCGCTTCTCAGTTAACTATTCCTATTGGGATTGTTCCCTTTACCCTACAAACCTTTGCAGTTAACTTAATTGCTCTATTTTTAAAACCTAAGGAAGCCTTTCTTACCACCCTGCTCTACTTACTGGGCGGCTTAATCGGCTTACCTTTCTTTGCCGGATTCCATGGCGGTTTCCAAAGTGTCCTAACCCCTTCCTTTGGCTTTATTATAGGCTTCCTTGCTGCCGCTAGCCTGGTTTCAACCTATTTAGCTAAGCAAGCCAATCCAGGGCCTAGAGAATACCTCATTGCCCTAGTCATTAATTACTTAGTGACCAATTCAATTGGTTTTGTCTATATGGCCTTTATTTTAAACAGCTATATGGGCAAGGGCCTTTCCATCGGCGGACTTTTAGCCATTGGGATTACTCCCTTTATTCTGGCTGAAATTCTCAAAAGTGCCCTGGCCTTTATCTTAGCTCTGCGTTTACGCCCACTCTTAAAGCGCAGAAACTTACTTGACTAAAAAAAGTGTGACCAAGCTAATCAACTTGGTCACACTTTTTTAATTATAATTAATTCAAGATAAGAGAGACTAAGTCCTCGATAGGAAGCTTGCCAATATTATCTTGATAGTTGCCAGCTTCAAGGCCTGCAGCAATTCCAGCTTGGTCATAGGTCTTCCCAATCATGGCTTGGTCGACTTGGTCCGGTTGGCCAAAACTCATATCTCCATAAGTCTTAAAGTCAGTAATGATTCCATCACTAATATTAAAGTTAAAAGCTACGGTACCTACTCCAGGGTAATAAGCTGTCTTATAGTAATGGAAGCCAGGATTGGACCCATAATTCCATTCATCCTTACCATAAAAATCAGCCACCCTTTGGTCAATAATGGCCCAGTCCTCATCAGTTAAGGTATAGCTTGGGATAGAATCCAAGTCCTCCGTATGGAAGATCTCCTTGAGTAGGGCCTCTTTAAATTCCTCCGTGGATAAGTCAGCTAAATCACCCTTTAAGAGCGGTTTGAGATTAGAGACCCGTTTATCTACCGACTTGACCCCTTTAGTTTTCAACTTATCTTGGTTTGGGGTCAGCACCCGTCCCGCTTGTTGGGTATCCAAATCATAGAGGAGGGTACCTCCGGCCGCCAGAGCATTTTCTACCTTGACCATGGACATGCCAGAAATTTTTAAGTCATCGACCACAATATCGTTACGGCCTTTGAGTTGGACCCCTTCAATCCCCAGAGCAGTCAAAGCATCAATAATCGGTTGGGCATAGTAAGAAAAATCACCATAATGTGAGGTATCACCAACGACAATATTTTCAAAGACAATGTTGCCATAGTCCTGATAAACAGCTCCCCCGCCACCCGTACGCCGGACTAAAGTGATATCATTCTTTTCTAAATAATCCAGGTCAACTTCGGCATAGGCATTTTGGTTTTTACCGATAATGACACAGGGGGCATTAATATACATAATTAAGCCGTGGCCTTCCAGGGCTAGGTCATTGATCAAATAATTATCCAAAGATTGGTTAACAATGGGATCATAAACCGCTTGACCATGACGTGACGTATCAATAAAAAACATGAAAAATCTTCCTCCTCATTCATATTCTAGCCTCTAACCGGGTATTTTTTATTTTACACTTTAAATGATAGCATAGAAGCCACCTTATTTTCTGAGTCGTCCTCTACTGAAATCTTATTGGAGCATGACTCATTCTATGGTAATATGCACTTATTAAGCCAGAAAGGAAAATAACCATGTCGCTCGCTTTGGAATTTATTGATAAATTTAACCAGCTCTTGGGTGATGAAGCCGCTGACTTCTTCGCAGCCCTTAATAAAGGAGAGGCCCAGAAGGCCTTTCGGATCAACCCCCTAAAAGCCAATGCCCAAGCCATTTGCCAGTCTTACTTCTCAGAAGATTTAACCCCCTGTCCCTATAGTCCATGGGGTTATTTAGGCCAAGTAGACGGAAACTCTCCCATCCATCAAGCCGGCCTAGTCTATAGCCAGGAAGCTTCGGCCATGGCGGTTGCTAGTGTGGTCCAAGCCCAGCCAGGAGAAAAAATTCTCGACCTTTGTGCCGCACCAGGGGGAAAATCCACCCAAATTGCTGCTGATATGCAGGGTCAAGGTCTCTTGATCGCTAATGAAATTATTCCTAAGCGGGCCAAGATCTTAGCTGAAAACATTGAAAGAATGGGCATTTCCAATGCGCTGGTAACCAACCATGATCCTGAAAGTTTGACTAAGTGTTTCCCAGCCTTTTTCGATAAAATCCTGGTTGACGCTCCTTGCTCCGGTGAGGGCATGTTTACCAAAAGTCAAGCCGCTCGTAATGGCTGGACCAAAGAGACGCCCCTCCTCTGCCAAGAACGGCAAAAGGAAATTCTGAGCCAAGCGGTTCGGATGCTAAAAGCAGGTGGTCAATTAATCTATTCCACCTGTACCTTCTCACCAGAGGAAAACGAAGAGATTATCGCCTGGCTATTGGACCAGGGTGACTTTGACCTAGAATGGATTGACCAATTCCCTGCTGAAACGATCTCTAGGGGGCGAAGTGACTGGAGTCAATCTGACTATGATCTCTCCGCCTGTGTGAGAATTTGGCCCCATCGTTCCATCGGCGAGGGCCACTTTATTGCCCGTCTCAAGGCCAAAAACAGTCTTAATACTGACCAAGTGGTGCCAAAAAACAAAAAGATCCGCCCTAAGAAGGGCAAAAAACAAACTCACAAGGCTACCTATCGTTTATTAGAGCCAGAGGAAAAGAAAAATCTCGCTGCCCTTAGCCAAAGCTTCCCTAGTGAAGACTACCGCCATCGAGAGTTAATTGCTAAAGGCGACCAGGTTTGGCTCCTCCCTCCCGGCGTCACTTATCAGATGCTGGTGGAGGGTCCCCTCACTCAATTACACAGTCTCCGTCTAGGTCTCCACCTGGGGAGCTTACTTAAAAATCGTTTCCAACCTAGCTATGCGTGGGCCATGGCCTTGGCTCCCAAAGCCACTTACCCTCAAATTGAAATCAGCTACGATGACTGGGTAAATTATGTCCAAGGGCTCACTTTAGCTTATCCTGGCAACCAAGCTTGGGTCCTCTTAGTTTACCAAGGGATGGTGATTAGCTTTGGCAAACAAGTCCAAGGAACCGTTAAAAACTTCTTTCCCAAGGGCTTGCGTTTTCACCCATGACAATGGGAAGTCAGGAGCGCTTCTGCTATACTAGGGGCAAAGAATCGGATTTTGACAAAGGAGGATGACTTACTTGATTAAACTATTTGTCACTGATATGGATGGTACCCTACTCAATGACCACCATGTCATTTCTGATGCTAACCGTCAGGCGATCTTGTCCTTAAAAGACCAGGGAATTGAATTTATGGTAGCTACCGGACGGGGCTATCACTCGGCCCAACCTTTACTAGATATGCAAGACTTACGCTGCCCGATGATTAATTTAAATGGGGCAGTTTTTACTGATATCAATGGTAAAGCCAGCCAGCAAAAATATTTTTCCGGTCAACTCCTTAGTGAACTGCTGGATTACTTTAACTATTACAGCATTAACTACTCCATTATGACCCAAAACCAATACTATCTCTATAATCCAGAAACTTTTATCGACCAAATTAAGGCCATCAGCCAGGGCGATCCCAAAGCTATGGCAAGTGCGGCCCAATTTATCTTTGATACTAACTATATCCGTGATATTAGGGACTATATTAATGGGAAGAATGAGCCTGCCTTAAAAGTCATGGTCTTTTCTGAAGACCATGCTATTCTCCAGCAATTTATCGAGCATTTTGATAGCCATCCAGAATTAGCGGTCTCTTCTTCCGGACCCGATAATTTAGAAATTACCCAGCGTGATGCTACTAAGGGCAATGCTTTAATGGCCTACGCCCAGTCCAAAGGCTATCAAAGCGATGAAATACTCACCATCGGCGATTCTCACAATGATATTTCCATGTTCCACCCGGTCAAATATTCTTATGCCATGGCTAATGCCAGCCAATTGGTCAAAGACCAGGCAAACTACCTAGCACCTAGCAACAAGGAGGATGGGGTGGCCCAGGTTATTTCTAACTTACTTAAAGAGCGACACTAGCAATCGGATCAGGCCACTTAACCCTCTGCCAAGCACAAGGGCAAATACCATTAGAAAGTGATGTCTATGGGGCAACAGCAAGTCAAAAAACTCTTAGAATTAGCCTTACTTGCCGGACAAATTATGTGTGAAAGTCAGGCAGAATCTTACCGGGTAGAAGATACCATGAATAAGATTCTTAGTCTTTCCCAGGCAGCTTTTGCAGTCGGCTGTTCTTTTTCAACCAATTTATTAGCCATTATTGACGACCCTAAATTTGAGAGTGGGGCTTATGTGGGAGTGAAACGGATCACCAGCCACAGCAACAACCTCAATAAAATTGGTCAAGTGACCCGGATCACTGATTATTTCGTCCAAGGGCAGCTAGACATTGACCAAACTTACACCCTCTTATTGAACATTCGCTCGGGACGTAATCTCTATAATCCTAACCGAATGGCCTTAGGAATATGGGGAATGACTTTTTGCTTTACCTTTCTTTTTGATGGTGGTCCCTTTGAAGGTTTAACGGCAGCTATTAATGGCCTGGTCCTGGCGCTTTTATTTCTAGGGGGTAACCGCTTTAATTTTGGGACTTTCTTTACCAATGTCATTCAGGCAAGTGTCGTCACTCTCTTGCCTCACCTATTTCAGATGTATTTGTGGCCTGATTTAGCCAGCGGAACCGTGGTGATCGCCTCTCTCATGCCCCTAGTGCCAGGAACTCCCTTCACCACCGCTGTCCGTGACCTTTTCCACGAGGATTTCATCGCCGGCTCTTCCCGTTTAGTGGAAGCCCTCCTCACTGCAGGGAGTCTAGCCTTGGGTTCAATCATTGCCTTTCTCATCTTAGAAGGAGTGTTTAAATGATTGCTTTATTTCTTTATCATGCCTTCTTTTCACTGACTGTAGGCTTCTTCTGCGCTTATGTCTTTGAGGTACCAAAAAGAATGATTTTCCAAGTCTCCTTGATTGGGATGTTTGGCTGGTTAACCTACTATTTCACCCAGGTCCTGGCAGGCTCGACTCCGGTCTGGTCATCTTATTGGGCCAGCCTAGTCATTGCCGCTATGTCCCAGTGGGCGGCCAATCGTTTCCACCAACCGGTGACCTTGTTTTTCATTCCGGGTTTTATTCCCATCGTCCCTGGCGGGGGCCTTTATCGAACAGCCCTCTATCTTTTTCAACGCGACTTTGACTTGTTTTCTAGTCAACTGCTAGAGACCTTTATGAGTACCGTAGCTATCGGTTTAGCTATTTTTACCGTTTCTAGTATCAATTACCTAGGAAACCGGACCACTTCAGCCAAGTATATTCGCCGGGATAACCGTAAACGCGTGCGGGCCTTATTCCGTAAGCATTAAAAATAAGGAAGGATTATGATGACAATAAAAAAATTACTCCTACTCTTAATGACCGGTCTGCTCTTTGCCTGTGGTCAAAAACCAGACTCTACTAAGCCTGAGCAGGCTAGCCAGGAAGACCAAACAGAAAGTAAGCCCCCACAAACTGAGCAAAAGGATGAAACACAGCCAGCCAGTGACCAGGCGACTGAACTGGACCAATTAACCGTTTTGAGTCAGACTGAGGACTATGTTCAATATGAATTAAATGTCATGCGGGATGGCTTTAAAATTCACGGTAAGCTCTTCTTGCCCAAGGGCGACCAAGAATCCTGGCCTTTGACTATCCTAGCCCATGGGATTAACCAAACCGATCTAACCACCACCCCTTACGCCACCCATTTGGCTAAACGTGGGGTAGCCGCTTATGTTTTTGACTTTATCGGTGGCGCGCCCCTAAATAGCAGTGACGGTGACTTTTCCGATATGACTGTACTAACTGAGCTGGCTGACCTGGAGGCAATCTACCAAAAGCTCACTGGCTATAAAGCAATTGATTCCAGTCAAACTTACCTATTGGGAGATAGCCAGGGCGGTCTCGTGGCTACTATGATGGCAGCTAAACACCCCGAGGATATCCAGGGCATGATCCTACTCTATCCTGCCTTCAATATGCCCAGCCTAGTCCACGACTTTGTCCCTGACAAGGAAGAAATCCCTGACTCCATCGATATTATGGGAGTATCGGTTAGCCGTTACTATATCGAAGACATGCTTAAGGTGGATGTGGAAGACATTATTACTTCCTATCCTGGCCCAGTTCTCATTGTCCATGGAGAAGATGATGTCCTCGTCCCCCCAGTCTACGCCCAAAAGGCCGCCGAGCTTTTCCCCAAGTCCCATTTAGAAATGATTCCTGGCGGTAAACATGAATTTTCCGGCTCCGACTTCATCAAGGCCCTCTCCTATATCGACAAGTACATGGTCAATCAACTCGGTGAAGAGAATTACCAGCTCACTATCGACGATGAAGAAGCAAGCGATAAAGGCTAGAGCGAACTCACTCAGATAAATAGGCAATAAAAAAGTGCTAGTATCCTCCTCTAAAAAAACTTAAGAGCGATACTAGCACTTTTACTTTATTTGTTTTTAATGGTCTTCAAAGAGCTGGGTCAAACGGGTCATAAATTCATTTAAGAATCGGTCCACATCAACCATCACGGCTACTCGGACACTAGGATCGGGATCATTTAAACGGTCATTATCACCAATAGTCCGTCCCCGACTTTCTCCTTCAGTTTCAACCTTCATGGCTAAGGGCAGGCAGTCAACTAAGTCCCCTTGAACAGCCACCGCCACGGCTAATGGGTCATGGAGGGCACAGCCCTTTAAGTGGGGCGAGGTGACTTCGTAGGATTTAATGTAATAGTCTACAATATCAGCCATCTTCTCCCCAGCCTCAGTGCCTAAGTCCCGCCAAATTTGGGTTTGCTTGTAGGTCAAGAGAGTGCGTAAGGTCACATCTAAGCCCACCATGGTGACTGGTAAGCCGGATCTAAATAACTTGTCAGCGGCTGCAGGGTCTTGGCTAATATTGGCCTCTGCAAAAGGCGACACATTACCACAAACCGTCAAAGCTCCCCCCATAATAACAATTTCACCGACTTGGGATAAGCTGTCGAGGTCCTTATCAATGGCTGCGGCTAAGTTAGTCATGGGACCAGTAGCGACAATTTTCAAATCTTTTCCATACTTCCTAGCCGATTCGAGGATAAAGTCAACCGCATTGCCAGAGGCTTGCTTAACGGGCCGGTCACCCAAGTCAACCTCACCCAGGCCATTTTTACCATGGATTAAGGCTGAGACTTCTTGCACTTCAAAGTCTTCCTTATCCGAGGCATGGTCCAAGCCTGGATAAACTGGGACTTGGCCTTGACCAAATAAATCCAATAATTGACTGGCGTTTTTCAGACCTGTTTCCATCAAGACATTGCCATAGGTCCCCGTAATACCGATTAAGTCGACTTCTGCTGAGGCACACGCATAGGCAATGGCTAGAGCATCGTCAACCCCTGTATCTAAATCCAGTATCATTTTTACCATAGTAGATCCTCCTTCTTGAATCCTTAAACTGACGTCACTTCAATTTTACCCGCTTTATCTCCATTTTTAAAGTTTTAGCCTAAAGAGGCAAAAATAAAATCGGCCCCTTTAGCCATGGAAGACTATAGGTGGCCGATTACCTTTAAATTAAGCCAGTTTCCTTACTAGCAAAAATAGAGACAGCTACTTGGATTCAGCTTGTCCTTTCACAAATTGGTATAAGGTTTTGACTGGCACACCGGTTGCTCCTTGAGGGAGGTAGCGGTAGGCTTTTTCTCCGAAGGCAGGGCCAGCAATATCCAAGTGAACCCATGGCTTACCTTCCACAAAGTGTTCTAAGAAGACCCCTGCAGTGATGGTTCCCCCATTGCGTCCGGTAGAGTTTCTTAAGTCGGCATTGGTGCCCTTAACGGCTTCCCGTAATTCTTCTGGTGCTGGTAGTTGCCAAATGGGCTCCCCAACATTTTCAGCAGCTTGGTCTACTGCTTGGAAGAGCTCAGGATCATTGGTCATGGCCCCAGCTGTCCGTTCACCAAGAGCAACTAAGCAAGCCCCCGTTAAGGTCGCTAGGTCAATCACGCACTCACTATTCACTTTAGCAGCCGCATAGTAAATCGAATCTGCCAAGGTCACCCGACCCTCAGCGTCAGTATTCAAGACCTCAATCGTCGTTCCCTTCATGGAACCAATAATATCCCCATTTTTATAGGAGCTGGCAGAGACCAAGTTTTCGGTGATGGCAGCCACACCTACAACGTTTTTATTGACCTTGTTTTTAGCTAAGGCGTAAATACTGCCAATCACGGCTGCTGCCCCAGCCATGTCGTCCTTCATGTCGATCATGGAGTTGGCTGGTTTTAAGGCGTAGCCACCGGAGTCATAGGTAATCCCCTTGCCAACTAAGGCGATGGCCTTTTCTTCGGGGCCTTGAGGGAGATAATTCATCACTAAGAAGCGAGGTTCATTGACCGAACCAGCATTAACTGCTAGGAGGGCTTCCATGCCCAAGTCTTCGATTTGCTGTTTATCGAAGATTTCCACTTCTACCCCAAGCCCAGTTAACAAGTCCTTGGCTTGGTCGGCTAGTTGAGCGGGGCTGAGATGATTAGAAGGAGTATTGACTAAATCGCGCGTCGCATTAACTCCTTCCACTAAATGAGTCACTTCCTCAACCACTTGGTCAAGGTCAGCGACTTTTTTAGGCAGGTTAATCTTGGCTAGGGAATTTGTAGCTTTATCACTGAGGTAACGGTCAAAACGATAGTCGCTTTGTAGGAAACCTTCAATAACCCCTTCCAGGGCGGCACGGCCCGTAGCCGCAAAGGAAACATTGGCTGCTTCAACCTTAGCCGCCTTTAATTCTTTAGCTGCCAAGAAAGCCGCAAGCACATAGCTATCGCGTTGAGGCTTTTCACCGAGGCCGACTAAAACTAAGTTTTGGCTATTAGGACCTAGAGAACGGTAGACTTGCTTGGCTTGGCCCTTAAAGTCCAGTTGGCCTTTTAAATAGTCTTGGGTGGCCTGGTCGACCATGCTTAAGTCTTGACCAGCCTCCACTAAGTAAACATGATTGGTAAAATTTTCATTGCTGACAAATTTCATCACTCATCCTCCAATTCTTCATTACTTCTGTCAATGCTTTCATTATACCAAGTTTACTTATTTTAGCTAGGTTTAGCGGTTAATTTAGAGAAATCAATCAAAAAGATTTTACTTAAAGCCCCCTACCGGATCAATCGCCTTTACTTGGTCTTTTAGTTATAATGATAATAATAAAATATTCAGGAGGTATTCCCATGACTCTTTTACAGACCACGCTTTACTCAGATAGTTTGCGCATGGATGTCCATGTCAATATCATTTTTCCCCAAAACTGTGCCCGGACTCCAGAAGAGAAACGCCAAAGTTTAAAACCCCCTTACCGGGTGCTCTATCTCTTACACGGCCTATCCAGTAATGAGGATGGTTGGCTCCGCTTCACTTCCCTAGAACGCTATGCCCGTGACCTGGACTTGGTCATTGTCCTACCTACTACCCACCGCGGCTGGTACATTAACAATGCCATTGGTTACCCCTATAGCAATTTCATTAGTGTCGAACTGCCCGAAATCATCCAAACCATGCTCCCGGTGTCAACTAAGCGAGAAGATACCTATATCGCTGGTGCTTCCATGGGCGGCTTTGGGGCTTTAAAGGCAGCCTTCACCTATCCGGAAAAATATGGGTATGTGGCTAGCCTATCGGGAGTCACCGACCTGGTCAATGTCTTTGCCCAAGGCCCTGATCCTGAGTCTCCTTTCGAACATCAAATGCTCTTTGACGAGGAATCTCCCGCCAAAACTGACAATGACATTTATTACTTAGTCCAACAAGCCATTGACAATAAGATCGACCTACCTAAAGTGTATTTGACCTGTGGGACTGAAGATGACTTAATCGAGCAAAACCGCCACTTCAAAGACCGCTTTGGCGATGCCTTAGAGCTCTCCTACCATGAAAAGCCTGGCGAACACGGTTGGGACTACTGGGACCCAGAAATTAAAAAGGTACTTGACTGGTTACCTACTATTTAAAACTAGCTACTTAACATATTGAAAAACAGCCTAGCTTAAGAGGAAAATTTCCTTAAGCTAGGCTGTTTTTTATATCTTATATTTAATCAGACTGTCTACCAAACCAGCAAAATTCGACTGGTCAGCTTCGTAGCAGGGTTTAACTTGGGAGCTACTTTTGAGAATGGCTTGACTGGCTAAGGGGCCAATTGTCCACAATTGAAGGGCGGACCGCTTCTGCTCTAAGACCGGCAAGGACACTAAGTCCACCAAGGCCTGCCAGGCACTGGCGCTCGCGATCGTTATGGCTAGGGGCGCTGCTTGGCTAGCCTGGCTGATGGCGGCTTGAAGTGATGGACGAATGTCCCGGTTAACTTGCTTTCGATAAACGATCCACTCCTGAATACTTATATCAGGCAGGTAAGTTTCCCCTAGAGCCTGGTACTTGCCCTGGCTTTGGGGACTAATGGGGACGATAAGCCGGTCAATCCTAGGCTGGTAGTGGTCCTTGATTTTTTGGAAATGCCTAAAGGCTTCCTGACTAGTCCCCCCTTGGGTCAGGGCTTGACAATCAATGGAGTAGGCCTGGCTAAGAAATCGTCCGGTTTGCTGGCTACTGGAAAAAAAGTAAAGCTGACTTAAAGTATCACTAGATAGTAAATGCTTAAAGGCAGCTTGGCCGGCCATGCGGCTGACAAAGAAAAAAGCATCGCCCGTTCTAAGACTTAAGTCACTCACCTGGTCAAGAGGCTCTAGTTGGATGACCGGCAGCCAGCCCAGCTGGTAGCCTGCTTGCTCTAAGCGAGCTGACTGCTTTTTAGTCAAGGGGCGTGATGCCGTCCAGAGAAGTCTAGTCATTAGGGTCACCTTGATCTAACCATTTTCCTGCTCCTTGGTCCAGGAGATCTTGGTAAACCGCTTGACCTAGGGCTAAGGCTTGGTCTAGGGGGGCTTCTAATTGGCTTCTAACCAAGGCTAAGCCGTCCTGACGACCAATCATAGCGGTTAATTGAATCACTTGGTCCTTCATTTGGCCATAGGCACCTACCGGATAGTTACAATCGGCTCCTAGGGCCTTAAGGACTACCCGCTCACAAGCCACTGCCTGGTGGGTCTCAGGGTCATCAATGGCTTGGAGGACTTGTCTAGTTTTCTGATCATCACTCAGGCATTGGACTGCCAAGGCGCCTTGGCCAACTGCAGGAATCATTTCTTCCAGGCTAAAAGCATGGGCCTGGAGCTCATAATTGTTGAGAATATGAGCGTCACGATTGGCTTCTTTTTGGTTAAAGCGCATGGAGTCAAAGGGATAATCAAGGAGCTGCAAGCGTTTAAGGCCTGCCGTGGCGAGGACCAGGGCCTGGAAGTCGCCACGAGCGAGTTTATCCAAACGACTATCAATATTCCCGCGGACATGGACAATCTCCAAATCCGGTCTTAAAGCGTGCAGTTGGGCTAAGCGACGTAAACTCCCAGTCCCTACCCTAGCGCCATCAGGCAAGTCGCGCCAGTCCATTCCTTTAGCAGTCAGAATCACATCTCCAGGGTCTTGGCGTTTAGGAATAGCGGCCAAAACTGTCCCTTGGGCTAATTGGCTAGGAACATCTTTTAGACTATGGACAATAAAATCGACCTGACCTTGGACTAGGGCCTGCTCAATCCATCGAACAAAGACCCCCTTACCCCCAATTTTAGAGAGAGGGGAGGACTTATCCTTGTCCCCCTTGGTGGATAATTTGACTAATTGAAATTCATCCTGCGGGTAAACTGCCTCCAAAGCCCTGACAACCTCTAAACTTTGTTGCATGGCTAGTCGGCTGCTTCGCGTTCCAATACGATAAGTGGTCAAATCCAATTCTCCTTGTCTTTTAGATAAGATGCGATACTTTCTCCCAGAGCCTTAGCTCCAGCGGGTGACTGCCCTTGACTGGAAATAGCAATCAAGTAGCCCTCATAATTAATGGTTTTCATATTAAAGAAGTTTGACGCTCGCTTGTCTCCAGTCTGGTTGATCAATTGCCCTGACCCAAGATCTTCCGCAATCGCCTGGTTGACCTCTTTTTTATCCGTACAAGCAAAAACCATCTGGTAACCATGTAAGTCCAGAGAGCCCTGGTAGGAGTGCTTTAGCCAGATCACTTGCCTTTCCCTGGCCCAGTCAGCAATCCGCTCAGTCACTCGAGGAGCCAAGACCGTAATCCGCCCCGCTTCCTTTATAAGTCCCTGTAATTTTCGCTCAGCGATCCTCCCACCACCAATGATGAGAACTGACCAGTGACTGATATCTAACATGACTGGATACATGGTTAAGCTCCTTTATGACTCTTTTCTTTCTGGACTAGCTTGGGAGAAAATATTCCGACTATTTTTATAGGCAACCTCCCTGTAATTCTCATAATGGTTTAAAGCTCGGGCCAAGCTAAAGAAATAGTCCGATAAACGGTTAATATAGGGCAAAACTTGGGGATTATAATCCTGGCTTACTTGGCTAAATTGCACCAGCTGGCGTTCTAGGGTCCGGGTTTGCGTTCTTAGCATATGACAAAAGCTAGCAGCCTGAGTGCCCCGGGGGAGGACAAACTTTTTAATTCTGGGGGTTGCTTCAGTATAGTCATCAATCCAAGCTTCTAACTTGTCTGCTAGACCATTTTTTACCTTATAGGGACGTTCTTGGTCTAGGGTAGCATAATCACTCCCGCAATCAAATAAATCTTGCTGGATTTCCAGGAGTTGGCTGTGGACCTGGTCATATTTGGGATTGACCAAGGCGGCCAGGTAGCCCACACTGGCATTTAACTGGTCAATCGCTCCATAAGTCCCTACCCGCTCGGAAGCTTTTGAAACACTGTGGCCTCCGTACAGTCGGGTCATGCCCTGGTCACCAGTTCGAGTATAAATTGCCATCTTATTCTTCTCCTTCAATAATTCGGTCTAAGGCTTCCTTATCAATATGGTTAAGAACATGTTGGGCGAGTTCCTGAAATTGTTCTTCCATCACTGCTGCATAATTTTGGGGCAGCTGGCCTTGGAGTTTAACGTCTTTTTTCTCAGCTAGGGCCTGTAAATAAGCATAGGTCCAAGCAGTATTATCAAATAAGCCATGTAAGTTACTTGCAATTAAACGGCCCCCTTCTAAGCAATAACCTTCATTCCCCGAAAAGCTTGTCCCGTTGCGTTTAACTACCCGGGCAAAGGGGCTTAAGTAGTCCTGACTTTGGATAGTATAAGTCCGGACTTCATAAGCAGCTAAGGGGTAACCCTCTTCCTCGCCAGCTTCATGTGGCGGATAAGTCGTTTGACATTGGCTTTGGTAGACATTATGCGCCCCGGTTAAGATCGACCGGTAAGGGAAAATATCCAGGCCGGGATAGCTATTACCGGCTTCATCGTTTAAAGTTTGACCCAAGAGGGTTTGGCCTGCCCCTAAGGCAATCAGGTGACTGCCCTTAGATACTGCTGCTTGAATAGCTCTTGCCAAACCCCGGTCTTCTAAGTCTTTTAGGGCTCTTGGAGGATTGGCAGTTCCTGGAATAATGATCAGGTCCGGTTGGCCGACTTGCTTAGCCTGCTTAGCATAACGCAAAGAGACATCTTCAAAAAGCGATAAGCTATTCAAATCAGTGAAGTTAGCAATCCATTCCAGGGTAATCACACAGACATCAAGGGCCTTAGAGGCGTCGTAGTTGGTCTGTTCCATATGTAAGTCACAGGAATCTTCACTTTCAATCACATGGGGTAAGTAGGGAACTACCCCAATCACCTTTACCCCAGTCAAGTCTTCAATTTGCTCAATGCCCGGATCGAGCAAGGAGACGTCGCCCCGGAATTTATTAATAATAATGCCTTTAATCCGCTTGCCCTGGTCTTTTAATAAAGCGATGGTTCCGTAAATCGATGCAAAGACTCCGCCCCGGTCAATATCAGCCACTAAAATAACTGGGCTATCAGCAATTTCTGCCATGCCCATATTCACAATATCATGGTCATTGAGGTTGATCTCAGCGGGACTCCCAGCCCCTTCTAAAACGATCAAGTCATTTTCCGAATCTAATTGGGTCATAACCTCTTTTAGCATGGGTTTTAATTGGGGCTTTAATTCGTGATAGTCACGTGCATTGAGGTCCCCGTAAACCTGCCCTTTAATAATAATCTGTGATTGGGCATCTTGGCTAGGCTTCATCAAAATCGGATTCATCAAGACGTCAGGTTCCCGGCGGCAGGCATTGGCTTGCACCACCTGGGCCCGGGCCATTTCTGCCCCGCTTTTAGTAATATAAGAATTTAGGGCCATATTTTGCGATTTAAAGGGAAAGACCCGCAGTCCTTCATTAGTATAGATCCGGCCAATGGCTGCTGCCATAAGGCTCTTACCGACATCAGAAGCGGTCCCTTGGATCATTATATGTTTAGCCATGAAATTAGGCCTCCTTTGACTTACGGACGATCATGGTCGAAAAGTAAGAAATCTTCTCATCACCTTGCCAGTCACTCAAGTCCCGGTAGACCGTCTCCGCCTCCATAGTGGCCTGGCTAATAATTTGAGCCTGGTCGCGGAGATTTTCTTCATCGAGGAGGGCGAGGATTTTTTTGAGATGACGTTTGATTTTCATAATAACGATGGTGTCAGCATTTTTTAGACTCAGACGGATGAGGTCAGTAGACGTTGTCGCTGGTAGGACGGTAAAACTTTCTTCATCAATCACCAGAGGAACTTGGAGAGCAGCTGCCATAGCTTGGTAAGAGGTTATCCCCGCCACCAGCTCCACAGGGTAATCCTGGCGCAAGCGTTCTTCCAGGTAGGTAAAGGTGGAATAAGTTGATGGATCCCCCAGGGTTAAGAAGGCAATGGACTTGCCTTGGTCAAGGTCCTGGGCCATGGCTTGGGCCACTTGGTCCCATTGCTTGGTCTTCACTGCCCGGTCCTTAGTCATGGGAAAGTGATAGGTCTTTACCGGGGTGTGGCTAGGGATATAAGGCTCAGCAATGGAAAAGGCCAAGCTGGCTTGACCTTTTTTCCCGGTAGGCACATAGATAATATCGACGGCCTTAAGCTTTTCAATGGCATTTAGGGTCAAATAACCCTTATCTCCAGGTCCAACACCGATTCCATATAATTTAGCCGGCATGGTCGTCCTCCATCAATTCGCCTAAGTGTTTGAGATAGAGTTGACGAATAGCTGGGTCTTCTCCCAAACCTTCCAAGTGAATTTTGACATGGAAGCCATAATTTTCAAATTGGGTTTGCCAAGAATCAGGATCCTCGGAAGCCATATCATTATGGGCATGGTCGCCAGCCACCAGCATGAGAGGACGCAAGTGGACGGTTTTGACGCCTTTTTGCCGTAAGTCTTTGATAAAGTCTTCCTCCAATTCAGGATAACTTTCCACACAGCGGACATAAGCCGGCTTATCGGCTAGCATATAATCGAGGGTCACATAGCTAGTAAATTGGGGCGCTTGGGTCCCATGGGCCATATAAACCATGACCTCATCATGGGAGAGATCTTGGATGTCTTGGTCCAAAACTGAGAGCAGGTCTTGGTAGTCTGGATAGATATCTAAGAGGGGACGGGCAATCTTCACTTGGAAGTCTTGGTCAGTGGTTTCTCTTTGTGCTTGGTAAATTTTATCAACCTCACTCCCAGAAATCACATGGAGGGGTTGGACATAGACTTTCTGGTAGCCCTCAGCTTTTAAAGACTCTAAGGCTTCTAGGGGGGACAGCCGGGTCAAGCCTTCATGTTCCTGGATGCGTTTGCGCACGATGTTTGACGTATAGGCCTGGTAAATGGACCAGTTGGGATAGGCAGACTTAAGCTCTTGATAAATGGTTTCGATGGTTAATTCACGGGTCTTTTTAAAAGTGGTCCCGAAACTTGCTAGTAAAATGGCACTTTTCATATTGAACTCCTTTATTGTTTACTAAAATGATGGATAAAATCATCAACACTGCCATGGAAATGTAGGGTTTCCGCTGCCAAATTTTCTTGCCAAGGATTAAGTAGCTCTTGGCTAATCATAATATCAGCCTGCTTAAGAGCGGTTTTTGCCAGCTCTTGACGGCTACTTTCAGCAGCTGGATCAGGATAAAAGATTAAATCAGCCCCCAAATCTTCCAGGGCCAGGCAATCGGTCAGGGGAGTTTGTACTGACACAGCAATCTGATGTCCAAAAAGAGGGGCTTGACTGAAGAAGTCGAGTTTTTGCTGGTCAATCACTACCTCCCCGAGAACAAAGAGGGCGGGAGCCTTGATCTGGGCAGCTTGACAATCATCAAGCATATGACCTAAGTCAGATACCAAGTAGCGCTCTTGAGCCCTTCCTGCCCACTCAATAGCTGCCATAGGCGTTTTTTCATCCAGACCAGCTCCTATAAGACCCTTAACAATGTCTCCTAGAGCTTTTACCGCCATTAGAAAGACTCTAGTCCCCTGGCTCTTAGCAATGGCTTGATAATCTAAGTCGGTTCGCCCCGCCCGGCTCTGACCGGTATAGATGTGTAGGGAACTTGACTTATCCCGGTAGGTGGCCGGGATACCGGCATAGGCTAAGCCGGCAATAGCTGAAGTGATACCGGGAATGACTGCAAAATCCACACCTGCTTCTGACAGGGCCATGGCCTCTTCCCCACCCCGTCCAAAGAGGTAGGGGTCGCCACTTTTTAAACGGACAATAACTTGGTATTCCTGGCTAGCTTGGATAAGTTGCTGGGTAATCTCTTCCTGAGAATGAGAGTGGTTCCCCGGCTTCTTGCCCACATTAACCAAGAGGCAGGAACTGGGGGCGACTTGCAGTAGATTTTGATTAATGAGGCGGTCATAGAAGATAATATCGGCCTTTTGCAGGCAATCATAGGCCGCTAAGCTGAGATTACCTAAGCGACCTAAGCCGGCACCTACTAAATAAACTTTTCCGCTAGTCATCAAGATTCTCCTTACTGTGGCCATCATCTGCTGACGATTGACCTTCTTTTAATAATTGACGGCTAAGGGAAAGGACCTCATCGATATCATGGGTCATTTCGGGATAAGCCACATAAGGCCGGGTAATTTCAATCACATCCATGCCCCGGTCTAAGGCAGCAGAAACCTTCTCATCCATCCCGCCGGCCTGGCCACTTTCCTTGGTAATCATGATCTGGGCATTGACCTTTTTATAGAGCTCAATATTTAAAGCCTTAGAATAAGGCGGTTTAATGGCGTGGATTTGTCCCGCTGATAGGCCAGCTGCTTCACAATGTTTGACCACGGAAGCGACAGGAAGAACGCGCACAACTAAGCGCTCAGGCCCTAAGACTTGGGTAAAATCGCCTACCGTCTTCGAGCCAGTCGCTAGGTAAATATGATCCTCAACACCATGGCCTTTTTCTTGCCACAGGCTTTCGGCTCTTTGACAAGCTTGAGCTAAAGAAGTCACTTGCTGGATGTGAGGGTCTGCCTTAGACAAGGGACGTTCGAAACGTAAATAAGGAATCCCTACCGCCTGAGCAGCAGCAATGGCATTCTTGGACACCAGATCAGCAAAGGGATGGGTGGCATCAACCACCAGGTCAATGGCATGGTCTTTGAGGTAAGTCTCCATCTCAGCTTGGTCCATCCGACTTTGGATCACTCGATCCTTAAATTTTTTCGAATAAATCTTGCCATAGTTAGTCGCCACTGAAAGGGTCACCTCACAACCCCCTTCAAGTAGGGTCTCCATTATTTTTATGCTATCCGAGGTCCCACCAAATAGAAGTATCATCAGCTCATCCTTTCTCGCTCAGCTTGTCTTAAATGTTCCAGCTTAAATCCCATACTTATCTTCGTAGCCGCGGGGCGTATACATCCAGTTCTTGTAAACCTTAGTAAAGCGGTTGCCCACAATCACTGTGGTCGTCATATCAACGACTTCCTCATCGAGCTCATCAATGGTCGTAATGATGGTTTCTTCCTCTTTACGGCCCACATCCTTAACGATCCCAACGACAATATCGCCGCCCTTATAGGATTTAATAATCTCTAGGGCCTTAGCTAAATGTTTGGGCCGACCTTTAGAACGGGGATTGTACAAACAAATCACAAAATCCCCTTGGGCTGCGGCATGGAGACGTTTTTCAATCATAGCCCATGGTGTCATTAAGTCACTCAGGCTAATAAAGCAAAAGTCATTCATTAGCGGGGCACCGAGGTTGGCTGCTCCAGCAATCCCGGCACTGAGGCCGGGGATAACCTTGACGGGGATATCTTCTTCTTGACTGGCTAATAATTCAAAAATTAAACCAGCCATGGCGTAAATGCCTGAGTCCCCACTGCAGACCACCGCGATATCCTTATCGGTATCTTTAGCTAATTCAATAGCCTTTTGGCAGCGGTCAATCTCCCCTTTCATGCCGGTGGAATAAACTTCCTTACCTTTAATCAAGTCTTCAATTAAGGCAATATAGGTCTTATAACCGACAATAATTTCCACCTGGTCAAGAACTTCAAGACATTCCTTGGTCATTAAGTCCTTGTCACCTGGTCCTAGTCCAACAATATATAACATGTTTATTACTCCTCTTCTTGATAATAAGCCAGGGTGAAAGTTACCCCCTTATGGGCATAGCGTCCACTGACCACATGGCCCTTGGATTCTCGATGGGCAGCTGTCTGTGAGACTGAACTCACGCCGACTGTCTTTTTGACAAAGTCAGAGCCCGGGTAATAACTTTCAAAGGCCAGTAAGTCTTCTTTGGAAAAAGTTTTAAAGTTAAAGTAGTGGTCCTTGGCTAGTTGTAAAATGGCGTCTTCTTCTGCTTTTAGATCAATAGACACCACGGTTTTAATACTTTCCCAGCGTAAGTTTTCCCCTTGAAGGAATTTTTCTAATTCCTCTAAAAGTAAGGGATAAGGGGTATTTTTTCGGCAACCGATTCCTAAAATATAGCGGCGGGGAATCATTTCCACCAGAGGCAGGTCCTTGGGCAGGCTAAGATGATTTTTCTGGCGATTAGTCACCAGCACTAGACCTTGGTAAGCTGCCAAAGTAGTGGGGGCAAGTGAGCTAGTTTTTTCTGCTGGTTCCGATCGCTTCCCTTTGGTCAGGGCCTGATAACCCGGAGGTGAGGGAAAGTTGAATACCGTCTCATTTAAGTAGAGAATGGGTGCCTCTTCGGCAACCAGCAAGTTAAAGCGCCGGGTTTGCTTCTTAAAATCGCTATAGACGGCCCCATAGCTAAAGGCCAAGTCATCGATTCCTATCCGCCCTTGGCTATCGGTTGCTGTGGTTATCACTGCTTGACTAGGAAGGGTTTTAGCTAGCAGACGGGCATAATGGTTAGCTCGACCAAAGTGACCCGCTAAGAGACTAATCACGTGTTGGCCGCCTTCATCGAGGACCAGTACCGCGGGGTCAGTCATCTTATCTTCAATCACTGGCGCTAAGGCCCGGACCACAACCCCAGTAGCCATGATAGCAATCACCAGGTCTGCAGATTGAAAAGCTTCCTGGAGGGCCAGAACTGCCCGACCCTGGCTTTGGCTATATTCATGGTAAGAGGGATCTAAGGGCGCTTGGTCAGTCGTCCTTACATACAGCCTGGATTGGGGAAAGCACTTGGCTTTAATCTTTCGTCCCAAAGCTCTGGCCTTTTGGGTAATAGTAACTATAGCTACCCGCTTATTTTCTTCCCCACGCTGCATCCGTTCTAAAAAGCGGGCATCAACCTTAGTTTCTAAAGCCATGGCTAAAGTCCGTATCGTAGAGCTTGGAATAATAGAATTCTTCCCCTAAGAATTCCCCCACTAAAATCAAAGCAGTAAGCTTTATCCCCGCAGCCTGAGTTTTTTCAGCAATGTCAGCTAGGGTGCCCACCACTTGTTTTTCTTCGGGCCAGGTGGCCTTATAAATCACTGCAGCTGGGGTATCTTTGGTATAACCACCCGCCAACAATTCTTCCACCACGCCCTGGATATTTTGGACTGAGAGGAAGATGGCCATAGAAGTTTGGTGACTGGCTAAGGACCGTAAATTTTCTTTTTCAGGCACTGGGGTCCGCCCCGCCATCCGAGTAATGATCAGACTTTGACTGACCTCGGGAACGGTATATTCAGTACCAATCGCTGCCGCTGCCCCTAGGAAGGAAGAAACTCCGGGAATAACGGCAAAGTCAATTCCCCGTTTCTTTAATTCTTCAATTTGCTCCCGGATCGAACCGTATAGGGAAGCATCTCCCGTATGCAAACGGACCACTTCTTTATCTTGGCCAATGGCTTCTTCAATCAGGGCTAGGATTTCATTGAGGTCTAACTTAGCACTGTCATAGGTTTCTGCTCCACTCTTACAATAGTCGAGCAGGTCCTTGTTGATGAGCGAGCCGGCATAAATGACCCGGTCGGCTTGGGCTAATGCCTTATAGCCCTTTAGGGTAATGAGCTCCACATCGCCGGGACCTGCTCCCACAAAAGTTACTTTAGCCATAATTAACAACCTTTCTCTTTCATTCGCGCTTATTTACTTCTTACAGGAGATAATAGTGGTGGGGTTAAAGGGCTTAAAGTAGTGCCCTGGTCCCATAGTTTTTCGGGTGGCTGCTTGCAGGGTTTGCACTTCAAGGTCTTGCCAAGGGCCCGCTTCAAGGTAAGTAATGGCCTTATGGGCATTTTCCATCAGGATGAAAGTCAATACCAAACGTCCCCCCGAATTCAAGAGATCATAGGCCCAATCAATAATTTCTAGTAGCTTGCCCCCACTGCCTCCAATAAAAATTGCATCAAAATGGCCCAAGTCTTCCCTCATGGGTGCTTCCGCTAAAAAGACCTGATAATTTTTTAGGCCAAAGTGGGCCCGGTTTTCTTTGATTAAGTCCACTGCCGCTTCTTTATGCTCGATAGCATAAACAGCTAAATCAGGATATTCTTGGGCAGCTTGTAGGGAAACACTCCCGGTCCCAGCGCCAATATCCAAAAAGCGTTGGGCTTGGTGTAATTCTAAGAGGTCTAAAGCAACCGCCCGGATGGGAGCCTTGGTCATGGGGACTTTGCCCCGGATAAAACAACTATCTTTCATTTAAAATCACCACCACATTCATCGCATAGTCGCGGTCTTCCACTTGGCTCAAAGGCCGTTTCTCGATCCGCTCATTGTCATAAGATAAGTTCTCACCAATAACCATCTGGCAATTAGTAAGTTCTTCCCCCTCGCTCCCCTTTAAGAGAGCTTGGGCAATTTGATAAGGCCCCCACTTGTCATCGGTCACCATGGCTACCTTAGGAAATTGACTGATCCAAGCGATATTAGGCTCACGCCCATGACTCGAAGTTAAGTAGACATCATTCATGGCCATACCTGTTCGGGAAAAAATATACTGGAGGGAGGAAATGCCAGGATGGATACGGATGGCTTGCTGGGGTAAATTACGGTAAAGATAGTTACCAATCCCATAAAGCATGGGATCCCCCGAAGCGAGAACCGCTACATCTTCACCCTTATCTAGGTGAGCCTTTAAGCGGGGTAAAAGTTCTCCCAACTTGCCTAGTCGATGGGTCTGACCCTTAATATAGTCGGCTAAGGAATCCAACTGCCGCTGGCTTCCGTAAACATGGGACAAGTGCGCTAATAAGTCAACAGCATGGTTGACCAGGTAATCAGTCTGCCCTGGGCCAATACCAATAACATGAATCATCCCCAAATCGCCTCCAATTCCTTCAATGGTTTAGTCATCACGGTTACATCATGGTCACTCAGGAAAGTAATGGCCTCCACATGGATATCTGGAGCCCGGAACTTAAAGAGCTTTAAGACCCTGGCCTTAATTTTATCCACAATGACTTGGTAAACTTGGCCATAACCCGCTGCTAAGATAAGTTCAGCTTGGGCTTCGGTGGTGATGGCCTCATTGACCTCCTGCAATAAGTCGAGGGGCGCTCCCAGTAGAGCCAAGTTAGCCAGCATGATTTCGTTTCTGGCATCGGCATCCTTGGAATGGGTGGAAAAAATTCCTCCCGCAATTTTAATAAACTTGCCCAAGTGGCCCACCAGTAAGATATCGGTAAAACCGATCCGCATGGCTTCTAATAGGACATAGCCCACAAAATTACTCATTTGAACAATATAATCAGGATTCAAGTGGGTATGTTCAGCGATAAAGTCATTGCCATAATTTCCCGGCGTTAAAATTAACTTATCTAGTCCTAGCGCTTTCTTTTGTTGCATTTCTAGGGTGATCGATTCTTTCCAGGTGTCTTCCGACATCGGGCGAACGATGCCCGAAGTACCTAGGATGGATATCCCACCCAGGATACCGAGTTGAGGGTTTTGAGTAGCCTTAGCGGTCTCTTCCCCTCCAGGTACCGAGATAAGAATGTCCACCCCTTGGTCAGGACCCAAGAGTTGACGAGCAGCCTCCTGGATCATTTTTCTAGGCGTGGGGTTAATGGCAGCATTGCCAGGCTCAATTTTTAAGCCAGGTTTGGTCACCCGTCCCACTCCTTGACCACCATCCAGGGTGATCTGATTATCCTGGCGGCGGGTCACGGTGGCATAGATATCCAAGCCATCAGTGGCATCGGCGTCATCGCCGCCATCTTTGACCACCGAACAAGACGCTTGATCTGGACTGAGCTGGCAATGGTCGATTTCTAAGACTAAGTCCACCCCTGCTGGTGTTTTTACCTGAACTTGGTGAACCGGTTTTTGGGTTAGTAACATTTCCACAGCGGCCATGGTCGCTGCGGTGGCACAGGTTCCGGTGGTATAGCCCATCCGGAGGCGCTTGCCGTTATAAGATAAATAACCTGTTTCTTTCATCCCGATTCAGCTCACTTTCCTTGTCTTCTAGCTGACTTGGTCAACTTAATTTTGATAGATGGTATCTTTAATATCATATTGGATGGCATTAATAATGGCTGCTGCCACATTGGATCCGCCCTTGCGCCCTAAGGCAGCAATACTTGGGATGGGATAATCATGGAGGGCTTGCTTGGATTCAGCTGCTCCCACGAAACCGACTGGCACACCCACAACCGCTTCAGCCTGTAAACGTCCCGCGTCAATCATCTCTAGGATTTTATAAATCGCGGTCGGTGCATTGCCCACGACAAAGACTTTGGGGCCCTCAAGCTGTGCTGCTAATTCAATGGCTGCCATAGACCGGGTAATCCCCTTGTCTTCAGCAATTTGATAGGCTCTGGGGTCGCGGATAAAGCAATGGGTCTCTGTGCCTAGCTCCTTTAAAATCCGCTTATTAATTCCCGATTGGGCCATAGTGGTATCAGTAATCAAATGGCCCCCAGAGCGAATCACATCTTGGATCACTTGGGCACCTTGGCGGTCAAAGACTAAGTTGTGTAAATAATCAAAATCCGCTGAGGTGTGAATCGCCCGCTTAATAATACGCTCCTCTAGGTCATTTTGAAATTGGAAGTCAGGAAAATCTCGTTTGATTTCCGCATCAATAATTTCAAATGAGCGGTCAGTGATACGTTCAGGTTTTTTAATATAAGCCATCTCTAGTCCTCCTTAATCCATGAAATCATTTGGTCAACGACTTTGGGGTCCTGGTAAAAGTGTACATGTTGGTAGGCAGCATAGGTCTTATCCTTTTGAAAGCCCCCCTGCCACTCCTTAACCCGCTTACCATCGCGGTCCTTGTATAAGTTTCCAATCGTCCTTTCTGGACTGGTAAAGGTTGAATAATGAAATTCATGCCCCCTCACCTCATCACCAGCTTGGCCGTAAAAGGAATCGCTAGTAAGGGTCATAGTACAGTAGCCGAAGCGGCGTAGGCGGTCCGTCATTTGACTCTGTCCCTCAAAGATCCCCACCATGGGGTAGTCTTCATCATCCTTAATAAAGCGACTTCCTAAGTACATAAGGCCACCACATTCGGCTAAAATGGCCTTACCAGCTTTGTGAGCCTCGCGGAGAGCAGTACGCATGGCTTGGTTTTTAGATAAGCTTTCGGCATAGAGTTCGGGAAAGCCCCCGCCAATATAGTAGAGGTCAGCTTCGGGTAAGTCTTGGTCATGGAGGGGACTAAAGGCTTGGACCTGGCCACCACGTTTTTCTAATAAGGATAAGTTGTCAGGATAGTAAAAGGAAAAGGCCTCATCATAGGCATAGGCCACCTTAAAAGGAGACTCCTGGTCAGCCTTTTCATAGGGGGCCAAACTAGGTTCAATAGCTGCTTGGTCGGCTTTGAGTCGATCTGGATCTAATTGACACAAGCTTAAGAGTTCATCAATAGCAATACTTTCTTCCATGGACTCGGCCACTTGACTGACTTGGTCAACTAAATGGTTATTAGCCTCTTCCAGGGCCAGGCCTAGGTGGCGGGAGGGCAGGGAGAAAGCTTCATTACGAGCCAGATAGCCTAGAACCGGCACCTGGTTATAACGTTCTATAGCATTCTTGATTAATTGATAATGGCTTTCTGAGGCCACCCGATTGACTAAAACACCGATAATATTGAGGTCAGGAATCAGGCTGAGATAGCCCTTAACCATGGCAGCTGCTGAAGTCGACATGGCCCGCCCATCGATCACTAAGAGGATGGGAATAGCCAGAGCCTTAGCAATTCCAGCGCTGGAGGCCTTGAGAGCGTCAGAGCCAAAGCCATCAAAGAGTCCCATAACCCCTTCAACCACGGCAATATCACTGCCCGCTAGGTGACGGGTATAGAGGGCTTTTAAGACCTGGTCATCTGGAACTAAGAATTGGTCCAAATTGATCGAAGGACGCTGGCTAATCTCTTGGTGGAAACGGGTGTCAATATAGTCAGGCCCTACCTTATAGGGTTGGACTTTCAATCCGCGCTTGATCAGGGCTTGGATCAGACCTAAAGTCAAGGTCGTCTTGCCCACATTACTGGTCGCTCCGGCAATCATTAAGGCTCTCATCAGTTATTCTCCTTTGCTAATTGTAAAAAGGCCTGGGCAATAGCGGCTAGGCCGGCAATTTCTTCATCATAGTCAGGATAACCATCAATTTTTACCCCAGGCGCTAGTAAGTGCCCGCCACTTTTTTCAATGATTTCCACAAAATCATCCACGGCCTTGGCATAGATGGGATAGTCACGGTCCCCAGAACCAAATACTGCCAGGGCCTGCTTTAATTTGGGGTTGGCTTGGATCAAATCGGGCAGGTCTTCGTAGAGATCTAATAACTCTTCGGGAATTTCAGCATGGTTGCCATAGGTATAGGACCCAATGGCTAAACCGTCAGCGTCTAAGAGCGCTTCATAGTCATAGGCATCAGCCCCCACTAATTGGGCACTTAAGCCCAGGTCTTCCAAGAAGGAGGCCAGGATAAAGGCAGCGGCTTCGGTATTGCCTCGCAGGCTACTATAAACAATATATATCTTCATCGCCAAGTCCTCCTAACAGAAAAAAACGATTATTCAACAAATCAGGGTTTGCTCAATAATCGTTTTTGAATCTTTTATCGCACGCAAAAATGACAGCCCTTTTTCGCCTTATTTATCAAACCCTGAGACATAAATAAAACTTCCTTTTATTACTGGCATTCTGACTAATACCTTAACGTAAACACAGTAGCATAGGGACTGCGTCGGACTCGCACCGACTTCCCCAGTAATAAAAGGTAGGACTTATTATTATTTAATTACTTTGAATAAAAGCTAATCGAAAATCAACTTCAGGTCCAATGGGGCGGTAGATAATCCCTTGAACCCGGTCGCTTCGGAGATGCCATTCATTTTGTTGGTAGAGCGGCACCACAACGGCTTGATTTTTGATCTCTTCTTCAATTTCTTGGGCCACTTGGTAGGGCCAGTCTCGATCTTGATTATAAGGGAAAGCAAGGTCAGTGATCAACCGATCCAACTCAGGATTTTGATATCGCCCGCGATTGAAGGAATTGTCACTTTTCAAATTTTGATAATAAGCCAGGGGATCATCGTAATCTGCCCCCCAGGCGGTCAAGGCAAAATCAAAGTCTTGCCGGTTCATACGGTCAATCCGATTTTTCTTGGGAACATTTTGCAATTCAATGGTCAAGCCATCAAGGGCTTGCTCCAGAGTTTCTTTGAGATATTCAGACAATTTACGGCTATTTTCATCATCATTAGCTAGCAGAGTGAGTCTTAAGCTTCCCTTCTGATTAGCTGTCTTATAGCGGTCAAAAGCCTCCTGGGCTTGGTCTAAGTCGTACCAAGTATCCATAGCCGGACTATCGGTGATATCTTCTCCCGTCACCGGGTCAACCACTAAGTGGCTAGGAACAAAGGTGGTTAGGGCCTGGGCTCCCCCACCAATGAGGTCTTCCACCGAGCGGCTATCGATGGCATAGGCAATGGCTTGTCGCAAGTCGAGTTGCGATAAATCAGGATTCTGGTGGTTAAATTCCAGATAGTCAGTCCAGGCCTTAACTTGTAAATCTCCTTCTCCCTTGGCTTGATAATTCTTGGCAATCTGACCGTGGAGGGGCATTTGATCTAATTGACCCGATTCAAATAAATTCACCCCGGTGTTCTCTTCCTTAATTACCTGAACTTTAACTCCGTCAATAGCGACAGGATAGCGGTTATACTGGTCACTCTTACGCAAGTCCCATTGGTCTTGGCCGGCCTGCCAATTTTCAATCACAAAGGGGCCATTCCCTAAGACATGGTCACTATCCTGACCGTACCGGTCTCCCTGGGCCTTAACATAAGCTTCATTGACGGGATAAAAAGGGGTAAAGGCTAATAACTTGGTGAAATTGGGATTGGGATAGTCGAGTTGAATTTCTAATTGATAGTCATCCAAGGCCTTGACCCCAAGTTGGTCCAGGGGCGCTTGCCCGGCCATAATGGCCTTAGCTCCCTGAATTCCCACAGCTAAATTGGCATAGGGAGCTGCTGTTTCGGGATTGACTAAACGTCTGAAGCTATAGACAAAGTCATGGGCAGTGACTGGCTGCCCATTTTCCCACTTAGCGTCCTGGCGCAGGCTAATCCGATAGGTCTTACCATCGGTGGAAACTTCAGGAAAATCCTGGGCCAGGTTAGCTTGTAAATCATTATTTTCATCCTGCCAATAAAGTCCATCAAAGACCTGGCTAGCATAGGTCAGGCTGGTAATATCATTAGCCTTTTGGTTATCCATGGTTGTTAAGGGGTACTTGGCTGGAAAATGGATCTGATTGGCTGATGGGGTACTTGCTTGATTCTGATCGCTACTTTTCGCTTGGTCTGCTTGACAAGCGATCAAGAAAAGACAGAGCAAGCTAGTCAATAGCGCTTTCAGTAAGCTTCGCATGCAATTGATACTCCTCTATTTTGTCTTTCTCTTCATAAATGGGTTAAAGAACTTAGCAGGGAGGCTTATGTAAACCACTTCAGCCAATACTAAGTTAACCACACTAGCAATTAATAAGGTTAGCAATAATCCACCCGTTATCATGGCTAAAATTGCTTGCCAACCAAGCAGAGGAATGAGGGCTAATTGGGCCAGTAAAACATTAAATACTAAGGCAACAGCATCACTGAACAGAATTTTTCCTATGGACTTGCCGGCTTTTCCCCGTAGATAGCCATAGACTGAACAGGTAAGGCCCATCATTACTCCAATAATAATATGGGCAGGTAGGGTCAGCGGAAAACCTGATAAGAGAGCAGTCAGGCCGTGAGAAAGAAGGCCCAACAAGAAACCATAGCCTGGCCCCAAAATAATAGCCCCTAAAAAGGCAGGAAAAGAGTCTAAGGCAATACTACCTAGAAAGTGAACATTGGCTCCAATAGTTGCAATAGCTAAAAGTAAGGCAGTTAAAATATTGGCATGTAAATTTTTCATAAGTCATCCTCATTTCATTTTTGTTTTTTTCATAGCTAAGACAAGGCTAGTCTATCCCAAACATGGCTTAGGATTCCATCAACTACTAATGAGCATCATCAACATCGACAAAGCCATGGCTAGACTGGCACTGGTATATAATAAGGCAATGCTGGCTTTTACTTGCTGGGGACCGATCATCCTTTGTGGGTCTCCAATGGGCGGTTTTTCAATGGGCTGGCCATGGTAGACATGGGTTCCGCCCAGCTGAACACCTAAGGCACCGGCCGCTGCTGCTTCTGGATAACCTGCATTGGGGCTGCGGTGGGCGCGACCATCCCGAAAACTGATTTTCCAAGCATTAGCCATATCTAAGCCCAAAAGGCCACTGGCTAAAACAATCAAAAGGCAAGTAAGCCGGGCTGGAATATAATTTGCCAGGTCATCCAACTTGGCCGAAAAATAACCAAAATATTGATAACGGTCATCCAAGTAGGCAATCATCGAGTCTAGGGTATTGATTCCCTTATAGAGGAGCCCACCCACCGGACCAAATAAGATCACGTAAAATAATGGGGCCACAAAGCCATCACTTAAATTCTCAGCAACAGTCTCAATGACGGCTTGGTAAACTTCTTCCTCACTGAGTTGACTGGTTTCTCTCCCGACAATCCGACTCACTTGTTGACGTCCCGCTTGTAATCCACCCTCCTTCATCGCCTCTAAGACCCCCTTAGCCTCATCAGCTAGGCCCTTGACGGCAAAACAGGTATAGGTGAGGTAGATCCATACCAGCGCATAGAGAATGGGCGACAAGCGCTTAGCCCCATATAGTAGTAAGGAACTAACCAGCAAAATGGTAATTAAGAGCAAGAAAACTAAGACCCCGCCTAAAAAAGTTTGGGTCATCGGCTTTTTCTTGTCGAACTGGCTAAGTCTCTCATAAGCACGAATAAAGCGGCCATAGAATTTAACCGGGTGAGGCCAAGTGGGGGGATCAGCCAGCCATAGGTCTAACAGGAAGGCCAGCAAACGAAAAATAGCAAGCATCCTTTACCTCTCTTTCTTTATTTCACTCATAAAATATCTGCCAAGTCTTGAAGTAAAGCCTGGTTTTCTTCCTTCGTTCGAACGGCCAGGCGGTAATACCCAGGTCCCAGGCCCTTGAAGTCAGCTGTCTGGCGCAAAACAATGCCCTTTTCCAATAAGTTTTGGGCCAAGTCATTAGGTCCTTGGATTAAAAAGAAGTTAGCCGCACTAGGAAAGACTTTCAAAGCTGGAAAACTCTCCAAGCCTGCCTGCAAGTCTTTTTTAGCTTCTGCTAAATAATTCAAAGAGTCTTGGCGGTAAGCAGATAAGTCAGGCATTTTCCGGCCACAGGCTTCCGCTAAACCGTTGACTGACCAGGTTAGTTGAGCCTCCTCTAGGTCATCCAAGAGGGCTTGGTTACTGGTCATGGCCACGCCTAAACGCAGGCCAGGCATAGCGTAAAACTTGGTTAAGGAGCGAATGATGACCAAGTTTTCTTGCTTTTCTACTTGTTCCAGCAGCGAATAGTCAGCCTGGTCAGGAAGGAAATCAATAAAGGATTCATCCACCACTAAGAATCCTCCGCGGTCGCTGACGCCACTTAATAAATCACTTAATAAGTTGGGCTCATACAAGGTCCCGGTGGGATTATTAGGCTGGCAGAGCCAGACTGAGAAAGCCCCCGCCTGGTCTGCCTCTCGGGCACGGCGGTCATCGAGCCAGGACCAGAAAGCTTCTAAATTAAAGGCAAAATCATCTTCTGCCTGGGTCTGATAGGACCAATGGGGGCGCTTATACTTCTTAGCACTAGCCCCATACTCATTAAAACAAGGTTCAATGGTCACCATCGGGTATGGCAAGGTAAAGGCCAAGAGGTCAATCAATTCTGCAGCTCCATTGCCCACCAGTAAGTGGTCATAGGGCACTTGATAAAACTCCGCCAGGGCTTGGCGTAAATCCCGATAAGTGTAGTCCGGATAGCGATCCAGCTGGTCCAAATGGGAAACAATGACTTTCTTAAAGGCCTGGGGTAAGCCGAGGGGATTAATATTGGCGGAAAAGTCCAAGGCCTGGGTCATATCCATGTCCATTTCTTGGCTCAGTTCCTTTAAATTTCCACCATGTTTTGGCATCTTTCATCCCCCTCTTCAATAGCCTCAACTAGCCGATCCAAGAATAAAGCCTGGGCAATCGAATAACGATAAATCTTTCCCTGGGTAAAGTGACAATCAAAATATTTCACGTCCAAATTTAAGAGCCGGCTGACCAATAAGCGCAGCCAACCATGGTGTCCCAGTAAGAAATAGCTGCCCTCATCACTAGCTGAGCTAAAGACGCTTAATAGAGCCCTCAAGACCCGGTCTCTAAAAGCAAAATAACTTTCTGCCCCAGCCGGAGTGGTAAGGAAGGGTTGGTCAATATATTCCCACCAGGTCTTAGGATCCATGGCTTCGATTTCTTGGGCTGTTTTCCCTTCCCAGACACCCAAATCACGTTCATTCAAATCAGCTTCCTGGGTCCAGGGAAAGGCCTGGAAGCCATTTTCAGCCTTTAAGCTGTCTGCAATAATCTGAGCGGTCTCTTGAGTTCGTTGCATCCTAGAGGTTACTAAACGGTCAATTCTTTTTCCGCTTAGTGCCTGCCCCAAGGCCTGGGCCTGTCTCTGTCCCAAGGGAGTTAAATGCGGGTCCAGACTGCCATAAAATTGGCCGTCAACATTGCGAACACTTTGACCGTGCCGTGCTAAATAAAGATCCATCAAATTCCTCCTAAAGCCAGTAAGCATAAAAGAAAAGTGACCTCACTCAAAGGCCCCATACACCCCACCGTGTCTCCACTCATACCACCTAAGAGATGATAAATATGACGGCGGTAGAGAAGGACAACTATCGTGGTTAACCCATAGGCCAGGAGAGCCTTGACTCCAATAATGAAAAATAAGATCACAAGCGTTAGTAACTGGCCCAGTAAGATTCCCCATTTAGGGGTCCCTTCCATCATTTTTCCTAGGCCATTGGGATTATAGCCTGAATAAACCAACTGCCAGTGGCCTAAAGCAAGCATGGCACGGGAAATCAGTCCTAGACTAATAATCAGACCCACTTGAGCTCCTAATCCAGAAAGGCCATTCAGGACCTCACTCCCAAGCACGTAGTATAACAAATAATAAAAGATCAAGGCAATGCCACCAAAGGCCCCTAAGCGTGAATCCTTCATAATCCGTAACATATCCTCTTTTTTGCGAGCGGAGAAGATCCCATCACAAGTATCCGCCAAGGCGTCCTGGTGAAAGCCGCCGGTGGTTACCGTTTCAAAAATAACCACCATCAACCAAGCAATATGAATCGGCAATAGATAGGCCAGGAGGGCATAAATGAAGGCCAAAAGACTAAAGAGCAGGGCCCCAAAAAGCGGCAGTAAATAGATACCCTGACGGTAGCGCTCTAGCGGATGGTCGACGGCGATAGGAATAGGAATCCGGGTAAAAAATTGAAAATAAATGATTAAAACTTTAATCATGGCTTCACCTGTTTTTTTAGTCCCATAATGGCTAAGTAGACCTCATCACTAGCAGCAGCCAGTTGCTGGTTGACTTGGCCGTAAAAATCAACAAATAATCGACCCAGCTGGCTAGCCGGAGTTACGCCCCAACCGGTTTCATTGGTCACCAACCATAAGCTGGCAGAGGTCTTTTGAGCCGCTAGAAGCAGGTCAGCAACTTCTTGCTGGAAATAGTCAGAAATGGCACTAATCTCTTCGGCTTTAAGACTAGCGATCTTCTGGTCAAAGTCTTCCACTGCAATGCCCTGCTTTTCTAAATAAGCAAAGAAAAGATTGGTTAGCCACAAAGTCACACAATCCAAGAGATAGCCATCATAGGACTGGCTAGCTATCCAGGCCGGCAGGTCTTTGAAGCGTTCAACCGTTTCAAAGCGGGACGATCGCTTGGCTTGGTGGGCCAGGATACGCCGCTGCATCTCCTGATCCGTATGTTGGTTGGCTTGGGTAGCAATGTAACAGAGGCGCTTAGCGGGAGAGGCCAAGGCCATTTCTTCAGCTAAATGGGTCTTGCCGCTCTTGGCCGCTCCAGATATCAGAATAATTTTCCCCATATTAAACCATCACTCCCAGCTCATAAACTTCATCAAAGTTTTCCTTTAGAAAACTTCCCAATTGGTCTGTCCCCACTACAACCAGGGCGGTTGCTGGTCCAGCTGAAACTTGGTGGATGCTTAAACCTTCCACTTGAGGATTAACCTTAAAGCTTAATTGGTTACAGTCGGCTACCTGTCCCGCTTCATTCAAAGCCCCCTTAGACCCGATTGGACAAATTTCATGAACCAAGTCCGGGCGACTCAATAACAGGTCAATGTCCTGATAAGAAACGAGCTTGTCCATCTCATCAAGGACGGCTTGGCCGCAACGAGGACGTTTTAATTGAAAGACCCGGTCTCCGCTCACAACCCGTCGAATCCACAGGCCCTTAGTGTTTTGTGCCTTCCCCATCAAAACGATCCCTAAAGCAGACATGGTGGTGACCATATTCTCTTCAGTGGACCCGTTGACTTGGATATGGGGAAAACCGGCCCGGTCCAGTTCCGCTTGAAAACCTTCTTGATAGGCAAGTCCCGTGGGATTCATTTCATTATTAACCAAATAAAATGCCAAGACCGGTTCCGCATTCACTGCCCGTAATTCTACCAAGGGAACCCGTAAGGCAGTTTGAGCGGTTAAGGGATTAGGAGAGGCTAATTGGTCATTGACTTTTTCGCCGATACTGGCTGAACTATCGCAAGCAAAGACCAAATATTCTTCTCCCGCTGTTTGCTTACTGAGTCCAACTGGAAACAATTCATCGATAGAAAGCAAGGTTAAATCACGATATTTCAATAGACTACTCCTTAATTAAAAAGTGCAAAGCAAAAGACTTTTGTAAAGAATTTTCCCTACAAAAGTTCTCCGCAATTACAAGATATAGTTCACTGCTTAGAATTATAGCACAAAATATAGGCCTGATTTCATTTTTTAAAGCATTAATGGAAACAATTAGTCTGCCTCAACAGGACTGCCCTTTTTGATCAATAGCCTGATCTTCAAAACTTCTTTATTAATAAAAAAATAATATCAAACTTTTAGAATTTCGATCACCTTTTATGTGAAATGCATATTAACACCCCAGGCTGGGATTTAGCTATACTCCTATACAAGTGAAAAAAGGAGATTTTGTAAATTAATTTTTAGGAGTGATAGATAATGAAAACATCCCTGATAGGCTACCCTCGTGTAGGACGACTTAGAGAACTAAAATTTGCCACCGAAAAATATTTCCGCCAAGAAATTACCGTCGACGAGCTCGAAGCAACCGCCCAAGCTATTCGTAAAGACCAATGGCTTAAGCAAGCTCAAGCAGGAATAGACTTTATTCCCGTTAATGATTTTTCCTACTATGATAACCTCTTGGATGCCGCTTTCCAATTGAACATTATCCCTAAGCGTTATCAAGATCTCGAGCTATCTGCTCTTGATACTTATTTTGCCTTGGCTAAGGGCTATCAAGGACCAGCTGGAGACGTGAAAGCCCTAGCTATGAAGAAATGGTTTAATACCAACTACCACTATATTGTCCCTGAGTTTGATAAGGACACTGAAATTCGCTTCCACGCTGAACGCCTCAAGGCAATTATTGAAGAAGCCAAAGCCTTGAAGATTAAGGGCAAGGTCGTCTTCCCAGGACCCTTCACCCTTTTAAAACTCTCGCGTTACCGCGGTCAAAGCCAAGCCCATGATTTTCTCACCGGCCTGATTACTGCCTACCAAGACCTCGTAAAACTGCTTAATAGTGAAGAGGTTCAATGGTTGCAACTGGATGAGCCATATCTAGTCCATGACTTAAGTCATGAAGACATCAAACTATTCAAGGACCTCTACCAGGGCTTACTCAGTCAAAAAGACCAAGTCAAGGTGCTGGTCAATACCTATTTTGGCGATGTGAGAGATGTTTATCAAGAACTCACCAACTTAGCCATTGATGGTATCGGTTTAGACTTTATTGAAGGGAAGAAAAGCCAAGAATTGGTCGAACACTACGGCTTCCCCAAAGATAAAACCCTCTTTTTAGGTCTAGTCAATGGGAAAAATATTTGGCGCAATAACTACCAAAGTTCCCTAGCTCTCATTAAGGATCTCAAGAGTCAAGGAATCGATCTCGTTCTTTCCACTTCTTGTTCCCTACTCCATGTTCCCTATAGTTTGGAGAACGAAAGTGCCCTTCCAGAAAAATACCAAAAACATTTTGCCTTTGCTGAAGAGAAACTTGGCGAATTAAATGACCTCAGTCAGTTAATTGACACCGATTATCATCATGATCCTCGTTTCCAAGAGAACCAAGCCCTCTTTACCGATCGACCTGACAGTTATGATCCTAAGGTTCAAGAGCGTCTAGCTGCTATCCCTAAAACAGCCTTTCAACGGTCAGTGCCTTTCGACGAAAGAGAAAAGGCCCAAAAAGCATTCTTTAACTTACCACTCTTTCCAACAACAACTATCGGTTCCTTCCCTCAAACCAAGGAAGTTAAGTTGAAGCGCAAGGCCTTTAAAAATGGTGAAATAAGCCAAACAGACTACCAAAACTTCCTCAAAGAGAAAATTAAAGACTGCGTCCACCTCCAAGAAGAGCTGGGGCTCGATGTCTTAGTCCACGGTGAATTTGAAAGAAATGACATGGTC
Organism: Aerococcus loyolae; assembly: GCF_002871915.2. Taxonomy (NCBI): domain Bacteria; kingdom Bacillati; phylum Bacillota; class Bacilli; order Lactobacillales; family Aerococcaceae; genus Aerococcus; species Aerococcus loyolae. The sequence goes on along the minus strand of NZ_CP126958.1, from coordinate 315,545 downwards.
GAATACTTTGGTGAACAGTTAAATGGGGTCCTCTTCACTGAAAAAGCCTGGGTTCAGTCATATGGTACCCGCTGTGTCAAACCACCAATTATCTGGGGGGATGTGTCACGCGCTCAATCAATGACTGTTTCCTGGTCAGTTTATGCCCAATCCCTCACCAAGAAACCAATGAAAGGGATGTTGACCGGTCCCGTAACTATCCTAAACTGGTCCTTCCCTAGAGAAGACATCAGCGTGAAAGACTCCACCTTGCAACTGGCTCTGGCTATCCGTGACGAAGTCCTCGATCTAGAGGCCAATGGTATCCGCATTATCCAAGTCGATGAAGCCGCCCTACGGGAAAAACTTCCCCTCCGTCAAAGTGACTGGTATACAGAATACCTTGACTGGGCCATTCCAGCCTTCCGACTGGTTCATAGTGGCTGTCATAAGGAAACCCAGATCCACACCCATATGTGTTATAGCGAATTCACCGATATCATCCCAGCAATCGATGCCATGGATGCTGATGTCATTACCTTTGAAGCCTCACGTTCTAACTTAGAAATTCTGGATTCCTTAAAAGAAAATCACTTCACTACCGAAGTCGGTCCTGGTGTCTACGATATCCATTCTCCACGGATTCCTAGTGTCAGTGAAATTAAGGAAGCCTTGGATAAAATGCTTCAAAAAGTTAAGCCTGAAAAACTTTGGGTCAATCCCGATTGTGGGTTAAAGACCCGGGGGGAAAAAGAAACCCAAGCCAGCCTCAAGCACTTAGTCCAAGCAACAAAGGAGTTGCGTCATGAAAACCAAGGAATTGTTTAAGGGCAAGACCCTCTTCACTTATGAGGTCTTTCCGCCCAACGCTAAGTCATCCTCTGCCAGTATCTATAAAACCTTAGATGGTTTAAAAGAACTTGCTCCCGATGCCATCAGCGTGACCTGCGGAGCCTTGGGTAGTGATAACCGCCTAAAAAGTATCGAAATTGCCTCTTTGATCAAAAACTATGGGATTGAAAGCGTTATTCACCTGCCCTGCCTATATGAGACTCAAGCTAGTATCGATGAAAAATTAGCTGAATTAAAAGCAGCCAATATCGAAAATATCCTAGTCTTACGGGGCGATCCTAAACCTGGTCAAAGTCCTAAAGAAGACTTTCCCTATGCAGCTGACCTTATTCGCTACATCAAGTCAAAAGAGGACTTTAACCTCATTGCCGCCTGCTATCCAGAGGGACACGTGGATGCGCCTGACCCCATTACCGATATCCGCTATCTCAAAGAAAAAGTCGATGCCGGTAGTGACCAATTAATTAGCCAACTCTTCCTAGATAATGATTATTTTTATCGCTTCCTAGAACGGGCTGATTTAGCGGGCATCGATGTTCCGATCGAAGCCGGCATTATGCCAGTCACCAATAAAAAGCAAATAGAAAGCATGGCCCGGATTTGTGGCGTACAAATTCCCGATAAATTCCGTCGCGCTATGGAGAAATACCAAGACAACCCTCTAGCCCTACGCGATGCCGGCTTAGCCTACGCCATTGATCAAATCGTTGACCTGATTAGCCATGGCGTGGATGGGATCCACCTCTACACCATGAATAATCCCTACGTCGCTCGTTACATCTACCAAGCCGTTAAAAATTTATTATAGATACTAAAAAGCCCTCCTGGTTCAAATTAAAAGCCAGGAGGGCTTAGTTATTATTTTTATTTAATGGTTCTATAATATTTGGTGTTGATGGGAGCCAACGGCTCTTCATTGGCACCATTTTTTTATACAAAAAAAGCCATGGAAGGCCTATACTGAAAATACAAACAAACACACAGAAAGGCGGATTCCATGACTCAGTCTCATTGTGTACAAAATCTCTTTAATATAAAAGATGAGAATATTGAAATTGAAGATAAAGTAGTGGAGGAAAAGAAAGGCAATATCGTTCATAAGGTTATTTTTGGAAACTTAATTAACCAACCTTCTCACTGTTCCCATTGCGGCCATATCAACGAGTCACAGGCTGATATCGTTAAAAATGGTTCTTATTCAAGCGATATCTTACTAACGACAATTAATGATGGGCAACCCGTTACTTTGCGTCTTAAAAAGCAACGTTTCTTTTGTAAACACTGCCAAAGGACGTTTAATGCTGAAACTCCCATAGTCACTGCTAATTGTTATATTTCTAACGCGTTAAAAAACGCAATTACCTTTGCTCTCAGTGAGACGATAGCGATGACTCTTATTGGTAAACAACACAACGTTTCCGTATCAACGGTGATTCGACTTCTAGAAGAAAGAGGAAAAGCATTACTCCCTAAGTTTAATTATTTGCCTCAATACCTTTCTTTTGATGAATTTAAATCAGTGAAAAATGTCAGTGGTGCGATGAGCTTTATTTTTATTGATCCAGTGAACCATCGGTTAATTGATATTGTTGAAAATCGACAAAAGAGCGAATTAATCCACTACTTTATGCGTTTTTCTTACCAAAGTCGTCAAGCCGTCAAACTAGTGACAATTGATATGTATAGCCCATATATTGAAGTCATCCGCGCTTGTTTTCCTCATGCAAAGATTCTATTTGACCGTTTTCACGTCATTCAACATCTCAATTTGGCCATTAATTCCGTACGTATTCAACTAATGAATCAGATCCGCTATCAATCACCACGTGATTATCGCAAATTAAAGCAGTTATGGAAGTTACCTTTAAAAAATGAATGGGAACTTGACTTTAAAAACTTATATACTCATCGACTTTTTGACGGTCTCGTTTCAGAACAGATGATTGTTGATTACCTCACCAATTTATCTCCCGAATTATCACGTACCTATACCTACGTTAATCGCCTAAAATATAGTATTTATACCCATGATATCCAGGCCTTTAAAGATTTACTCATTGAAGTCAAGAAATATACTTTTCCACGTAGAGTACGAACCATTTTTCAAACTTTAGAAAGATATCATGAAGGTATTTGTGCAGCTTTAACGTATACTTTATCTAACGGTCCAATAGAAGGAATGAACAATAAAACGAAACTGATCAAGCGCACAGGGTATGGGTATCGTCGTTTTGATCATTTAAGAATACGTATAATAATGGCCTCTCGATTGGTATGTAATGATTTTCAACCCCGGCCTCTCACTTTTTCAGAGGCGGCATAGTCTTTGTGATATTAACTCATTATTTATAATATTGCTTCCTCACTCTTTGTCTTCGCCTATGGCGAAAAAATAAGAAATAAGAGGTCTTTTAATCGTCCCCATTTTTCTTTTGTCGGCAAATATTAAAAAATGCCATACCATCTCTGATATGACATTAATGATAAAAATTCTCATCAACACGATTTGACAAAGAACCTATTTAATTAAGGTACCATTTTGGCCTTTAATACCTTCTTCAGCTTTTTCTAAGGAGGTAATAATAGCTTGATTACCTGGTTTTGATTCCACAAAGCCTAGAGCAGCTTCAATTTTTGGCTTCATTGAGCCTTCAGCAAACTCACCGGCTTCAGTATATTCTTTGGCTTGGTCGACAGTCAATTCATCCAGCCATTCTTCATTTTCTTTACCAAAGTTGATTGCCACTTTTTCTACTGCGGTTAAAATAATCAACAAATCAGCTTCAACGAGTTCAGCTAATTTAGCGCTTGAAAAATCCTTATCAATAACAGCTGGAACCCCGTCATAACCGTCCTCTGCTTCAACTACCGGTATACCACCACCACCGGCAGCAACAATAATATTACCTTGGTCAAAAGCATCTTGGATAAAGGCCTTTTCAACAATATCGATAGGCTTAGGTGAAGCCACCACCCGACGGTAACCCCGACCTGCATCTTCTTTCACTGCAAATCCTTTGTCACTTAGGGCTTTAGCTTCCTCTTCACTATAGAAAGCGCCAATCGGTTTAGTTGGATTATCAAAGGCTGGGTCATCCTTATCTACCACAACTTGAGTAATCACTGATGCAACGGCTTTGTCAACACCACGTTTATTCAACTCATTTTCAATGGCATTTTGCAAATGGAAGCCAATATAACCTTGACTCATAGCTCCACATTCAGGGAATGGCATTTCAGGTGTGCCAGCATCACTTTTTGCAGAAACGTCCATAGCAAGGTTAATCATACCAACTTGCGGTCCATTTCCATGGGAAACGATAATTTCATTGCCCGCTTCAATTAAATCCACAATGGATTGGGCAGTTGTTTTTACTGCTTCTTTTTGTTCATTTGGAGTACTTCCTAGGGCGTTACCACCCAAAGCTAATACTATCTTACTCATATTTTTCCTCCATTCTTATTAAGACTCTTCCGTTTCAGTCCTTTTTCAAAAATTTTAGGTGTGTTAATGCTTAAGTTACAAAGCGCTAATCTTCCAACTCAGTAGCTACCTTTACGACTTAAAGGGCGCTACCAATATTCCGTAAGAAGTCTTGAACATTAGTTACGATAGAAACTGCAGTTAGGGAGCCACGGTCAGCCAATTTATCTACCGCAAATTCTTGGACGTCAACGGTATATAAGAATACCGGTCTGACTGTATCACCAAAACGGTTGTAAGAAGGCGTCATATTCCCAGTTGCAATGGTGAAGAGAATCGCTGACATAGCAATCATGGTTGAAGTTTTACGCATGTGGGAACGCATTTCATTTTGGGCATCATAGACATTATCGATACTTTCAGGTAAACCGAAGCGGTCACGGATGGTTCCAGCTAAAACAACTGGGACATCTTGTTCAATAGCTGCCTTCATGAAGCCATCTTTAACTTCACCAGATTCAACTAATTTCTTAGTTGACCCATAGCGGCGAGCGCGGTTGATGGTGGCATACATATTGTGATAGGTATTTTGTTCTTGGGTAAAGGTTTCTTGCCCCCAAGTGGTATCATACAAGCCTTGCTCTAAGTCAAAGGCAGCTGTTTCTGTCCCACAGAAAATGGCATTGACATAACCTTCATTAATAATCTTGGCTAAAGCATCGCGGGAATCACGGTCTAAAACTGTAGCAGTCCCTAAAATTAAGGTCACATAACCATGTTCAGCTTCCCGCTCATGCTCTAAGAGTTCATAGAGATTGTCATAATCCATAGAGAAGGCAGTCTCACGAGAACGCCCTTCACGGAAGGCAAAAGTATCCGCATCAACAGCTGCTTCTTGGAACCCTTCAGTCCAAACATAGATCCCTTCAGAAGCATCTTCTGTCCGTCCAACAACGACCTTATCACCCTTCTTCAGGTTTCTAAACTCGATGACATCGATATATTCCTTACCAGGTTCATCATGGGCCACGGCGACAGTATCCATCCGGGATTGTTCAGCCAATACCCATTTGTCATTGATTTTAAAATATTCAGGATAAATGGATAAGGCATGGTAGTTTCTAGGGCTAAGACCATCTTCCACTACTTCAACTAACTTAGCATTGGGTGCGTTTTTCAAAAATTCTTGGTCAAAATCTGGATGATGAAATTCAGCAATCTTAAATGTCATTTCCCAACTCTCCCTTCGCTGCGTCTTCATTGTTTTCTACTTCAACAGTTTCGTACTCCTCGTCTTCAACAGCCTTAGCCATTTCTCCTTGAGCAGGTGTTACTAAAGCTTTTTCACAAGCTACACAGAAGTCTTGAACGTTAGTCACCATTGGGTGGTATGCCATGTATTCTCTGGCAGCCCCAACCTTGTTCACCACGTTTTCTGTGATATCAATGGTATAGAAGTAAACAGGACGAACTTTGCCATCATCGCCTACTTTGTAGCTTGAAGCCAAGGAGGCTACTGAATTCGAGTGCAACATGGTCGCAATACAAATAATCAGAGTTGCTTCATTTAAAATTTTCTTAGTTTCAGTCAGAGCCTGGCTGGTTGAGCCCATCACTTCTGGTAGCGGACCGTCATCACGAATGGAACCAGACAGAACAATTGGAATATCCATCTCGGTTAGGGCTTTAATAATACCGTCCTTAACGTTACCGGCATCATTAAAGTTTTTAATAGATCCTGCTGTCCGGACTTCATTTAAGAGGTCTAAGTGATTGTAGTGACCCATTGGTGCATTCTCTTGGGTATAAATATTTTGACCCAGAGCAGTATTTAAGAAGCCACCTTCCAGGTCATGGGTGGTCATGGCGTTCCCACCTAAGAGACTATGGATATAACCATTTTCAGCTAGGTGGACTAAAGCATTCCGAGTGTCGTGGTCGAAAACAACTGCTGGCCCTAATACCCAGGAAATATGGCCGCCATTATTCTTCTCATGTTCCATAATGTCAAAGAGCTTATCGTAGTCTTGTGAGAATGAGGTTTCTACTGAAACACTACGTTGGGAATAAATATCTTCTGGAAAACCTTCTTTATAAACTAAGATGCCTTGGGAGCCATCAGTGGTCGATCCAGAAATAATTTTGTCACCGGCTTTGACATCACGCATCTCCCGAATAACAATATCATCATCTTCAACCACTGCCACGCAGTTTAATGAGTTATATTTAGGTAAAATCCATTCTTCCCCTAACTTATAAAAGGTAGGTAAATGGGTGGTTAAATAAAAGCTATCAGGTAAAACGCCATCACTTTCAGCTTCCTCGTAAGTCACACTTGGCATTTCTTGATATTTTGCTTCTTGGAAATCAGGAAATTTAAATTCTGGTATCTTATAAGCCATTATCTCTTCCTCCTTGTTAATTTTAACGATGTCTTTTTTTAATTATCTTGCTTGCCATTCTCCTGCTGGTAGTCAATGTGAACTAGCCGATCACCACCCTTTGCTTGACTAAGTTCTACGTTGGTAAATGCTGGTGGTTGATCATTAAGACGTAGTTGGGCAATTGGCGTAGTGATTTCACTCTCCAACAATTGGGAGAGATCATTGGCACTATGACGATCGAGGTCAGTCACCAAATAATTCGCCAAGCTTCTTACTAATTCCCCTTGATAGCTGAGTTTAATCTGATTATCTTTTAGGAGTTCGGCTAAGCGATCCAACTCTAATTGAATAAGAGCTTCCATCTCTCTTTTATCAAATAGCTGTAAGTAGTAAACGGCATCAAAATCACTTAGCGATTGTCCATTCACCCGCTTGCTTACTTGTTTTTGATAATCCACTTCCCCATCTAAAGTCAGGGTGGCAATAATCACTGTGTTAGAGAAATCAACATCCCGACTTTTATTATCGCGAATTTGACCACTAGCAACTATTTGCTTGATCAAAGCAAAGATATCTGGGTGAGCATAGTCAATATTTTCTAACAAAACAACTGAATAGGGGCGGGTTCGAATTTGTTCGGTTAAGTGGTTATTCGATTCATAACCAATATAGCCTGGTGGGGATCCAATCAATTTGGTATTGGAAGAGGCATCTCTAAATTCACTCATGTCTAAAGCGATAAGATGTTCTTCGCCTCCAAATAGGGTTCGAGCAATAAGCCTTGCCAGATAGGTTTTGCCGGTCCCCGACTCACCTGCTAGTATCAAAGAAAGCAGGGGCTTGGCTTGATTAAATAAGCCCGACCGACTCTGGGTAACCAGACTGATGATTTTGTCGATTAAATCATCTGCACCAACAAAATTTTCACGCAGGTCACTTTCAATTTTAGCAATTTGAGCAGCAGGGTCTGATTCCATTTCTGCCTTAGGCATGTGAGCTAATTGGGCAACAACTTCGCGAATTTCATTGATACCCACATCTGCCGATACATTATAGTAGGGAGTACTTTGTTCAAGTTCTTCTAAGTCGGCCTTGGTGCTTTTCTCTTCAGCTAAATAAGCACTCATTTTATCTAAGTCCCGCTCATATTGAGCTTCCATTTTTTGTTGGTTCAGAGTTTCTAATTCACCCTTCAAACGCGTGATTTCTTGGATGCGGTCTTTTTCTTTATGGTAATTAGCTAATTCTTGGTCAAGTAGCTTTTCTTGCTCAGCTACCTGTTCCATTAACTCTTTAAATCGGTATTGACTGACCTGATCACTTTCATTTTTTAAGCGGGCCGCTTCAGTTTCCATTTTATTGAGTTCAGCCTCGAGGTCTTGAATCTTTTCAGGCAATTCATCCGTATACATTCTCACCATAGCTGAAGCTTCATCCAAGATATCGACAGCGACATCTGGTAACTTGCGATTGGGTAGGTAACGTTTAGACAAACGGACAGCTTCCACTAAGGCAGGGTCTTTAATATTGACTTGGTGGAAAGATTCATACTTAGACTGGATTCCTCGCAGAATGGACAAGGTGGCAGCTTCTGAAGGCTCTTCAATGAGCACCTTTTGAAAACGACGGTCTAGAGCCAGGTCTTTTTCGATGTAGAGTTTATACTCATCGGTCGTTGTCGCGCCAATAGTCAAAATCTCTCCCCGCGCTAGCATAGGTTTAAGGATGTTTGAGGTATCCATGGATCCTGAACTATTTCCAGCGCCGACAATATTATGAAGCTCATCAATAAAGAGAATAATGCGCCCCTTAGAATCTTTGATGATAGCAAGGACTTCTTCCAAGCGTTCCTCAAAGTCACCGCGATATTTAGCTCCTGAAATTAGGGAGGTAATATTTAAGGCAAAAATAATTCGATTCTTTAACTTATCCGGCACTCGGCCTTGAACAATGCGTTGAGCTAATCCCTCAACAATAGCAGTCTTCCCTACGCCAGCCTCTCCAATCAAAACGGGGTTGTTTTTTATCCGCCGAGATAGAATTCGAATCACGCTACGCGTTTCCTGATCACGGCCAATAATTGGATCAAGGCGACCTTCAATAGCTTCTTGGGTAAGATTACGTCCGTACTTGAGTAATTGTTTCAAGTCTGCCTTAGAAATACCTTCTTGAAACTTATCAGTCTCTCTTTTAGCCATAGCCTGTTCATAGAAATCGGCAGTAATCTCAAAGAGGGCTAATAATTTAGCACTAGCAAAATCTTCGTCTTTCATTAGTGCTAAGAAAAGATGGTCTAAGGACACCCGGCTTTCAAACTGGGCACGTGACACTTGCTCGCTAATCAGAAGCAAACGCTGGTAATTCCGGCTGATGTAGAGATTTTTCACCCCTTTAGGGCTCCGTAATTTATCCACTGCGGTATCCACTTGTTCTTTGAGTGGCCCCAGAATGATTCCCTGGTCGGTCAATAATTTAATCACCGAGTTTTCATCTTGGTCTAAAATCGCTTTGAGCAAATGAAGTTCAGTGACTTCGCTATGCTTTTTATTTATGGCTAAGTTTTGCGCTTCTTTAAGCACCTGCATGGCTTCCTGAGAATATTTTTCTGTGTTCATTTCCTCCCTCCTTTCTACATTTCTTACTAAGCTAAATCACTCGTTTATTTATAATTTACTATAAAAATATATTTTTATTAAGCGATTTCATTTAGCTTTCTCCTAGTTCGTTTCTATTAAGGCTATCTATATACAAAAGGCAATATTTCTTATTCTTTTTTAACTTTATCCAAACTAAGAGAAAGTAGAGTTTCTTAACTAAATTTATAGATACACATTACTTATCTTTTTTGGCACCAGGGAAATATTTAGGGTTTGTGAAGAAGTCATCTGTCAATTCTCTGACTTCACCACTAAGCATAATCATCCCTATCATATTAACAAAGACTACTAATCCTAAAGTGAAGTCTAAGAATACTCCAGCGCCTTCAAAAGTCACAAATCCTCCAAGAAGAACCATGAAGCAAGCTAAGAAACGCATTAATTTACCAAAGTGCAGTCCGAATAGGTATTCACCTAATCTTTCCGCATAGAAGACAATAACAATAACTGTTGAAATAACAAACATAAATAAGGAAATAGCTATGATAACTGTACCTATACTACCAAAAGCATTGTTAAAGGCTCTTTCAACAGCAATATCTTTTAGGGCTGGATTTTTATAATTTCCAGAAAGCATAACTACTAAAACAGAAATGGTACATACCATTAAGGTAGTAGAAACGACTTCAAAGATCCCCCATAGTCCCTGACGTACTGGATGGTCAGTAACGGCGGTAGCATGCGCATAAGCAGCTGAACCCATCCCAGCTTCATTAGAATATGAACCACGTGCAGCACCCGCTTTAAACATTTCTAAAAATGCTCCCCAAGCACCACCAGTAATCGCAGCTTGTGGATTAAAAGCACTTGAAAAGATAGCAGAAACAGCATCAGGTAAATTCTGAATATTCATAAAAATAACAACCAGACCACAAATCACGTATAAACCAGCCATAACAGGAACTAATTTCTCAGTAATTTGTCCGATCCGTTGAATACCACCATAAACAACAAGAACGACTAGGACAGTTATCGCAGCAGCAGATATAGGACGAGAAAGTCCTAATTGTTCTAGCGGTGCTGTAGCAGAAATCGTTTGAACTGTGATTGAAGGTAAGATTTCTAACATGAAGAAGAATGCAACCAGGAAGCCCATGATTTTACCAAGGTTTCCTTTAATACCATTTTTAAAGGTATAGGCTGCACCACCGACATAATCTCCTTCTTCATTAACTTCCCGGTATTTAATCCCTAGAACAATTTCTGAAAACTTAGTGGCTTGACCAATAATACCTGCTACCCACATCCAAACAATTGCACCAGGTCCAGCAGTAAATATAATCGCCGGCGCAACCACAATGTTAGCCGCTCCGATTGAAGATGCTAAGGCTGCCGATGCTGCTTGGAAGGGACTTACTGAACCTTCACCGCCTACATCCGAGTCAAACATTTTGCCAAATGTTTGCTTCATTGCATAACCAAAGTGTCGAATTTGAATAAAGCGAGTTTGGTAACCAAGTATTAATCCCCCGGTAATAAGTACAATTAATATAGGCCAGTTCCAAACCCAATTGGTAAATTGAGTAATCATTTCAATAAAATTCATTTTAACCACCTCTAAATATTGGTTTTTATGTTAAGGAATTGTTAATCAATAATAGCTAGAGATAGCAATTAATAAAATAAGCCGGATAGTAGAAAAGCTTTTTAGTTAAATGTCTGTCGCTAAAAGCTTTCCCCTCCGGCCTATTAATTGAATAGATAACACTAGTTTCAAACCTTACCTTGACTTCATTTCCTATTCTTAATCTTTTCAACTAGGCTAGCGATGAGTTGTGGGAAACATCACTAGCCTCTTTCAAATGATTATTTAAGTGAGCAAGAAGCCGACTAATATTATCTTAGCCGTAGACAATCTGATCCTTTGAAATATATAAGATACTATTTCCATTCAACTAAGTGTTATCCGTAACAATTACCTTATTAAGTTATGATAATGTTGCATAAACAATAGCTTTAATTGTATGCATTCTATTTTCAGCTTGTTCAAAGACATAGGATTGTTCAGATTCAAAGACTTCGTCGCTAACTTCCATTTCAGTTAAGCCAAATTTCTTAGCAATTTCTTGGCCGACTGTTGTCTTTTCATCGTGGAAGGCTGGTAAGCAGTGTAAGAAAATAGCAGTTGGTTTTGCATTTTCCATGGCTTTTTTATTTACTTGATAATCTTTTAGTAAAGAAATTCTCTCTTCCCAAACTTCGTCTGGCTCACCCATTGAAACCCATACGTCAGTGTAGAGAACATCAGCATCTTTAGTTCCTTCTTCAACGTTGTCAGTCACAGTAACAGTTGAGAAGTTTTCTTTAGCAATTTCTTCACACATTTCCACTAACTTAGGATCTGGAGCGAGTTCTTTAGGAGAGCAAGCAACGAAGTTCACTCCCAATTTAGCACAGACAACCATTAAGGAATTTGCCATATTGTTACGAGCATCGCCCATATATACAAATTTTAGCCCTTTTAAGTGGCCGTAATGTTCTTCAACAGTTAACATATCAGCTAACATTTGGGTTGGATGCCATTCATCAGTTAATCCGTTCCATACCGGAACACCTGCATATTCAGCTAATTCTTCAACAACGTCTTGGCTAAAGCCACGGTATTCAATCCCATCATACATACGGCCAAGCACACGAGCTGTATCAGCGATGGATTCCTTATGTCCCATTTGGGAACTATTAGCATCTAAGAAAGTCACGCCCATACCAAGGTCATAACCAGCAACTTCAAAAGCACAACGAGTCCGTGTAGATGTTTTTTCAAACAAGAGAACAATATTTTTACCTGTTAGGTATTTATGAGGAACGCCAGCTCGCTTCATGTCTTTAAAGTTCTTTGAAAGATCTAATAAGTGACGAATATCACGACTGGTGAAATCAATTAATTTTAGATAACTTTTACCACGAAAGTTTTTTGCCATGAGATATTTCCTCCTAAAAATTAATGTCATTATTGCTATTACAAAAGTTCGAACTTTTTTAATTACAACTATGTTGTAATCGCTTACAGCACTATTATAGCAGGTCTATTTTTATATCTAGGACATCTTAGGTAAGAATTGTTGTTTGTCGTTTCTTATAATGCTTTCAAATAAAATACCTAGCCTTAGTCACCATCTCTTTTGAATTTTATTCAAGCAATTATATGGTAAAATAAACATAAGAGTGAAGAAGTTAAAAAGGTTGTGAATGTCATGCAAGGTCCTATTAATATCCAAGAACCTTCTCCCAATAATATTGATGATAACTTTATTGCATCATTAGATATTGAAAGCGACAGTTCTCCGACAAAGGCATTAATCCACAAAGAAGCTCGTTTTTTATTTATCTTATCCGGCAAAGGAAAAATAAAAATTCAAAACGAAGTTCATACGATGAAAAGAGGCAAGATTATTTCACTCCTACCTTGGCAAATTTCAGAAATTATTGAGGTCGATGAAAAAGTCACTTATTATCTATTAATTTATCGATTTGAACTCATTGAATTTATCTTAAAGGAACAGTTAAGTGACGCAAATGATGGTCAAGATATCGTTGACTTACTTTATCAACAACATTCAATCCAAGTCGATAAAGATGATAGTCAGGTCTTTCAAAGGGCAATCCATTCCTTAAGAGATGAGATCGGCTTACGCACTGCCTCAATCAATCGGCACACAAAGCCCCTATCTTCAATGTGGATTGTCATTCAATTAGCAGAAATTATCATTTCTTACCTACGACAAATTTCTAACAATAAGACCCAAAGTATTTGTAGCGAAGAAATTTTCCGCTATATGTATCTACACTCTTCTGAGGATATCTCTTTAAATAAACTTTCAGAAATTTTCTTTCTATCAAAATCGACGATTTCAAAATATATCAAAAAATTAACTGGTCTAGGCTTCTATAGCCTGCTCGATGAAATGCGTTTATCTAAAGCCCAGTACTTATTACTCCATACCGATCTCAGCTTGACCCAAATTGCTGATACTTTAAACTTTAGTGATAAGTCCCGGCTATCCAAACTATTTAGCCAACACCACGGCATAAATAGTAGCCATTTCAAAGCTACCTATAAAAAAGGAGACAAACAAATACCTAGCCGCCTAAGCCCGCGAGATCTTAAATTAATCAATTACCTGTATGAAAACTATGCCGAAGATATTACCATTGACCAACTGTCGAAGATATTTGATAGTAATCCTAAAGATATTAATTCTATGCTTAATTATTTTGTTGAAGATAATTTCTCAAATTTCTTGAATCAATTACGAGTCAATAAAGCCTGTGACTTACTTATTAAAACTGACCTAAGCATTATTGATATCGCCTATCAAGTCGGTTTTAATTCCAGCAAGACCCTAACTCGAAATTTTAAAAAGATTTTACAGCTATCCCCCAGTGAATTTCGTAAGTTAAATCCTAAAGAACAAGTCCGCTATTAAAAAATCTTGATAAATAGCAAAAGAGTTGACCGCAATGCTCCGTAAGCATTCCAATCAACTCTTTTTATTAATTATTCTTCTTTTGAATCAGAAAATAAGAAGCTCAGTTTAGTTTCTGAAATTAAGATCGCAACAAATATCATTACGAAACCGATAGTCTTGTATACGGTTAGGGTTTCAACCCCTAAAGCAACTGGAATTAAAATACCAAAGACTGATTCTAGAGAAAGAATTAAAGCTGCACTGGTTTCGTCAGTATATTTTTGTCCAACATTTTGAAATAGAAGGGCAACTGCTGTACACATGATCGCCAAGTAAGCCAACTCTAAAAAAGTTCTCTGTCCAATCACCAGATTGGAGTTATCTTCAAAGAACAAGGTCGTTAAGCCAGATAAGACTGCTGCAGTAATGAACTGCAGAATAGTCATCAAATAAGGATCCTTGCCCTTAGAAAATTTCGTAACCGCTACAATATGAGAGGCAAAAAACAGACCACTCAGTAAGGCCAAAGCATCACCTAAGATCGCTTCTCGTCCTTGACCCAGCACTGAATTTTCAGCACCTCCAGCCATTGACACAAAATAAATTCCTACAATACAGAATGCTGCAGCAATCATGTTAAATTTATCAGGCCGATTTTTTAAAACAATCCAGGAAATAAAAGGGACTAAAACACAATAGGAAGCAGACAGAAAAGCTGATCTACCGGGATCTGTATATCCTACCCCAACTGTCTGGATAGAATAAGCAATAAAGAGAAAAACCCCAATACTTACCCCACTTTTTAAATCATCTTTAGTCATATCACGAATTTTTTTCCAAAAAATTATCGCTAAGACCAAAGCCGCTACTGAAAAGCGAATCGCTAAAATCATATTTGGATTAACGTAATCCTGTGCGCCCTTGACTACGGTAAGAGATGAGCCCCATAAAAAAGCAACAACCAGTAAAAGTAGATTACCAAGTTTTTTATTCTTTTTCTTCTTCTGGGGAGCTGGCTGATTAGCAGTTTGATTTTCTTCTTTCATGATAATTCCTCACTTTTCTTTGCAAGTGACAAGTGACAAAGTTATATCTTCGTATCACCTCCTCCTTCTACTTATCTATAAAAACTGTTAATCTCTCTCCTTAACAAATTGGCTGATCTGCTTTAAGAATAAGGCTCCTTGGTAGGCTCCACCGAAGCCATTATCGATATTCACGACACTTATCCCGGAAGAACAAGAAGTAATCATGGCTAAGAGCGTCGTAATCCCTTCTAAGTTTGCCCCGTAACCCACCGAGGTCGGTACAGCAATCACGGGAGCCTCTACTAAACCGGAAACTACACTGGGTAAAGCGCCTTCCATGCCTGCAACGACTACAAGCACGTTGGCTTGACGAATTTCTTCTTGGTAGGATAACAAGCGATGGATACCGGCCACGCCAACATCATAAATGCAGGTCACTTGACAACCCATCCACTCTGCTGTCACCCGGGCTTCCTCTGATACGGGAAAGTCAGAAGTTCCTGCATTTAAGATTACCATCTTGCCATAAGGAATTTTCTCACACTGGCCAATGGTAATCGTTTGCGCAGCTTCTTGATAGTCCGCTTGTGGAAAATCTGCCCCAATAGCCTCCCATTTTTCTTTAGCCACCCGGGTCACCAAAACTGGCTTATCGTGGTCAAGTAAAGACTGCATCACCCGGGCGATTTGGCCTGCAGTTTTATGCAAACCATAGACAATCTCTGGGTAACCCTTTAAATGATCGCGATCAATATCCACCTTACTCTCACCTAAATTATCAAACATTATAAGTCCTTCCTCTATCTCTCTTTATTGATACCACTTAATAAATTAGTTTTAACGATTGAGTTTTCCATAAACATAGCCTTCAACATCTAGGGCGAGATGTTTAAAGCCATAATACTTAAATTGGGCTAAAATCTCGTCCTTTTCTTGGAAGAATTGTTGGAACTGGTCAGGAGAGAGCTCTAGCTTAGCCAGTTCATTGTAGTAGCGAACCCGAACGGGATCAAAACCCTTTTGGCGCATATAAGCTTCAGCAGCTAGAATTTGCTGGACATTTTTCGGGTTAAGGGGTGTTCCGGTGGGGAAGCGTGAAATGACACTACAGCCACTTGAACGGTTCCAATTCGAAATGCCTTCTTTTTTAGCCAGTTGACGGACATCTTCTTTAGTAAAACCACACAGGATTAAGGGGCTTTTGATATCAAACTCTTTACGAGCCTTTAACCCTGGACGATAATCGTTTAAATCATCAACAATCATCCCATCCACCAAGACATAGTCTTTATTTTGAGCCTTAGCAGCCTCTTGAACGGCTTGGTAAAACAACAATTTGCTATAATACCAAATATTTTCATCATTTTTTTGAATACGAGGATCTTCTAACTCATTGACAGGAATAAGCTGACTTTCCACATCCATAGCCTGAGCAAGAGCCAGCGCTTCCTGGTCATCCGCCTCACTCACTAAATCAGACTGAATAATGATGGCCAAGGTATTCTCCTTGCCTAGTAATTTTCTAGCAAGATATAAAAGGAGGGTTGAATCCACTCCCCCAGAGAAAGCAACGCAGACTTGGCCCATTTCTTTTAAGAGGCTTTCCAATTGCTGCAATTTCTTTTGCTCCATAATTACTCCTTACTTATTCTATTTGCGAACCATACTTTTCTTCAATAACCGCCAAGGCCTTTTGATAGACTTGACTAAGGGCTAAGTGATTGTCTCTGGCTAAGTTCACTAAGTCATCATATTCTGGAGTGACTTTAATAATCTTTCCATCCAGATATCCGATTTTAAGCTGTAGCCAACCGCCCAATAAGGCCACTTGGGTAAATTCTCTCTCTAAAATCAAACGTTCGCTATCATAGTAACGCACCCCAAAAGAAGAACTTTCCTTTAATAAAATTTTAGCAACGCTTTTCTTATCTTTGTTTGGGGTTAAGACCGTAATGAGAACGCCTGGACGATCTTTTTTCATCTTTACGGGACTATAGAAAACATCAAGAACTTCTGCCTGGCTCTCTAGTAGGCGCAACAAATAGCCCAAGGCTTCTCCCGTCATATCATCGACTTGGCACTCAATCACTGAAACCTTTTCCCTAGTGCCAGCTAGTTTTTTTTTACCAAGGCTACTCTTAAGACATTAGGATGGTCAAATTCACGGTCCCCCACCCCATAGCCAATTTTTTCTATAGTACCTTCAACCACATCCGCATAATCATCAGCTAAAACCTTGGCGAAGGCCGCTCCAGTTGGGGTAGTTAATTCACCTTCTGCAGTAAAAGATGATAAAGGTACACCCACCAGAATCTCCATAGTCGCTGGTGCCGGCACCGGATAAAGCCCATGGGCAATTTCAATCTTGCCATGGCCGGTGGGCACTTTCGAAAAGGTTAAGTGGTCAACATCCAAGTCTTCTAAGGCTAAACACACCCCAATAATATCAATAATGGAGTCCATGGCGCCTACTTCATGAAAATGAATCTCGTTAGCTAGCTTGCCATGGATTTTCCCTTCTGCGCGAGCGATCTCTTTAAATAAGGCCAAGCTCCGCTCCTTAACTCGATCAGCCAGGTCACTTTCCTCAATTAATTGAAAAATTCCTTGAGCCGAATGGTGGTGGTGACCGTGGTGATCATGGTCTTCATCAAGCTCTGTAAAGCTTAAATTAAGTTTATTAGCAGTAATGCCCTTTTCATCTTTTTTGCTAAAAGACATGGTAAAATCATCAATCGGTAATTTCTTTAACTCGCTTTCGATATATTGCGGGTCTGCTCCTAAGTCAACTAAGGCAGCTAGGGTTAAGTCACCAGAAATCCCATATTCACAATTCACGAATAAATGACTCATAACAATCTCCTTTTTTCATTTAATCTCGACCATTTTATATGTTTTTATTATATCGTTGATCAATAAATTATCAAAGTATAGCGCTTTCTTTTATCATTTTCCTTGTGCTAAGTTTAGTATATAATAATCTTATTCATGCCATTAAATAAGCTAAAATAGTAGGGGGAGTGAACCATAGATAGTGATGAGAAAATATGCCAATAAACTCGATGATGACTTTAGACAAAATTCATTTGCTTTGTCAATGGATATCCAATCAGATTCTAAACCCACAAAACCCTTATTGCATAAAGAAGCGCGGTTTTTAATTATTATTTCAGGTCAAGGGAAAATAAAAATTAATAATACTGACTATACTATGAAAGCTGGGCATATTATTGCTTTACTACCTTTTGAAGTTTCTGAAATTGTAGAGATAACCGAAAAAGTAACCTATTATTTACTCGTTTATAACTTTGATCGCATAAAATTCCTAATGAAAGATTATTTAAATATTGATAAGGAGTCATTTGATTTATTCAATTATCTAGAAAATAATCCTTGTAAAAAAATAAGCCCTAAGGGGCGTTATCAAGTCAAACAGATTCTCACTGATTTACGTGAAGAGGTTGGACTGATTTCCACCCACACCAACCAACTATTTCATGACCACCAAGACTTATCTACTATTCGTAGTTTACTTAAATTAGCAGAGTTTATTATCCTCTATCAAAGAGAAAACCAACAAATAAGTAATTACACCCCTTCTTATAAAGAAATATTTGCTTATTTATTCTACAATGCTTCAAAATCGCTTCATTTAGATGAGGTCGCTAACATCTTTTTCTTGGACAGTCAGTCCCTAGAAGCAGGAATACAAGCTTATGTAGGGATCAGTTTCAAAGAAGTTTTACAAAGAATCCGTGTCTTTAAATGGCTTCATTTACAAGAAAACACTGAGTTAAATCAAGAAGAAATTTCCCTGCTATTAAACTATTCCTTTAGTCAAGAAATACAGGAAGATAGCAAAAAGATTCAACACTTAACCCCTGCAGAATGTGAGGCCTACTGGCAATTAGTCGAAGTCATTAGTCCTATAGCCATTAAGGAATTGCAACCTAAAATATTAGAATTCACTTTCTGGCACTTTACTGATGCTCTTACAATTGAACACCTGAGCCAAAAATTTTCCCTTAGCCCCCAAGATATCAATAGTCAACTTATCGCCTATACTGAAAGAAACTTTCAAAACTTAGTTACCCATCTACGAATAAAAAGCGTCTGTCAACACTTGCAAGCTGGAGATAAAGACCTTAAAGAAATCGCCAAAGAGACGGGATTTATTCATGAAAATAAACTCAAGCGTAGCTTCTATACTCTTATGCAAATGACCCCAAAAGCTTACTGGGAAAAATATAAGCAAGAAAAAAGTTCAAGCTGATTGTTATTCTCAGCTTGAACTTTTTCTTTTACGCGTTATGTTAATTAATCTTCATTGGATAAATTATCAAAGTAACCTTGGATGTAAACGATCGGGGTCCCTTTGTCCCCACTACCACTGGTTAAGTCAGATAAGGAACCGACCAAATCAGTAATTTGTCGTGGTGTCGTTCCGAGGCTGACATTTTTACCATCTCTATCGACATCGCCATGTTGGCTAATATAGTCAGTGATGGCATCCTCTAAGGCTTGTCCACTCAGATCACTGAACTCATTATCCGCCAAGTATTTTAATTTCACTTCATTAGGGGTTCCTTCTAGGCCACTGGTGTAGCCAGGGGAAACGACGGGGTCAGCCAATTCCCAAATATGACCCACTGGGTCTTTAAAGGCCCCATCTCCATAGACCATGACTTCAATTTTTTTGCCAGTGGCTTCTAATAAACGCTTTTGCACGTCATAGACAAAGGATTTGGAGTCACGCGGGAAAAGTTTTAATTCATTGTCCCCAGAAAGGTTGGTCCCTAATAAACCGTATTCTTCATTGTAACCGGAACCATCGACTGACTGGGTTAAGATTTCATCTAAACGATAGACCGTCTTAGCGCCAGCTTCTTTAACGGCTTGAGCAGTTTTGAAACGGGTATGAATATCCGATACTAGGACAGAATCGGTATAGTCAAGAATGGCTTGGGCTTGGTTAGAAAAGATGATTTCACATTCAGCGCCTTCTTTTTCCACGCATTCGCGGTAAAGGGCTACATAGTCTACCCCAGTAAATTTATGTTTGATTTCTTCAAAATGCGAACGAAATTCTGCTTCACTTAAGGTATCTGTCCAAGGGTTAACGCCCGACTTCACCAGGGCTTCATCACTGATTAATTCATTACCCACTTCATCAGCTGGGTAGGAGAGTTGGATCACAACTTTCTTGGTAGCCCGGGCAACGGCTTGGAGAATGTTATAGAAACGATTACGGCTATTAATTGGAAATACCACACCGATACTTTCGGCTTGGAATTTTTGGTGGATATCCTTAGCGACAGCATCCAAGCTAGCATAATTCCCTTGGGCTCTGGCATAGATCGATTCGGTAATGGCCACTATATCCTTATCATGAATGGTAAAGGGCGCTTCCTTGGCTGCATGAGTAACTGTATCAACCACAATTTGTGCGAGGTCGTCACCTTTTTTTACGATGGGGGCACGTAGGCCACGTGATACTGTCCCGACAACTCTTGACATATTCATCATCCTTTTTAATTAAATTACTTTGAGTACCTGAACATTTTACCATTATTTTCTCTTACATTAAATCATTTCTTGGTTTTTTACCCATACAAGAAAAAGGAGCAAATTATTTTTCATTTAGGGATTGGTCTTATATAGTTAATAAGAAGCTTATATGACCTAAAGACAAGTAAAAGGAGCGATTAATCAATGGGATTATTAGTTGACGGTAAATGGTATGACAAGTGGTACGATACCGAGAGTACTGGGGGCCACTTTGTCCGCAAAGACTCCCAATTTAGAAACTGGATCACTAAAGACGGCTCTCCCGGTCCTACTGGTGAGGGGGGCTTTAAGGCAGAAGCAGGCCGCTACCACCTCTATGTCTCCTATGCCTGCCCATGGGCCAGCCGTACCCTCATTATGCGGGCACTCAAGGGACTAGAAGATATGGTTTCCATCTCGGTTGTCCACCCCCATATGGGCGAAAACGGCTGGACCTTTGAAGAAGCTGATGGCGTTATCAAAGATCCGCTCTTTGACGCAGACTATCTCTATCAAATCTATACCCATGTTGACCCTAATTATAGCGGTCGGGTCACAGTTCCTGTTCTCTATGATAAGAAGACCGATACCATTGTTAATAACGAGTCTTCCGAAATTATGCGGATGTTTAACCAAGCCTTTGACGATATTGGTGCCAAAGCAGGTGACTACTACCCGGAAAACTTGCGTGATGAAATCGACCAATGGAATGATGAAATTTATCCTAGGGTCAATAATGGCGTCTACAAGGCGGGCTTTGCAACTAAGCAATCCGTTTATGAAGAAGAAGTGGACCAGTTATTTAAGGAATTAGATCGCTTAGAGAACCACTTAAGTCAACAGGATTACCTAGTTGGGGACCAAATCACCGAAGCGGATTGGCGTCTCTTTACTACCTTGGTTCGTTTTGATTCCGTTTATTACGGTCACTTCAAATGTAATATTAGAAACTTAACTGACTATCCCGCCCTTTGGCTCTACACCCGTAAACTTTATCAATGGCCGGGTGTCAAAGAAACAGTAAACTTCTCCCATATTAAGGAACACTACTACACCAGTCATCCGACCATTAACCCCAACGGTATCGTTCCGCTAGGGCCTGATTTAGACTGGTCACTTCCTAATGAATAAATAAAATCATTTGATCAAGCATTCTCACTAGACTAAGACCCACTAAGCAAATAAGTGGCTCTCCGACTAGTGGGAGTGCTTTTTTACTTTAATAAGCCACGCTCGATCAACTCAGCATCCAAGAACCAATAGTCATGATAATCGCCACCCAAGGCTTGAAAAGACACTGGCTCTTGCTGGTGTTCACTTAAATAAGTATTGAGATAATTTTTTAAGATCCAGGCATCTTCCAAGCGTTGACCTTGTAATTGAAAGACCTGATTCAGGTAACTTTCACTGGTTTTCAAAGCCTCAGCCAGCTCCTGCTTGCTTAAGCCAGTCTTTGTAAAGGCCGTTTTAAGCGCTTGTTTAGTTTCTTCTCTTTGAGCTAGGGTTAAAGACATGATCATCACTCCTCTTTCTACCTTATATTATAAACTTCGCTTGAGAAATAAGAGAATAATCAGCCTAGTCCATGTTACAATACTGGTAAAAATCAAGTGAAAGGCGTGGTTGCATGAAACAAATCATGATTGTGGAAGACAATGATGACATTAATACAATGCTTAAAGATCTCCTAAGTCAGGATTATCAAATCCAACAAGCTTTTTCCGGGACTGAGGCCATCCGCCTCTTTGACCAAGAGGACATTGACCTCGTCCTCCTAGACATTCTCCTGCCGGGCAAGAAAGGTGACGAAGTCCTAGACTATATTCGTCAAAAGAGCCAAATCCCCGTCATCATGCTGACAGCCCTGGGGGATAAAGACCTGGTCAGTGAATACCTCTTAAAAGGAGCCAATGACTACATCACTAAGCCCTTTAACAATAAAGAAGTCTTAGCCCGGATTACGGTGCAATTGCGGCAAAGCCACCAGCAGACTAAAGACCCGTCAGACCAAGTCATTGACTTTCAAGCCATTCACTTTGATCCTAGGCAGTTTCTTATCTATAACGACCAAGAGGCTATCCGCCTGACTAAAATCGAAGCCAAGATCTTTCACAAATTACTCAGCCATCCCAAGCAAATTTTCACTAAAGAGCGCCTCTATGAATCCATCTGGCAGGCGCAATACATTGCCGAAGACAACACCTTAAACACCCACCTCTCCAACCTGCGTAAGAAATTGAGCCAATTAGACCCTAGCCAGGACTATATTGAAACCATCTGGGGGATCGGTGTCAGACTAGCGAGGGGGGACCAAGAATGACCCTGCTACTTAGCATTCTGCTTTTAGTCTTGCTCTACCGCTATCTGAAAATGAAAAAAGCTCTACGGGATTTAAGCCAGGACATGGCCTACCGGCGAAAAGAACAATCTAACCGCCTGCTCACTAGTCCCCTGAATGATAAGGTCATCCACCAAGTGGTTAGGGAAGCCAACCAGCTCTTCGACGATTTGCAGACTTTGCGGATTAAGAACCTCCAAGAAAAAAATAGTCTCGACCAAGCCATCCATAATATTGCCCATGATATCAGGACTCCTCTTACCGTTGCCAGCGGCTACTGCCAGCAGCTCTTGGATTCAGAAGGCAGCTTAGACCCGGTTGAAAAAGAAAAGTTATTGAAAATCAACCAACATCTCAGCCAAGTCGCCTATCGTTTAGAAGAACTACTCAGCTATCAAAAATTGATTGAAGGACAAGTCCAAGTGGAGTTGAAGCCAGTAGACCTCAGCCAAGTGGTAAAGGAAAACTTACTCCATTACTATGACCGCCTGAATGATGATTTTCAAATTCACTTAGCTATTGAGGAAGCTTGCTATATTGACAATAATCCAGACCTATTGAACCGGATCCTGGATAATTTACTGGGTAATGTAATTAAGCACGGTCACTCCACATTAAGTATCCAGGTCAAAAAAGACCAGGATGAGGTCTGCTTGACCCTGTCGAATCAAAGTCAGCAAGTCGTCCAACATCTAGACCAATTAACCAAACGTTTCTACGCAGAAAATCTTGCCAACGACCAACTCTCTTCTGGACTGGGCCTCTTTATCATCCAAGAATTAGTCGATCTCACTAAGGGTCAGCTTAGCATGACCTACCAAAAAGGTACCTTCACCAGCCAAATCACTTGGCCAGCTAGCAAACTTACAGATTAACAACAAATAACCGACCCCCAGAATTAGAGGTCGGTTTTTTTATTAATCAATAGCTAATTTTAGAAATCACGCTGTTTAAATGATATTAGAGCGATTAAAAGGCAGACTGCAATTACTAAGAGGGCTAAGGGAGTAAATTCTAAGAAAAACTCACTGTCCAGGGTTAAGGCACCCGCTTGGTTGAGCATGCTTTGGAAATTCAGGTAGGCGAAAATTTTACTTTCAGCAAAGTAAGCAATCTGAACGACTGTTAGCACCAAGGGTACGACAATAGTCGCTAAGATACTCCACACATTGGAGAGAGTTAGGAATATCACCAGCATCGTTACCGCAAAGACGCCTTGAAGGGAGAGATACTGCACCAAGAATACCCCGATAAAATTACCCAGCCAGTCTAAGCTTAAGGGATCAAAGCCATTAGTAAAGCCCGCTACCAGGTAGGTAGTCCCGTAATAGAAGATGAATTGCAGGACTGTCACCATCAGGAAAACACTATACTTGGAAAAGAAGTAATGGGTCCTGGACATCCCGCTACTAATAATATTCTTTAAGGTCCCACTATTTAAATCTGCTCCTACAGTCATATAAAAGAGGGGGAGGGAAAAATAGATTAGAAAGGCAGCCATGGTTGATATGGCCATCACGGCTTGGTGACTGGTCCAGGCCATTTCTTGGATCACTTCGGTCCTTTGAGCGATTTCCTGAGCGTTTTGCTCAGAGACTGTCATCGAAAAAACACCCTTATCCCAAACACAAAAGGCGACCACCAGAATCAAAACCAGCTGGGTAATGTAAAAGCCCTTGCTATGAAATAATCGATAAAAATCTGCTCTCAACATGGTCTATTGGTCTCCTTTCTCTTCGACAATGCCAGTAAAATAATCCTCCAAATTTTTGTGAGAGAAATAAATGGCATCGATAGGCACATCCGCCTGACTAAAGAGCTTCATGTAAGGTTGAATCTTTTGGTCAGAGGTGAAAATATGGATGGTTTCTTCATCCACCACTTTAAAATTCGACTGCCCTTGTTCAGACAATAGACGGCTAGCCTGGGGCACTTGACTGGTTTGTAAGACAATATACTCCCGGTTCATTTGCTCAAATTCCTCTTTAGTCATTTCTTGGATAAGCCGCCCCTGGTTAATGAAGCCAAAGCGGCTAGCTGTTTGATAAAGTTCAGAAAGAATATGACTAGAAATGATAATAGTCATTTGTTTTTCCTGGCTTAGCCGTTTAACTAATTGACGGAAATGGCTGATGGCAATCGGGTCTAAGCCATTGATCGGTTCATCGAGAATTAGTAGGTCAGGCTGGGTTAATAAGGCAATCCCAATGCCTAATTTTTGTTTCATCCCCATGGAAAAGGATTTATAGGCTTTCTTGCGGTCTTGGGTCAGGCCAACCAAGTCTAAGGTTTCCTTTACCACCTTGTCCTCATCAACCACTCCACGTAATTTACAATAATAGTGTAAATTTTGCTCTGCAGTTAAGGCGTCATAGGCCACGGGACTTTCAATGACTGCCCCGGTGCGTTCCAAGGCCTTGGTCCACTCCCGACTACTTTCCGAATGGAACAAAGACACTTTACCCGAGCTTGGTTTGATCAAACGGACAATTGCTTTGAGCAGGGTAGTTTTCCCTGCCCCATTACGCCCGATTAAGCCGTAGATTTCTCCTGCCTTAAGACTTAGAGACACTTGGTCTAAGGCTACTTGCTTACCGTAAGTCTTGGTCAGCTGGTCAACTCTTAGCACTTCTTCCATGCTAATCCCTCACTTTCATATCTGATCTCTTCTTGACACTATTTATTATGCCAGCCGCTTCTCAATAGATTCCCAAGCAATTCTAAAGACTTTCTAAAGAAATCAAAACACAAAAAAGGAGCTGTAACTGGGAACTGCCTTCCTATCCGTTAGGCAAGCTTTTCCACTTAATCACAGCTCCAGTTTAATTATTCAGTTTTTATCCACAATCCGCTCGTTTATTGAGGATCTTTCACAGTTTTTCCTCAAAATATCCCCAGGCTAGTGTGGCTAGGCTTCTTGGAATACAATATCCACTAATTCTTCCGCAGTGATATCGCCGAGATATTTATTTAGGTCTAGATCACTTAGGGCATCAACCATGGCTTGACGGTCGTATTTGACACCATCCAAGGCTTCTTCCACATCAGAAATTTCTCCTAGACCGAAGAAGTCCCCGTAGATCTTCGCTTGGCTAATGACTCCCTTAGAAACATTCAATCGCAAGTCCACAAAACCAAAGGGGAATTTATGTGAACCTTGGATATCAAAGTCAGGGGATTGTCCATAATTCCAGTCCCAATTTCCCATCCTTTCAGCCCGCAAATCCATTACTCCTTGCCAAATTTCAGGGGTTAATTTTAGCTCAGGAACTTCTTCACGGGACTCAACTCCAAAGATTTCTAGTAGAATCCGGTCACGGAATTCTTCTGTGGAGAGGTTCTTATACTCTTCGTCGACAAAGGGTTTGATATTGGTTACCCGTGAACGAACCGACTTAATCCCTTTAGATTCGAATTTTTCCTTACGAGGTTTAAGGGCATTGTTGACCTCATTCAAATCCGCATCAAATAGAATGGTCCCATGAGCCGTCATCCGACCATCCTTAGCGTACATAGCGTTACCGGAAAATTTTTGGTCGCCAATCACTAAGTCATTACGACCCTTTAGGGCAGCGCCTTCCACCCCCATCTTATGGAGGGCATCGATCACCGGTTTCGTAAAGGAAGCAAAGTCACGGAAACTGCCATCATCATCTTTAATAAAGCAGAAGGAAAAGTTGCCCCGGTCATGATAAACCGCTCCCCCACCTGACATGCGACGAACCACTTGGATATTATGCTCATCCACATAACGTTGGTTAATCTCTTCATAAGTATTTTGGTTGCGGCCAATAATAATCGAAGGGTCATTGATATAAAATAGCAAGATAGGTTCATCGACTAGGCGGTTTTCAACCAAATAAGTCTCCAAGGCAATATTAACCGAAGCATCGTAGTGATTATTATTATCTACAAAAATCATTGTTTTCCTTCCTCTCATGACAATTTATATTTAATAAAGCTTACCAGAGCTTATTATAGCAAATTTAACTGATAATGAAAGCGGTTGATAAGAGAAGAACCTACAAAAAACTCCCCCTAAAGTTTTAGCTTGTTTCAAGTTAACTTTAGCGGGAGTGCCTCACCTTAGTATCACGACTTCAAGAAACTCCTTAGCGATAAAACCTGAATTTTCTCTGCTTAGTCTGCTGCCTTGACCTCAGTGGTCAGGTTGGTCTCACTATTTTCTGGTAAGACTTGTTTATTATCAATTGTTTCGACTTCAGTATTTTCTGAATTTACTGCTTCAGGAAGCAGCTTTTCTGCTACTGGATGCTTGTCCTCACTATGACCTAAGGACTGATTGTGATTGCTTTCAGAAGTTAAGTTGGCCTTTTCTTGCTCACGAGATTTGAGCACAGCTTCCACTGCAGCAACTTGGTCAGGACTTAATTCACTGGCCTTTTTAGCCTGTCCGGATTCTGGCTTATAAACTGTCAGCTTATATTCAGTGCCGAAGATTTCAAAGATGTAGCCTCCAGCAGTTCTGGATTTTACTTCTTCAGGGTTAAAGCCATGCGTAGCGAGAAAGGCTTCTTTTGCCGTTTCAATCCGTTCAGCATCGGTTTTTTGCTCGGCAGCTGCTTTTGAATCGGTGGCTTGGTCTTTTTCTGGGACCTTGCTATTTCTTTGCTGCAAGACTTCTTCTACCGCGGCAATCTGTTCTTTTGAGAGTTCAGACTGACTGAAGTACTGGTTGCCTTGGCCAAATTGGAAGAGGTATCCGCGTGAAAAGCGGCTAAGCACTTTATCTGCTTGGAAATTCTTCAAGAAAAGTTGCCGTTCAATTTTTTCAACTTGGTAATCGGATAAAGCTTCAGCTGGGTAGACCACGGACTTTCCATTTACTTTAAAGTGGTAACCAGCGCCATCCTTGCTTATCACTGCTTGAGGATCAAGTGTTTTTCTAGCTAAGACCGCTTCGACTGCAGCAATTTGGTCCGGTCTTAATTCAAATGGATAGACATAAAATTCCTTGCCATTGTCAGCTTCGAAGACGTAACGGTCATCACGCTTGTCAGGCACAACACTTTCCGGATCGATTTGAGGGCTTTGATCCTTAGTCTTTTCAACTGCTATTCCCTGCTCTTCCATCCATTCTTCCACTTGGGCAAGTTCATAGCCCTTTAATTCGCCAAATTCAATATAGTGGGTATGGGCATGGCCGTTAGCTCGGTGCTCGGTGGTCACACCATGGTCATCCACCCCTAAGATATTATCTTTACTGAACACATAGCCTTCAGATCCAGTATTATAAGGTCCTGGCTGGAGCCCCTTACCGAAAGCCTTATACTTTTTACCATTAAAGCTTACATAGAAATCCTTGTCATCCGCCGATTGTTTATGAGGGACACCAAAACCATTTTTAGGCGGCATTTTTGCTTCAGGATGAGCGATTAAATAACGCATACTTGCCTTAGCCTTTTCGATTTTCTCCTTATCTTGGTTAAACCAAGCATTTAAATGGATATCTTCGATTTTGTGCCAGTGGTCAATATGGTAAACCAGGAAAGCCCCATTTTCTTCTCTTTCCGGATAGGCCATTTGTATATTCACTGCAGCCAATTGCTGAGGGGTAAAGAGGCCTTCAGGAATAGTGGTAGCTTTTGGCTCCTCTGCTACAAGCTTTTTCTTATTTTCATCTTGGTTATTTTTAGAAGAGCTAAATGAAACTCCTTCATAGTCGATTGGCAAAGCAATCTCATCGAGTTTTTTAGCAATCGTTTTATCCGCAAGAACAGCAAGTAACTGGTCACCATCACGTATAACCTCTTTATCTTGGAGACCATGTTCCAATTTGAACTGACTCAATTTTAAACCTAAAATATAGTCTTTATATTCTTGAGCAGTAGAAAAATCGCTCGCTCTTAAGTAGGAAGGATAGTCCGATAAATTCTTCATATGGCTATGGTTACCATGAGGAACAATGACTTTATTGCCGGTCACTTTAAGATCGGCCTTCTTAACGCCACTCTCCAAAGCGATTAAAGAAAGTTTCTTATCGATTACATCAGCGGAATCCTGACTGCCTTCCACACGCTTAATTTCCTTTTTTCCACTATTTACATAATCTTGTGCTTGACGAATCTCTTCATCATCCAAATCAGCAAAGGGAACATAGTGACTGTGATCACCGTGTTGGGTGATAAAACCGTTACTGTCGTACTCTACGATCGACTCTGGACTAAAGCGATAGCCATCATCAGTAGTATAGGCTTTATGATCTTTCCCTTTGGCGGATTTAACGATTTTTTGAGCTAGAGCAAGGAAGTTTACCTTATCTTGGTCTTTCTCCTCTTGGCTATCGTCCACCTGGCTGGCTTGGTTTTTAGACTCATCTTTTTGACTATTTATCTCTTCACCAGGAGAGTTTGAAGGCTTACTTTCCTGACCTGTTTTCCCAGTTTGGTAAATATAAGAAGGATTGTTGAGATGAGCCTCCGTTGCAGCAATTTCAAGAGCGGATAATTCTTGCAAAGGAATCACATGATGATGGTCACCATGGGGATGAACATAGCCAAAATTGGTCTTGCGTGTCACTTTCATCGGATCGAATAACAAGCCATCCCCTTCCCTATGGCGTTCTTCTAGCGGAAGGGCGTAGAGTTCGTCCAACATTTGCTCTAGCGTTTTTTGAGTATTTGCCTGACTTTGCTTTAGATCTTTTTGCACTTGTCCTTTATTTTCTTGAGAGTGATCGATTTGGCTAGGTTTAAAACTTGGTTTATTCACTTGCGGGCGAACTGGGTCTAAGGGTCTAATGATCTTTTCGGTCTGCTCTTGCTTCGATTCCGCTTGTCCACTACTCTTATTAAGATATGCCTTGGCTTGGGCGCGTTCATTAGCACTTAAATCACCCTTAGGCACATAGTGGAAGTGATCACCGTGCTTACAGATATAGCCATCGCCTTGGTCGGAAACAATAGATTCAGGGGTGAAAATATAACCATCATCGGTAGTATAACGTCCCTGACGTCGCGCTTCTTCTAAGGGAGACAGATCCTTCCCTTGATCTTTATTGCCTTGGCCATGCTCTTGGGCTTTCTGTCCTGCTGGCTCTTTTTTCTCAGGCTGAGACCCCGTTTGCGATTTTTTATTAGACACTGTCGTTTTTGAATGGTCTTTAGGCGCTTGGTAGTGGTAGTTTCCAGCCTTTAAATAAGCTTCAGTGGCCGCAATTTCTAAATCAGATAGTTGGTCAAAAGGAATAATATGGAAGTGGTCCCCATGGGGAAGCACATAGCCGAAATTGTTTCTTTTGGTGACTTTGACCGGATCAAAAACTAAGCCATCGGACTCCACATGGCGTTGATTCATTGGCAGCTTATAAAGTTGGTCTAATAAACCGTCTAAACCAGGCCGTTGTCCCTGACTGGCTTGGGAGGATTGCTGGTTGGCTTGATGTTGAGGGCTTATTTGACCCGTTGATCCCTGTGGATTTTGCCAGCTATTATTCCCATGTACCAGACCAGCATAAGGACTATTATTTAAACGTTGGCTAACGATGCTTTGTCCACTACTATGCGAAGGGCCCGCTGATCCTGGCTGGGAAGATCCTGATCTTCCAGCCATATAGGCCGCTGCGGCCGCCCGTTCTGCTGGAGAAAGATCTGCCTTAGGTACATAGTGGAAGTGGTCGCCATGGGCACAAATATAAGCATCCCCAGTATCTTGTACAATGCTACCCACGGTAAAGACATAGCCATCATCGGTGGTATAACGCCCTTGGGCTTTAGCTGCTTGGACAGCTTGGGCCTCAGCTTTAGTCATAGCATGTCCTCCGTGGCTACCGTCTTCTTTAACATTGTGCAGTTTTCTTTGCTCTTCAATTTCTTCCTTGGTCCGCACATTAACGGCCTTATTAGGATCTTTTAGATAGAGATAATATTTTCCATTAACCTTAATGATATAGCCATCCCGAACTTCGTTAACGATATCTTCTTGACGGAGTTTGTAGTTGGGGTCTCGCATAATCAATTCTTCACTAATAATGGCATCATAAGGAACCTTACCATTGTAATAATGAAAATGGTCACCGTGAGAAGTAACATAGCCATCATCAGTGATCTTGACCACGATTTGTTCTGCTTCGATTTCATCATCTGCATTAGACAATTTCTTGACTTCAGCCCCATCTTTTCCTAGACCTTGGTCAGCCACATAATTAATCGTCGATTCATTGCCTGAATGCCCCTGGGAGTAGCCCCAATAATAGCCCCCTCCTAATAAGAGCGCTGAGGCTGAACAAGCCAGAATGGCTTGCTTAATGTTTTTCTTCTCCACAATTATTCACTCACTTTCTATTTTTTATCCTCTTGTAAATGCTTCAAAAGGGTTTGTAAATTCATCTCGATATTTCCTAAGAGTCCTTTGTCATTTTGGGGGTCAGCTTCCAAGGGACTTAGGGTATCCAATTGAGCCCCCGTCGCTTGGGAAATGACCTCAGCAATTTTAGTAGAAACTTGCGGTTCAACGAAAATGGTCTTGACCTGGTAAGTTTTTACAAAGTCTTGAATTTCAGCCATTTGTTGGGCACTTGGTTCTTGTTCTGGCGAGATCCCCGATATGCCTAATTGCCGTAAGCCAAAGCGATTAGCTAAATAAGAAAAGGCCGTGTGCTGAGTGACAAAGGTTTTTTGCTTGAGCTCTTTAAATTGATCTTGGTATTTATCCACTAGGTCTTGGGCCTGGGCTTGATAGTCGTCAGCGTTCTTTTGATAGATTGCTGCATGGTCAGGATCAATCGCACTTAATTGCTTAGCAATACTTTGCACCTCTTGACCGACAAGTACCGGATCAAGCCAGGAGTGGGGATCATAGAGCGTTTTTTCATCGACTTCTTGACCAGGGTCGAGGTCTTCTAAGCCAGGAACCTTGTCTAAAGTTAAGTTTTCTGACCCTTCGATAACTTTGACTGGAGAATCTTTCAGGTTTTCCTTAAGGTTCTTGGCCCAACCTTCCAAGGTCCGCGAATGATAAACGAAGACATCTGCCTTTTCAATGGCAGCAATATCATTAGCTGAGGGTTCAAAGGAATGAATCCCCGCTCCACTTTGAATCATTTGCACAGTATTCAAGTCTCCCGAAACCGCCCGGGTCATTTCATAAATTGGGTAAAAACTGGTGACAATATTTAGCCCCTTGACTTCTTTATCCCCAGTATTCTTCGTACAAGCACCAGTAAGCACTAATAAAGCGAGTAAAAGCATGCTAAAGACTAGGCTTTTAACCGATTTTTTCACTTGATTTCCTCCTCTTATTTTTTAAATCGTAACTCTTACGATTTATATTATCGATTCTTCCGATCGAAGTCAATAGTAAATCGTAAATATTACGATTTGTTTTTTATTGGCGCTTTTATTTCTGTTTCTACAAAAGGCCTGTTAAAGTAATAACAAGAAGATTTTTTTCTAACCCTGACCAAGAGGCCTGTTAAGAGAAAATCCATAGAAAGGAAATGAAGATGTTATATCCACAAACTAACTCATGTCGTAGTGTCCTATCACTGGATGGCACTTGGCGCTTCCGCATTAAAGAAGACCAAGAAAGTTACGATCCTAAGGACCCCTTAGACCATTGGCAAAGTATTGCGGTCCCCGCCTCCTTCAATGACCAAGTAGCTGACCCAGCCATTCGCAACCATGTCGGCTACTTTTACTATCAAAGGGACTTCAGCCTCCCCAAGACTTTAGCTGACCAAGATATTTTTCTCCGCTTCGGTTCGGCAACCCATGAGGCCTGGGTTTTTGTCAATGGTCAAGAAGTGGCCCACCACCGAGGGGGCTTTACTCCCTTTGAGTGTAAGATTACAGACGCGGTTTCTTTTACTGAGCCTAACCGTTTAACTGTCCTGCTTTCCAATATTCTTGACCACACCACCCTACCCGTGGGGCACTACCATGAAAGGAAAGATGCCCAAGGAAAGATCCAACGAGAATTGGATGAGAACTTTGATTTCTTCAATTACGCTGGGCTTAACCGTTCCATTGTCATCTATACCAGCTCTAAAGCTGCCCGCTTAACTGACCTCACCATCTTGCCTGACTTAAATGATTCCTTAGACCAAGCTAAAGTTAGCTTCGATGTTTCGATTGATTCTCAGGTTATTGATGAACTGTCTTATCAAATAAGCATTTACGATGAAGCTGAAAAGATAGTTGCCGAGGGAAAGGCTAATGAGAGTGAATTTTACCTAGACCAACCCCAGCTCTGGCAACCACTCAATGCCTATCTCTACACTGCCCAAGTCGACCTCTACCAAGACGGACAACTGGTGGACACTTACCGGCAAGACTTTGGGATTCGCAAGGTAGAAGTCAAAAATGGCCAATTTCTAATTAACCAAGAACCCTTCTATTTCAAGGGGTGTGGTAAACACGAAGATAGCTACGCCCATGGTCGTGGTTTTGATCCTGTGTATAATGTCTTGGATATTAACCTCTTAAAGAGCATGGGAGCTAACTCCATCCGCACCTCACACTACCCTTATTCCGAGGAAATGATGCAAGTCTGTGACCGGGAAGGGATTGTCGTTATCGATGAAACCACCGGGGTGGGAATTATGTCCTCCTTTGGTTTTAATATGTCTAACTTTGACCCAAAAACTTACCGCGATGACACTTTCCAAGAACTCGATACCCAAGCCGCCCATGAACAAGTTATCCGCGAATTGATTCAAAGAGATAAAAACCACGCTTGTGTAGTGATGTGGTCCTTGGCTAACGAAGCAGCCACTTTCAATCCTGAAGCCCACGATTATTTTGCTCCGCTCTTTGACTTGGCCCGGTCCCTCGACCCCCAAAAACGTCCTTTAACCATGATCAATATCCTCTTAGCCACACCGGATACTGACCAATGTTCTGACCTGGTTGATGTCATCTGCCTTAACCGCTATTGCGGTTGGTATACCCAAACCGCTGATTTTGACTTAGCCGAGGACTTGAGCTTAAAAGAATTACAAGACTGGCAAGCCCTCTATCCAGATAAACCCATCATGTATACCGAATACGGGGTTGATACGGTTGCTGGCCTCCACGCCATCGAGCGCCAACCCTTCACGGAAGAATTCCAATGGGACTACTATGTCATGATGTCTCGAGTCTTTGACCAGGTGGATAACTTTGTCGGCGAGCAACTCTGGAATTTCGCTGACTTTCAAACCAAGGTTGGCGTCCAACGGGTTCAAGGCAACAAAAAAGGTATCTTTAACCGGGCCAGGGAACCAAAAATGGTGGTTCGTCTCCTTAAGGACCGCTGGCAAAAGATACCAAACTTTAATTATAAAACAAAAGCTAACTAAGCCTAATTGATAAAATCATTTAAAGCAAAGCTGATTTTTCTGTGCCAAAAGCTTGAAATAAGGGGAATCAGTCTTTGCTTTTTATCGTTTTTGACTAATATTTTACGAGAATTATTTTTTTCTACTGTGCAAGCGAGCTTTTTCGTGTATCATATTGTAGGTGTTCATTTGTTGGACTGACACATGAACCGAGACAAGTAACGATCACTTGATCGTTAATAAAAAAGAGAAAGTGAGTGTAAGAGTATGGGTAAAATTGGTTTTGACACTAAAAAGTATCTTGAAGAACAGTCAAAGTATATCTTTAAGCGCGTTGAAGGCAAGGACAAGCTCTACCTGGAATTTGGGGGAAAATTAATCGGCGATAAGCACGCCAAACGGGTCCTTCCAGGTTTCGATGAAGATGCCAAATTGAAACTCTTGGAGAGAATGAAGGATCAAGCTGAAATTATTATCTGTGTCTATGCTGGAGACATTGAAAGTAACAAGATGCGGGGCGACTATGGCATCACTTATGACCTTGAAGTCTTACGTTTAATCGACGAATACCATGCCTTAGATATTTCTGTTAACAGTGTCCTTATCACCCGCTATCATGGTGAGGCGAATGCCACAAACTTTATGCATAATCTCGAACGACGGGGGATTAAGGTCTACACCCACCAAGAAATTAAAGGCTACCCCACTAACGTTGACCTTTTAGGGGAAAATGGTTTTGAAGTCAATCCTTATATTGAAACCACAAAACCGATTGTGGTTGTCTCTGGTCCAGGTGCCGGCTCTGGGAAACTAGCCACCTGCCTTAACCAGCTCTACCATGAATGGAAACGTGGGGTCCGGGCATCTTACGCCAAATTTGAAACCTTCCCAGTCTGGAACCTCCCCCTCAACCATCCCGTTAATATTGCCTATGAAGCAGCTACGGTGGACTTAAAAGATGTCAATATGATTGATAATTATCACTACGATGCCTATGGGGAAGTCGCTGTTAATTACAACCGCGACTTAAAGATGTTCCCAGTCATCCGCCGCATCTTACAAAGCATTACCCATGAAACCGTCTACCAATCCCCTACCGACATGGGTGTGAACTGTGTCAAGGCTGGCATTATTGATGATGAAGTGGTCCGTCAGGCAGCTAATGAAGAAATCATCCGACGTTCCTTCCAAACAGAAAACGATTATAAGAGTGGTCTGGTCGATGAAGAAGCCTTGTCACGGATGCAATTAATTATGGAAGATTCTAATCTCAAGCAAGAAGATCGCATTCCTGTCAAAGAAGCCCGCCAATATGCAAAAGAAGTCCAAGACCGCTTCAATTCCGAAGAAGACCAACCCGTCATGGCCTTGGCTTTAGATGATGGTCAAATTGTTACTGGGCGTAGCAGTGACCTGATGGATGCATCAGGTGCAGTCATCCTAAACAGCCTAAAAGTACTGGCTGGCATCGCTGACCCGATTAACCTTCTATCACCACTTATTTTACAAACCATCCAAGAACTCAAAACTGGTCCTTTAAGTGACCGGACACCGATCCTAACTGCCAATGAATTACTCATTGCCCTAGCTATTTCAGCGTCAACCAATCCAACCGCCCAAATGGCTTATGACCAATTAAAAGCCCTGGACGGCACCCAAGCTCACTCAACCTACATACTCACTAAAGACAATGAAAAAACCTTAAAGAGTTTAGGTATCGATGTCACTAATGACCCTGTCTTCCCTAATGAAAATCTCTATTACCAATAAAAACAAAAAAACAGGCCGTGGCCTGTTTTTTTGCTTATTATAAACGTTCTAAGTAATCAATTTGATCAAATTTTTCATTATTGGCTACAGCCACGATAATATCGTCTTTAGCAAAACGATAATCCGGTTGGAATTGGGTATTTAGGGTTTCCTTTAGATGTTTCCTAATCCCGATAATATTGAGATCGTACTTCTGTCTGACATCTAATTCATCCAAAGTGACATTGACCCATTTTTCCGGAGCCCGGAATTCAACAATAGCGGTTTCTTCATCCAAATTAATCAGGTCTTCAATGGATTGGCGGCTGATAACATCGGCAATATGGTAACCTGATTCCTCTTCAGGAAGAATCACTCGCGAAACTCCTAGCGCTAACAAGGCTTGGGCAAAACGTTGGTTTTTAGCCTTACAGATAATGTGGTTGACCCCTAATTCTTGACAGTTAATCACACCGAGAACAGCAGCCTCGAGGTTTTCCCCGGTTCCAATCACAATAATATCGCAATTTCCAAAACCAGCTTCTCGCATAAAGTCGAGGTCAGTAAAGTCTCCTACACTACCTATAGTTAGACAATCTTCCAAGTCGTTGACATGTTTTTCCATACGGTCACAAGCAATCACATCAATCCCCTTGGTCGCTAGCCGCTTAACCAAGGCAGATCCAAAGAGACCTAAGCCCATAACACCAATAACACGATTTGCTTTACTCATAATGACTCCCTTATCCTATTATTTTTATTTCTTTCTAATCTACCCAATAAGAATATTGGTCTTCGCATAGCGAATATCATAATTGTTCCGATTCCGTCTCAAACTTAAAGCCATAGTCATCGGACCAATACGGCCAACAAACATTAATAACATTAAAACAATATGACTAGCTAGGGAAAGGTTAGGCGTCAAGCCAGCAGAGACCCCAACTGTCGCCAAGGCTGAAATGGCTTCAAATAACAAGTGTAAGTAGCGCTGGCCTGGATCAAAAGTTAATAATAAGGCCGACCCAATGAAGAGTGCACTAACATACATTAAAGCTATGGTAAAAGATTGACGAACCGCAGCATCTGGAATCGTATGCCGGTCAAAATTGACATGCTTAATTTGCCGCACCTCGCGCAAGGCTAACATGATGGTTAAAGCAAAGGTGGTTACCTTTAACCCACCGGCAGTACCCCCGGCGCCCCCACCAATGAACATGGTTAGAACAAAGATCAACAAGGACACGGGACGACAGGCCGTGTAATCCACGGTAGCAAAGCCGGCAGTACGCATAGTGATGGTTTGGAAAAAGGCAGTCATAATCTTATCTCCAAGCGATAACGGCCCAATGGTACCAGGATTATCCCACTCAACCAGTAAAAATAAAGAAGCGCCAATCAGAATAACCAAACCTGTGACAATAAGAACTAACTTGGTGTGGGGACTTAAGTGTTTAAAATAAAAACTCAGTTTACGCCCATTACTTTTCTTAGCATAATTTTTGATTTGATTAGTAATATCAAACCAAACACTGAACCCAATCCCCCCCAGGACGATGAGGGCCATGATGGTCCAATTTAATACCGGGACTGTCTTTAGGTCAATTAGGGAATTGTTTCCCATAATATCAAAACCCGCATTACAGAAAGCTGAGATGGCTGTAAAAAGACCATTCCAGAGCCCCTTAGCCCAGCCGAAACGAGGCACAAAGTAGGTCGACAGTAAGATAAAGCCAGTCCCCTCAATAATCGCTGTATAGCGAATAATTCGGGTTAGGAAGTCGCCAATTTTGTAATTTTCACTGTGGTTAAGGGCCGCGCCAGTGGCTATTTGATTTTTCAAACCAATGTTTTGCCCAATGGTATGGTAGATGGACCCAATAATAGTCATCAAGCCCAAGCCACCCGTTTGGATCAGGGCTAGCATCACCATTTGTCCGATAATATTATAAGAATCATAAATGGATTCGGTCCATAAACCAGTCACACAAACGGCTGATACCGATATAAACAAATGGTCTAAATAAGTTGCAGTAGAAGTCGCCGTATGGGCGATCGGTAGGGATAAGAGTAAGGACCCTACTAAAATCACACTCATAAAAGAAAAAGCAATCTTTTGAGAAACATTTAAGCGCTTAAAAAAATTTAACATGACTACCCTCTTTATTCTTAATAATTTTTAATAACTTGTGTGGCTATTTCTAGCATACGGATAGCTAAATCATAGTTATCTGTAAGTAAATTATAGACTTGATCCTCAGAAAGCACACCACATTTTAAGTCACTAGGAAGAGCTCCCTGGTTAGAAGCCTCAAAATCACGATACCATTCTTCACTCCCATAATAGTCGCTAAGTTTATTTACGGCAGCTTGGCCCTTAGCATATGCCTCTAGAGACTTAGAAAAATCAGCAAGTAAAGCGGCCACTTGATCGGCATGGTTTTCCATCGCCTGGATTCTAGCTTCTCTTTCCATCAACATCCTCCTTAGCTCGCTAAGCCATTATTTCCGGCTAGCGCATATATTCACTCTCAATAACTATGAATTGTACGCCTAATACTTCTAATAAGCTAGCTTTTTCTCCAAGTAATAAGACAATTTTTTAATTATTTTCTATTTCTAAAAAAAGAGGACCTGGCCTTAACCAAGTCCTGAAAGCTTCTTTTCAATTGTAAAAGACAAGTTCCACTAACCAAAACGACCAGCCACATAGTCGGCAGTTTGTTCTTGTTGTGGATTATTGAAGATTTGTTCCGTTGGGCCATATTCGATAATTCTAGAATGGCCACCACCTAATTCGGGATCAGCATAGAAGAAGGCAGTATAGTCGGATACCCGGGCAGCTTGTTGCATGTTATGGGTCACGATGACAATGGTATATTCTTCTTTAAGATCATTAATTAAGTCTTCAATCTTCAAAGTGGATATTGGGTCCAAGGCTGAAGTTGGTTCGTCCATGAGTAAGACTTCTGGTTTAACAGCTAAGGCACGCGCAATACATACCCGTTGTTGTTGCCCACCAGAAATAGCTAAACCACTCTTAGATAAGTCATCTTTGACTTCGTCCCAAATAGCTGCACCACGTAAGGATTCTTCCACAATTTGATCAAGTTCATTTTTATCACGGATACCGTGGGTACGGGGGCCGTAAGCCACGTTATCGTAAATACTCATTGGAAAGGGGTTAGGTTGTTGGAAAACCATCCCTACTTCCTTACGTAAGAGATTAAGATTGATATTTTTATCGTAAATATTTTTACCTTCTAATTCAATGGTTCCGTCAATTCGGCAACCATCAACCAGGTCATTCATACGGTTTAAAGATTTAAGAAAGGTGGATTTCCCTGATCCAGAAGGTCCGATCAGAGCAGTCACTTGTTTTTCATAAATTTCAATATCAATATCTTCCAAAGCCTGGAAATTACCATACCAGAGGTCCATATTATGGGCACTCATCTTTAATTTCATCGGCGTTTTTGTTTGTTCAGCCATTTTATTGTTGTCCTCCTTGTGCTCCCAATTTATTGGATAGCCATGTTGATGTTCCGTTAATAATTAAAACTAAGATCAGCAATACCACACCCGTTGCCATCGCTTCGTTACGGTGTAAACCTTCAGTTGAAAGCACGTACATATGTAAGGCTAAGGTTCTCCCGGATGAAAAGAGTGATTTTGGTAAGCTTGTCGAAGTCCCTAAGGTATACATAAGAGCTGCCGTTTCACCTACGATACGCCCGATAGCCAAGATAACCCCTGATAAGATCCCTGGCATAGCCACTGGTAAAACGATCCTAAAGATGGTCCGTAACTTACCTGCCCCTAAGCCATATGAAGCAAAGCGTAAGCTATCGTTAACTGACATTAAACCTTCTTCGGTATTACGGATAATTAAGGGTAAGACCATGATTGCCATGGTTAAAATCCCGGCTAAAACGGAATACTGGAATTGTGCTGCCAAAACAAAGGCAAGCATACCGAATAAACCATACACAATGGAAGGTACCCCTGTCAAGGTATCTGTAGCAATTCGAATGGCTTCCACCCATTTATTATTTTTACCAGCATATTCTACCAAGTAGAAACCAGCAAAGACTCCTAAAGGCACTGCAATGAGTAAGGAACCTAGAACAATGTAAATGGTGGTGATGATAGAAGGCATCATCGACACATTCTCAGTGGTATAATTCCAAGCAAATAGTTCTGGTGATAAATAAGGAACCCCTTTTACTAGAACATAGAGAATAATGAAAAATAACCAACCAAAAGTAAATAAGGTAAAGAGATAAGTCAAAGCGCGTAGTAATTTATCTGCCATTAGTGGTTGCCTCCTTTACGGTTTACAATAGCTAGTACACCATTGATGATTAAGATAACCACAAATAAGACTGCCCCTGTCGCAATCAGGGCATCACGGTGAGTCCCAGAAGCATAAGCCATTTCTAACATAATGTTAGTGGTCATGGTTCTGACCCCTTTGAAGAGGCCTTGTGGGAAAATGGCTTGGTTACCAGCAACCATAATTACCGCCATGGTTTCTCCAACTGCACGACCAATACCTAAGATAACCGCTGCAAGAACCCCTGACCGGGCCGCTGGCAACATAATCCGATAAGCTGTTCGATCATGGGTAGCTCCCAGACCAATAGAGGCTTGATAGTAGGACTTAGGAACCGCTCTTAGGGATGATTCAGAAGTGGTAATAATGGTTGGTAAAATCATAATTCCTAAAACTAAACCCGCTGTAAAAACGCTCATCCCGGTACTTGAAATACCTAGAGACTGGCAGAAACTACGAACAGCTGGAACCAGAACCACTAAACCAAAATACCCATAGACAATGGAGGGAATCCCAGCCATCAAGTTAACAGCAGGTTTCAACCAGGTGTGGAGTTTCTTGGGACAATAGAAGGCCATAAAGACCGCAGTAAAAATTCCTGCAGGGACACCAATAGCAATCGCTAAGAGAGTCACATAAAAAGAACCAACAATCATTGGAGCAATTCCAAAGTCTCCCTGACGCGGGCGCCAGCTGGAACCAAACAAGAAGTTTCCTAGTCCATAATCCGACAAGAAAGGAATACTTCCCGCAAAAATGAAATAACAAATAGCTAATAATGCTAAAATTGAAACAGCCGCACAAATGAAAAAGACCCATTTCATGACGACTTCTAAAGTATTCTTCTGCATTTTTTTCTCCCTTTAAAATTCTTCTACTAAGCTATTATATTATAAAGGGCCAGCAATAAAAAGGGCTACCTCTAGTTAAAGGAGTAGCCTCTTTTTACTAATCGCTATTATTGATTTAGCTCTGACCAGTCAAGAATTTCTCCTGTATAAATTCCTCTAATTTGGTCTACAGATAAATCATCTGTTGGGTTTTCCTTGTTGACGATTACTGCAATACCATCTTTAGCAATTGCTTCAGCTGTTACACCAGTTTCGTCTTCTTTTAATTCACGAGAAGCCATACCGATATCAGCTGTACCTTCTTGAGCACCGGTAACCCCTGCACCAGAGCCATTTTGGGTAATGTTAATTTGAACATTTGGATTCTTTTGTTCATAAGCTTCTTTTAGTTTTTCCATAACCGGACCAACAGAAGTTGAACCAGCGATATTAATGGTACCACTTGCAGAACCATCACCGCTATATGCTTCAGCGTCAGACTTCACAGGAACATAACCATTTTCTAAGACAATGTCTTGCCCTTCTTTAGAGAAGATAAAGTCATGGAAGTCTTTGGCTGCGCCTTCTAATTCACCAGGGTAAACAATGTTGAAAGGACGAGCAATCTTATAGCTGTCATTGGCAACATTTTCTTCAGTTGCTTCGACACCGTCAATCTTCAAGGCTTTAACGGTATCGTTCATGGAACCAAGGGAGATGTATCCAATGGAGTATGTATCTCCAGCTACATATGAAAGCACTTGGTCAGTACCGTTTTGAACTAAAG
Organism: Aerococcus loyolae; assembly: GCF_002871915.2. Lineage (NCBI taxonomy): Bacteria > Bacillati > Bacillota > Bacilli > Lactobacillales > Aerococcaceae > Aerococcus > Aerococcus loyolae. Next base: position 273,950 of record NZ_CP126958.1, on the reverse strand, counting down.
CAGACGCTACTGGTTCTTCAAAATCGATGATTTCTTGGAAAGCATCACGGGTACCGGAACCTTCTTCACGAGTGGTTACGTTAATAGTACCTGAGAAATCACCAGCTGATTCACTACCACCATCTGCAGTATTTGAGCCTTCAGAACCGCCGTTACCACAAGCAGCTAAAGTTGCTGTTACACCTAAAGCCATAACTAACTTACCTAGTGGTTTGAATTTCAATGCCATTAAACAATCTCTCCTTCTGATTGATAAAATATAGCCATCATGGATGACCGTTTTTTTCTTACTATATCCATTATAGCCCCCTAATGTAAAAATAATGTTAGGGTTTAGCCTTTTTTACTGATTTTTGTAAAATTTATGTAAATTTTGTGTAAATTTTTTCCTTTTTATAAATTATATTTTAAATGATCAAAAAGACAAAAGCAGCCAATTCCTTTCACGTAAAAGTCATTGACTGCTCTAGATTGTTCATTATTAAAATCTTATTTATCGGATTTTTCTGCTTTTGATATCCGATCCTTAAAAGGCTTAGTTTCTATTCACTATCAGCAGACAGGGAGTCATCTGCTTCTGTTTCTAGTAACTTTTTATCATTTTTAGGCAAATAAACTGTAAACGTCGATCCCTCATCGAGTTCGCTGACCACATCAATCTTTCCACTCATTGATGCGACTAAATTTCGGACAATAGATAGACCAAGACCAGTTCCTCCAGAAGCAGTTGACCGGGTCTTGTCTACCCGATAGAAACGTTCAAAAATCCGAGGGATATCTTCGTCAGGAATGCCAAGTCCATTATCTCTTATAGCAATAACAACATATTTATCATCCTCAGTCACTGTAGAACTAATCCAAACTTGGCCCCCTTCAGCCTTGTTATATTTGATAGCATTGTTGATTAGATTAGTCAAAATCTGCTTCAAGCGCATTTCTTCGGTAGTAAAACGAATGCCTGCTTCAAGATTATTATCATAGTGGACTTCCACCTGGTTTTCACTGGCAGGAATTTCTAAAGAATGAACGACTTCAGCAATCACACGGTTCAGTTGCACCGTTTCACTACGGTGACCGAGTTGGTCTTGCTCAATCTTAGCCAAATCTAAAATATCATTAATGAGAAAACCCAGTCGGTTAGCTTCCCGGTTCATAATCTCGACAAATTCTCGAGCGGTATCCTCATCTTCTAAGGCCCCATCGAGTAAGGTTTCGGTAAAGCCTTTTAAGGCGGTGACAGGCGTCTTTAATTCGTGGGAGGCATTGGCAATAAAGTCAGACCGTACTTTTTCTAAACGACGAATTTCAGTAATATCATAGGCTAATACCACTACCTGCTCACTGATCCCAGAAACATTGGCCTTCTTAGGAACATAGAGAATATTAACATCCAAAATCAATTCCTTAGGATAATAGAGATAAACTTCATCGTTAACATTCTCTTTGGTGGAGTAGCAAGTTTCTATCATTTGTAAGAGCCGATAGCCTGTCAGCACTTCTTCATATTTATGATTAATAACATTATCATCTAAATCAAAAATACTATAGGCTGCCTTATTGGCCACTTTAATGCGGTGTTTTTTATCAATCATTAAAACCCCCACCACCAGATAATCCATCAGGAGTTGTAAACGTTCCTCCTGCATAGAAATTTGGATATCTTGCCGGGATAAATTGCTGGCTAAGTCATTGATATCGTCTCCCAACTCGTCAATTTCAGCCACTCCCAGCTGGTTGTAACGAATCGAGTAGTCACTTTTAGACAGCCGACCGACCACATCCGAAATGGAATAGATGGGTTGGGCAATTTTTTTAAAGTAATAGGAAAGAATGGCTAAAAGGATTAAGACCATGACCACCGACCCACCTACAGACACGATCAATAAGCGATTTTGCGCCTCTGTTATATCGTTAACATTCCGCAGGACTCGGATGGAAGCGATGGGCTGGTGGTTCTTATTCTTGATCAAGCCAGTGTATTCATAGGTGGTCATATCTTCTTCATTTTCAAACTCGGTAAAGGATAAATTCTTATCTAAGGCCTGCTTCCCCGCTTCGGTAAAGGGAATATTGGCTAAAAGTTTATTACCAAAGGAGAGAACTTCCTTATGGTTAGCGTCATAAATAGACACCCGTTCCATAGGGTTAAGGGTATTCATAATTTCCTGCTGGGCATCGAACCAGGCGGAACTATTGTTCACCACATCTTCTGCGGTCAAGTTCTTAGTGATTCGTTCAACAGAATGGACTGTGTCACGCATGGATTCTTGGGTTTCCTGCTGGACAGTGACTTGAACAACTTCGTTAGCATTATAGGCAAAAAGAAAACTATATAAAATAAACAACAGTGAAAACACTGTTGTTATGATTAAAGTTAAACGCTTCATGCTTTGGGCACCTCAAATTTATAGCCAAAGCCTCTAACTGTAATGATATATTCAGGATTTTTAGGGTCCTTTTCAATCTTTTCCCGCAAGTGACTAATATGCACATCCACTAAGCGTGAACCTACCGAGTAATCAAAATCCCAAATCTTGGATAAGAGAATTTCTCGAGAAACAATCCGGTCAACCCGTTCAGCTAAATAAGTCAAGAGTTCAAATTCTTTCTTTGTCATATCTATCGCTTGCCCATGGGCAGTAACAGAAAAGTCACTCTTATTAATGGTGATATCGCCTACTTGGATCACTGATTCCTCTTCCTCGGCTGGGTCTTGGTCAACTTCCTTCTTGTCTTCTTGGTCACTAGCCACTTTGCCATAATCACGTGACCGGCGTAAGATGGCCTTCATTCGTGCGACCACTTCTCGCGGACTAAAGGGTTTGGTCATATAATCGTCCGCTCCCAGTTCGAGGCCAATAATTTTTTCTAATTCATCATCCTTAGCAGTTAGCATCAAGATCGGTGTATTCACCTTATCTTGACGCAATTGCTTACATACATCCATTCCATCCATGGAAGGAAGCATCAAATCTAATATAATAAAATCAAAGTTTTTCTCGCCTGCAAGATCATAGGCTGCCTTACCATCAGCTGACGAAGTGACCTCATAGCCTTCTTTAGATAGGTTATATTCTAACAACTTCCGAATTGATTCTTCGTCATCCACGACTAGAACTTTCTTCATGAATAAGCCTCCCCCTTGTTATCAATCATCAGTTCTTATTGTAGCAAAAAAATATCTGAAAAAGAACTCTATAACATTTTCTTCTTAATCCTGATTGATAGTCTCTTTAAGATAGGCATCGATAAAGCCATCGATATCGCCATCCATCACCTTACTAGTATCGCCTTCTTCATAATTCGTCCGATGGTCTTTGACCATTTGATAGGGGTGGAAAACATAAGAACGAATTTGAGACCCCCAGGCGATCTCAGACTTTTCGCCCCGAATCTCATCAAGTTCTTTTGCGTTCTTTTCTTCTAATAAACGGGCGAGTTTGGCTTGCAGCGTTTTCATAGCGGTTTCCCGGTTTTGTAATTGTGAGCGTTGACTTTGTGAGGAAACGACAATTCCAGTTGGAATATGGGTAATGCGAACGGCTGATGAGGTTTTATTAATATGCTGACCCCCAGCACCAGAAGCACGAAAAACATCAATCCGCAAGTCATCATCATTGATTTCTATTTCCGTATTCTGATCAATCTCAGGCATGACTTCTACGGAAGCAAAGGAGGTATGCCGGCGTTTGTTGGAGTCGAAGGGAGAAATGCGGACCAAGCGATGGATACCGTGCTCCGATTTTAATAGGCCATAAGCATTATTGCCTTTAATTTCAAAGGTAGCCGACTTGATCCCCGCTTCATCGCCCACCTGATAGTTAAAGAGGGTAAAAGTGAAATCATGACTATCCGCCCAGCGTTGATACATTCTAAGCAACATGCTGGCCCAGTCTTGAGACTCGGTTCCTCCCGCCCCGGGATGAATATCTAAAATAGCCGCCGCCTTGTCGTGGGGGCCATTAAGTAACATATGACGCTCATAATCTTCCATCTCTTTCTGGAAGGTGAGCACTTGGTCTTCAAAGTCCTGGTAGAGCTCTTGGTCAGCCTCTTCTTCGGTAAGTAATTCATCATAAGCCTGAAGGTCTTCATAAGTTGACAATAACTTATGATAGGTTTCATAAACAGCCTTGACTTGATTATTTTCATTAATCACTGCTTGGGCCTGATTCGGGTCATCCCAGAAATCAGGGGCCAACATGCGGTCTTGGTATTCAGCCAGTTGGGCTTCTAACTCCTCTAAGTCAAAGAGACCTCCCGAAGCTGGTTAATTGTTCTTGGTTTTCTGCTAATAGATGACGTAATTCACTAATTTCCATCGAACTACTCCTTTATAAAAAAATCCTTATTTTTAAATTGAGTAATAAGAAAACAAGGACTGCAAGCCCCACGAGCCCAGTCCTTCTTTTCTAATCGTTAAATGTGTTCCAAGGGCGAGGTGAGCTCCATGAATCTCCCTCCCTGATCCTTCCTCACATCCTTTTCAAACGTGTTCCAAAAGTCAGCCCTGACGTCCACTTCACAAACTATGTACGATAGGCTTTCGCCTATCTTCCATAGTTTGCTCCAGTTGCTATAGCTGTTCGAAGCGCTAGCGAGTTACAGATATAGTATGCGTAGCTCTTCAGGGCTCTTTACGACTTTTGTCACACTCTTTAGTTGAGTTCAGACGCCAGCCTTGAAGTTGCTTCAGAAAATCCCAACGCACAGACTAGCTGTGCTTATGGTATTTTCCTCCAGCAATTCAAGTCTCTGATGGCGTCCTCACATCCTTTTTACACTTGTTGTCTTTGTAGGTTTTGACGGATTTCAGAGTTCATAAAGATCCGGCTGGCATCGTATTCAATGCCAGAGATCATATCATTGAAGCGTTCATAACCTTCAGTTTGGTATTCCACTAATGGGTTATTTTGCGCATAGGCTCTTAGTCCTACCCCTTGGCGTAATTGATCCATGGCATCAATATGGTCAGTCCAGCGGGTATCAACCGCCCGCAGAATAACTACCTTTTCAAATTCCAAGATCAAATCAGGGTTAGCAATATTATCTAACTTTTCTTGGAAGCGTTGGCGGGCTTTATCGGTAATGAATTGCTTGAGCTCGTCTTGAGACTTACCTTGTAAATCACTAAGTTGAATAGCATCTGAGCGTAGAATTTCGGTAGACACTTGGTCATAGAGGGCTTCTAAGTTCCACTCTTTTTCAGTTCCAGCAGTGTACTGTTCTACCATACGCTCAACGGTGCGTTCAATCATCGCCCACATAATTTTATCAAGGGATTCTTTCTCATCGATAATTTGTTGGCGTTGGCTATAGATGATTTCCCGTTGTTCACGCATGACTTCGTCGTATTCTAAGACACTCTTACGGGTATCGTAGTTATTTCCTTCTACCCGTTTTTGAGCGGATTCAACTTGGCGAGTCAGCATGGGGTTTTCAATCGAAACATCATCATCCTCTAATTGGAGGTTTTCCCAGATGGCTTTCACCCGGTCAGAACCAAAGCGGCGCATCAAGTCGTCTTCTAAAGACAAGTAGAAACGGGAGAAACCTGGGTCTCCTTGCCGGCCAGAACGGCCCCGCAATTGGTCGTCAATCCGGCGTGATTCGTGGCGTTCCGTCCCAATAACTGCCAAGCCGCCCAATTCTTTAACGCCAGGTCCTAATTTAATGTCGGTCCCACGTCCAGCCATGTTGGTAGCAATGGTTACGGCGCCTTCTTGCCCTGCTTGCGCAATGATCTCAGCTTCGCGGGCATGGTTTTTAGCGTTTAGGACATTGCGGGGGATGTTTCGTTCACTTAGCATCCGTGACAGTAATTCTGAAGTTTCCACCGCAACTGTCCCTACCAATACCGGTTGACCTTTTTTGTGGCGGCTTTCAATTTCATCAGCTACAGCACGGAACTTGGTCATCAAGTTAGGATAGATCTTATCCAAGGCGTCTTCACGTTGGACTGGGCGGTTGGTAGGAATCTGGATAACATCCATGTCATAGATTTCACGAAATTCTTGTTCTTCCGTTTTGGCTGTCCCGGTCATCCCGGCTAATTTGTCATACATACGGAAGTAATTTTGGAAGGTAATGGTGGCCATGGTTTTGGATTCTTTTTGAATGGGCACATTTTCCTTGGCTTCAATCCCTTGGTGGAGGCCATCTGAATAGCGCCGTCCTTCCATAATCCGACCAGTAAAGCCATCCACAATCTTCACTTCATCCTCTTGAACCACGTAGTCGATATCGCGGATCATGATGTAGTTAGCCCGTAAGGCCGTATCAATGTGGTGGATCAGGGGACCATTTTCCACATCGTAAAGATTATCTAAGTGGAAAACCGCCTCAGCCTTGTCAACCCCTTGTTCAGTCAGACTAATGGTTTTCGACTCAATATCAATGACATAGTCCTCTTCCTCTTTCAAGGACTTAACAAAATAATCGGCCCGTTGGTAAAGGGCTGTGGATTGTTCAGCTTGACCAGAAATGATCAAAGGCGTCCGGGCTTCATCGATCAGAATGGAGTCCACCTCGTCAACAATGGCGTAATGCAAGGGACGTTGGACCATTTGTTCCTTATAAACCACCATATTGTCACGTAAGTAGTCAAACCCTAATTCATTGTTGGTGGAATAAGTCACATCACAGTGGTAGGCAGCCCGTTTTTCTTCGGCGGTTAGGTCATTGGTATTTAAACCGACTGTGAGGCCTAGAAAGCGATAGACTTCTCCCATATCAACCGAGTCACGGCGGGCCAGGTAGTCATTGACTGTTACCACATGAACCCCTTTACCTTCTAAGGCATTGAGGTAAACTGGCATGGTTTCCGTCAAAGTCTTACCTTCACCGGTCTTCATCTCAGCGATATTCCCATAATGCAGGGCTAAGCCCCCTACAATTTGGACATGGTAGGGGTATAAGCCTAAAACCCGTTTAGCCGCTTCCCGAACAGTGGCAAAGGCTTCGACTAAGATATCTTCTAGGCTCTCCCCATAAGCGAGGCGCTCACGGAAAGAGGTGGTTTTTGCCCGTAATTGTTCATCGGAATACTCACTGTATTTATCAGCAAGTGCTTCCACTTTTTTTGCTTGTTTATTAAAACGTTTTAATTCTCTTTTATCGTTATCAAACATTTTTCTTAAAATGTTGGCCATGGAATTCTCCTTAATCTACTCGTATTCCTTGCATAAATAAGGTATCTTTATTATTCTAGCATTTTTTTATAGCTATGAAAACAAGAAAAACTTTCCCCATTGATTGTAACAGAAGCAAGCCAAGTCGGCGAAATGATATCATTTTTTGTTTTTATAACTACCCTGACCTTTCAAGCTATCGCTAGTTACTTAGCTGACTTGTTTAGCTCTCTATTAAATGCTGTTGGCTGTTGATGAGCATTCGTTCTGCTTTTGAATTTTGGCCGTTGAAAAGCCATGGCATCGATTCAGCCCAAGGTCCCTCATCTAGCGAGCTTCAAACGGCTAGTACGGCTAGCGCCTACTAGCCATATTTCACATCGCTTGCTTGTTCATGGCTAAGGCCCAACATTCAAAGCGCCACTACTGCTCATGGCTATTTATCTTACAAGTCTTGTTAAATGATTACTCATCAACAGCAAAAAGCAAAGAATGCTTTTCCATTCAAAAAAGCTGGATCAAGGTGACCCAGCTTGTTTACTAAAATAATTTTTCTTATTCGTTAACGATGTCTTTTTCAATTTCGATTAAACCGTACTTACCGTTATGGCGTTTGTAAACTAAGGACACGCTTTCACTTTCAGCATCTTCATAAATAAAGAATGAGTGTCCTAACATTTCCATTTGTAAGACCGCTTCTTCAGCGCTCATTGGTTTTACCGCAATACTCTTGGTACGAACAATTTCAATATTGCTGTCATTGTCATCTTTACTGTCTTCTTGATTGTTTTCAGTAAACATCACATCAGAAATACCTTTTTCACGTGATTTGCGGTTAATCCGAGTTTTATATTTCTTCACTTGGCGTTCGAGTTTATCAACCACTAGGTCAATGCTACCGTAAAGGTCTTGTGAGGTTTCTTCAGCCCGTAAGGTTAAACGTGGTAGGGGAACGGTAACTTCTGCTTTAGCCTCTCCGTTTTGGTAGACTTTGGCATTCACATAGACGGTTGTATCCGGAGCGTCTTTAAAGTATTTCTCGATTTTTGAAATCTTGTTCTCTGCATAATCACGGATAGCAGGAGTGATTTCAATATTTTCTCCGCGAACATTGTAAGTAAACATAATTACTCATCCTTCCTAAGCCAAACATGGTCTGGCAGAAGCTCTTAATAAGCTTCTTTCTTACTACTTATATTATATGTTAGATAGCGCTTTAATTCAAGTCATAAGGCAGTTTTCCCTAACGTCCCAGCGTAAGTGAAGTGATTTCTTCTACCCCAAAAGATTCTAAAAAACGGGCCACTTGGTGGAACGTCGCACCGGTTGTATAGACATCATCAAAGAGAAGAATTTTTTGAGGGAGTGGTCCTTCTGTCAAGCGTTCAATCTGGCGTTGGTTAGCTAAACGCTCTTGGCGGTTCAACTGGGCCTGTTTCTTTTTGGATCCAGCTAGGTGGATTAAACGTTGGTAGGGAATACCCGCCTGGTCCAAAATAAGCTCACTTTGATGAAAACCGCGTTTTTTAAACTTTGCACTTGAGCCAGGAATGGCTAGCCAGGTATATCCGGGGTAGGCGCCTTTAATCTTTTTGAGTTCTTGAGTAAATAAACCAGCTACCCTGACATCCCCCTTACTTTTCAAGGTATGTAACCAGTTTTTAAAGACATCATTATAGGCGAAGAGTGAGTAATTACGAAAGTACCAGCCATCCTCCCTTTGCCAGGTCAAACAGTCAGAACAGTAGTCCTCTTCTTCCCATTCCCGGCTACATTGCTGACAACGCGGCCCCTTTAAATAATGAAAGGCCTCTTGGCAAGTCGAACAGATAATACTAGGCTCCCAGCTTTTCCAGGTGAGGAGTTCTTTTAAGCTAAGCTTTTCTTGGAAGCTTTCCTGACACAATAAGCACTCACTCATCGATTAACCCCCGCTTCCTAGCTTCTTGATTTAGCCACTGAATCTGCTTGACCGCTTGCAGGCTGGCCTTCGTTTTCCCCTCATGAAGAAAATATACTTTCCCGCTGGCTTGGTCAGGTTTTCGTCCTACCCGTCCAGCAATCTGAACTAAGGAGGAGGTGTTAAAGACCCGGTCTTCACTTCCTAAGACAATGACGTGAATACCGGGAAAGGTCACGCCCCGCTCTAAAATAGTAGTGGTAAGTAAAAACTGATAATTCTGTTCACGCATGGCGGCTACCTTTTCAATCCGATCAGGGTCCTTGGAGGAAACACTAGTAAAGCTTACTTGCTTAAAATGCTTATGGAGAATTTTTTCGAGTGCCTCCATCATGGCAATATGGGGGAGAAAGAGTAAAAAAGCCTCGCCCTTCTTTAGAAAGGACTGGATGGTTGAACCTAATACACCCGGCAAGCGCCCCTTAGCAATGGCTTGGCGCCAATCGCCAACCCAGCGGTGCTTGGGAACTGGGAGAGGATGGCGGTGGTAGCGAGCTGGCAGGATAGAAGCGGCAATCTTTTCCTGCTTGATAGCCCTTTGCTGGTCTTTTGAAGGGGTAGCGGTGAGTTCCACTCGCACGCCGGTATCTTTGACGGCTCGGCGGCTAGCTGCTTCTAATAAGGGATCACCATGGTAGGGAAAGGCATCGACTTCATCAACAATTAAAAGATCAAAGGCCTGGTAAAAGCGCAGTAACTGGTGGGTCGAAGCAATAGTCAAGGGACTTAGCCGGTAAGGGTGGTCAACCTTGCCGTGGAGGAGGAGAATATCAATTTCTGGGAAGGCAGCTTGAAAGCGGGGGAATAACTCATTACAGACATCGACCCGAGGCGTGGCCAAGGCGATACGCTGCCCCTGACAGAGGGCATAGTCAACTAGGGGAAAAATCATCTCTGTTTTCCCTGCTCCAGTGACTGCCCAAACCAAGTGATCCTGCCCCGCTTGATAAGAAGCCAGCAATTGATCGGCACACTGCTCTTGCTGGGGCGATAGGGTGCCCGGCCATTCTAGGTAAGGTTGTTCCCGACATAAGTCTTTAAAGTAAAAATGAGGATCTAAGTCATAATAAAGCCGGTCACAGGTCCTTAACTTGGCAAAGGCCAAGCAATTTAAACAATAAAAACACGTCCCTTCACAAGTACACGGATTCGGATAAAAAGCTAGCTGGTTAAAACAACGTTGGCAGACCAATTGCTTTCCATCGACCTTTATCGCTGGCAAACTAGAGGCATCGCTTAAATCAAGCTCCTCAGGTAGCTCACTTGCCGCCAGCAGCCGTCCTAAAAGTAAGTCTTGCATGGTTATTCATCCTCTCTTTATCCACTGAGCTAAACTATTAAGCCGTAATTAATGACTAAGTTCGTCCTCCGAGTTGGCGAATAAAGGGAGACTTTTGAACTTTAGCCCTGCTTTAGTTACAATAAGGAGAAAATAAACAGAAACGAGCTGAACCATCAATGATTGAGTACCGTACCATTAAAAGTGCTGGTGAACATGAAATAGAAATCAAAAAATCACGCTTTATATGTCGGATTCAGCGTGCCTACACTAAGGAAGAAGCCGACGCCTTTGTTGAAGAGGTGAGAAAAGAACATTATAAGGCCACCCACAACTGTGTCGCCTACCAAATCGGAGAGCGTAATGAAATTCAAAGAGCCCTCGATGATGGTGAACCCAGTGGAACTGCTGGAGTTCCTATGCTGGAAGTCCTAAAAAATATGGATTTAAAAAATGTTGCCTGTGTGGTTACCCGGTATTTTGGAGGCACCAAATTGGGAGCTGGCGGTCTAGTCCGGGCCTATAGCGGTGCCGTTTCCGAAGCCGTCCACCAAATTGGTGTGGTTGAACGCCGCTTGCAAACCCAAGTCGACGTGACAATCGATTATTCCCTCAATGGTAGCATGGCCTACTGGGTGGAAAACTCTCCCTACTCGCTCCTAGATACAACCTACTTGGAAAAAGTGACCTATCATTTAGGCGTTCCGAGCCAAGAAGTAGACAAAGTCCAAGAAGAACTCACCAATCTTACCGCTGCCCAAGCCAGTTTTCATATTGGTGAAGAAGTTTATGTGGACATACCTGTCCCGGTCGATACTGATCAATAAAGAAATAAGCCTGATCTTACCCCTGGAGGTGAAATCAGGCTTATTTACTGTCAATTTTTAGCTGGCTAACAAAATCTTCGTTCAAAAAACACCCAGGCGCTAAAAGCTGGGTGTTATCCTGCCAATAATTTTAGTGGAGCTGCTTGGTTAAGGCAGCTAATTTTTCCGAGGCTGTCTTTCCTTCATCTTTTAAGACCTCTTTTTCAGACAAGATAAAGGAGCCTCCCACTGCCAATACGGCGTCATTGGCTAAATAGTCGGTGAAATTGTCACTATTGACCCCGCCAGTGGGGATGAATTGGATATCAAAGAAAGGCCCTGCTAAAGACTTAATCGCTGACAGGCCCCCATAGACATTGGCTGGGAAGAATTTCACCACGTCAAGGTCTAAGTCCATGGCTTGCATGATTTCACTTGGAGTAACTGCTCCCGGAAAGACAGGGATATCTTCTTTCAAGCAATAATCGACTACTTCAGTCGATAAACCGGGACTGACAATAAATTGCGCGCCATGATCAACGGCGTCCTTGGCGGTATCCAAGTCACGGACTGTTCCTGCTCCCACAACTAATTTTCCCCTATCCGCCAATTGCTGGATGGCTTGAGAAGCCAGGTCACTGCGGTAGGTGACTTCGATAAAGGATAAGTTATTTTCACTTAAAACCGCCTCAGCTAAGGCTACCGACCCTAAGTCATTAACCGTGTATAAGGGTAAGAGTTGTTCTTTGCCTAATTGTTCTTTAAAAGTTTCTGCCATATCTAAAGTCCTCCACTCATAGAAATTACGCTGCTTATTATTATTCAGTCTAACACGATTACTAGGATTTGCGAGAAAAAAGCCAAGGACTACTTTATATTTCCTTGAAAACAAAAAAGCCCTTACAGGTTTTGGGTAAGCATTGTAAGGGACTCACAAGCTTATTATAGCAGCTTGTTACCGCTTTCGCAAGCGATTTCATCACCTTATCAGTCTTTTTAGAACTTTGGTAAATTGCAATATCAAGTGCATATTTATTTTAAAAAATCCCAGTGTCATGCCAAATAACTAAAAAGCTGATAAAGTCAATAATTCTTGGCCCGTTTTTCTCTAGCTTAAAGTGCTTGATTATCATTTAGAGATTCAGGGTGGGGCTGTCAAGGTGGAGAGCGAAGCGGACCTTGACTGGCCCACACTGAATCTCTATGCTTTGTTAAGCACTTTAGCCTGCTTCTTTAAGCGTTTCCTGAAGTTTCGCAACTTCTAGGTTATAACAGTCGTTAGGGGTTTGATAATCTAAGACCTTTCTAAAGCGATTATTTATTGTATTCGTATAGTGTGCGAGTTCCTGGTATGTCAGCTTTTTAAAGCTTGTCCCTTTGGGCAAGAATTCTCTTAACATGCGATTATGTCTCTCATTACTGCCTTTTTCCCAAGCTGAATAGGCATGGGCGAAAAAGACTTCCAAATCCTTCAGAGCATACTCAAGCTGAGATAGTTTAGAAAATTCACTGCCGTTATCGGTCGTTAAGGTTTTAAAACACGCTTGACCCTCTTTAAGAATCACCTTTTTAACCGATTTTACAATGGAATCTGCATCCCACTTCCAAGTCTTCTTGGTGAGGAATTTTCGCGTTTTCCGTTCAACTAGAGTAATAAGACATGGCTCTCCTTTAGTCTTCTTTCCTATCACGAGGTCAAGCTCCCAGTGACCAAATTCTTCTCTTGAAAGGACGTCTGGGCATCGCTGATCAATGCTTTTTCCAAATACCTTTTTATTCGTCCCACGCGGTTCACTAGGTTGTTTTCTTGGACGAATCCTTGTTTTCATAGGAAGATCAATATTCCTCACATTTAATAAACCAAGATTGATATATTTATACATGGTTTTGGTGCAAGGAACTCTTTCTAAAGGGTGTTTTCTGCGGTAATCATGAATAAACGTATCAACACTGAAAATACGGTCTTCTTTAGGTGTCAGTAAGGCTTCCTCAAAGGCTTTAATGAAGTTAGATTTTCCATACAAAGCGCCTCTGGCTTTAGAATTTGACCGATTATCTTTATAAACACGCGAGCCAGTTTCTGCAAGATAGACATCAACGTAGGTATGATCATAGTTCATTTGACGTGTTTTTCCACGTTTTAGTTCACGAGATATGGTGCATTGATTGACGCCAACGGCGTCAGCAATCTCTTTCTGTTTATGTCCTTCTTGGTGCATTGCTTGGATAATTCCGCGTTTTTCTGCAGAAAGGTGTGTATATGATCTAGGTTTCGTGTTAGAATGTTTCATAGCCAGTGAGTGCTCCTTTACTTGGGTTTAGACGCTTTTAAGTATAGAGCATCACTGGTTTTTTGTCGTCCTTTTCTCTATGCACTTCATTTTACAATTTACCTTTTTAGAACTTTTATAAAGACGGCCTCCAAATATTAAAGCTTAATTAAATTTTAAAAATAATTAACCTGAGCCATCCAGCCAGTCTCAAGCTTAGTCAAATAAGTCAAAGATTGCAGGAAAATTTCTTCCTTGGCCTTTTCAATATCCTATGATAGAATACTTTCCGGACACAAGATATAGTGTTTACCCTTATTTTTATAAGAAAACAGCACAATATATAGTTAGAGAGTAGGGATTACAATAGTGATAGTTTTTGCTGGAACCATCGGCGCAGGGAAATCGACCTATGCCGGAAAATTAGCTGAATATTTAGGCACAAAAGTATTTTACAAACCTGTCGAGGAAAACCCCATCCTTGATAAATATTACCAAGACCCCAAGAAATATGCCTTTTCCTTACAGATTTACTTTCTAAACCAACGCTTTAAAAATATTAAGGCAGCCTTTTTTGATAATAATAACGTTTTGGACCGTAGTATTTACGAAGACGAACTTTTCACCTATTTGAATGTTTTAAATGGGAATATCTCTGAAGAAGAGTTTAGCATCTACCGTGACTTACTAGCCAACATGATGGAAGAATTAGACAGCCTACCTAAAAAGGCTCCTGATCTCTTAGTCTTTTTAGATAGTTCCCTAGACAACGCTGTCAAAAACATCAAAAAACGGGGCCGAGTTTATGAACAACCAAGTTCTGATAATGGCCTTTACGATTATTACCGTCAACTCCACAGCCACTATGGTCAATGGTATGCAGACTATGACCAGTCACCTAAAATGCGGCTAAATGTGGATAATTATGACATTCATCGTCCCGAAGATGCCCAAATCATTTTTGATAGTATTGACACTTACTTAGAAAAAATTCAATAGGAAAACGAGGAAAATATATGCAAGAACAAAACAAAGCCACTAAGACCCTGTCCTTAAAAGAATGTATTCACCGCGCCTTAAAACCACTCAACAAGGTGGAATTAGCCATCATCGCTTTTGGTTTTATCGTCTCCTTGGGATTTAATTTATATGGAATTATTACCAGTTTAACCAGCCAAGAATTTGACCTTAACATCCTTATGTCTCTGGGGATGAGTATTTTTGGGTTTTTAGGCACTTGGACCTTAGCCATCCAATGGCAACCCACTTTTATTGTCAATGGGATTCAAAATATCTTCGGGATTGCCGCTGCTGCTATCCTAGGGATTTACGGGGATATGTTTTCATCTATTTACTATCTCATCACCGAATTTGTCGGCCACTTCAGTTGGGCTAAACGTCGAGACGAAAATGGTGACCTCCATGTCGACCAATACTTTAATTTAAAAATAATTTGCCAAGCTGTCTTCTTCTGGACCATTGGTTTGGGGGCCTTCTCCTATGTATTGGGTGGCCAACAAATTGTCTTAGATGCCATCACTAACGGGATTTCCTTTACCGCCCAACAACGTCAAGTGACTGGTCACAAGGACGGCTACTATCTCTGGTTAATTAACGATGTCCTTTCAGTAATTCTTTGGTTACAAGCGGGCAACCTCATCGTTGGTTTCTCATACCTAGGCATGTTAGCTCAAGGGATTGCCGGTTTAATTATCTGGTCTAAAGGAAAGAGCTCTGCCTTAGAATACGAAAACGAATGCATCGACTAAAGACTTGTCGCTTCCATCTTCAACAACACAATAAATAAAAAGTGCAGCAAGCACAAAAGGATCACTGAGAAGTTCTAAACGCTCCTACTTCTCAAGCAAAGTCCTTAGGCTTGCTGCATTTTTTATTTTACTTATGTATTTTTATCGGTTTATTCGGGATCGTCTACGTCTAAGTGCCAAATATCTTCATTATATTCCAAAATGGTCCGGTCACTAGAGAAGTAGCCTGCCTCAGAAATATTGACTAAGACCTTATCCAACCAAGCGTCTTGGTCTTCATAGTCTTGGTACATCTTATCTTTGAGGGCAATGTATTCTTCTAAGTCAATCATGGCCATGAAGTAGTCCTTGTTCTTGATATCTTCATAGAGACGCCGTAATTGGCTCTCATGGCCTAAGCGAATCATTTCCGAACTCACAATAAAGTCGACCAGAGCTTTAATGGCGGGGCGATTATAGTAATCTTGTGGATTATAGCCATTATTCGTATAGAGGTCAATAATCTCATCACTAGACTTACCAAAGGTGTAGATGTTGTCTTCTCCTACCCGCTCAGCAATTTCCACATTCGCCCCATCCAAGGTACAAATGGTCAAGGCACCATTGAGCATAAATTTCATATTCCCCGTCCCACTCGCTTCTTTTGAAGCCAAGGAGATTTGTTCAGAAATATCAGCTGCCGGGATGAGGTATTCTGCTTCCGTGACATTATAGTTGGAGACAAACTCAACCTGTAAATAAGGTGCCACTTCAGGATCTTCCTTAATCAGAGCTGACAAGGTAAGAATTAAGTGGATAATATCTTGGGCAATGGTATAGGCTGGAGCAGCCTTGCCGCCAAAAAGAATGGTGATTGGGGTTTGGGGAAGGTTGCCGTTCTTGATATCAAAATATTTGTAAATAATATAAAGGGCCAGCATTTGTTGGCGCTTATACTCATGGATCCGTTTAATTTGAACATCAATAATCGAATCTGGCTTAATATCGATCCGTTTACTTGCTTTTAAATGGTCCGCTAACCGTTCCTTGTTGGCCTGCTTAATTTGGGCTAATTGATTCATGAAATTCGTATTATTCTTTTCTTTGCTTAAATCGCTAAGATCTGCAATACCTTGATGCCATTGGTCGCCAATGCTTTGATCAATTAAATGACCCAAACGCGGATTGGCAGCCATTATCCAACGTCTAAAGGTGATCCCATTAGTCTTATTGGAGAATTTTTCTGGGTAAATAGCGGCAAAGGCCTTGAGTTCACTATTTACCAAGATATCCGAATGCAAACGGGCTACGCCGTTAGTCGAAAAGCCAAAATGGATGGCAATGCTGGCCATATGGACCGTGTTGGACCCATCGATAATCTCAACCGCATGATTACCTGGAAACTCTTCCTTAATCATACGGTCTAAACGGCAGATTATATTAGCAATTTCCGGTTGAACGGCTTCAATATCTGCCAGTGGCCATTTTTCCAAGGCCTCACTCAAAATAGTATGGTTAGTAAAGGCCACCACCTGACGAACAACTGCCACCGCTTCTTCAAAAGTAAAGTCGTGGTCTTCAGTTAACAGTCGGATCAATTCAGGAATGATAAAGGTAGGGTGGGTATCATTAATCTGAATGACCGCATAGTCAGCTAAATCATGGAGGTTGGACCCCCGATCCAAGGCTTCACGAATAATCAATTGAGCGGCGTTAGAGACCATAAAGTATTGTTGATAGATTCTTAACATCCGCCCGGCATGGTCAGAGTCATCAGGATAGAGAAAAAGGGTCAGGTTTTCAGGGATATTTTCCTTATCAAATTGGATGGTACCCCATTGGATTAAATCTGAATTCACCGTGTCCAGGTCAAATAAGCGGAGGCGGTTACGTTCTCCTCTTTTAAAGCCAATAATATCAATCTCATATAAGGTGGAAGCGACTGGCCCATTTTTAAAGGGAACGGTAAAAGTAGTCTCGGTACGATTTAACCAAGTTCTCCCCCCTAACCAGTCATCAGGTTTGGCCGTTTGCTGGTTATTATCAAAAAACTGCCGGAAGAGACCAAAATGGTAATTTAAACCGATTCCGTCCCCGTTCATGCCTAAACTGGCAATAGAATCTAAGAAGCAAGAAGCCAAGCGTCCCAATCCCCCATTACCGAGTGAAGGTTCTTTTTCTGCTTGTTCCACTTCCGTTAAAGACCGGCCATGAGCCTGTAATTCTTCTTCAACTTGGTCATAGATCCCTAAGTTTAAGAGGTTATTGACCAGTAATTTACCAATCAAGAATTCTGCCGATACATAATAAAGTTTTTTCTTGCTGTGATTAGTAGCTAAACCTTTGCTTTTATCTTTGATCAAATCGAGTAGTAAATAATAAAGTTCCTGGTCACTAATATCTTCTATGGACTTATGAAATTGATTTTTTGCCATAGCTGCCATTGTATTCATAGGTGGATCCTTTCTCGTACTTGGATAATAACAACTAAAAAGTTGTATCCACTTTAAAAAAATTAAGTAATATACTATTAAAATAGCTGATTTCATCTCATTGAGCAAGCGTTTTCTATTTTCCCCTGAGATAAAAACAAGAGTTAACTACTTAAAATATAAAAATAGCTGGCCTTTAGCTAGTAGAAGAAGCTTGTTTGAGTTAATAAAAAAGAGGGCGCACTGCCCTCTTATTGTGACTGTCGTACTCTCAAAACGTGCTCCGGGTGCAGATCGATCTCCACTTCACTAAAGTGCAAGAAATTCTTTTCAAGAATTTTTGCTCTTTAGCTCCAGTTGCTATAGCTGTTCGAAGCGTAGCAAGTTACAGATATAGTATGCATAGCGTTATCGATCTTTGGTGCACCCGTCGCACTCTATTCAAACCTGCTCGCTGACAAAAGTGAACTCCGCTTCAGAAATATTTGGCAATCCTTTTCAAGGATTCCCGCATATTTCTTCCAGCGTTTCACTTTTTTGTCGTCAGCTCGCACTCTATTTTAATATGCGCGGGCAAACCAAACGGTGTGTTTTGCGGGTTTTCCACTGACCAGGTCGACGGTTTTTTCAACTGCTGGTTCAAAGGGGATGTTCCGGGTAGTGAAGCCGGTTTCTTCTTTGACCTTGGCTTCTGTTTCTTCCGTGCCATCCCAGCCAGCAAGTACCCAGCCTGGGTATTCTCCCTTTTCTTCACAAGACTTGATATGTGCCTTTAATTGGTCCAGGGTGTCGATGTCGAAATGTTCATGGTCATGACGGAATTGGTCGGCCTTGTCATAGAGACGTTTTTGCATGGTTTCCATTTCACTAGCAACCTTGTCGAGTAAGTCATCTAAGTTAACCGCTTCTTTATCCTCTAAGTCACGCATTTTAATCATGCATTGGCCCTTTTCCATATCCCGTGGACCAAATTCGATCCGTAGTGGGACCCCTTTTACTTCGGCCTCATTGTACTTGTAGCCTGCTGAATTATTGGAATCATCTAAATAAGTTGAATAACCGGCTGCTTGTAGGTCCTTTTCAATGGCTTCGAGGCGGGTAAGGACTTCAGGGTTCTTCTTCACATTGCCAACTGGAATCAAAGCAATTTGAATTGGTGCCATTTTTGGTGGGAAGACAACTCCCTTTTCGTCACCATGGACCATAATCATGGTCCCGATCAAACGGGTCGAGGCGCCCCAAGAACTGGTATGGGCATAAACGTGTTGGTTTTCGGTATTAAGATACTTAATGTCAAAGGCTTCGGCAAAATTGGTCCCCAAGTAGTGTGAGGTCCCTGCTTGCACAGATTTGGTGTCTTTCACCATGGCCTCGATAGAATAGGTATCCACCCCGCCAGCAAATTTTTCCGAAGGGGTTTTTTGACCAGCGTAAACGGGTAAGGCTAATAAGTCTTCGACGGTTTCTTGATATACCTTAAGAAAGTGCATGGTCCGTTCCCGAGCTTCTTCTTCAGTAGCGTAAGCACAGTGGCCTTCTTGCCAGAGAAATTCAGAGGTTCTTAAAAATGGTAGAGTCCGTTTCTCCCAGCGGAAAACATTGGCCCATTGGTTAAGTTCCATAGGTAAATCACGGTAAGAGTTAATCCAGTCAGACATGGCATTACCAAAGAGGGTTTCTGAAGTTGGACGAAGGGCAACTGGTTCCTCTAATTCTTCGTCACCCGCCCGAGTTACCCAGGGTAATTCAGGGGCAAAGCCCTCAACATGGTCAGCTTCTTTCTTGAAGAAGGACTCGGGAATTAACATGGGGAAGTAACAATTCTTTACTCCTGATGCTTTAAATTTCTTATCAAATTCGGTCTTAATTTTTTCCCATAAGACGTAGCCATTAGGTTTAAAGACCATGGTTCCACGAACAGGACCATAGGCAAATAAATCAGCCTTTTGAATACTTTGTAAATACCACTTAGAAAAATCATTTTCTTGTAAATGACTTGTTGTTTCTTTTGCCATTGTAATCTCCTTTTCCACTTTATCCGATAAAAAAAGCGAGTCCACCATCCCCTAAAAGGACGATATGACTCGCGGTACCACCTTTATTAAGCTTTTGCTTATCTCATTGGACGATAAGGGTGTCTCCCCTGCAAATGCTTGCACTTGCTAAGTTTTACTTAGTATCTTAGTAGGTTCAATTGTGAGCGGGGTAGTTTTTTCAGCAGCCAAACTCTCTCTTAACCCTTCAACAATTTACTAGTCTAAACTAACATCCATTGTGGCCGACTTAGGGCCTTTTGTCAATAGGAAAAAGCTCAATGCTTAGAGAAATACTGTCAAGAATGTTTTTTTGTTACAAAAACTTTTTCTATTTATCATTTTATGCTAAAATTTTTAAATTAATATTTTATATATAATGAAAGAGACAGGTGTTTTCTTAGACAGCAAGCAGGCTTAAGCGCTTTTCAGTCTAATAAGCTACGATAACTTTTAAGGAAAGATTTTATTTTTTATGAAAGTTAATGAAAACGTGATATAATGAATGAGTAAACGGTTGCAAAAGAAAAACACCTTTGCTATATTAAGTCAGTAAATTTTTTCGAAGGAGTTTTATTATGGAGAAACAAAACGTGACAATCTATGATGTCGCCCACCAAGCAGGGGTATCCATGGCCACAGTTTCACGTGTCGTTAACGGAAATCCTAATGTGCGCCCTAAAACTAGAGAAAAAGTCATGAAAGTGATTAAAGAATTAAATTACCATCCTAACGTCATTGCCCGCGGTTTAGCCAGCAAGCGAACCCGCTATATCGGGGTACTCTTGCCAGACATTACTAACCCTTATTACAGTTCTCTGGCTTTGGGAATCGATGATATTGCTAATATGTATGAATACAATATTATTTTAGCTAACGCCGACCCTGAGCATGACGCTGCTGGGGTGGAAAGTTTAATTATGAAGCAAGTCGACGGCATTATCTTTATCGGGAATAGCATTTCCCAAGAGGCCCGGCAAAAAATTTCCGCCGCTGGTCGTCCTTGCGTCTTCACTGATTTAATCGATCCTGAAGCAACCATGCCTACGATTAATATAGACGTGGAAGATGCCTACTACCAAGTCACTAAAGATTTCTTAGCTAACGGCAAGAAACGGATCGCCCTAGTCGGTAGTGACCAAGGCTTCAAGGTAAGCCAAAGCCGGCAATTACAAGGTTATGAAAAGGCCTTAACAGAAGCTGGACATGCCGTCAATGAAGACTTATTAATTGCGGCTAAGTCACCTTCTTATGACTCAGGCTATGCCCTTTACGAGACTTTCACTGAAATAGAAGCGGATGCTGCGATTGCTACCGATGATACCATTGCCATTGGCTTACTCAATGCCCTATTGGATAATGGCGTTAAGGTCCCTGAAGAGGTCGAAATCATGGCTTCAGATAATTCTTCAATTGTCAACATGTCACGTCCAGAACTCTCCTCAATTGCCCCACCAATTTATGATATTGGTGCTGTTGCCATGCGGGCCTTGACCAAGTTAATGGAAAATGAAACGCTTGACACTGACCTGAAGCTTCCTTACCAAATCATTAAGGGAGGAACCACTAGTTAATCAAGCGGCTTAATTTAGAAAGTAGGATGTCACTATGGAAAACGAAACAAAGGATTTAGTCCTTAATTGTAAAGACACACTAGTTGTCCATGAAATGTTAATTTTACCTGCCCATACTAACCCAGCTGGAAACCTCTATGGTGGGGAGTTACTTTATTTAATCGACAATGTGGCTAGTCTAGCTGCCCATAAGGCCACCCGCTGTTCTGGGGTAACAGCCTCCTTGGACAATATGAACTTCATTAGCCCCTTTAAATTAGGGGAGATTGTCCGCATCGAGTGTTATGTCACTGGGACCGGTCATCGCAGCTTGGAAGTCTTTGTCAAAGTGATTGGTGAAAATTATCAGGAAAACCGGAAATTCATTGGCGCAACCTCTTTCTTAACCTTTGTCGCTACTCCAAAAGAAGATGAAGATTTTACCATGCCCAAAATTCAACCAGAAACCGATGAAGAACGCTACATCTGCGCTGGTTATGGCTCCCGCCGCAAGATCCGCCAGGAACAACGCAAAGAAGACCAAATCATTCAAGAGAAAATGAAACATCATTTCCATTAAGCAAGAGCGGCTTAATCTTTTAAAATTGTTCAAACAAAAGAGGTCAGGATATTTTTCCTGACCTCTTTTTGTTTGACGTTTTTGCAGAAATTATTTAGCGGCTTCAACTGCGGCTTTAATTTCATGAATTAAGTCCGTATCATTCAAGCCAGTGACATCTTGGATGACTTCTTCTAGGCTTTGCTTTTGTAATTTTTCTTGTAAGGCTACACTTTGGTCGTCTTGGGGATTATCAAAGTTAAAGGCTAGGCCAACCACTGCTAGTAGATTGCTATAGTCTAAGCCCTGTTCCTTTAATTCACGGATTGGACGGATAAAGCGTTCATTATAACCCAACTTACGGATCGGTGTCCGACCCACCCGATTGACTTGGTCAACAATCATTGGATTTTGGAAACGTTCAACAATTTTTTTCCGGTAGGCGGCCATATCCGCTTCCTTAAAGTTCCACTTGGCAATTAACAAGCTGCTGGTTTCTTTTAGGACTGCTTTCAAACGTTCTAAAATGACCTCATCTTCTAAGGCTTGGCCAATGGTTTGATAGCCCTTAGCTGCTCCGGAATAAGCTACGGAAGCATGGCCAGTATTGACCGAGAATAACTTCCGTTCAATGTAAGGTTCGAGGTCATCCACATAGAGGACCCCGTCTAAGCGAATGTTCTTCGCCTTGGATTGGGTTTGGTCAACCACCCATTCTTTGAAGGGTTCTACACTCACAAAGAGGACATCCTCATGGTGTTGCTCAGGGACAATCCGGTCGACAGCTGCATTAGGAAAACCAACATAGCGATCAACATAGTCTTGATCTTGATCGGTCAGGTACTTATCGACTTCTTGGTGTAAGAAATCGGTCCCCCCAATCATGTTTTCACAAGCAATGACATCAATAGGTTGGCTAACCCCAGCTTGGCGACGTGCTTGTAAGCCTAGGGCAATTAATTCAGCAATATAGGGAAGGATATTAGGGCCAATCGCGGTGGTAATAATATTTGCTTCCTGAATGGCTTGAACCACGGCTTCAGGATTTTTCCCATTATTAATAGCTTTTACACCAGAAATATCAATTTTTTCTTCTCCCGGTGCCGCATAACCAATTTGGTAGGATCCCCGCTCGTTCAAGGCATCCACGATCGTTTCATTCACATCCACAAAATCAACGGTAAAACCATTGGCAACTAATACTTCACCAATAAAACCACGTCCGATATTCCCCGCGCCAAAATGTACAGCTTTCATTAAACTTCTGCCTCCTCAAAAATAGCAATAATTTCTTGGGCACTTGTTGCATTGACTAAGCGTACAACACTGTCCATATCTGAACATACAACTGCAATCTTGGATAAAAGATCCAAGTGTTCATTACCAATCCCTGCAATACCAAAAACCATCATAGCCATTTTTTCTTCTGGCTCATCGGGGGCAAAATCGACCCCGAACGGCACTTGGATCACCGAAATACCAGTTGCTTTTACTTTATCTTTACCTTCATCGGTGCCATGGGGAATGGCAATAAAATTCCCCATATGGGTTGAAACCACTTCTTCACGGGCTAACATGGAATCAATATATTCTTCTTCCACATCACCGTCATCAACGAGCAACTGCCCCGCTGCTCGAATGGCATCTTCTTTATTAATAAAGGATTGATTCAAACGAATCATCGATTCTTTTAATTCCATTTCCTCACTCCTTTTATCTCCAGGGAAACTCCTACATCATTTTTGTTTTTTATAGACTGTCCATATTTTTTATAGTAGCCAGTAATATGTTATTCAGTAACTGTTTCAAGAGCCCTTCATCGCCTCGGTCATAAAGGGAGAGATTAGCATCATTTTCAATCACGGAACTCGATATCGCTCCCATCACTTCCTGTAGCCAGGGGGTTAAGGGGTTAGGGGCTAAAAGCAATAACAAGCGTCTGAGCGTCATCATTTGATGATCCATCCCCAAAATCGGGTAACCTTCCGCCAAGTCATAAATCACAAAGTAAGGCTGAAAGACTTCCGCATGACTGGTATGGAAGAGTCCGATACCTGAATGTGGGATACCGATAGCCGATTCTTCAAACCGACGCATGACCGCCTCGCTGACCTGCTGGCTATCGCCAACTTGCTGGCCCCTAAGTTGCCCTATTTGCTGATCAAGTAAGCTTTTGAGATCAAGCTTAGCCTTTCCAGTATTATTGACCTTAATCACTTGAAAGTTTTGGTAGACTTGATAAGCCTCTTTGATCTTATGATAATAATTTTCTAAACTGAGCTCCTGATTATTTCTCGCTAAGCTTCCTACTTCCCCAGTTCGATTGTTAGATCCTACCCGGTCCTTATTTTGAGCGATTTGCTCAATTTCAATTTCTAAGGCCTTTAATTCGTCATCTAAGAGCAAGGGGGAAACCAAGTGATAGTGACGGCTGAGTCCTGGTAAGAACAGGGTGGATAAGACGATATCATAGGAAGTTAGCGCGACTTGATTTAAGGCTGATAATTTCACCACATCAATCAATAGATTTTGTTTAATGTACTTTTTCAAACGGTTTTCCAGAATTTTTGTCGTTCCCATCCCACTCGCGCAAACCAAGAGCAAGGAAATTTGCTGGCGGCCTTGAGGGTGACGTTCCAAGGAAGTTGCAAAGTGAATAACAATATAGGCCAATTCATCACGGCCAATCTTCTGACCCGGGAAGGCTTGGGAAAAGCTCGTCCCCACTGCCTGGTAAAGGTCAAAATATTGGTCAGTAATCCGGTCCAATAAGGTATGGGGAGATTCTTGAAATTCACTCACTTCCGGCCGATTAAAGGTCGCCTGGATATGGGTGACTAAATTATAGTAAAGGGCTGAATCAGTGCGGAAATCGTTGGCTGTTTTTTCACTGACAGCTTGGATAAGCTCGGAAACCTGATAGAGAAAGGTTCCATCATAATTTTCAATCAGCAAGTGTTCAAGCGGCTTGTAATTGACCCCTTCTAACTGCTGGGCCAAGAAATTCCGTTCATTAATACCAATCGGTAAGGCTAAAGCATCCGATAACCAAGCCATAATTTGCTGGGCTAAATGTTGTTCGGTTTTCCCAGGTTGGGAAAGGGCTAAGTGCTTACTTTTTTCTTGCCCCCCGTCTTCTAAATGCTGGCCCGACTTTAAGCGAATAATAGTAACCGTAACTTGGAGCATGATCAGCTTCAACTGGTTATCCGTCACCTTAGCAAAGGTCGTTGGATTTAAACGATTAAAGATTTGCTGAACTAATTCCAAGTCTTCTCCCTCTAGTAAAGCCATGAAGGCTTGACTGTTTTGTCCGCCTTGGCGGTTAGGATGGAAGAAGGTATATTCGTCAATATTTTGACTTAAAAGTGAACTCAGCATTTGCCGGCGTTCAGCTTCCCACCCCCTAACCAAATAATTCTTCTTATCATCACGCACGAGGTGGAGGTCATAATTCAATAGGGCCTCACCAACCGCCTTGAGGTCAGTTTGAATGGTGGCTAGGCTGACGCCATAATTCGCTGCCAGGCCTTGCCTGGTCAATTCTGGATTTTCTAGTAATAATTGGCAGGCCAGGTGCTGCTGGCGTATCTCCCGGTCAAAGAAAGGCCAGGATGCTTGCCTTTGCTTTGGCCCTAAAATATCCTTTAAATCTTCAACAGTAAAATCCTTGGGATAGCGTAAGAAGTAACCCTGCTTGCGGTCACGACCGATTTCGATCCCAAACTTGTTCAAGGAAACTGCTAAATTATTCAATTCCCGATAAACTGTACGCTGGCTGACTTGTAAGGTCATCTTTAAACTTTCCAAGCTCACGCCATCGCCTTGCTCCATAAAGCACTGTAATATGACCCGTTCTCGTTCTGAAAAGTACATGGCCTAATCCTCTCTGTAAAAGCTACTTTGCCTTAATAGTACACCATGAGACGAGCTAATGGAAAACTTTATCTGACTTCAGTCGCTTATTTATTAAAGGATGGCTAAAGGCCTTATTCCCCTAAGGATTGAATCAATGAATAGTAATTTCCTTCATCAATCAAACGGTCAAAATGAATGACTCTAGCCTTTTGGAAATGTTCCTTGGCTGTTTGATAGTCATCACTCTGTACGATCACCAAGATATTGTCTTGGTCATTAATCTCATCCAGTGCTTGAGCAGAGGCATGGATATTTTTATCAGGGGCTTTTTTGACTAAGAGATTTCTAAAGATGGACGCTGCAATCGTCGTGCCGCCAACACCAGGTCCTTGGAAGGCAAAGACGACCTTGTTAATGCCAGCATAGTCTGATGTTTGCGCTTGACTAGAGTCTTTTTTAGCGGACTCGCTAGAACCATCAGATACTTCAGCTTCAACCGTTTCTACATCTTCATCTAACATATCCGCTAAAATTTCATCATAGCGGTCAGAATCCATAAAGTTGTTCACCGAAATATGGGTGGATGATGGAGCTTTTTTACGGGCTTGAGGGGTTAATTCTTGTTGGGTGATGACTAAGGTCTTCGCATCGTCACTCAGATTATTAATGGCTGAGTTGGTCACGGGTTGCGTCAAGCCTAATTGTTTGGCTTTCTTCCTTAATAGGGAAGCCCCCATGGCACTTGACCCCATCCCAGCATCACAGGCAAAGATAATCCGGTCGATTTGGTTAACGTCTGGAACTTCATCTGAAGTCGCTTCAACATCAGCACTTTGACCTTTAGATTCAGCCTTGGCTTGAGAAACAGCCGCTTGTTGTTTTGCAAAGTTGTCTTCTTGGGAACGATCGGTTTTTAGGATTAAAGCAGCAACCGCAAAGGATACCGCAGCAGCAGCAGCAACAGCTAGGAGCATGGGTAGATGGTCTCCACGAGCAGTTACCCCGAAAATAGCAAAAATGGAGCCTGGAGAAGCAGGTCCAGTTAAACCAACATTGAGGAGGACGTTAACAAAGGTCCCCGTTACCCCACCAGCGATAACCGCTAAGATTAAGAGAGGCTTGGTCATCACATAAGGGAAGTAAATCTCATGAATCCCACCAAGGAAGTGGATGATCATAGCTCCCCAACTGGAAGATTTAGCGCTACCCTTACCAAAAATAGCAAAGGCTAGTAAAACTCCCAGACCAGGGCCAGGGTTGGCTTCTAAGAGATAGAGGACCGATTTACCCACTTCAGCAACTTGGGCTGAACCTAGTGGGGTTAAGATCCCGTGGTTGATAGCATTGTTTAGGAAGAGGATCTTAGCGGGCTCAATCAAGACATTGGCCAAAGGTAAGAAACCTAGTTCCATGATCTTATTGACGCCAATTTCCATCCATTCAGTTCCCCAACTCACCAGTGGTCCAACTGCAAAGAAACCGAGTAAGGCTAAGAAGAAGCCCAGAATCCCACTGGAAAAGTTATTGACTAACATTTCAAAACCAGAAGGGATTTTTTCTTGGAAGGCTTGGTCAAATTTCTTAATGACCCAACCTGCAAAAGGCCCCATGGCCATGGCACCAATAAACATTGGTGTTTCGGGTGGCGCACCACCGATAACTCCCATCGTGGCAATGGTTGCAACAACAGCTCCCCGTTGTTGGTAGACCAGGGCACCACCAGAATAAGCAATTAATAATGGCAAGAGATAACGTTGCATGGCTCCACCAACAGCATTTAAGCTTTCATTAGGTAGGTAACCCGTTGGAATGAAGAGCGCAGCAAAAATCCCCCAGGCTATAAAGGCACCGATATTAGGCATGACCATGCTAGAGAGATGGCGTCCCAATTTTTGGATACCTGCCTTCAAGCCGGAAGACTTGGCTTGTGACTGTTCCATAATATTTCCTCCTTCATTGAATCACTGTAATATGTATTTACACCATTATTGTACAGAATATCTGTATACGCTTTCAATGGATTTGCCGGCTAGTTTTGGCAAAGTGTCCTCTGCCAAAATTTATGCCAAGACACTTTAATCCTTTCTCCCCCCCTTTTCCACCTATTCAACTTTGTGATTTTTTTGTTAAAGTACCGGTTCTACTTTCAAAATCTCCTTTTGCCACAGATTTATTTTCCTATCCGTGTTAAACTAGTGATAAGATTTTTATCAACTTATATCTTTTATGGAGGTACAAAAATGAAAGTTTATATTTATGATGACATCGAAACAGCCAGCCAAGCCGCTTTAAATTACTACAAAGAAGCCTTAGCTGACGGGCCTAAAGTCTTAGGCCTAGCTACCGGTTCGACACCAGAAAAACTCTACCAAGAAATCGTTGCTTCAGACTTAGACTTTACCGACAGTCTTTCCTTTAACTTGGATGAATATGTTGGTTTAGAAGCCAGCCACCCACAAAGCTATAATTACTTTATGCACAAACATCTCTTCAACGAAAAACCCTTCAAACATAACTATCTCTTAAATGGGGCCAACCCTAACGAAGAAGAAGAATGTTCACAATTTGAAAACTTGCTCCAAGAACATCCTATTGACCTACAATTACTCGGTATTGGACGCAACGGTCATATTGGTTTTAACGAACCTGGTTCTTCCTTCACCAGTAAGACCCGTAAAATTGAACTAACGGAATCAACTATCGAGGCTAACAGCCGTCTCTTTGACTCTCCTAGCGATGTTCCAACCACGGCTTATAGTATGGGGATCGGTTCCATTTTAAACAGCAAAAACATCTTGCTCTTAGCCTTTGGTGAAGAAAAAGCAGCTGCTGTTAAAGCCATGGTGGAAGGCCCAGTGACTGAAGAAGTCCCAGCTAGTGCCCTGCAAAAACACCCTAACGTGGTTGTCATTCTGGACCAAGCAGCCGCTAGTCAATTAAGCGGTGAGGCGGATGCCTAAACCCATCCTCTACCTAGCTGCCAAATATAAGGACCAAGCCCGTGAGCAACTAGCAGAGCTGAGTGACCGCTATCAAATTAAAGACAAAAACCAACTTCAAGCAAGCGACTACGCCCAAATCGAAATCTTTTTCGGTAGCGACTTAGATACCCTAGCCGCTATCTATCAAGAAAAGGACCGCCGCTTAGCCTGGCTTCAATTAGATACTGCTGGAGCTGACTACTTGCCCCAGGAAGTTATGGCTGATCCCAGAGTAACGGTGACGACCGTCTCAGGAATCCATGCCCCTTCCATTGCTGAGAGTATTTATGGTTATCTCTTAGGGGGTTTCCACCAACTCTTTATCTACCATGACCAGCAAGAAGAAAACAACTGGCACCGTTATGAGCATGTGAAGAATCTGGCAGGTAAAAAGGCACTCCTTTACGGGACTGGCCATTTAGCCAGTGAAATTGCCCGAATTGGCCAGGCTTTTGGCTTAAGCTGCTACGGAGTCAATACCTCAGGAAGGCCGGTGGAACATTTCCAAAACACCTACACCCAAAGCAGTGTGACCGAGCGACTTGGCGAAATGGATATCATTATTAATACCCTTCCGGCAACAGCAGAGACTGAAAATATCTTTAACCAGCACTTCTTTAAGCAGATGAAAACCAATAGCTATTTCATCAACGTCGGCCGTGGCAATGCTGTCGTAGAGGCTGACCTCCAAGCCGCCTTGGAAGAAGAAAAGATCGCCGGAGCCTATCTGGATGTCTTTCAAGAGGAACCCTTAGAGGAAGACAATCCCCTTTGGCAGACTAAAAACCTCTTGATCACACCCCATGCCTCTGGACGGGTAGAACACTTCCGTGATGATATTTTTAAGATTTTCTACCAAAACTACCAGGATTACCTAAGCGGTAACTATCCAAACGTCAACCGCCTAGATAAAAAGAAAGGCTACTAAAACATTAGCATCATAAAAAGCCACTTACCCTTCCCTTCAAGGAAGCAGTAAGTGGCTTTTTCACATAGATATTATTCATCAAATCTAAGCATATTTGGCATTCATTTGTTTTTCCCAACGGTTTAAGACCTTGGTTAAGGTAAAGGTCAGAATAAAGTAAATCACCATAGAAATCAACAAGGGAATAATCCCTTGATAGGTAATGCTGGTAACCGCCCGGGTTTGGAAGGTTAATTCAGCAATACCGATAGTCGATACAATAGATGACTCCTTAATCAAGGTCACAAATTCATTCCCCAAGGCTGGCCAGATTGACCGTAGGGATTGTGGGAAGATAACCTTCTTCAGGGTAGTCAAACGGTCTAAACCAAGAGAACGTGCGGCTTCAGTTTGCCCCTTATCAACCGCTTGGATCCCCCCACGGATAATCTCACTAATATAAGCCCCCGAGTTTAAGGACACCGCAATCAAGGCTGAAAGCAAGGCAGGAACGTTAAATAATCCACCGATTCCTAAGAACATGAAGAGGACTTGGATCATTAAAGGCGTCCCCCGAATGAATTCAACATAGGCCATAGCAATACCGGATAAAATTTTGTTCTCAGTCAGACGCATAACAGCTAAGATAGCCCCTAAGGTTAAACCAAAGACCACACTGACCGCTGAAATCAGCAAGGTCATTTTAATTCCGTTCCAGTAATAAGGCCAATAGGATAACCAGTCAACCCCTTGTTCAGCTTGTTCTTGGCCTTCACTAATAATCAAATCATAAGATTCATCTAGCCATTGGTCCATCAAACCTTGGTCTTTGACCTCTTGGACACTTTGGTTGATAGCTGCTTGTAGGTCAGGTTGGTTTTTGGGCATAACTACCCGTTTAGAGTTATCGTCTTCTAATTTAAAGTGGCCATTGATCATTTCTAGGGCATCTTCATGGGCCCGAACGTGGGCACCACCCACACCAGAGTCGATAATAACCCCATCAATTTGCCCCGTCAGTAAGGCAGAGATTAAATCAGGGAGTTGTTGCATAGCGTGCTTACCCACATGAGCCATTTGTTCATTGGCTAAGCCTTCTTGAATCGATCCTTGTTGGTAACCTACCGTCATATCTGGGGTGAAGGAATCTTTATCATGGATCTTTTCGGCATCGTCTTTACGGATAATAATGGCTTGTTCATCATTTTGGTAACCATCAGAGAAGTCAACCGACTTGGCTCTTTCTTCAGTATAACCCATCCCAGAAATGATAATATCGATATTCCCCGCTTCCATGGAAGATAGGAGACTAGAGAATTCCATGGTCACAACATTTAATTTAACCCCGAGGTCATCGGCAATTTTTTGCCCTAATTCAATATCAGCTCCGGCCACGGTTTGTTGGCCGTCTTTCATGGTAATAAATTCAAAAGGTGGATAGTCCGGGCTAACCCCCATTCGAAGTTCACCACGGTCTTTTATGCTTTGGAGGAGTGAATTCTCACTAGGGGCCTGGCCCTGGCCTTCCTCACCATAGACTTGTGGGGCTAAGAGACCGGATAGGGTCGTTAGCATCAGTAAAACTGCTAAAAAGCAATGACTCAATTTCTTCATCAATGACATTTTTCATTCTTCCCTTCTTTTCTCTTATTTTGATAGTTTTTCAGACGTTCTTTCACTTGAGCAATATGTTCTTTGACCTGGTCTGGAGCTGGTCCACCAGCCACCTGACGGGCATAGACCCCATGTTTCAAGTCAATGGCCTGGTAGATATCAGCTTCAAATAAGTCATTAAAGGACTGGTATTCCTCTAAGGAGAGTTCCTCTAAAGTTTTATCCGTTTCATGACAATACTTTAAAATATCTCCAACTTGGCGATAAGCATCACGGAAGGGTAAGCCCTTAGCGCTCAGGTAGTCGGCACAGTCAGTGGCATTTAAATAACCTTTACCCGCGGCTTGGTACATGTTTTCCACCTGAGGATGGGTGGCATCCAAGATAGCTGGCAGTAAGTTAAGTAAGGCTTGGACTGTATCAATGGCATCGAAGAGCCTTTCCTTTTCTTCTTGTAAATCCTTATCATAGGCAAGCGGTATGCCCTTCATGATGGTTAAGACCGCCATCAAGTCGCCATAGACCCGGCCAGCCTTGCCCCGCATTAATTCATGGATATCCAAGTTCTTCTTCTGAGGCATAATCGATGACCCCGTAGAAAAGCGGTCATCCACTACAATCAATTGGAACTCTTGGCTGGCCCATAAGATCATTTCTTCACTATACCGGCTCAGGTGCATACTAATCAAGGCCAAGGCACTCAGTAGTTCAATACTATAGTCCCGGTCGGAAACCGCATCGATACTATTACCGGCGTAAGCATCAAAAGCTAATAGCTCAGTGGTTAATTGCCGGTCCAAGGGAAAAGTGGTTGTAGCTAAGGCGCCTGCCCCTAGAGGCATGGAATGATTAATCCGTTTTTGAGCATCCATCAAACGCTCGTAGTCACGCATAAACATTTCCACATAGGCCATCAAGTAATGACCATAAGTAACCGCTTGGGCTCTTTGCAAGTGGGTGTAGCCAGGCATGATGGTTTCTAGGTGTTGGCCTGCTTCCTGGCAAAAGGCCTCTACCACTTGGTCCAATTGATCTAATAATTCGTCAGCCGCTGTGCGCGCATAGATTTTCATGGCCGTGGCGACTTGGTCATTACGGCTCCGTCCAGTATGGACTTTTTTACCGATATCACCTAAGCGTTTGGTGAGTTCACTTTCAATAAAACTATGGATATCTTCTGAAGCAGGATCAATCGTGAGTTTTCCCTGGGCATATTCTTTTTGCATATCCCCTAGGCTCGCTACTAAAGCCTCCGCTTCTTCTTTAGCGATAATCCCTTGTTGACCTAACATTTTGGCATGGGCTTGGCTAGCCTCAAGATCTGCAGGAAGCAACCGCAAATCAATAGCCAAGGATTGATTTAACTGGTAGGCTGACTCAGCCATGGCTTGATGATAAGTATTCGACCAAAGTGCCATTTTAACACAACCTTTTCTAGATTTTTTGTATTCAAGTGTTCCTCGCCGACTTTATACTTTCGCTTGCATCTTATTCTCATATAAACGTAAAGCCATCGAAGTCACAAAAGTAAGGACAAAGTAACAACACATCGAGATAAATAGAGGAATGGTTCCCTGATAGGTTAAGCTGGTAACCGCCCGGGTTTGGAAGGTTAATTCCGCTACCCCAATAGTAGAAACAATGGAGGAATCCTTAATCAGGGTGGCTGCTTCATTCACTAAGGATGGCCAAACAGGACGTAAGGATTGCGGGAAGACAACCTTCTTCATGGTGGTCCAGTAATTGAGCCCCAAGGAACGAGCAGCTTCTACTTGCCCCCGGTCGACGGAAAGAATCCCGCCCCTAAATATTTCTGAAATATAGGCCGCAGCGTTTAGGGAAACTGCGATAATCCCTGATAGTAGGGAAGATAAGGAGAACAAGGCTCCGATACTCAGGAAAACAAAGAGAACTTGGACCATTAAAGGGGTTCCCCGGACAAACTCAACATAGGCGCTGGCCAGTTGAGGTAGGACAGGTAAGTTTGAAATTCTCATCAAGACGATGATCAAGCCCAAAATAATCCCAGCTAAAACGGCCACTACTGAAATCAACAGGGTGACTTTGATTCCATCATAGAAGTAGGGCCAGTAGCTCAACCAGTTCGACTTTTGACTTTGCCGGATCAAGTCATAGGATTCTTCCATCCATTGATCCATTTGTCCCGATTCCACACAGGCATTCACCGTTTTATTAATTTCTGCTAAGAAGGTGGGCTGGTTATTAGGGATAGCCACCGACTTACCGTCAGAACTCACATCTAAACCAGAAGGAATAGCTAACAGTTCCCCATGTTCAGCAGCAAAGGCCTTGGCTACCGACTCATCGAGGAGTACGGCATCCACCTGGTTAGCCATTAAGGCAGCGACCGCATCAGCCGACTTCCGCATGGCTACCTTTTCAGCACTGGTAACCCGTTCGGTCACCAAGGTATCTTGGAGGGTGTTATCGGAAACCCCAATCTTGCCTCCTTGATCAAAGTAAGAAACATCTTTAATTTTATCTTGGTCTTGCTTTCTAATCACAAAATATTGCTGGTCGGACTGGTAGACATCAGAGAAATCGACTTTCTTATCCCGCTCTTCGGTATAGGACATCCCAGAAATAATCATATCAACAGACCCGGTTTCCATGGCTGGAATAAGAGAGCCAAATTCCATATCAACAACTTCTAATTTCACCCCTAAATCATCAGCGATTTGTTGGGCGAGGAAAACGTCCGTCCCTACTAGGCGGTTTTGACCATTTTCTAAGACGGTAAACTCAAAGGGAGCATAGCCACTCGCTGTACCAAAGCGAAGTACGCCGCGGTCCTTAATTTCCTGAAGTAGTTGATCGTCTTGGGCAACTTGCTTACCCTCGTTTTCCTCTGCGTAAACACTGCTTGGACTAAGTAAGATTAAAAGAGTCAAAGCAAACAAACACAGCGCACTAAACATTTTCTTGCATTGATACATATAAATACCTCCCTTTATAATAACTAAACATCACTTCAATCAATGAATGGCTCATAAACAACAAAAAAAGCCCACCTCCTAAGAGGCGGACTTCTTCCACGGTACCACTCTAATTTGCGAATAGCTTACTAACTATTGACAACTCTGTTTGGTAACGCAGACATCTGCGAGTTAATCTCAAAACTTCGACTAACTATCTCAGCAAGACGTTTCATTAGTCATCCTGGGAACCTTACACCAAACGTTCCTCGCTTTGCAGGAGTGAGTTAATTACTTATTTGCTTCATCGATTTCATAAATTAATGTTATTATAAAGGACATTTATTTATTGTCAATCTTTATTTTTATTTTTTCTTAAATTTTAGCCCTAATGGGGAAAATAAGCAAGCCCTTAGACGAAGATCGTCTTAATTTCTAAGTAGTCAGCAATTCCGTAGGGACCTTTTTCCCGACCGAGACCGGATTCTTTATAACCACCAAATGGCGCCCTAGAAGACCCAGAAGCATGGTTAACGAAGACATTCCCTGTCCGCAATTGTTCAGCCATGGCCACTGCTTTCTCCTTAGGCCCAACCACATAACCGGATAGACCATAAGCCGAGTCATTAGCAATAGCAAGAGCCTCTTCTTCATCCTTATAGGTCAATACACATAGGACAGGGCCAAAAATTTCTTCTTGGGCAATGGTCATTTGATTATCTACCTGGGTAAAGACTGTAGGTTGGACATAGAAACCACTATGATCAATATCTTGACCACCTAAAAAGAGCTCAGCGCCTTCGTCAATTCCTTTTTGAATATAGTCAAGGACGGTTTCTTTTTGTTGAGCCGATACCATCGGCCCTACCATAGTCTCTGTTTCGCCAGGCATCCCAATATGGACATGGTCTTGATAATAAGATTCAATCAATTTCTTAAATTCTTCCAGTTCAGCTTCAGGCACTAATAAGCGAGTAAAGGCGGAACAGGTTTGACCCTGGTTGTTTAAAATCGAATCCATGGACTTTTTAACTGCTAAGTCCTTATCCCCACCGGCTAAGTAGAGCATGACCGACTTGCCACCTAATTCAAGAATTAATTTCTTAATGTTAGGTGCAGCCTTTTCATAGAGACCGCGGCCGACTTCAGTAGACCCCGTAAAGGAAATCACGGCCACATCAGGGTGCCCCGCCAGGTAGTCACCGACTTCGCTGCCGGAACCAGTGACTAAGTTAAAGACGCCATGAGGAAGATCAGCTTCCTCAAAAACTTTGGCATAGACCAAGGCGGTCAAGGGCGTATTGGAAGCCGGTTTAACCACTACTGTATTTCCGGCAATGAGGGCTGGGGTGACCTTACGCTGGATTTGATTGAGGGGGTAATTCCAAGGGGTGATGCAAGCTACCACGCCGAAACCTTCCTTAATAACCCGCGCTCCATCGATTTCTTCTTCAAAGTCAAAATCTTTGGCCGAATCCATATATTCACGCATCTCTTTGATGGCCATAGGAATATGATTATCCTTAGCAAAATTGACCGAGGCCCCTAACTCTAATACCGTGGTCTTAACTAAGAGATCGGCATATTTCTTCAAACCATCATAAACTTTCTCCAAATAGGCTAAACGTTGGTCCACACTTAAGGCATTCCAGGCTGGAAAAGCTGCCTTAGCCGCGGCCACTGCTTGGTCAACATCCTCTTGATTACTTTTTTGAACATGATTGATGACTTCTTCTGTCGCCGGATTAATGACTGGCATTAATTCTTGGCTTGACGATGCTATCCATTCTCCATTGATAAAATTCCGATAGTTCTCCATAATCATCACCTCGTTCTTATTATCTAAAAAAATCCCAAGAGACTCAAGCAAGAAGAAATGACATAATGAACTTATTCATTAATTAAAAGGAATTTCATTTTCAGACATATCACCTAAAGCGCTATCATGGTACAATAACCTTATAAATATAAAATAAGGAGTGAGAAAAATGAATGAAACCGCTGAGAAAAAACAGCGTTTCCAGACGCCACACACTTACGTCATTATTTTTGGTATTGTTCTCGTGGCCTGGTTACTAACATTCATCGTTCCGGCTGGTAAATATACCACCGAAGTTTTGGAATATGAAGGAGCCAACGGGGAAACCCAAACCCGGACCGTTCTCCAACAAGATTCCTTCCGTTACATGCATCCCTTAAAGGAGGATGTTTTAAGGGACAACTTGGAAGACCTGGTCCAAGAACCCGCTAAATTGCAAGAGCTAGAAGTTGACCAGGAGGATTTATCCAAGCTTCTAGAAAAGTCAGAACCCTTGACCCTGGGAGAACTAGAAGAAATCGACTTAGAAGAATCTGAACTCTATGCCATGTATGGAGATAGTATCTACGACACCAGTAAAAACTTAAATAAAACCGCTGGCCTATGGGGAACCCAGGACCACTATGGCTTTGGGGTGTTAAACTATATCTTTGAAGGGATTGTCACTGGCGACCGCTATGGTTCCGCCATTGGGATTGTGGCCCTCCTCTTAGTCGTTGGGGGTTCTTTTGGAATTATTATGCGGACCGGAGCTATTGATGCCGGGATTTATGCCTTTGTCAATAGCGCCAAAGGGATGGAGCACTTAGCCATTCCCCTACTCTTCTTCCTCTTTTCCTTTGCCGGAGCAACCTTTGGGGCCTCTGAACAGGTCATTCCCTTTGTGATGATTATTGCTCCCTTTATGATTGCCCTAGGCTATGACTCCATCACGGCCGTGACTGTTACCTTTGCTGCTTCACAGATTGGTAACGCTTGTTCCTGGATGAGTCCCTTCTCCATTGCTATTGCCCAAGGGATCGCGGGGCTACCGGCCTTATCAGGGGCTGGCTTCCGGATTGTCATGTGGGTAATTATTACCACCCTCTCCTGTGGCTTTACCATGATCTACGCGAAGCGGATTCGTAAGGCTCCACAATTATCAGCCTCTTATGAATCAGACGCCTACTTCCGGACCGATTTAGCCAAGCAAGAGGACGTCAGCCATGAATTTACCCTGGGCCACAAGCTTATCCTATTAGAAATGTTACTGGGCCTGGTATGGATTGTTTGGGGTGTGATGAGCCAAGGTTTTTCTATTCCTGAATTAGCTTCCCAATTCTTTGTTATGGGCTTAGTGTCAGGAATTACCGCCCTCATCTTTAGAATTGATGACATGACTGTTAACGACATTGCCTTCGCCTTTAAAGATGGGGTCTCTGATCTGGCACCTACCGCTGTAGTGGTAGGGATGGCCAAGGGGATCTTACTGGTCTTAGGAGGATCAGACGCGGGGACCTTCTCTGCCTTAAATACCATTCTCTATGGTGTCGGTAACCTTCTCTCTGGTATTCCTAACGTTCTGGGTGCCTGGTTCATGTACATCTTCCAATCACTTTTCAACCTAGTGGTGACCTCCAACTCTGGTCAAGCCGCCCTCACCATGCCGATTATGGCCCCACTGGCGGATATTATCGGAGTCAGTCGTCAAGTTGCCGTCTTGGCCTTCCAATTGGGCTCCGGTTTTGTGGACGCCTTCACCCCAGTTTCTGCCAGCCTGGTGGGTTGCTTGGCAGTGGCTCGGATCGATTGGGCTGATTGGGCTAAGTTCCAAATTAAAATGCAGGGTTTCCTCTTTGTTTTAGGAAGCATTGCCATTATTATTGCCATTAGTATCGGTTACAGTTAGAAAGTTGGGAAAGTATGAAATTAATCAAACAAGTCACTGTTTACGCCCCTGAAAAATTAGGGGTTAAAGATATCTTAATGGACAGTTCCAAAATTATTGCCATTGAGGACCACATCACTATTGATAGTAATGCAGTCGACATTGAAGTAATCGACGGTCAAGATAAAATCGCTACCCCTGGTTTCATTGATAGCCACTTCCATCTCCTCGGTGGCGGGGGTGAGAATGGTTTTCAAAATCGGACACCCGAAGTCCAGTTAAGCCAACTAACCACAGCTGGGGTAACTACCGCTTGTGGCTTATTAGGAACTGATGGGGTCGCTCGCGATGAAATGGCCCTATTAGCTAAGGCCCGGGGTTTAGAAGCAGAGGGCATCTCTACCTATATCTACGTAGGGAACTACCGCCTCCCAGCAACCACCCTCACCGGATCCATCATCAAAGACATTATGGCCATTGACAAAGTGATTGGCATTGGTGAAATTGCTATTTCCGACCACCGCAATGGAGCGCCTACCTTTGAACAATTTGCCCATGCCGCAGCCGATACCCGGACTGGGGGTTTACTAGCGGGTAAGGCCGGTGTGGTCAACTGCCACGTGGGCCCCAACAAGGGGCGCTTAGAATTCCTCTTTAAGGCCTTAGATGAAACCGATATTCCGGTCACCACCTTCCTGCCGACCCACTGTGGTCGGAGCCAGGAACTGGTTGACGAAGCCATTGCCTTTGCCAAACGCGGCGGGACTTTCGATATTACCGGTAGTGAAGACCCCGATATGACCTATGAAAAAGATGGGGAAATTCCTTTTAGAACCGTTCTCAAGCAGGTCCTCGACCAAGGCTTAGATGAATCCTGCATTACCATGAGTTCTGATGGACAGGGAAGTCTGCCTCGCTTCGATGAAGAGGGCAACTTCCTCCGTATTGGTGTGGGCAGTGCTAAGTCGCTCTTGATCGGTATTCAAGAGGCGGTTCAAAGAGAAAATATCGCCCTTGAAAAAGCCCTCCCCGCAGTCACCTCTAACGTTGCCCGTATCCTAAAACTTGACCACAAGGGTCGGTTAGAAGTAGGAAGAGATGCGGATATCCTGCTCTTAGATGAAGAAAGTTTAGCAATCGATACCGTGATTGCCATGTCAGAAATAATGATTAAAAACAAAGAAATCATTAAATACGGTACTTTTGAAAATGCTTAAAGAAGGCCAAATTAAAAAGGAGTCGCTCACTGCGACTCCTTTTTTACTTAGGCTTACTCTTTAACATCTTTTAATTTTTCATAACTGGTCTTGTCAACCCGAACGCGCATGGAAATATTGGGATTAACAATCTGACAAGATTCTAAATGAGCGGCAAAGGTCATGAACATGCCAACTTTATTATAGGATAAGCCGGTTTGAGCCATGATAAATTCTGCCATCCGGTCATTAGCTTGGACAACTGCCGTTTCAAAGTCTTCGCCAACGCCATAAGAATAATAAGCTTGGTCAGTTTCCACAAAAGGCGTTGGACAAGGGAAGGACTCGAGAACTTCTACAGTTAAGTCAACCGAGCCACCGATCTCAACACCACTGCCCCAAATCTCACCATCGCCCATGGCTGCATGCATGTCACCTAAAGCCAGAAGCGCCCCTTCGACCTCCACAGGCAGGTAAACCACAGAGCCTTCGGTAATTTGATTGTTATCCATATTGCCACCATGTAAGTCAGGCAATCCGGTAGCCACCGCTTCGTCCTTGGGTGCTGTCCCGATCACACCAATCATCTTATGAACAGGGAAAGTTGCTCCGTAATAGTCAAAGGTCTTTTGGTCTTCGCTGACCTTACAGATGGCGGTCTCTTCTTCAGTAATTTCCTTGGAGAAATATTTGTTGAGCCCTGGAGAAGTCATAATAGCTCCTTGGGGATCTAAATCAATGCTGTGAATAGTCACTTTCAGCACATTGCCTGGTTGAGCGCCTTCCACATAAATCGGACCAGTGGCTGGATTAATTTCATTAAAGTCAATCCCAGAAATTAAGTCCTTTTCATCCTGGACACTGCCCTTGAAGCAATCCCAAACATCAACCTGTAAGCGTTGGCCGCTAGCTACCTTAGCAATGGGTTCATGGTTTTTGTCCATAGAGAACACATAGTGATCTTTTGTAATATGCATAAGCCTACCTCCAATATGTCTATTTAAGATTTGATATAGTCCTATCATCTCATATTGCTTATAAATAGTAAACGTTTTCAACAGCATATTAGAGGGTAAGCGGAGAAGGAGAAAGCGATCATTTAAGAATAACCAACTAAGCTAATCCCAAACGTGCATAAATTTCATCCACCCGGCGCAAGTGATAAGCCGGATCAAAGGCATCATCAATGGCTGCTTGGTCAAGAGACTGGCGAATTTCCGCATTAT
Organism: Aerococcus loyolae; assembly: GCF_002871915.2. NCBI lineage: Bacteria > Bacillati > Bacillota > Bacilli > Lactobacillales > Aerococcaceae > Aerococcus > Aerococcus loyolae. The sequence goes on along the minus strand of NZ_CP126958.1, from coordinate 233,776 downwards.
TTTCGACTAAGTCTTTAAAATCAAGGCCTTGGTCCCATGATTTAGCGGTGAGGGGTTGGACTAAATCATAAGCTGCCTCCCTAGAAAGTCCTGCATCGATTAATTTTAATAGGACCCGTTGGGAGAAAATCAAATTATGGGTAGCCTGCATATTCCGCTTCATGTTTTCTGGAAAGACCGTCAGATTAGCTAGAATATTACCGAAGCGATGAAGGATATAGTCCACTAAGATGGTGGTATCTGGTAAAATAATCCGCTCGGCTGATGAATGGGAAATATCCCGTTCATGCCAGAGACTGACATCTTCCATAGCAGTCACTACATGCCCTCGAATCACTCGGGCTAGTCCAGTAACATTCTCACTACCGATCGGGTTACGCTTATGGGGCATGGCGCTAGAACCCTTTTGCCCCGCAGCAAAGTATTCTTCCACTTCCCTGACCTCGGACTTTTGTAAGTGGCGGATTTCAGTCGCCATATTTTCCACTCCGGTAGCAATTAAGGCTAAGACTGAAATATATTCTGCATGTAAGTCACGCGGGAGAACTTGGGTCGAAATCTCTTGGGCACGAATCCCTAAATGCTCACAAACATAGGCCTCCACTTGGGTAGGCACGTTGGCAAAAGTCCCTACTGCACCGGAAATTTTTCCTGCTTCAACGCCCTTAGCCGCATGTTCAAAACGTTCACGATGGCGCTTAAATTCACTATACCAACGAGCCACTTTTAAACCAAAAGTAGTCGGCTCCGCATGAACCCCATGAGTCCGCCCCATGCAGAGGGTGTTTTTATATTTGAGGGCTTGTTTTTTAAGAATCGCTAAGAAATCGTCTAAGTCTTGGCGGAGGAGGTCATTCACTTGCTTTAATTGGTAGCCGTAAGCCGTATCCACCACATCGGTCGAGGTCAGACCATAATGGACCCACTTCTTCTCCTCGCCCAATGACTCCGAAACACAGCGGGTAAAAGCCACCACATCATGCTTGGTCTCAGCTTCAATGGCTAAAATACGGTTGACATCGAACTTGGCCCGCTGACGAATCGCTTGGGCATCCTCTTGGGGAATCTCTCCTAATTCGGCCCAAGCTTCAACAGCTAAAATTTCTACTTCCAACCACGATTGGTACTTGTTTTCATCCGACCACAATTGTCCCATTTCTGGACGGGTATAGCGATTAATCATCTAATTTGACTCCTTTTCTGGCAGTTCACTCTGCCCTGTGCTTCTTGCCTGCTGGTGCGCTTGTCGCACTCTATTCAAATCTGCTCCAAGCGCAGAGCAAGCGTCCATTTCAGAAAATGGCGACAAATTCTCTCTGAGAATTTTTACGCCTTTTTCTTCCAATGGTCTTGCTCTTTAGTGCGCTTGTCACACTCTGTAAAAACGTGCTCCGGATGCAGATCGATCTCCACTTCACTAAAGTGCAAGAAATTCTTTTCAAGAATTTTTGCTCTTTAGCTCCAGTGTTATCGATCTTTGGTGCATCCGTCGCACTCTGTACTTTATAAATGTATGCTATTTTTTTAGGGCAGGCAAGGACTTTTTTTATTATTAAAAAGGTCATGACCTAAAAAAAGGTTTTCTTCAAAAAAAATTGCGGTATAATATTTTGGGTGTTATGCCACAAGCTAACATGATGAAGACATTATTAAGATCGAATAGATAAAGGAGAACGCATATGCCATCAGTTGTTGTTGTAGGTACTCAATGGGGCGACGAAGGAAAAGGAAAAATCACCGATTACCTCAGTAGCCAAGCCGATATTATTGCCCGTTACCAAGGCGGAGATAATGCTGGCCACACGATCCAATTCAACCAGCAAACTTTTAAGCTCCACCTCGTTCCCTCAGGAATTTTTTCAGAAGATAAGCTGAGTGTGATCGGAAATGGCGTGGTTGTTAACCCTAAATCTTTACTTGAAGAATTGGCCTATTTGCGCCAAGCAGGGATCTCTTGTGAAAATCTCCGCATCTCTGAACGGGCCCAAGTGATCTTGCCCTACCATCAACTGATCGACCGCTTGGATGAAGAACGTAAAGGCGACAACAAGATCGGTACCACCCAAAAGGGGATTGGTCCTGCCTATATGGATAAGATTGCTCGTAATGGTATCCGGATGGCTGACCTCATCGATCCTGAAACTTTTGCGGAAAAGTTATCTATACAAATTCAAATCAAGAACGAACTCTTAACCAAGGTATATGACGAAGAGCCCTTAGACTACGACACCATCTACCAAGAATATCTGGCATATGGCCAAGAACTGAAAGAATATGTCACGGATACTTCCTTATTGATGAATGATGCCTATGATCAAGGGGAAAATATTCTTTTTGAAGGAGCCCAAGGGGTCTTACTGGATATTGATCATGGAACCTATCCCTTCGTGACTTCCTCTAACCCTATTGCCGGTGGTGCTACGGTCGGTTGTGGGATTGGCCCAAGCAAAATCAATACCGTTATCGGAGTCATGAAGGCCTATACCTCTCGAGTAGGTGACGGTCCCTTCCCAACCGAATTACATGATGCGATTGGGGACCGCATCCGTGAAGTTGGCCATGAATATGGTACTACTACGGGTCGTCCGCGCCGGGTAGGTTGGTTCGACGGAGTGGTGACGGCCCATGCTCGCCGCGTTTCTGGTTTAACCAAACTTTCCTTGAACTGTTTAGACGTCTTAACTGGCCTCGATGAAATTAAAGTCTGTGTAGGCTACCAAACCCCTAATGGCCAAGTATCCAAGTCCTACCCCGCTAACTTGCGCTACCTGGCTCAATGTCAACCTATCTATGAAAGTTTACCTGGCTGGGAAGAAGACATAACTAGCTGTCAAGACTTTGATCAACTTCCCGAAAACGCTAAAGCTTATGTCCGTCGCATCAGTGAAATCGTAGGGGCCCCCATTGCCACAGTGTCAGTGGGACCTGACCGGACCCAAACCTTAATCTTAGATAATATTTGGTAAAAACAATAAAGAGAAAAAGTAAGCTCTGACTGAGGAAAATCTCCTTAATCTGAGCTTACTTTTTTAATAAAATAGAGTGTGACAAGCGCGTCAAAGCTGTGCGTTGGAATTTTCTGAATCGGACGTTCGTCCTGTGACTGGAGCACATTTTGTTTAGATAGTTGATATTAAAAACGGCTAGGAACCTTTGTCCCAGCCGCTTTTCAATCTTTATCCTATTCAGTTTTTGGATTAATACATGCCTGGTGCGCCTGCTCCTGCAGCTGCATCATTGCCTGCATTTTCTTCTGGATGGTCAGCAACAACTGCTTCAGTAGTTAAAATCAAACCAGCTACTGAACCTGCATTTTGTAAAGCAGAACGTGAAACCTTGGTTGGGTCAACCACACCATCAGAAATCATGTCTACCCATTCACCGCTAGCAGCGTTGTAACCAACACCTTGGTCTTTATCGTGAATGTGTTCTACAATAACAGATCCTTCTAGACCAGCATTTTCAGCGATTTGACGTAGTGGGGTTTCAAGGGCACGAACCACGATGTCTGCACCAGTTTGTTCGTCACCTTCTAAGGAGTCAACAACTTCTTTCACCTTGTCTTGGATATTCATGAATGCAGTACCACCACCAGCTACGATACCTTCTTCAACCGCAGCACGAGTTGCGTTTAAAGCATCTTCGATACGTAATTTACGTTCTTTTTGTTCAGATTCTGTGGCTGCACCTACACGAACAACGGCAACCCCGCCAGCTAATTTAGCAAGACGTTCTTGTAATTTTTCACGGTCATAGTCAGAAGTAGTTTCTTCAATTTGTTTTCTGATATGAGCCACACGTTGTTCCAATTGTTCCTTGTTACCCTTACCTTCAACAATGGTGGTATCGTCTTTAGTAATGGTTACACGGGCAGCTTGACCTAATTGATCAATGCTGGTGTCTTTCAATTCAAGACCTAAGTCTTCAGTAATGACTGTCCCACCGGTAAGAACAGCTAAGTCTTCTAATTGTTCTTTACGACGGTCACCAAAGCCAGGAGCCTTCACAGCAACGACATTGAATGTCCCACGAATCTTGTTCAAGACTAAAGTAGGAAGTGCTTCACCTTCAACATCGTCGGCCACTAATAATAAGGATTTACCTTGTTGTACGATTTGTTCTAATAATGGAAGGATATCTTGGATATTAGAAATCTTCTTATCAGTGAGGAGGATGTAAGGATCATCGAGAACAGCTTCCATCTTATCATTGTCGGTTACAAAGTATTGGGAGAGGTAACCACGGTCAAATTGCATCCCTTCAACAACGTCTAAGGCAGTGTCCATGGATTGTGATTCTTCAATGGTAATGACACCATCTTGGCCTACTTTTTCCATAGCGTCAGCAATTAATTGACCGACTTCTTGGTCGCCAGAAGAAATTGCCGCAACGTTGGCAATGGATTCTTTAGCATTCACTGGAACAGAAATCTCTTTCAAAGCTTCTACTGCCTTACGGATAGCTTGATCCATTCCACGACGAATGCCCACAGGATTTGCCCCTGCTGTCACGTTTTTGAAACCTTCATGGACGAGGGCTTGAGTTAAGATGGTAGCGGTAGTTGTCCCGTCACCAGCAACATCATTGGTCTTAGAAGCCACTTCAGAAACTAATTTAGCTCCCATATTTTCAAAGTGATCTTCTAATTCAACGTCTTTAGCAATAGTCACCCCGTCATTGGTGATTAATGGAGAACCATAGCTACGTTCTAGGACAACATTACGTCCCTTAGGCCCTAAGGTCACTTTCACGGTATTGGCTAATTTATCAATACCTTCTACTAAAGATTGTCTTGCATCACTTGAATATTTAATATCTTTGGCCATTCTATCTATCTCCTATTCTAAATCTAAGCATGATCGAGAATTCAATTATTTTTTATGTTGATTGTCGAAGTTCAATCAATGATTATTCAACTACAGCAGTTAGATCTTTTTCTTTAATAATGAGGTAATCTTCCCCTTCATAGCGGATTTCGCTTACTGCATATTTTTCAAAAATCACTTGGTCGCCCACTTTAACTTGAGGGGTGTAGTCATCAGTAGCATCAGCAACGGCTACCACTTGACCTACTTGAGGTTTTTCTTTAGCAGCAGATGGTAAAACGATGCCAGAAGCAGTTTTTTCTTCCTCTTCTTGGACTTGAATAATCACACGTTCATTTAACGGCTTTAACATTTAAAATATCCCTCCAAATTTCACATACTAATTAATAACACTTTTAATGATTTGTTAGCACTCATCATCTCCGACTGCTAACTTACAATATTTATAGTAAAACATTTCCAGATATAAATCAAGTAATTCGTTGACTTTTTTTGACCTTTTTTCTTTTTATCACTTTAAAAGTATAAAATATTATTTATAAATCATTTTTACTTGCAAATAACGAAGGCTGGACAAGATTAAAATGTTGACTCTTTAATTTTTTACTAATGATAAGTATTGTCTTAATATCTTTTTATTTGATAAATAGCTCTGAGCAGTAGTGGCGCTTGAATTGGGTCGTTAGCCATGAATAAGCAAGCATCAGGGTGTGAGGGCTAGCACTTAGCTTTCGTTCACTGGAGCAAGTCGCCAAAGCAGTCTGCAAGACTGCAGTGGGAACTTGTGAAGTGACACGAAAGCTGCTAGAACGAACCCGACTCGATGTGAATTATGGCTAGTAGGCGTTAGCCATACTAGCCAAAACCTGCTCCAAAAGTCAGCTCTGACTCCACTTCACAAAGGCTGGCCGAGCCTCTAACAAGGCTCTTCCATCCTTTGCTCCAGTGATTCAGAGCTTAACGACTTTTGTCGCATTCTCACTTTGAAGCTCGCTAGGCGAGAGACCTTGGCTCGAGCCGGTGCTGCTTTAGCCGTTGGAGCCTCCGCGACTTACGAATAAAGTACAAAACGGCCTTAGCCGTTTTTGACCCTTTATACTTTAACGACCAAAATTTAAAAGCAGAACGAATGCATATCATTAGCATTCATATAAAAAAACAAGATCTTCTATAAAAATTAATGACATAAAAAAAGCCCTCCATTAAGAGGGCTTTACTAAGCGACTAACATAAGTTAGGCCTGATCATTCTGTCAGGCTCCTGCTAACTTCTGCTAGTTCTACTAATTTTTCTTTTTATTGTTGCCATTTCGGTTACCAATATAGTAAATCAATGTTTGCAGCTCATTGGCTAAATCCACGTTTTGAACATGAATATCTTCAGGGACATCTAAAACCACCGGAGTAAAGTTCAAGATGCCTTGAATACCGGCTTCTCCTAATTCACTCACAGTATCTTGGGCAACCTTTTCCGGAACGGTCATAATGGCAATCAGAATTTCCATTTCTTGAATCCGTTCCTTTAATTCACTCATGGGGTAAACCGGTACCCCACTATGGACGGTTCCTACAATCTCAGGATTAATATCAAAGGCCGCCCCAATCCGGATATTATTGGTCCGTTTAAAGTTATAATTTAATAAGGCGTTCCCTAAATTACCGACTCCGATTAAAGCAACCGTGGTGAGGCGGTCTTGGTAGAGTTGGCGACTAAAGAAGTCTAAGAGAGCTTCAACATCATAGCCATAACCACGCTTCCCTAGGGCACCAAAATGTGAGAAATCCCGGCGAATAGTGGCGCTGTCCACTTTGATCGCCTCACTGAGTTCACTGGAAGAAATCCGTGTCTTACCCATATTCTTAAAATTATGCAAGTAACGGTAATAAAGCGGTAACCGCCTAGCCGTTGCACGTGGAATTTCCTTCATGTTTCCACTCCTTTTCACAAGATATCAAATACATTTTATCACCTAAATCATAAAATGGAAAGAACTTTGTGAAAAATCACATAAATCTTTTTGGCTAATTTTCATTATTTTTAAAACTTTGTGAATAATCCCGCCCCTTTCTAAGGGAAAGTTCACAAAGTCAAAAAATATCTGCCGATAAAATATGATACACTAGTGAAGACAATAATAAACGATTTAGGAGGAAAGGATCCAATGATTGTATTACAAGGATCAAAACTCATGCGACGTTTTGGCTCCGATATTCTTTTCCAAGATGTTCAAATGACCATCCAAGATAATAGTCGCACCGCCCTAGTCGGCCGAAACGGTACCGGCAAATCCACCCTACTCAAAATCTTAGCCGGCATTGAAGAACCTGACCAAGGACAAGTGACTCGGGCTAAGGGCAAGACCATTGCCTACATGGACCAACATGCCGCCATTGAAAACAGTCAACGGACGATTTATGAAGAAATGCGGTCGGTTTTTAAAGAATCCATCGCCCTCATCCATAATGCTGAACAAGCCGCCCAAGACTTGGCCGATGCCCAGGATGAAGCATCCTATCAAGAGGCCCTCAAACGCTATGATCAATTACAAGAAGAAGTCAACCAAAGCAATGCCTACGGTTATGATTCTGAAATTCGCATGGTCCTCCACGGCTTTCAATTCCCCGAGTCAGATTACGACAAACCCATTAATCAGTTATCTGGTGGTCAACGGACCCGGTTAGCCCTGGCCAAGGTCCTCCTCGAAAAGCGCGATATTCTCATACTCGACGAACCGACCAACCACTTAGACATCGAAACCCTGACCTGGCTAGAAGATTACCTGCCTTCTTATCCTGGCGCCCTGTTGATCGTTAGCCACGACCGTTATTTCTTAGACCATGTCACTAATGAAACCTATGAAATGACCGGGCATAGTATGGAATATTATAAAGGCAATTATTCCTTCTACCTCAAAGAAAAGGCCGTCCGCCTAGAAAGCTGGCAAAAGGCCTATGATAAACAACAAAAGAAAATTGCCAAGTTAGAAGACTATGTGGCTCGTAACCTCGTCCGAGCTTCGACAACGAAAATGGCCCAAAGTCGTCGTAAACAACTCGAAAAAATGCCCAAAATCGAAAAGCCTAAGCAGGACGAAAAAAGTCCCCACATTCAATTTTTGACTGACAAGGCTAGCGGCAATGTGGTCCTTACTGCCGACCACTTAGGCATCGGTTATGATGATCACTTACTCTCCTATCCGATTGAGATAGATATTAGAAAGCAACAAGCTATCGCAGTGGTAGGGCCCAACGGCGTAGGCAAATCCACTCTCTTAAAAACCATTATCCAAGAAATTCCCGCCATCAAGGGGGAAATCCACTATGGGGCTAATGTGACTATTGGCTACTATGACCAAGAATTAGCCAAACTCCACAGCAATAAGGATGTCCTCCACGAACTCTGGGATGACCATCCGACCATTAACGAGGAAAACATCCGTACCATCCTGGGTTCCTTCCTCTTCTCCGGACAAGACGTGGAAAAATCTGTCGCTATGCTGAGTGGGGGCGAGAAGGCCCGACTTGCCCTAGCCAAACTTTCCTTTAACCATGATAATTTCTTGGTACTGGACGAACCAACCAACCACTTGGATATCGATTCTAAGGAAATTTTAGAGAATGCCCTGATTGCCTACGATGGGACCCTACTCTTCGTCAGTCATGACCGCTACTTTATTAATCGGATTGCCACCCAAGTGCTTGAAATCAGTCCGGAGGGTTCCACTCTCTACCTGGGCGATTACGATTACTACCTCAATAAAAAGGCCGAGCAGGAAGCGCGGTTAGCTGAAGAAAACAAAGAAAATCAGTCCAGTCTTACTGAAGAAAAACAAGCCCCCAGCCAGTCAGCTAAAGCCTATCAAAATCGTAAGGAACGCCAAAAAGAAGAAAGAAAACTCCAACGGCAAAGCGAAAAAATCGAAGCAAGTATTGAAGACTTAGATGAAGAAATAGCAGAGATCCAGGAAAAAATGACTGATCCTGACATTTTACAAAATTACTATGAATTAAATCAACTCGACCAATCTCTTAAAGACAAACAAGCCCAACAAGAAGCCCTCTTTAAGGAATGGGAAACCGTCCAAAGTCGCTTAGAAGACTTTGACCAATAAAGATAAAAAGGTACGCCTACACCAGGACTCAAGATCAAGTCCTCCTGTAAGCATACCTTTTCTTTTTTAGGCTTCAAGCCATTCGGTATGAATGACCTCAATGGGATACCAGGCTTCAATTTTATCGAGATAGTTCAGCAAGCGCTGCCGGCTCTTGCTGTATGAATTAGAGACTAGGCCAAAAGCAACCACCGCTTGGTTGACTAAGTCTAAGTCAGTAATTTCAGCAGCAGTCATCTTTTCACGTTGTTGGGCCCGCTCCACCATACTTTTGACGATCCGGCGCTTATCCTTTAGCGTATAGGCCTGATCAATAATAAAAGTGACTTCTAAACCAATTAAGACCATCTTTCCTCATAAGCTTTCCTAAAAAATCAATTGAAGGAGACTTAAAGGCAACTAATTTTCATCACCTAAGTCTAAACCAGGATTAGCATCCAAATCCAAGCCAACAAAGTCGCCCTTTTGGTATTGCGGATAGGCAGCCGCTGCAATCATGGCACCATTATCCCCACATAAACTTAGTGGTGGGTAGGAGAGGCGCACTTCAGGATGTTCTTTAGCTAGATGACTTTCTAGTTCCTGTCTAAGTGAAGAATTCGCGGCCACACCTCCGGCAACCACTAATTGTTTGACCGGGTAAGCAGCGATGGCCCGCATGGTTTTGCTCACTAGAACCTCAACAGCCGCAGCTTGGAAGCTGGCTGCCACATCATTGGGATTTAATTTTTCTCCTTTTTGTTCCGCATTATGGGCATGGTTAATAACCGCTGATTTCAGTCCACTATACGAAAAGTCAAAATTATCCTCATTGATCATGGGGCGGGGGTAGTCATAAATAGCTTGACCCTCTTGGGCCATTTCGTCCATGCGTTTGCCCCCAGGATAAGGAAGCCCTAAAATACGGCCGACCTTATCATAGGCTTCCCCCACAGCGTCATCACGGGTATCGCCGATTTTTTGATAGTGGCCGTCTTCTTTCATATAGACCAGTTCAGTATGTCCCCCACTAACCACTAAGGCTAATAAAGGGAAAACCATTTGATCAGAAATATTATTGGCGTAGATATGACCTGCCATATGGTTGACTCCGATTAAGGGTTTGTCATGGGCAAAGGCCAGGGTTTTAGCGGCAGTGATACCAATAAGTAAAGAGCCCACTAAGCCAGGCCCCTTGGTAACCGCCACAGCATCAATCTCTGGCCAGGTCACATCTGCTTCCTTCATGGCGTAATCAATCACCTGAGTAATTTGCTCGACATGGTGGCGGCTAGCGATCTCTGGGACTACCCCGCCAAAACGCATATGACTTTTTATTTGTGTGGCAACGACATTACACTTCATCTCTTTGCCATCAATAACTATTGCTGCACCGGTTTCGTCACAGCTTGATTCGATTCCCAATATTGTTGTCACTGGTCGATCTCTCCCATAAATAAACTTTTGCATCTTCATGATTATCTTGATAATAGTTTTTGCGTTGGTCAATACACTTAAAACGCTGACTCTCATACAAGGCCTGGGCAGGGATATTGTGGGCGCGGACTTCTAAGAAACAGCGGGCTAAGCCTTGTTCTTCTAAGTGAGTCAGGGCCTGAGCCAAAAGCAAGGCCCCCAAACCCTGGCGCCGTCTTTGCGACTTAACTGCAAAATGCAGTAATTCCCCTTCATCAGCCAATAATTGAAAAGTGGCTGCCGCTAGGACCGCTTGCTTTTCATCTAGCAAGAGGAATAAATAGAGACGCGGACTGGCTAAGCCCCGTTCCAACCAATCCCTGGCGATGTGAGGCATATGGTCAAAAGCCTCCTGGTAAAAAGCCAGCACCTGCTGACTAATCCCGGGAATCTGTTTGGTCTCCGGTCGATGGTAGACTATGATTTGCTTCATCTTCTTGGGCAACCTGGTGGGCTTCATTTTGCCAAGTCAAAGTGAGCGCATCTTCATGATTATCACGATAATAACGCGCCATCTTTCCCGTTGCCTTAAACCCCTCTCGTAGATAGAATTTCTGGGCACCTTCATTGGATAAACGCACTTCTAAAGTTATCGAGTCGCGGTCCAAATCAGGAGCTAAGTGTTTGACCAAGTCTAAGAGCTTAGACCCAATCCCTAAGGACTGGTAGCTTGGTAGTACGGCTAAATTAGAAATGTGAATCGATTTCTTGTCCCGCCGACAACCAACAAAGGCCAGCAGTTCTTTTTCCTTAAAGGCTTGTAGGTAAAAAGTTGACGGGTGGTAAAGCATATCATTATAGATATCCTTCTTGGACCACATCTGATGCCCATCATAAGCCGCCCGCTCCAAAGCCACCATTTGATCAATCCACTCCGAATCGGAGATGGCTAAATCGAGCTCCTGGTCTAAGCCGTAGGTCAAAGTGGCCTTATCCAAATCGATCTGCTGACTCAAAGCCTGGCCGGGTTCATCAGCAAATAACTGGGTAATTTTATTGCCCAGCTGAAACAGCCAACGATCAAAGCATTCTTTCCACATAATGGCCTCGGTTTGCTTCCGCTTCTTTGGGGTGTTTCTCCTCCCAACGCTCTTCGGCTTCTGCTAATTTAGCATAGTCTGGTAAGAAAGTAGCGACATCTTCTTCCTCTACTTCTAACTTAGCCAGTAAGGGGGCGTGGATAACCCCTTTTTCTGCCGGCAATAGCTTGGCTTGGTCTCCCAAGTGTTCTTTTATTAGTTCCTCAAACTGGTCAATGTCCGAACTGATAAAATACAAGCTTTGGTCAGGATAAGCTGCCTTTAACTGGTCCAGCCAATCTGCTAGCCGGTAATGCCCCATAGTTAGTCCGTCTACTTCCTGCCCATCACTATCATAAGCCATAGCAAAAACAGTTTGGCGTCTAGCATTAATCAGAGGACAAATGATGCCATCCTCCACTGCGACATTGGCAGCAATAGCTTCTAAACTGGTCACTGAATAAAGTGGAATATTTAAAGTCCAAGCCAAGCTTTTGGCAGTAGTCACCCCAATCCGAAGTCCAGTATAAGAACCCGGTCCTCGGGTAACAATCACTCGGTCCAGGTCACTTACTTCCCAAGCAACCGTAGTAAACAACTGTTTAATCAAGGGTAAAAGGGCTTTAGAGTGTTTAATTTTAGTATTTGTGGTGATTTCCATTTTGGTGGTCTGATCTTCAATCAGCGCAATACTCATAGAAACCGTTGATGTATCGATAGCTAATGTTCGCATGATAATCCCCTTTGTGCTTCAAACTCATGTAGGTCTATTCTAACATTATTATAGGAATGGGGCTAGGTGCTAGCTTGACCCTTAAAAGCAAGAAAGTTGCAGGCTAATCAGATACTTGGTATATTGTACTAGCTGCAAAAAGCTTAAGGTCAACTGACCAAGATTAAAGGAGGTCTTAATATGGACGAATTACTTAAACGCATCAATGAATTAGCTAAAAAACAAAAAGAAGACGGCTTAACTGCCGAAGAAAAGGAAGAACAAGCACAACTTCGTCAAGAATACTTGAAGATCTTCCGCGGTAACTTCAAAAACATCATGATGAATACCAAAGTCATCGATCCTGAAGGTACCGACATCACCCCAGAAAAACTCAAACAAGCCCAAGCGGAACATCACGGAAAAGGACAAACAAAATAAGCCTCCCCATAAAACCGCTAAATGAATAACAGATAAACAGCTGCCAAGAGCGAACCCGTATGATGCATACTGGAGTCCCCTATTGGCAGCTGTTTTTGTGTCTTGGAATTAGACACCTAATTTTTCTATTAGTGCCTCAGTTAAAGTTTGAGAGAAATTAATTTGTTTTGCGATCGCTAAATCATTCAGCCATTCAGGTATAGTAACAGTCTTGCGCACTGTTTTAGAGTGATATTTACGCCGATAAGCGATTAGGTCAACACCAATAAGGGCAACCTCACTATCTGGAAACTCTTCACTAACCTTTTCAACAGGGCTCGGTTTAGGATAATCATCATAGTCCTCAAGTGCAGCTCCTAAGACTTCAACAGCCTTTTCATAGGCCTGTGACAGATCCTCACCTTGCGTCATTGCCGCAGGAATATCAGGAAATTTGACAATAATATATTGATCTTCTTTTTTAAAAACAGCTGGATAGACTAACACGGCTTTCAACCCTTTCTAAACGAATAACCACTCTACTTTAAATAAAGGCACCTAATCCAAATAGATTAAGCGCCTAAACAAAATGCTCTAAAAATTATATATTAGAATGTTTATCACTGATCGCTTCAGTGAGTAACTTGGATAAATCAAATTCATCTAAGATAGCCAAACTTTCAGCCCATCGAGGGATACTTAGGCTGACATCAACTAATTCATCAAGGTTTAAATACTCAGAAACATCCGTCACCACCATCGATATAAATGATTTCCCCATATCATAGTCATCTTGCCAATCAGTGTCCTCTTTAAAAGGATAGTTTTCAATCAGCGATAAATCATTAATATTGGACGGCTGAGGAATTTTTTTATTACTTTCCAAAGCATCCCCTAAAACGATCCCTAAATATTCAGAGGCCATATATAAAGCATCTGAAATACTTTCTCCTTGGGTAGCACCATCATTCAAATCTGGAAAGCTTATAAAGTAGCCATCAAATTCTTTGTCAAAATAGAAAAGGGCCGGATAAGATCTCTTCATAGTTTGCTCCTTTCGTACACTGTAAGTTTTAAGCTGATTATACACCACAGATAGACCGTTCTAAATATATCCGCTTCAAATGTTAATCTTTCGATGAATGAATATCCTATTGAGCACGGTTATTCATAAGTTGAGGACACTGGTATCAATCCACACCAATTATGAATTATTCAAACTTAAGCAATAAATAAATATTAGCAAGAGAAGTTGAAAATGCTAAGGCTATCGTTGATATGTTAAAAGACGATAGTTATAATTTAACTGAAGATATTAGAATATGATTTGAAAAATATATAAAAAAAGGGGATGAGTGATTTGAATTTATATGAAAAGGAAGATACATTATATGATATATTTTCACCTTATGCTATTTTGTTGTTTAACCCAGATCCAGAAGGATTTATGTATAAATTAAGCGACGAAGCCCCTGAAGAAGCTATAAAAGCAAGCAAAGAATGGCGAAAAATTTCAAAAAATTTAGAACCCATCCGCTAACAAGCACCAGCCAATCAAAGGTTAGGTGCTTTTACTTTGTCCAAAATTAGAATGTAGAAGAATGATTATAAAAAGTAACCTTATAATAATTAAACAAAAAGACTTCTTGATTGAAGTCAAGAAGGCTCCCCCGCAAGTGCGGGAATATTTGATCTCATACACAGCTAACTATTCCGTTACCTAACAAGAAGGCCACCAGCTATTCCTCTGCATTGATTTCATCAGAAATCTCTAAATAAATTGGGGTATGGTCTTGGCGGGTGCCGGAATCAATCATTTCTGATTTTTCAACAGCATCAGCAATCCGGTCACTGACCAAGAAATAGTCAATCCGCCAGCCGGAGTTATTGATTTTGCTGGTCTTGACCCTTTGCGCCCACCAACTATAGACACCTTCTACATCCCCATGAATATGGCGGAAGGTATCGGTAAAACCACAATCCAAGAGCTTGGTAAAACCGGACCGTTCTTCATCAGTAAAACCTGCCGACTTATGGTTGTTTTCCGGATGGGCTAAGTCGATTTCTTTATGGGCCACATTAAAATCTCCCGTGGCAATCAGGGGTTTTTCTTGGTCCAGTTGGCTCAGGTATTGGGCATATTTTTCGTCCCAAACTTGGCGTTCATCTAAACGTTTCAAACCATTTCCCGCATTAGGGGTATAGACTTGGGTAAAGTAAAAGCTCCCAAAGTCGAGGGTAATGATCCGCCCCTCAGAATCCATGGTGTCTGGGGCGCCTATTTTAGGATAGGAAATAGTCGGTTCGAAGTCTTTTTTATAAAGAACCATGTTCCCGGCATAGGATTTGCGGGCGGGTTCGACGGAACTAACCCAGGCATGATTATAGTCAGGAAACCATTCGGCTAAGGCTTCTTGGTGCTTTTTAGTAGGCCCCTTGGCGGATAGTTTAGTTTCTTGAATGGCGATAACATCAGGATCGTATTGGTCAATTGTCCGTAAGACTTCCCGTGACAATTGGGCCCGGTTGGAATCGCTGGTTAAGGCAGCATTTAAAGAATCAATGTTCCATGAGATAAATTTCATTAATTTTTCGGCTCCTTTAGTTTTTCTATCAGTTTATCATAAAGCCTTCCCAAGCCCTATTCTTAAGGATCGCTATAGCTGGGCTCCTCATCAAACTTAGCATTAAGGAGCTCATCACCAAGACCGGCTAAATTCCTCTAGTAAGGCTTGACGGTGAGGGTAGTCTTCTTTCAATTGGTTGATAAAGCAGTGGCGAATAAAGCGGCCCCCGCTAATGGTATCCATATTCTTAAGAAAAGTTGCAATGCTTTGGTATTGGGCTCGACTATTGGAAGACTCAATTTCTGACACAGCTTGTTTCAAGTAGCCGGTTAAGATTTGCACAGGATATTTCTCCGTTTTATCAGGAACTTGCCCACTGTCCTTTTGATCGCTAAGGGCAAAGTGGCGCAAATAATCAACACTAGCTAGGTAATCTAAGTGTTGGCTAGCAAAGGCGACCACCTTCTCACTAGGCTCTAACTCTTGGTAGAGTTTAAATAGGGCCTCAAAATACCATTCTAAGTCCTGGTCGGAAAACTGCTCTTGCAAGGTCTCCATACGATACAAACACGTTCTCAATAGCCGTTGACGTTCGTGGAAACGGTCAAAATGACGGCCAATCACTTGAGGAAGGAGGAGGTCAATCCAGAAACTGTGGTGGTTGTTTAATAGAGCCAATAGCATGGCTAACCCCTCTTCACGTTCTTCCTGGCTGAGATAATCCACAATTGATCCATAAGCCTGGTCGCAGAGGTTGATCACAATCGCGGCTTGGCCAAATTCCTCTTCAAATTCGACCTGGTCCACCATTTCAATGACATGATTTAATAACATCAGAGCAATAAGGGTCTGACCATGGTGGAGAATGTCATTAAGGTTGTTGTTCAAATACTTGGTCAAGTCCTCAATTAAAGCAAAACCCTTAAAAATAGGGATTTTGCCTGACTGCCTATGTTTATAGTAAATGTCATCGACCTCATCAAACAAATCAAGAATAACATTTAACTCGTCATCGGCGACTTCGTCTTCTCTTGCTAGGAGGCTATCATAAACATCATGAACAAGTTGAGGATGATCAAGGAGGACTTGCTTAAAATAATGAAGCAAGCTTAGCCGCGGCAATTGGGAAAGCAAGCGGTCCAACTCAGGAAAATGATGACTCATGGCATATTCACTATAGGGTCCGAATTGATAGTACAAAGCCGCTGCCGCCATGTGTTTACAAGCTTTCCCACTATCCGCATAGGGACAGTCACAGGTCATCTTTGACACTTCTTCTTTTGGGTCCAGGTTCAATTGAACTTGATACTTTTCGCTGCCCCTGACCCAAAAATGGTAGGTTTGGTCCTTGACATAGCTATCTTCTACCCGGTCATCAGCATAATAGCGATAGCCACGTTCATAGATTTTTTTAGGGAATTCTTGACCCAGTAAGCGCATAGGTGTTGCCTCCTTTCCTTCATCTTCTTATCATCATTATACTAAAATGAAAGCGACTGGTAAGTAAAGAAAAACCTCTGCAAGTCAGTCTTCACCTGCAGAGGTTTTTTAGCTAGATTTTGTGAGTGATTAATTCGGATTAATTGACCCGATTCTTAGCGTCACCCGTTTCAATGACTTCCAGGGTACTATCTAAACCGCCATCGACTAGGGCCTTAATGGCGTCATCGGTGTAGTAGGCCAAGTGAGGGGTGTAGAGAATCTTAGGATGGTTGATTAAAGTCTTTAATCGCTCATCTTCAACAGTTTTATCGCTCCAGTCCTTGAAGACGTAAGGTCCTTCAGACTCATAGGTATCAAGAGCTGCTGAAGCAATATGCCCGGAATCAATAGCAGCTAACAAGGCATCGGTATCGACTAAAGCGCCCCGGCCATTGTTAACCAGAATGGTACCTTCCTTACATTGGGCCAATAAGTCAGCATCAAACATATGGTAATTATCCTTGGTTAGTGGCATATGGAGACTGACAATATCTGCTTGAGCTACCGCTTCTTCGACCGAATCAACAAAGCTTAAGTATTTTTCAGCCGCTGGGTCAGGGGCAATATCATAGGCCACAACCTTACCACCTAGGCCGGAGTAAATACGGGCTAATTCTTGCCCAATATGCCCAGCCCCAATGACCGCTAGGGTTAAGTCTTTCAAGACCCGACCGCGTACCTCAGGAGACCGCGAGAAATTATGGTCCTTGGTCCGCGGCAGAATATTATTCAAACGTCGGTTTAAATAAATAATTGTCCCCAAGGTGTATTCAGCAATAGAAACAGGAGAATAGGTAGGCACATTAGTAATAATAATGCCATTTTCCTTAGCTTGGTCTAAGTCATACATATCCACACCTGCTGAACGTTGGGCGATTTGTTTAATGCCTAAGTCATGTAAACGCGAAAAAATCGGTTCTTCAATCCGAGGCACTTGGGAAGTCGATACTCCGTCAAAACCTGCCGCCAAGTCCACTGTGTCCACTGTCAACTCTTCTGTTACCAGTTTCACCTCAACTTGATGACGACTAGCCCAGGCTTCTACCAAAGGTTTCTCTTCAGCAGTCACAGCATAAACGATAATTTTAGTCATAAAATCGCCTCTTTCACTTTTTAATAATAGTACTATGAAAATTAGGCTTTGGCTATAATAACTTCTCCCAAAACCAATTCCTCGTTTAAGGTGTTCAAAGAAAAATAGACAATGACTGCGTATTTTCAAACACCACTAGCACTAATCTTCAAGCAAAGCACAGCAACTATCTCGCAATTTTTCTACTTTCTTACTGTTCAGCCAAGTGGCTTTAATGCTATAATCCTCAATGTTAGAAACGAGGAATTATCTATGTCTAAAATTGCTTTAAATTGGAAAGAGCGGCTGATCATCGCTCTCATGCTATTTGGCCTTTTCTTTGGGGCCGGGAATATCATCTTCCCCGTCTCTTTAGGTCAACAGGCTGCTGGTAATGTGGGACTGGCCGTGACCGGTTTTAACATTACGGCGGTCGGTTTACCCTTACTCGCCATTGCGGCTATGGGCTTTTCGGAAACCGAATCTGTCTTCCAAATTGCCAATAAGGTCAACCGCCCCTTCGCCTATTTCTTTACCATTGCCCTCTATCTCACTATCGGGCCACTCTTTGCCACACCGCGTTTAGCCACCGTTTCCTACGAGGTGGGCATCACTGATTTTGTCCCTGCCCACTTAGAAGCTCCTGCCCTGTTCTTATATTCGGCGCTCTTCTTCCTCTTGGTCCTTTTCTTTAGTTTACGCTCTTCCAAGATCATTGAATGGGTGGGGAAATACTTGACCCCAGCCTTTCTTATCTTGTTGGCGGTTATCCTAGTCCGGGCCCTCTTTGACACGGGCAGCTTTCGCCAGGTGCTTTATCCTACCCCAGCCTACCAGATAGCCCCTTTAGCCATGGGTTTATTAGAAGGCTATAACACCATGGATAGTTTAGCCGGGCTAGCCTTTGGGATTATTATTATTCAATCCATCCGTGACTTTGGCATCCAACAACCTCGTCAAATCTCTCGAGAAGTGATGACGTCAGGCAGCTTAAGTATTCTCTTGATGGCTTTCATCTATATTGCCCTAGCCTTACTCGGAACCCACAGCTTGCAATTTATCCCCCTATCCGTAAATGGTGGCCAGGCTTTGTCACTGATTACCCGCCACTATTTCGGTTTAGCGGGACAAGTTCTCTTAGCGGTTATGATTACCGTCGCTTGTTTAAAGACCGCCATTGGCTTAGTGGTAGCTCTAGCAGAAACCTTTGCTAAATTTCACTTTTTTAATCTCAAGCAAAAACACTGGACCATTATCGCCTGCCTATTAGCCTTTCTGGTGGCCAATATCGGTTTTGAAGCGATTCTATCCCTATCCCTGCCAGTATTGATGTTACTTTATCCTTTGGCTTGTGTGTTAATCTTGCTCAGTCTGCTGCCCAATCATTGGCAAAGTCCCGCTCTCTACCAAATTTCTATGGCGGTGACCTTCATCCCAGCCTGCTTAGACTTTATCAAGGCTTCACCTGATTTTATTAGCCAAAGCGCCCTGGGAAATAGTCTTACTCAATGGGCCAGTCATTACCTGCCCTTCTTCGACCTCGGCTTTGCCTGGCTCCTCCCAGCTACCATAACCATTGTTCTCTGCTTAATAAGTCAAAAGATAAGCAAAGCCGGCCGGTAAAAAACAAATAGCGCATCTACGCTTTTAATGAAAGCGAGATGCGCTATTTTCTTATGGTCATAAATTATTTCACTTCCCACATATCTAAAACTGGCCCTTGGGGTAGGATTTCTTTACCAAAGGAATCGCGCCCGTTCTTACCCAGATAGGTGCCTTCCTTGATAGCTTGAAAGTTAGTCGATTGGTAGAAAGCTGGGATTTGATGAAGTTTCTGTAAATGACTCCATAAATGTGGGAAGTCACTTAACCGGTACTTATTGACCTGAAAAGCCGTGTAATAAGTAGTATCAAAACGAACCAGAGGGGTGTAAAGAACCACATCCGCTAGGGTCAAGTGGTCGCCTACTAAATAATCTTGGTCAGCTAAAACTTGGTCGATTTCTGCCAGACGATCGAAAAATTGGTCAGCATATTGCTCATACTCTGCCTGGTCACTAGCTTTGTGGGCCTTGGCTGGCGCTCCGATGAGGTCAGCACCCACCCAGTCAAAGCATTGGTCAATCGCTTGACGTTGGTCTTCCGGGTATAAGTCCTCCACTTGACTCGTGCCTAAGTCCTTAAAACGACTAGCAAAATCTTTGATAATATCTAAAGATTCTTGATTGACCACCTTTTTAGTGGTCAGGTCAACTAAGGCCGGCACTGAATAAGGTCCTTCATAATCGGGATCGGTATTATGATAAAGTTCACTTAAATATTCCACTTCTAAGACAGCATCTTTATTACCTTCTTGGTTAGAAAAGTCCCAAATCTTATCCGTCTTTATAGGAGAGGTGACTGATTTTCCAATAATCTCCTCCAAACCTAACAAAGAGCGCACAATATCGGTTCTTTGCGCAAAGGGACAAGACTGGGAAATCACTAACTGATAGCGACCACTCTCAACAGGATAATCATAATCTTTGGCATAAACGGTTGTCATAAAAGCCCTCCTCTTGGTTGAATTCATGTCTTCTTACTCCTTCATTATATAAGAGGGGCAAAGCTAACGATAGTTTCCCGCTCAGGATGATATTTTGACTAAACTTACTTAGCTAGCCATCGTTAAAATCATAATCGCTCCTGCAGCCACTAAACCGACCAAAAGAGCTTCAATGGATTTTTCTATCAAGATGTTGCCCACCCGGTGCCAATAGTGATCTTTAGGGGCATTCCGCACTAGTAAGGAACCATTGACAAAAGCGGTTAAGAGCAGCCAAATTAAAAACAGAAAGACCAAAGTAATCGACCAAGAAGGATTGACGGTAAATTCTACCATGATCACTACAAAGACAATTTCTAAGATGATCGCCGCCAGACAGAAATACCTGTCTCTCTGCCACAGCGAGCGGATAAAGTGCCTGCGTTTTTGAAAATGATTAGAATCCTCTTTCACGAGCTCCACCACCTTGGTTCACTTATTCAGTTTAATTATACTAAATTCGGTGCTTTTATAGTAATAAGAGCCTAAAGCAATAAAAAAAAGCTCGCTATCAACAAACTAGCGAACTCTTGTCCTTCACTAAAAAGGCAGGTCAAAATCAAAGTAGGGATCAGGGATCGGAGCAGGATCAAAATTAGGGGCAGGATTAAAATCAAAGTGTGGGGCAAGGTCAAGGGGTTGATCGCTTACTTCTTGGGGACTATCTAAGAGACCAAAAAAGTCGATATAGCCAGCCTTACCTTCCTTAATCTTGATATTAAAGGTCGGGTCAACTGGAGAAGATATATTATTATAGGAATTTGTATGATGGCTCACCAGCTGTTCTTTAAAGATGTCATAATCCGCATTATCAGAAAATACACGGACTACCTTGCCCTGAAATTCGCCAGGAGAAACAACTTTTAATTTAATAAATTGACTGCCATTCTTTGCGGTAAACTCTTGGAAAGAAGAGAATTTCACTTGAACTTTTTTCCCTAGGCCATGGTATTTATTCTTGGTACAGGATAAGAATTTAAATTGCATTCCCGGATTCTTCGCCTTTAACAGTCCCAGCGAAATCTTAGCCGTGTCCCCTCTTTCAAAGAGATCATCAATCACTAAGCCAATCGGTTGCGCTGAGCCAGTTCTTGAGTTGTTGGAAAAATTTTTGGGAAGTCGAATACTGCTTGCTGCGAAGTTTTCACTGCTGACCATACTATCTTTAGCTGTTACGTTATCTTTTTTAAAGAGACAGCGTTTATGATAGGGAACCCTTAATTTTGCAGAGAGAACATTGACTAAATCATAGATAAATTTCACTTGCCCATGAGGATTAAATGCTGTCCGTGGATTGAAAGAAGGAGCCGGAATAATGAAATCAAAAGCAAGGTCAATTTCTTTAAGCCCTTGGACAACAAAATCCGCTAATTTGATTAACTCTTCCATATAAGCTTTCTTCAGCCATTTGGGTAAATCACTGTAGGGCTGGCGCATTTGGGGCGTATAGACATATTTTAATTGATAAATGCACTTGCCAATGTCGGTATGCTCTGGACCTCTATCCTCAATGATTTTGTCCTTATACCAATCCAGATAATACGCCTCAAAATCGGTGAGTTCTTCAATGGGATGAATATGCTTTAGTTTTTCTGCTTGATTCGCTGTCATAATGGTAGCCTTTCTAGACTAAAAAAGCGTCGTTTGTTGAAAATCAGAATCTTCACTATCAGTCAATTGAAGTTCGCTTTGTAATAAATCAGTAAATTTGCTAAAAATTTTATCGCGCTTGATTGTAGCGGGATGGTCGTTTGTATTTACGCCACGAGAGGAGAGAATTAAGTCTGTTTCTTCTCCAGTCAATTTCTCCTCTTGATAGCTATTAATCAATGTTTCCAATTGCTTGAGCCCGTCCTGGCCCTTTAAATTGTGATAGCGCATAGCATTCTCAAAGACATAAAAAAACTTCACCGATTTACCTTGCAAGAGCATCTGGATCGTGTTCCTTAGGGTGCCGGAAGAAACCTGTAGGGCGTTAAAACGGTTCTTCTTGATAGGGTCAAAAATCGCTAAGCCCCAATGGGAGTCATTAGCCATTTGCCGGTCTTTCATCATTTGTTGCTCTTGACCATTAAGATTATCATCAGGATGAACATAGCGGACCTTCCAGTCCTTTTCAATGGCAATCCGTGGCTTTTGATTAATGGTGAAGATTTCAACCGCCTGATAATTTTCAAGTCGAAGCAAGTCAGCCACTTCCTTATCGACCCCCTTGTTGGAATCCCCTAGGTTAATCTTTATGCCTTGGTCAATAATTGCGTCAATGGAATCTAGTACTTCTTGGGATAATTGGTTTTGCGTTCTCGACCCAGATATGAAAACACTCCGAGTAGATTCAGCCATAAGCTACTACCTCCTAAAGTTTACAATGATACCTACTTGCTTTAAATCCTCCTATCACAGGAAAGGATGATAAAGTTATTTTACTTTTATATTATAGCATGTCCACCCCAAGGCTTGGATAAATCGAGCTGATGATTTCAAAAGAAATATTGATCAAAGCTAATAAAAAAGAGACTTCTTTAAAGCCTCTATTAAATCAAATATTATTAATTTCCAAATAAATGCGGGAAAAAGCCTTTTTCGTTAAAAGCTAATTCGCCTTGCTGAGGATCACCCCCGCGTCTGCGGGAAAAAGAATGA
Source organism: Aerococcus loyolae (assembly GCF_002871915.2). Taxonomy (NCBI): domain Bacteria; kingdom Bacillati; phylum Bacillota; class Bacilli; order Lactobacillales; family Aerococcaceae; genus Aerococcus; species Aerococcus loyolae. Next base: position 210,885 of record NZ_CP126958.1, on the reverse strand, counting down.
ATCTTGTAATGGGTTTGTGCTTATCACAGGATCACCCCCGCGTCTGCGGGAAAAAGAATCAGAAGGCAGCAGCACGTATAACGCGGTCGGGATCACCCCCGCGTCTGCGGGAAAAAGTTTATTAGTTGTCTAAATATACCTTCCAACACAGGATCACCCCCGCGTCTGCGGGAAAAAGATGTCGTCCACCTTTAAGACTAGAGTAGCGTCAGGATCACCCCCGCGTCTGCGGGAAAAAGTACAATTTTGCTCATTTTCTCTCCACCTACACAGGATCACCCCCGCGTCTGCGGGAAAAAGACTAAAAGATCCCTATCAAATCAAGCTTTGTCATTCCTAACCTACCCAATTCCATTTACTTTTATTTTATCATAACAAAAAGACAAGGGCCTTGGCTAGCTTTTATAATGCTGCAAGCGTTTGGTCTGTACTCGTCCTCGGTGCAAGAAATAACAAGGCCGGCCCTTATGTTCACTCAAAGAGCCCAGCTGTTCCTGACAGTGCGGACATAATAAGGCATTGTCACGCCGGCCAAAATCATACTCTGACTCAATAATCCGGTGAATTTGTAATTTGATCAGATTTCCGCGGCCAACCTTCCAGTAAACACAGAGATCGTGTTTACACTGCATACAAGTCACTAAGAGTGGGTGGGCGTTTTTAATCTTACCTGGACTAGGATTTTTATAAGGCATCATTCCCCTCACTCCCTTCTTACTTCAACTATATTCTCTCTGAATTAATCAAACTGGGTCTGCCAGTTCTCACTTTGGTAAGCTTGAAAGCACATAGCAATTTGCTCTTGGGTGGTTCGTTCTGGGTCCAGCTCCGGCAATTGGTCCACTTTAAAGTAACGACTGGCACTGGTTTCAATATTCTCTTGGTAATGACCGCCCAAGTCTTCACACAGGTAAAATATTTTTACAATGCTATAAGCATAAGGCGGTTGGTTATGTTTATCGCGATCTTGGACAGCGATGACCGACTTCACCTTCACTTCACGGCCAGCTTCTTCCTTAGCTTCTTTGACCGTATTTTCCATGGGAGACATATTCATTTCACACCAGCCTCCAGGTAAGGACCATAAACCATTGCGTTCCTTGACTAAAAGAATCTCATCATCTTGGATAATGGCTGCTCGGGTATCCACTTTCGGAGTCTGGTAACCTTCATCCCCACAAAAAAGGTCTTGGACTTTTTGCCAGCTAAGCTGAGTCTTTTCAGCCATAATTTCAGCGGCAATATCCCGGATACGTTGGTAACGTTCTCGATCGAAATCATCACGACCATAATGCAAGCCGGCCTGGGCTATACTTTGTAATTCTATAGCGATCTCAACTAATTTATCTGCTTCTTTCATCAGTGTCACCCTTTCTTTGCTTCCTTAAGCTTAGCCATATAAGCACAAAAAAACAAGCCAGGCCCTAAAGCTTAGCTTGCTTGTCTCTTTAAAGTCACCTATCGGTCTTTCAGTTTATCTAACTCAGTAAATTTCAATAAGTCGGTGGAATAAATTCTCCGATTAATTACCCGAGTGGAGCCTTTCTCATATTGCTTATTAAAATAGTCAAAATAGGTTCCCGGAGTCATGACGCCCACCATGAGAAATTGGTCTAAACCAATGGCCCCAATAATTTCATCACAGAAGAGGACACAATTGCTGCCAAAGACATAATAGGTCTTATATTGACCAGATTTAAACTTAAACATCTCGCAATTGGTTGCACGCTTCAAACGCCCGCCAAAGGAATCCCATTGACTCTCAGTTTCTGGCGCCCAAGGAATAAGTAAGTCATCGATTTCGGCTAATTTTGCTTCTAAGGCTTCCTTTTGTTGCTGGTTCAGTTCAATATCATACTCAAAAATCGTAATTCCGTTCGCCAATTCAAATTCAATACTCTTTTGATGGTCAATCTTACACAAGACCCCATCGCCTATAGCCCGAAATAAATGCCCCGAATCAACGTCATGGTTGCCATAAGAATAAACTGTCCCATGGTAGGCAATATTTAAATGACCAATTAAGTCAAGGTGAGCGTTGGAGGTTTGCACTAGGACCTGCAGACTATCGACCGCCCCTGTTTCATTTTCTTCCATATAATCATGATAGGCGGTCCCAAAAGCCAGTTCATCCTCCACTTCCTGGCGGATAAAGTGATTTAATTTATTGGCTAAGCGATTAGGCTCCAGCAAATTAAAAACAATGGGAACCGGAAAACGAAAGCGCCGCTTAATCTTCTGATCTTGACTTCGACTCGGCAAACTGGTCCTAGCATCAGAGATATAAGTCACACCAATAAAGACCAGGTAAAGACCTAACCAGAAGAGGACATTATGGTCTTGGATAGGCAAAAACAAACTCGCCAAAGCAAAAATTAAATGAACCAGGGCAAATAAGAGCCGCTTGAAGCGGCCAGGCACATGGTCGAGCCGCATTAAGCAATAACTTACAAAGGACACCAAGCCCATTAATAATTGGTAAATCCCAATCACCCGCATCAAAAAGTAAGTCGAGGATATGGGGAAAGACAGCATAATAAAAGCAACGACAACCTGTCCTAAAGCGACAAAGAGCTGGAAAATACGGTTCTTGGCCCCACCATCATTTTTATCAAAGATCACTTGGGCTAATATACGAAAAATCCCTTGTAAGCCAATGACCCAAGCCACCAAACTATTCAAGCCTAATAAAGCCTGTCCCTGCCATAAGATAAAGGCGAGTCCGGCTAATATCCAGAGAATTCCCGAGATCAGCTGAGAGAACTCCCATTTATTTTCTTTCACGCAGCCACCGCCTTCTCCTCACAATTATTTCGACCTCAATTAGAGTGTCCCTACTCTACTTTTTTCTGTTTTCTAAGACAGACTCATAGACAGCCACCATGGATTGGGAAGCATTTTCCCAGGAAAACTGTTGGGCGTAGTCTTGCCCCTTAGCCACAATATTTTCCACGACCTCTTCTTGGTCTAGGAGCGTCAAGCATTGGTCTAAGGAATCCGTATCCCCTTGTTGATAAATGAGCCCATTTTCTAAGTGCTTAATCTGTTCCTTGGTAGGCGCTGATTCAGCAGCAATCACTGGCAGTCCCGAAGCCATGGCTTCAGTAATCACTAAGCCCAAGGTTTCACTAACCGAGGGAAAGATAAAGGCATCCGCACTGGCATAGGCTGCTGATAATTCTTCCCCATGCAAGAAACCGGTAAAAGTCACCGGTAGATGGGCAAATTTTTCCTCCAAGGCTTCTTTTTCCGGGCCATCTCCTACAATGGCTAAGTTGACATCATCACGTTGCTCTAACCAAGAAAGTAAGCTATCGATCTCCTTTTCCGCAGCAACCCGCCCCACAAAGAGCAATAATTTATCCCGCTTAGGGTCAGCCGTCAAGCGTTCCCGCATCTGATCTGAATAAAATTTAGGATCACGCTGGTCAAGATCCACTCCCTTAGGCAAAATGACCAAGTTCTCAATAGCATTATCTTCCAATAAGTCATACATGGCCTGACTGGTCACCATATTCGCCGCGGCTAAATTATGCCAGTGGCGCAAATAGGATCAGATGACTGGAGACAACACATCCAAATGATAATAGGAAAGATATTGGGGAACGTTGGTATGGAAACTCGCCACCAGAGGGATGTCCATCTTGACCGCGTAGTGGATTCCTGCTGCCGCAAAGCCCACGGGATTAACCGAATGCACAATATCCGGCTCATCAATAGCTAACTGCTTTTGAATATCAGTGGTTGGAATAGCCCAAGGCCGGTAACGATAGAAGGGAAACCAGACTGCTTTAAAAGGGATAATCAAAGCTTCCTTATATTGTATGGGCATGTCCTCCATCTCGGGAGCATAAATCACCACCTCATGGCCACAGTCCAACATATAGTCGATGGCATGGGTTAAACGGGTCACCACCCCATCCGTTGCCGGCAAAAAGGTTTCCGTGATTATAACGATCTTCATGGCATTACTTCCAGGAAGGGGAATTCATGATCACTTCTTGGTGAGCACGGTCCTTGTTCTCCATGGCCAGTTCCAGCAGGTTCTTAGTCACTTCATCGGTTAAGTAGTGTGGGTCCAAGCCTAGGTCTTTCAATTCAGTCATTACCGCATTGAAATAGTGTTCTTCTTCTTCCACCCGGGGGTTGTCCACATGGTTAATGACAGGATTTAGGCCCATTTCTTGGGCCACTTTTTCTACCTTGTGGGCCATATCCATGACTGAGAATTGTTCAGTCATTTGGTTAAAGACCCGGAATTCCCCCCGTTCAGCAGGATTAAGAGCGGCAATTTCAATACAGCGGACAGTATCTTCAATATTAATGAAGCCCCGAGTTTGACCACCCTTACCATAAACCGACATTGGTAAGCCATTGGCCGTTTGGACCACAAAACGGTTAAAGACCGTCCCAAAGATGCCATCATAGTCAAAGCGGTTGTATAGAACGGGATCCATAGCGGTTTCTTGGGTATTGACCCCATAAACTACCCCTTGGTTTAAGTCTGTCGCCCGAATGCCCCAAGACCGGCAAGCAAATTCGATATTATGAGAATCATGAACCTTGGTTAAATGGTAGAAAGACCCTGGTTTCTTAGGATAAAGCATGCGGTCACGGCGGCCCTTATGTTCAATCTCTAACCAGCCTTCTTCGATGTCGATATTTGGCGTCCCATACTCTCCCATGGTGCCTAATTTAATCAGGTGGCAATCTGGGGCATAGTCATGGATAGCAAAGAGGACATTGAGGTTTCCTAAAACATTATTAGCTTGGGTATAGCGGGCGTGTTCCCGATCAATCATGGAATAAGGAGCCGAGCGTTGTTCTGCATAGTGAACAAAAGCTTGAGGTTGAAATTCTTTAAAGACAATGGAAAGAAAGTCATAGTGGTTTAAGTCGCCTTGGTAAACAGTAATATCTTTACCGGTTAATTCTTTCCATTTGTCAACACGTTCGTTGAGGGAGGCAATTGGCGTGATGGAATTGGAGTTGAGCTCCTTATCGTATTGCCGACGCACTAAATTATCGACAATTGCCACATCATGACCCTGTTTGGATAGATATAAGGCGGTAGGCCAACCACAAAATCCGTCTCCGCCTGCTACGATGATTCTCATAAAAACATTCCTCCATCATGAATAATTTTTTTAAATAATATAAATCCTTTACGCTAAATATAACATGACGATTTTACTTTTCAAAAAAATATGATAAGGACTTTTATAGGCTATACAGCTAGTTCTTAAAAATTCCTCTTTACACAAGCAAAATGCTGCCCTTTGTTTCCATATATGTCCCTCAAATTTTTATGAGGGACTTAGTGAAAGGTCACTGACAGAGGCTAAATAGTTTATATGTATAGGTAAGTTTGTTATTCTATACTTAGTTAGTGTGTTACATAGTTAAGAGGAGGTACAGAATATGAAAGAAGTTACTATTGAAGAATTTCATAAAATTGTCGAGAATGAAGATGATCTTAACATTTTAGACGTTCGTCCCCGTGAACTCTATGAAGAAGGTCACGTGCCTGGGGCCAAACATTTTCCTCTTTCACAAATCGAAGACCATCTTGATGAACTAGACAAAGACAAACATTATTATGCGATTTGCCATGATGGTAAAGGCTCCAAAAAAGCCACTGAAATTTTAGATGAGAACGGATTTGACGTTACCAACGTTGAAAAAGGCGTTCCAGACTACCCAGGAGAGCTGGAAAAAGCTTAAATCAATAAAGTCATAACATAACCGGAAAAAGCCATGCTAGCCTTCCAGCAGCCATGGCTTTTTTCTATGGGAAATTTAGGAAGCCGGCTCTCATAAGCTGGCAATTTTTTACTGACACTTTAAGAAGAATAGATCGCTTTATTTAAAACTAAAAAGTATTTATGAAAATTTAACTTTTCCTATTAAATCGCAAAAAAGCCTATACCAAATTTGAATGAAGTTTGGTAGGATAGTTATTATATCAAGCGATCAAGCTTAATAAATCTTTTAGAATGGAGCATGATTATGACCAAGCGTCTTGAAAAACGGAAAATTGGTTTGGTTCCTCGTATTATTTTAGCGATTATTTTAGGAATTATTGTGGGCCGCTTACCAATTGTTCCCGAATTTGTACTACAGATCTTTGCAACTTTCACTACGATTTTCTCTGACTTCCTCAGCTTTGTGATTCCCTTTATGATCATTGGCTTTGTGGTCCAAGGAATTGCTGACTTGAGCCACGGGGCAGGGAAATTACTAGGGATAACAGTCTTAACCTCTTATATTTCAACCGTGATTGGCGGGTTACTAGCCTATCTGGTTGCCAGCAACCTCTTCCCTCTCTTCATTACGTCCGACCTGGTTGATCAACTCAGTCAAGCCGGTGAGGGGATCAAGCCCTTATTTACCATTCCCTTAGAGCCTTTCTTTGATGTGACGGGAGCAATTATTTTTGCCTTTATGATGGGACTGGGAATTTCCTGGTTACGCCAACACGGTCGCGGGAAGGTTCTCTATGAGGCCTTCAGTGACTTTGGTGGGATCATCAGTCAAGTGCTGGCCACGATTATTGTCCCCCTCCTACCGGTTTACATTTTTGGTAATATTGCCAACTTGGCCTACACAGGAACGGTCTTTGCGATTTTAAATGTCTTTTGGAAGGTCTTTATCTGCGTGCTTATTATGCATTTACTTTACATTACTTTCCTCTTCTTTGCCTTTGGGACCTATGCCGGTAAGAATCCGATCGAACTCATCAAAAACCAAGTCCCTGGCTACATGACTGCCTTAGGAACTCAATCCTCAGCCGCCACCATTCCTGTCAATGTTAAATGCGCCTTAAAGAACGGCGTTTCTGAAGGGATCGCTAACTTTGTCGTGCCACTCTGTGCAACCATCCATTTAGCAGGATCGATTATTACCATCACTTCCTGCGCAACAACCTTATTATTGATTTATGATATGCCTCATGGCTTCTTGATGATGCTCGGCTTTATCTTAATGTTAGGGGTTGCTATGGTAGCTGCTCCAGGAACTCCTGGGGGTGCGATTATGTCTGCTCTACCTTTCCTACCCATGATTGGGATTGCCAGCCAGGCCATGCAACAAATTATGATCTCCCTATATATTACCCAAGATAGCTTTGGCACCGCTGCTAATGTGTCTGGAGACAATGCTATCGCCGTCTTTATCGATAAAATCTACCAGGAAAAAATTAAGTCCAATGACCAATAATTTGTCATAAGACATTTGGAATATAATTTAAAAATGCTTCCGCAGTCTAAATGCTAGCGGAAGCATTTTTGCTTAATATAAGTCCAAATATTGAAAAAGCGGAACCAGGATAAGGGGGATGAAGGTAGCTGGCAACATGTTAGAGACTTTGAAATCTTTGACCCCAAAAAGACTAAGGCCAATCACCCCGATCAGAAGTGACCCAACCGCCGATAACTCGTTGAGGGAGGCTTCCGGTAAGTAAGGGGCTAGCCACTGAGCTAAAAGCGCAATGCCTCCTTCATAAAAGAGAATCGGTAGACTGGCAAAGGCTGGACTCATCCCATAAGTTGCCCCTAGGATGAGTACAATAATAAAATCTAAAATCGATTTCGCAAATAAGGTGGCATGGTCTTGGTATAAACCAGATTGGATGGCTCCTACAATACCCATGGCACCGACACAAGTAATCAAAACCGCTGTAACTAATCCTTCAGCAAATTGCGACTCAGGGTCTGGACCTGCAAGCCGACTTTGAATCCGATTGCCCCAGCGGTTAAGCCGGCCATCAATATCCATCAGCTGGCCTATAATGATCCCAACCACCATGGATAAAATTACAATGATAATACTCTTAGTGGTCAAGGCGCCTTGAATAGCGATCAAAACCACCGACAGACCCAAGACCTGATTAATAGCCTTAGCCAAATCATCCTGGATAAAATGCCCAAAGAATCTCCCCAAGACACCAGCTAGTAAAATTAAGCCAGCATTCACCAATGCGCCCGTTATTGCCATAAACTTTCTTCCTTTCTCCCTATCATTGTCCCAACAATCTGCCTGGACTAAAAACCCCTTTCTATTCAGACACGATTAATCATTACTAGCCAATATAAACAAATTGCCCCCAGTTGACAAGTCTTTTAGGTAAATATCCGGGTCGCATTTTTTCCTGCTTTTAATAAAAACAAAGCCCGACTAAGTAAACTTTTGAATCTGCTGTTTTCCTATAAAAACTTGCCCAGCTTACTGATTCCTTTGTCGCAAGGGAACAATTTTATGCTATTATATGTCCTATTGATTTGATTATAGAGAAAAATAAGCACGAAATAGACAGAAAGAGAAATGATCATGACAATAAAAACCAAAGACATTTTAATTATCGGCTTTGCCCTCTTTGCGATCTTTTTTGGCGCTGGGAATTTAATCTTTCCTCCTTACCTAGGGATCGTCAGTGGGGAAAGTTGGCTGAGTGCTGCCCTGGGCTTTCTCACCTCTGACCCCTTCTTTCCAATCTTAGGGGTATTAGTTACTATCTACCTGGGCGGTCGGGCCAACGACCTGGGTAAGCGGATCCACCCTCAATTTGGGACTGTACTAGCCGGAATCGCCATTATCTTAATCGGCCCGCTCTTTTCAGTACCTCGGACTGGAGCAACCACCCATGAGGTCTTTATCCAGTCGCTTTGGCCCAATATTCCGATTTGGCTAAGCAGTCTGGTTTTCTTTGCTTTGACCGCTTACCTGGCCTTAAATCCAAGTAAAGTAATCAATAATATCGGTAAATATCTTACCCCCGGAATTCTAATTATTCTCTTTTTCTTAGTCCTGGTTACCCTATTCAATCCGCCAGCAGCTGCAGCTCCCAGTCAAATTGACCAAACCTTCGCCTATGGCTTTAAAGAAGGCTATCAAACCATGGATGCTCTAGGGGCCTCTTTAATGGCTAGCATCGTCATGTCAGAATTAAGGGCTCGCGGCTACAGTGACAAGAAGACACAAATAAAAGCCGGCGCCTTAGTTGGACTGGTTGCCTTTGTTCTCTTAGCTGTGGTTTACCTCTCCCTAACTTACGCAGGTTCAACGGTTTCCAGCTTGATGGGCGCAAATGTTGACCGGACCGCTAGTTTCAACGGCACAGTGACCGCGATCCTAGGGCAATGGGGGCACTTAATTATGGGAATTTGTGTAGCCCTCGCTTGTCTAACCACCGCTATTGGACTCACCTCTGCCTTTAGCAACTTCTTTGTGGAAGTCTCCAAGGGACGCTGGTCCTACCAAGCCATCACCCTGGTAGCTGTCGCCATTGAATTTTTGATTTCTCTCTTAGGAACTAACCAAATCATTTACCTGGCTTCCTTTGTCTTAACTACCATCTATCCTATTTTCATGGTGCTGATCCTCTTCTCCGTCTTTGACAGAAAAATCAGCTACGACCTAACCTATACGGGAGCTGTTATTGGCGCCGGGGCTGTGGGGTTGGTTCAAGCCTTGGCTGGCACTGGCTTAGGCGTGCTCGAAAACCTCTTTGGCCCACTCGCCCAATTCACTTACCAGCTTCCTCTTAGTCAACTGGGTTTAGAATGGCTCTTGCCAGCATTATTAGTCGCTGGCGCCTTCAGTCTCTACGCTGCCATGAAAAATAAAGAGTCAGCAAGCAATTAATACTTAATTAATCTAGGCCGCTAAAGTTTAGCTTCAATCTGCTAAGCTTTGGCGGTCTTTTTTTCTACAAAGGGCAATTTCTTCCTCTCCCGACCGGACTGTGTTAGGATGAGATAAATAATCTGTGAAGGAGTATGATTGGATGGCTTTTAATTTGAATAACTTAATGCAAGGGGCCCTGGGAAACTTTTCCCAAAAGGATCAAAACGAACTCAACGAGGAATATGGCGATTTTCTCTTTAAAGATGAAGAAATTTATTCTGGCTACCAATTGGTCCGGGACGCTATCATTTTTACTAATATCCGTATTATCTTAGTGGATAAACAAGGCGCTAGCGGGAAGAAAACTGCTTTCCGTTCTCTTTATCTCAGCCATATCGTTGATGTGGAAATGGAGAGTGCCGGGTTGGCCTTTGATGATAGTGAAATTACCATCACTTATCTCAATAACATTTACCGCCGTCCCCGTGAGGAAGACACCCAAAGCTTGACCTTTGAATTTCCTAAGCAGACTGACATCTTGCCGCTCTACCGCTTCTTAGGCAACCTGGTCGTGGAAAACCGACGCGAAATTAACCAATAATCAAAGAAAAGAGTGTGTCTAGTCCATTCCAAGTGGACTAAGCACACTCTTTTTACTTTTGAGTCATTAGTTATGAATTAGCGTAAGCCTTATTTTTTTGCCCTTCATTTTCATAATATTGGTCAAGGTTTAAGACCTTTTCAAAGCGGGCAACCAAAAGTCCGGTCGACCCTGAAGCGGTGACATTGGTTGCGGTTCTAGCCATATCGGCAACGGCTGAAATTGGAGTTAATACAATAATCATTTCTACCGGGAGGCCAATAGCGGTAAACATAGCGGTTGCGGTAATGGTCGCTGTACCGGGAACTCCGACTGTCCCTGCTGATACCAAGAGAGCAACTACCACCATATAAAGATAATCAACCAAGCCAAAGTCCAATCCCAAAGCGTTAATGGTAAAGATGGCTAAGAGGACTGGCCAAGCGGCAGCACAGCCTGGCATGCCAAAGGTGGTCCCAATAGAGGAAGTAAAGGAGGCGATATGTTCGGGAACCCCCATCTCCTTTTGGGCACTGACATTAGCAGGAACCGAGCCTACTGAACTTTGGGTAGAAAAAGCGATCATCCATACTGAGAAGAAGCGTTTTAAATAAATCCAGGGATTAAGACGTCCCAAGAGGCCAATAATCGCTCCTGTTGTGACTGAAGAATGGAAGAGAGTGACCAGGTAGAGAGTCGCCAAGGCTAATAATAGAGAGCCTAGGGAAGCTAAGTTCAAGCCACCTACCTTGTCCGTTAAAAGCGCTAAAACGGCATAAGGAGTAAAGCGGGTAATCAAAGCCGCTACCTTAAAAATCACTTGGTGGCCAGCATCGATAAATTCAGTAAAGGCCTTGATTTCTGCCTTGTTCTGATAAGTAAGAATAGCAATGCCAACAAATAAGGAAAAGACGATAATGGGAATCACCCGATTATTGGCCGCATCTTCAATAATATTTTGTGGGAAGAAATTAATCACCGCTTGAGTAAGGCTCGGAACTTCCTTGACTTCCACATTGCTGGGGAGGTCAATGTGGGCGTTACGCCCTACCCCTAAGGTCAAAGCCACAACAATGGTGGTCACTGAGGCTAAAACATTATGCAAGGAAAGCACGCCAATGGTCTTGGCCCCAATTGTGGTTAAGGTTTTTAGGTTGCCTAATGAAGAAACCGTGGAAATAATGGAGAAAAACAGAACCGGTACCACAATCGCCTTCAATAAATGGGCATAGATGGTCCCAATCGCTCCGACATAACTAGTATGACCTGCAAAGACTAGGCCAGCACCGATCCCTAAAAAGGTCGCCGTTAAGACCCGGACCGTAAAGGATTTTCCCTGACCCGCCTGCCAGCGTAACACTAAGAATAATAATAAAATCGTAATCAATGCCAATAAATCGAACATCAATGTCACCCTTTCACTTACTAATAATAAGTAATTTTCAATAGGTCTATTATATATTTTTTTATTCCAGATACAAGCCCTTAATTTTTATATTCTGTGATCAGCAAATGCGATCATCAGCATCCAATCCTTTAAAAGTTAGCTTCTAAACTCACAAAAAGCACTTAAATAGCCGCTTCTAAGTAGCGCTATTTAAGTGCTTTTTCTATTTTCTTTCCTAATAATTCTTAAGACAGTTCTCTCTCTAAGCGTTCGACTTCGCTTTCCTTGGAAAGCTTTTGAGCTAGGGCTGGTGAAGCGAGAGAAGTAATAATACATACCATCATCACGATGGCGGTCGCCGAGGTCACTTGATTGGCAAAAGCAGTAGGTAAGGCGGCTCCAATAATGGCCGGGTTAGCCACTGACATCCCCGCTACATTCCAAATAGCCACACCGTCTACGCCATCATTGACCTTAGTCACATACTTATCAAATAGAATTAAAGGCAACATCAAGACCATAAAGAGCCCTGCCATTACTAAACCAGATAAACCCGAAGAAACAGCATCCATCAAGTTCATTCCCACCCCTAAATTCCAACCTAGAAAGGGGAGCAACTTACCAATTAGAGGTGAGAAGAAATCCGCAAAATCAGGATCAACATTTCCTAGTAGGGCTCCAATAATCAGCGGGATAAAGATCGATATAATTGGGTTCCAGTCAATACCGGCGCTACCTCCCCCACTCGCGGTAAGGACACTAAGTAGGATTAATGGGGTAAAAGACATTCCCAAGATCCCATAAATGCCATAAACAGCACCAAATTGCTGGTCACCATATTCACTATGGATAGCTAAAGCCACAGCTGGATTTAAAGAGTAGATGACACAGGCAAAAGTTAAGAGGTTAATCCCCCAAATCCCTTCAAGACCAAAGAGCCAGTAGAAAGCCAAAATATACAGGGTCGATAAAATCAATTTGAAAATAACCATGGGTAAGTGCCGCTTAAGTAGGGGGCCAATTTTCTTAAAGTCCAAGGTCGTTCCCGCCGCAAAAACCAGGAAGCCAATCACCACACTGGTTCCATTCTGGAAAGCCGCCTGCGTCGTTCCACCAAAAACATCATACATTCCGGGGAAGAAAGAAATCAATAACATGGAAATAATCATTGGTACTAAGAAAGTCCCCGCTGGAATTTTAGCAATTCGTTTTAACATAAATACCTCTTTTCTTTTTCACTAATACAATCAAGGTTATCATAGCATATTTCCTCATAATCACACGAAATAAACCCCCAGCAATGACTCATTCAAGCAAGCCTTTTTATAAAAGCCAAGCGATTTTATTAGCTGATAAAAAAACAAAATCAGTGAAATTCTTCGTGTTTTACTGAATTTCTTCGTATTTTAATGAACATTTTTAAAATTCCTGTTACAATATTATTTGTCTAACCAATTTTAAAAAGATTTAAACTTTAAAAAACAAGATAATAAACAATCATAAAAGGAGTATCAGCATGAAAGGCAATTTTTTCCAAGAGAAAAAATCTAAAAAAACAATGCACAAATCAAAAGGTAAATGGGTGATCGCTAGTTTACTCCTAGCCGGCTCACTAGGTGCGGTTTCATTAGGTAATGAAGAAGTCAGAGCCAATGTCAACACCCTGGCCAATCAAGGAATTAAAAACTTTTCCAGTTCTGACTTTGCTGGTAAGGATAAACTGAGTGAAAATGGACAAATCAAGCAAGCTAGTCAAGATGCGCTCAAGCGTATTAAAGGAACTTGGACCAAGAATAGCGTTGACCAAGTCAAGGCTGAAATCGCCCGCCAACAAGCAGCCGGCTACCAAGCTTACGTTGTTCAATGGGGAGATACTCTCAGCGTACTCGCTGAAGCGACTGGTCAAGACCTCAACAGCTTGGCTCAAGCTAACCATTTAGGCAATATCCACCTAATCTTTACTGGTGACTTATTAACTGGGGTCCTCTCCCCACTTAGCCAAAATAATGGTGGAACTCAATCAGCTAAAGCAGTTAGCCCAGCAACCACCAGTGAAACTAGCGCACAAAAGTCCCCAGCCAGCGGTCAAAATCAAGACCAAGCCAGTGCTGACTTAAGCCCAGCAGAAACTGAGGCAGCTATTGAAAAAGACCTGGCTGAAAATGTGAAGATTACAGTCTTAACCCCTCAAAGCCAAGCACAAGCAGACGGTGTAAACAGCGCACAAAGCCATCCGCAAACGGAAAGCCCAGAAAGTGGTCTTAGCGGGCACATCGTAGAAAATCCTGCATCCGTTGACACTGCCCTGCCAGAAGAAAACGCTGGTAAGGGAAATCAACAGATTACTGAAGCAAAGGCTGAACCAGAACAAAACAAGGCAGAAAGTGAAACCAAACCAAGTGTCATTGATGAAAAATTAGAAGACGTCGATACAAACAAGGATTCAGAGGCTCAGGAAACCAAGAACAAGGACCAAGCACCAACTGAAAAGTTAGTGAAGGAAAAAGAAGTTCCAGCTGAAGCCAGCCCCAAAGCTGACAATAAGGAAAAGGAAAAAGCTGAAAGCAGTCAACCGACTCCAGAAGAAACAGCTAAGGACAAGTCCGAAACTAGTCAACCGACTCCAGAAAAAGCACCGGAAGACAAGACCAATAAGGACCAAGAAAAGCCAGCTGACGAAATCACTTCAGTGAGCGTTCAAAAGACCTTCATTATCCAACCGGGCGTGAGATATGTTGCTGATGACCAATTAGCTCTAGGCCAAGAAAAAACCGTCCAAGAAGGCAAGGCCGGCAAACGCGTGGTCGAAACCACCATCCAAAGCCAAGCTGGTAAAGAAATTAACCGGGCTGAAAAAACAGTTGAATACGTTCCGGCTGAAGATAAAGTGGTCCATGTTGGTACTAAGGCTTTAACCACGAAAAAAATTCTTACTCAAAAAGTAAGCATCCCTTTCCAAACCAAGTATACCGACAATAACGACTACAAGGCTGGTAGCCAAAAAGTCTTACAAAAAGGTGAAAATGGCGAAAAGACTGTCACTTATGAAGTTACTTACCAAGACGGTAAAGAAGTCAACCGTCAACAAATTGATGAAAAAGTGACTAAGCAACCCGTCGACCAAATCGTCCAACGCGGCACCAAGACTCCTGGTCCTAACCAACACGTGGTCAGCCACGGCGAGTCACTCTGGTCCATCGCCCAAAGATACGGTGTAACGGTTGAAGGCATCCGCCAAGCCAGTGGTTTAAGTAGTAACGTGCTCTACACTAACCAAGTCCTAACCATTCCTAAGGACCAAGTAAGCACTGTTACCACCAGTCTAGTTTACACAGTGGGACCTAATGAAAGTGTCGATAGTATTGCTAACGCCTTTGGTATCAGCCCTCAATCCCTCCGAAGTGCGAACGGCCTCAGCGGTAACTATCTAGCTCATGGTCAAGTCTTACAAATTCCAAACGCACCGGTTAAACCGATGAACATCAATCAAACTTATGATGGCGTGCGGACAGTCTTATTGGACCCAGGCCATGGTAATTGGTCAGGTGCCGCTTACGCCGGCGTGAACGAAGGAACTTTGAACAAGAACTTAGCTGATAAATTAACTCGGGTCCTACAAAGCCGCGGTTACCGCGTACTCTCAGCGCGTCCAGGAACCAGTGATACTGGCTTACTCCAACGTAGCCAAATCGCTAACGGGTCTAATGCTGACATCTTTGTCTCCATGCACCACAATGCCATGGGCGCAGCTAACCGTGGCACAGCCCAAGGGATTGAAACCTACTACTACCAATACTTTAAGAATTATCCATCTCAAATTAACCCTTACCACAACAACGCCCAACGGCTTACCAATAGTGCCTACTTAGCTAAACAAATTCAAAATCAATTGATTGGCTCTACTGGTGCCGTTAACCGTGGCGTTCAATCCAATACCTTTGCAGTCTTACGTGAAACCGATATTCCTGCAGTATTGATTGAATATGGCTTTGGTGATAACTCTCAAGAATTAAGTCGTTTGAGAAATTCAAATTACCAAGACAAATTAGTTCAAGCAACCGCTAATGCCATCGATGCTTACTTTAATAACGTTTATTAATTAAACAGAAAATCAGGCTGTGACAAGTGTCGCAGCCTTTTTTGAGTTCAATCTCCAAGCGATGTCTTAACTCTATATACAGTAACCAACAAAAGCAGAAAGTCCCTTACCTAGCCAGCAAATTGGTAATTCCCGCTCCTGGGTAGTATAGTGAATATAAGAGTATTTGTAGCCTGCAACTACAAAGGAGGAGATTTTACGTGAGTAAAGACTATCGCGTATTACTATATTACAAGTATCAAGATATTGAGGATCCCGACCAATTCGCCAAGAAACACCTGGTCTTCTGTAAACGGATTGGCTTAAGGGGCCGCATTCTGGTCAGTGAAGAAGGCATCAACGGAACGGTGTCAGGAACAGTGGAACAAACTGACCAATATATGGACCACTTACATTCCATTCCCGGTTTTGAAGACGTCTGGTTCAAAATTGACGAAGCCGATGACTACGCCCATAAGAAGATGTTTGTGCGGTCTCGTAACGAAATCGTGTCTTTGAGTTTGGATGACGACTTGAGTCCATTGGATATCACCGGTGACTATTTGAAACCAGAAGAATTCCACGAAGCCCTCTTAGATGAGGATACGGTGGTCTTGGATACCCGGAACGATTACGAATATGACCTTGGCCACTTCAAAGGCGCCATCCGCCCCGATATCCGTAGTTTCCGCGAACTTCCCCAATGGGTCAGAGACAACAAGGAAAAATTTATGGATAAAAAAGTCGCCGTCTACTGTACCGGTGGCGTTCGCTGCGAAAAATTCTCCGGTTGGATGCTACGAGAAGGTATCGGCGATAAGGTCGGCCAACTCGAAGGTGGTATCGATACCTATGGCAAAGATCCTAAAGTACAAGGCGATTTGTGGGAAGGCAAGATGTATGTCTTCGACGAACGGATTTCAGTTCCAATTAACCACGTCAACCCCACCATCATCTCCAAAGACCACTATGACGGCCAAGCTTGTGACCGCTATGTTAACTGTGCCAACCCCGAATGCAATAAGCAATTCTTCTCTTCTAAGGAAAATGAAGATAAATACTTACGGGGTTGTTCCGCTGAATGTCGCCGCCACCCACGTAATCTCTACGTCCAAGAACATGAATTAAGTGAAGCGGAATGGGAAGACCGGCTCAATGCCATCGGTGAATCCCTCTACGTCAAGCAAAACTAGCGCCCTTTAAAAAAGGCTAGATAGGCAAAAAGCCATGTTGAAAAATCCAACATGGCTTTTTTACTTCTCTTAATCATGTCATTCTACAAGGCTAGGAGGCGTCTTGGTAGGATAAGTCTTTAAGGACTTGAGTAATTAAATCCACCATTTCAAATAAGCTATCTACAGTGGATTGAACTAAAAAAGCCGTTCGCGCCTTATAGGTAACCTTATTGCCTTCAACCTGGACATTTTTCAAATTTTTATGCTTAGGCATATTGGAGAGGAGTTCTTGCCGGTCAGGCATCTGGCCCTCTTTGCTTAGATGAAAAACAATATCATATTCTTGACCTAAATGCATCATATCGACTAATAAAGTATAACCATTGACATTGCCGTGAACTAAACCGGTATCTTTCTCCACCACGTAGCGTTCATCACGGTCAATTCGCTTTAAGACCTTGCCTATCCGCATGGTTTACCATCCTTTCAATGCTTCAAGAGCACACAAACGACCAGAGACTAGCCTGATCCCAAAAACAGTTTCCCCACTCTTTACGCTTATTTTATCATTAAAAATTTACTTCTCATAATTTTATCAATCCATAAAAACAATTTAAAAAATTGTCACTGAAAAGATTGGTAAACAAAAAAGCTGCGAACAAAGTCACAGCTTTTGGAAAAGTCTTATTCCTCATTTATCCTCGTTGATTAGCCAAAGAGGCGCTTAGAAGCAATGGCTGCCCCTTCAACTAAAGATTCCAGTTTAGCCCAGGCAATTTGCTCATGTAAGCGACCACCCAAACCACAATCAGTTGATGCAATGACATTTTCTGGACCCACTAATTTGGCAAAACGTTCAATCCGGTCAGCAATTAATTGTGGGTGTTCGACCGCATTGGTGGAGTGGGAAACAAAACCTGGGACAAGCTTTTGTCCGGCTTTCAAGCGGCCTGCTTTTTCCCAGACGCGCCATTCATGACCATGACGAGGGCTTGAGGCTTCAAAGGAGAAGGAGCCCGCCTTGATTTGTAAGCATTGGTCAACAATATCTTCGAATGGAATATCGGTGGTATGGGGTCCATGCCAAGACCCCCAGCAGATATGTAAGCGGACCAAGCTAGGGTCAATACCTTCTAAGGCCCGATTAGCTGCATCGACACGTTTTTGCAACCAAGCTTGGAAGTCCTTCAAACTTGGTTCTGGGTTAATTTGGTCCCAAGCTTCCGCTAGGTCTGGAGCATCTAATTGGACAATTAAGCCCGCATCCGTGATAGCCTTGTATTCTTCATGTAAGGCATCGGCGACATCATTTAAGAGCGCTTCTTCATCGTGGTAGTAGCGGTCTTCCAAACGCGCCGCTGCCCCTGGAGAAATGGCAGCCATGAAACCTTGTTTAATATCATATTTGTCTAAGGCTTGGGTCAAGAGTTTCACGTCACGGTTGACTTGGTCTTGACCGGTATAGGTCACCTTGTCAGCAAAGACTGGATTAGCTACCTTGTTACGTCTGCCTAAGACGCCAGAATCAGGATCTTCATAGGCTGCTCTAAATTTTTGCCGGTCACGACGGTCAGGGAAACTGGTCAATTTAATATTTCCAGGAGTGGAACGAATAGCTTCACTCTTGGCCCAGCGGTCTTCATCCGTCATTTCTAGTCCACCTAAACGATAGAAGGAATAGTTCCACCAGGCACCATAGTCGACCGCACCTGAAGTCACGTGACCGTATTCCCCATCATTCACTTGGTCAATCCCAATTTCTTTTTGCTTTTTCACAACTTGGTCAACCGACTCAGCAATAATTTGGTTAAATTCGTCTTCAGCAATCGTTCCTGCAGTACGGCGCTTATTAGCCTCCAACAAGGCCTCTGTCCGTGGTAAGGAACCTACATGTGTGGTCAAAATTTTATTAGTCATAGTCATTCTCCCCCTCTATCAAACTCAATCTATTCTAGCATGACTTCTTTTTGAAAACCATCTTGTTTTGCTTATCCTATCAGCGAAAAGCTTGATATGATAGGACTTCTCCATATAACTATATTTATTCTATTAGTTGTGATCGCTATAAATGATCATAAAATTAACCACATAAATGAAAAAATCGCCTAAGCAGACTATGGTCTCCTCAAGCGATTTTATGCGTTAACTTTCCTTCAATCAGAAAGAAAATATACAATCGGGATGACAGGATTTGAACCTGCGACCCCTAGCACCCCATGCTAGTGCGCTACCGAACTGTGCTACATCCCGAGATCAAATTGGATCAATATGATTAGTATAGCATACTTTATCAATAAATTGTAGACTTAGCAACAAAAATAAGCCATAATTCATTATTACTAAGAATCAACTAGAGGTAAACATCACGAAAATAACCATAGCCGGCCAAATAGTCAGTCAAGAAAAACTCGATCAGTGGGAATACCGGCACACCCGCCAGGCGCTTAAAAATCTTGGTCACCGGCCTAAGCCTGCAGACAATTTAGCGACCTTGAGAAATAAACTCAATCAATTGAAACAAGCAATGACCTATGAAGAAATCGTCCACCTCTTGGGCTGGAAGTTAAAGCTTATGGCTCTTGTTATGCGCTATATTAGTCGGCTTTCTTTGGGGCGGGTAAAGTATGCCGCTTGTACCCTTGAAGTTAGAGGATTGAGCATTGAAGAATTTGCTCCCCTGGCCAAAGATTTCGTCACCAAAGATAGTCCTGAAATTCGCCAAATTAACCTGGAAGCCAATCCCGAGCACTATGTCCTCGAACCTAGAGGACAGCTATTTGAAGTAATAGAAACCGCCGGAGCCAGTCCCTTGCCTATACAGTTTTTTATTGATTTTTCAAGTGACCAGGGACTGGTCAGTCAAGCGGATCCTGCTTATCCCTTACAAATGGTCGGACTGGCTTACTTGGCCAATGGAAGTCAAGTAGGTGGCATCCATCATCAATTTAGAAATACCGAGACCGGCATGGAAGCCAGAACCCTGGTCGAATTTCCCGCTGCTTGTCCCAGCTATATCGTCAACGACCATTGCCTCCACCTGGCCCTAGAATGGAAAAATTGGATCAGCGCCGCCCAAGAATTAAGTAAAGGCTAATAAAAACAACCAGCAGAAATTTCTCTCTCCCGGTTGCTTTACCTTTTAATTAAGTCAACATTTTATTCGTAAACACGAACTTTTTCATCTTGGTCGATATAGTCTTTGTCGCCTGCTGGAGTTTCAACAGAACCAAATGGCATTTGCGCTAACATGGCGTATGAGTCTGGTAAGTCAAACATTTGACGGATAGACTTATCGAAACCTTGTTCATAACCAATATTAAAGTGTTGTAAGGTCGCTCCTAAGTCTAATTCAGCTAAGGTTAACCAAGCAGCATATTGGTGGTTAGCACTATTATTCTCCTTGTAAGCAATCGAACGTTCTGGGTTAGCTGGCATATTTTCGACTTCATTTAAGTCTTCAAAGAAAAGAATGGTTCCTAGCCCTTCTTTTGCGCCTTGAATCACACCAGACATTTGTTCCCACATGTCACCTTCTAAAACACCTTCTTGAACTTGGTAGATTTCATCCCATAAGGCTTGGTGCTTGTCCCCAAAAGCAATAACAACACGTGAAGTTTGGCTGTTAAAGGCAGTTGGCACATCTTTTAAGACTGCTTTTAAAGCATCAACGATTTCTTGGGAACTATGATCGGTATTCTTTCCAATATGATAAATCGAACGACGCTTAGCAGCAAGATCTTTAAATTGTGTCATAAATTAAATCCTCCAATTTTTGGCTTTTTATATTAACAATAACCAGAGTATAGCAAGCAAGAAGTTCAATTAAAAATATTTTGCTTATAGAAAAAGGACTGCGACTAAGTCACAATCCTTTCTTTTTATGTATATAGACTTGATTATTCTTCGTTTAAGGAAGCTTCATCGAAGACAAATTTAGAGTCTCTGTCGTCAATTGGACGAGTACCCATCCAAGAAATCATTTCTTTCATGGATTCAGTAATTGCGTCAGTACCAGGTCTTAACAATTTACGTGGGTCAAACCCTTTGTTTGAACGGTCTTGGTCATGACCTGCTTCGATGTATTCACGAGTAGCTTTTTGGAAGGCTAATTGGAATTCAGTATTGATGTTAATCTTAGCAATACCTAAAGAAATAGCTTTCTTCACTTGGTCTTGAGGAATACCGGAACCACCGTGTAGAACAAGTGGAACGTCAACAGCTTCAGAAATTTCTTTCAAGCGGTCGAAGTTTAAGCCTTCCCAACCTTCTGGGTAAACACCGTGGATGTTACCAATCCCACAAGCAAGACGGTCAACGCCAGCTTCAGCAAAACGAATCGCATCTTCAACAGAAGCTAATTCACCGCCACCTTGGTTTTCACCAATCTTACCGATTTCAGCTTCAACTGCGATACCACGTTCATGAGCTAAACGAACGATTTCTTTAGTTTTAGCAAGGTTTTCTTCAACTGGTAATTTATGACCATCGAACATAACAGAAGAGTAACCTAATTCGATACATTCTTTGGCTGATTCGAAATCACCATGGTCTAAGTTCAAGATAACTGGAACGTCAATATCCATGCTATCCATCACGTTAAGCACTAAGTCACGAACTAATTTGTAACCACCCATATATTTAGCAGCACCAGTAGATACTTGGATCAATAATGGGGTTCTGGTTTCTTTAGCACCGCTCACTAAGGCACGGGTCCATTCGAGATTATTTGTATTGTAGGCTCCAACCGCATAGTGATTGCGACGTGCGTCCTTCAAAATTTCATTACCATTTACTAAAAAAGCCATTAAATATACCTCCTAAAATCTATAACGACTTGTACGAACCCCATTATACCTTACTAAACTAAAGATTGGTAATTAAAATGACAAATAATTACAAAAAAATCCCAGTTTTTATTGGCTTTCACATGCTTTTAGCATGAACTTTGCCGTCGTCACTAGTAAAGTTTTCTCAATTTGTGAAAATAAACTCAAAGCAAAAAAAGACCCTAACGGCCCCAAAAGCTCTGTAAAAACAGCTTGGTGACGTCCGTTAGCGTCTCTTCTTAGTTATTTATTTGATTTTAGTAACCGTGGTGTCTTAATTCCGCTTCATTATATGCAGGTAGGTCGGTTAGACGTGCATTCTTAATGTCTTCAATGGTTTGACAACCGGTTAATTGCATAATCCGGGTTAAGTCGTCTTTCAAGTAGTTCAATACTGAAAGCACACCCTTATGTCCACCTAGAGCGAGGCCGTATAGGGCTGGACGTCCAATACCTACGACATCTGCACCTGCTGCCAGCGCTTTAAAGACATGTTCACCACGACGGATGCCAGAGTCAAAGACAATTGGCACTTCGCCTTGGACTGCTTGAGCAATGGCTTCAAGGGTTTCAAAGGATCCAGGAGCCCCGTCTAATTGACGTCCCCCATGGTTAGATACGTAAATAACATCCGCACCAGCACCAATACCCTTCAAGGCATCTTCAGGTGTTTGTACCCCTTTGAGCATCACTGGTAAGTCACAAATGGATTTAATGTATTCAATATCTTTTGGTGAAATCTTTTGTTTAGAGGAAGCATAGACATCTTTTAGCGCCATCCCTTCGCCAGAACCCGCTAAATAGCGTTCAACGATTGGCATACCAAATGGATAAGTAAAATGATTCCGTTTATTTAATTCACGGTTCCCTTCAACGGTAGAGTCCGCAGTTAAAATAATGGCTTGGCAACCGAAGTCTTTGGCTTCATTTAACATGGCTTCGTTAAAGCCGTGGTTCTTACTCATATATAACTGGAAGTAACGTGGACGGTCTTCATAGCCTTCGTAGGAAGGAGCCATTTCATCCCAGCTTGATCCTGCATAAGAGGAAATTGAAAAGGCGGTGCCGAATTCGTTAAAGGCTTTAGCCATACCAATTTCTTTTTCTTCATGAGCAATGCCTAAAGCAGCAATTGGTGCATAGAAGAATGGTGCTGAGTAATCTTTTCCTAAGAAAGTGGTTGATGTATCTGGATGTTCAACATCACCAATCACCCGAGGTAAGATTCCCTTACTATTAAAGCAGGTTACATTTCTTCTTAAAGTAAATTCATCCCCTGCACCGGAACGAATATAACCATATCCTGCTTCAGGGATAATTTCTCTAGCCTCATCTTCTACATCATATAAGTTAACGATTTTTAAGTCCTTAACTTCAGTACCTGCAACATAATCTGCCATATGATTTTTCCTCCTTTTGAATAAGTAAAATAGCCTTCCCATATAATTTAATATAAAGCGCTTTCATTTTCAAGTAAAAACCATTCCGCTAGATGAAAAATCTTACCTGCAAATATTTTTACACAGTAAAAAGACAGTCTTTTCAATCATTTGAAAGGAAGACTGCCCTGAAGAACTAGTCAAGCGCATTCAGTAAAAAAACTCCCAGCCTATGGAGACTGAGAGTAGTACATTAGCCGAAAACTTGGTAAAGATAGGATCCTAAAAGCATAATCGCCGCGATTCCGTTGTTCATCATATGGAGTAAGATGGCGTCCTTAATGTTCTTGCGCCGCCGGTAAGCTAGATAGAGAGCGACACCCAGGAGAATATACATGAGCGACTCAATGATGTTATTGGACATGTGGTTGAGACCAAAAATCAGCGAACTCAAGACTAGGGGCCACCAGAAACTCTCAGCCTTGAAGAAAAGGTTCTGGAAGATGCCACGGAAGACTAATTCTTCTAGGAAAGGCACCACAAAGCCCATCATTAGGAAAAAGGCAATATTGGATATCGGCGACACTAGGTTGGGATCCCCCGAAAATAGTAGCTGGTCATTGGCCGATAGCTCACTGCCATAGAGGGCCTGGTTAGCCATAGTCAGGCCTACCACCATCACGCGAAAACCAAGATAATAGAGAAAGCTAATGCCAATATCTTTCCACCCCACGCGGTCAAAGTTATCTTTGCCTTGGGCACGCTTGTAATAAAACTTATAAAGAAAGCGATAGGTCAGATAGGCAAAAATCAGAACTAATAAGGTCAACTCAGCCACTACGGGCCAAGAGAACATGTGGGAACGGCTGTTAACCACAAACATTAATCCAAAAGGCAGGGTTCCCCAAACCCTCAAGGCCAACCACTTCAAAATATCCAAGAAGCGCTGTCCCCAACCCTTCTCTTCCTTTCGATATTCATCAGTCATAACTGTCACCTCCTTTGGCATCACTTTAACAGTCTAAAATGGCCAACTCAATTACTGGTCAGCAGTGACCATGCGGTAATAAGCCTTAGAAGTCAAGATGTACATGAGATAATAAACCAGGCTGAAGCAGACAATGACCGCAAAGAAGCTGCTTAAAATGAGGGTCCGGTCCTTGATAGCGATCAGACCTAAGCCCTGGCGTAAAATCGGATAGGCAAAAGCAATATGAACCACAGCAGTCAAAAGCGGTAGAACAAAGACCCAGAAAATCTGCTGGCGAATGGTTGACTTGATCAACGACTTGGGTAAACCTACCTGGCGCATAATCCGGTAGTTTTTCCTATCTTCCTGGCCTTCAGAGAGTTGCTTATAGTAGAGCATTAAGAAACAGCCAATCAATAGAACTAAGGAAACAATCGCTCCGATACTAATAAAACCGCCATTTAGCTGATAAAATAATTTTCGAAAGACGGTTTTAGAAGTGATCTCAATCCCTTTTCCTTCATAATCATCTAGGTGCTTGTCAATGTCTTCCTTATTGCCCTTAGCGTCAAAAGTTACGTTATAACTTATAGGACTCTTCATATACCCAATCTCTTGGCTCGTGTTGGTCGCTTGGTAGGCTTGAGTTAAGTCCTCTTGGCTAGGGAAAACGACCATTAAAGCATCTAGTCCCGCAACTACAGGCAAACGGTCCTTAGGCATATGCTTGACTTGGTAAGTCTTATCCCCCAATTTAATTTGGTCTACCTTGTCCAATTGGTCTTGGCTAGTGGCCATTAAGACCTGGTCAGAGGCCAAACTTTCCTGACTACTATAATTTTGGTTATAGCCATCCAAACTTTCACCAAAGAAAACAAGGCCCTCGGTGACTTGGTTATTTGAGGTAAAGGCTTGTAAGAATAAGCTGTTTTCCTTCACTTGGCTAAGAGCTAACTGGCCAAAGCTCAACTGGTAGTTAACCTCTTCCAAAGGGGCTAAGTGACTAAATTCATCAACTGCTGTCTCTAAACGTTGGAGTTGTTGATCTAAGGATTCCTCAACCACTGACCCCCGCAATTCAATTTTATAGTCTCTGGCTTGGTAACGATCGATCAAGCTCTCAATCCCGCGCTGGGTTGAAACGGTTAAACCTAAGACCAACATAACCCCGGTCGAAAGAACGGCAATGGAGGCCAAACTCCAAGCATTGGCCTTCATCCGGTAAAGCATCCCGGAAAGGCTGAGAAAATGTTTAGGTTGATAATAATAGGACTTGCGTTTCATCTGTCCCTTTAAAACAATAATCGATAGGGAATGATAGAGGCAATAAGTTCCCAAGACCACTAAGACGATAGCTAGGAGCAATTGATAAATGACCTGCATAATATTGGTGGTGGTTAGGGAAATATAATAGCCGATCCCCACCAAAGCCAGACCGAGGATAGCTACAAAGACATTACCCTTAGGCTCTTTTTCTCCTGCCTGACCGCTCTGCATGAGTTCAAGGGGATTGTTTTTCTGAATGCGGACCCGGTTTAATAGATAAATCAGGCCATGCACCAAAAGAACCTCAAGAATAGTTATCAAAGCAACCTCCCACTTAAAGGGATAATCCATTAAGGTCATCCCCGATTGGCGCATAACTTTGTTGACAGCCATAAAGGCAAAGGTTCCAATGAGATGGCCACCAACTAGGGATAAAGGAAGGATAAATCCCAGTTGTAAGAGACTTTCCCTAGCAAGGAGAGACTTCATATGCCGCTTTTCCATACCCAAAACACTATAGAGGGCAAACTCCTGGCTACGCCGCTTCTGGATAAAGTTGTTGGCATAGAGGATAAAAGCTAGGGCTAAGAAGAAACTAATACCAGCCGCAAAGGCCATCACTGTTGAGAAATAAGGATTTCGCTCGAGGACAAATTGGTTGCCGATTAAGGAAATCATCACATACTGTAAGGCAAATAAAAGCACATTCACCAAGAGAAAAGGCAGGATAATCATCTTGCTGACCTTTAAATTACGTTTGGCTAACTGCCAGATTAGGCGTCGGTTCATACTAGCCCTCCTCCCGGTTTAAAAAGGAGAGACTATCGGCGATCTTCTCCTGGAAGTTAGCCAAAGAATCCTCACCCCGGTAAATTTCATGGTAGACCACCCCATCCTTAATAAAGAGGACGCGCTTAGCATAAGCCGCACAGCGCAAGGAATGGGTCACCATGAAGATGGTCATGCCTTGCTGGTTTAACTGAGTAAAGAGCTTCATGATTGCTTCACTGTTTTTAGAATCCAAAGCCCCAGTGGGTTCATCAGCAAGAATTAGGCTGGGTTGGGTAATAATGGCCCGACCAATGGCCACCCGCTGCTGTTGCCCACCAGAAATCTGATAGGGATATTTGTCCAAAAGGTCTTCGATCCCGAGTAAGGGCGCAATTTTAGCTAAACGTCGCTCCATTTCCGGGTAATCCATATTGGAAAGCACCAAGGGTAGGAGAATATTATCCCGGTTGGTGAAAGTGTCCAGCATATTAAAGTCTTGGAAGACAAAGCCCAACTCCTGGCGGCGAAAGGCAGCGAGATCACTTTCTCCTAAGGCCGCCAAGGATTGGTTATTTAAGAAGACTTGGCCTCCCGTCGCCTTATCCAAGGTGGCAATAATATTCAAGAGGGTAGACTTCCCGGAGCCGGACTCCCCCATAATGGCCACGAACTCGCCAGCTTCTGCTTGAAAGGTCACGTCTCTTAAGGCCGTCGTGGCATTGCCACCTTGGCCATATATTTTTTCTAAATGAATGACGTTTAATAGCATTTCTTCTTTCCTCCATTCTTTGACTTTATTATAGAAAGAAAAAAAGCGCCCTGCCTTTATCTAAACTAACAAAAGCAGGACCCAATCTTACAAAATTGTAAGCTAAGACGCGCGGAAGGCATCTTGGTGAAAGTAAATCCTAACTGTGGTCCCCTCACCCCAAGTCGAGTCTAATTCTACCGGCTGGTCCAAACGGTCAGCCAGTTGCTTGACCAGAAAGAGACCAATCCCGGTTGACCGCCGCAAAGACTTGGCTAAGAAGGCCGAATAGCCCTGGTCAAAGACCTTGGGTAGGTCACTGGCCTTGATTCCCCGGCCATTGTCCCTAATAGTTAGACAAGCCTGGTCCGCTTGATAAGTAATCCAAATCTCTCGCCCAGATGCATACTTGAGAGCATTATTGAGGACCTGTTCAATCATAATTTCAGAAGCTGTGGGATCGGTCATCACTTGATCAGTGATGGCTTGGTAATGAAGCCGGGTATGACTATTAATAAAGATTCGTCGGTACTTTTTAAGTAAGGGAGCAATAAGGGCATCCAGACTGACGGCCTTAATCTGCAGGTTCTTCTGCTCATTACTTACCTTCAAATAAGTAAGAACCATGGTGGTGTAATTTTCGATAGCTAGTAGCTGGGCTTCCAAGTCATCCTTCCTCTGAGGGTCTAGGTCTTGGATGAGGAGCTTAGCCGCTGCGATTGGCGTCTTAATCTGGTGGAGCCAAGTCAAGAAATAGCCCTGTTGTTCTTGCTTGACCAGGTCAGCTTGGACCCGGTCAGCCTCAGCCTTGGCCTGACTGTCCAGATAGAGTTGGTGGTAGTCCACCTGCCGCCCTGCCAGCCAGTAAGCCAACACCAAGGTCAGTCCATAAAAGAAGCCCAAGAAAAGCAAGAGAAAACGGGCGACCAGGGCATCTAAATCAAAGAGTAGGACCGCTAATACTAAGACCAGAAAGGTAAAAGCCATAGTAAAAAGGGTCAAGCCTTGACGCTTAAGAAAGTCTTTCACTGACTAGCAACCTCCTCATTTAAGGCATAGCCTACCCGCTTCTTGGTCTTGATAAAGTCTGCCAGCCCCAGCTGGGTCAATTTCTTACGCAAGCGGGAAATATTGACCGCTAAGGTATTATCATCAATATAACTCTCCCCCAACCAACATTCTTCCATCAAGCTTTCCCGGCTGACATAGTCCCCTTGAGCTTGAAAGAGTTGCTTGAGAATCAGCAGTTCAGTAGCAGTTAAATCGCTAGCCTGACCTTGGTACAGCAGCCTAGCCTTAGTGGGATCCAGTTGGACTCCAGCAAAAGACAAGAGCTCACTGGCTGAACTATAACGATAGGCCCGGCGTAAGAGGGCTTGGACCTTGGCCAGTAAGAGGGGGAGGTCGATGGGTTTGGTGACATAATCGTCGCCCCCTACCTGCATGGCCATGACCTGGTCCATACTGGTATCGCGGGCCGATAGGAAAAGAATGGGAACCGCACTGTCTTTACGGATCATCTGACACCAGTAATAACCATCATAGGATGGCAAGTTCAAATCTAAGAGGACTAAATGGGGGTCAAAAGCTCGACATTCTTGGTCAATAGCTTCAAAGTTTTCTGCCCTTTTGACCTGATAGTGCCACTTGGTCAGTTCCCGCTCCAGGCCGGCTGCAATCACCGGATCATCCTCAACCACAAATATTCTCTCAGCCATCTCCACCGCTCCTTTCCTGACATCTCGGTTTATTAAGTATAACATTCTCTTCCTAATCATAAAAAGTCTGATTAACTAGGAAAGATTCACTTTTAAAAATATTTCTTGACCCTTACCTTACGTCATACTTTATATTGAAAGAGACTATTGTTTGCGAATAGAGAATATTGAACTGATATTGACTAGGAGGAGCTCAATGAAAAAAGCGAATAAAAAACAGAAAAAAGCTCTTGCCATCAAGAGAAAAAAGGGAAAACAAGAAGTAAAGAATAAATGGGGATCAGAAAAATTACATGAAGCAGAAATGAATTGGCAGTCTTATGATCAAGCAGAAGCAGAAAACATGATTAAGGAGAGCCAGGCAGTCTTTGAAACCCTGGCCCAATTAAAGAATGAGGAGGCTGACAGTCAAGAACTGCAAAAAGCTATGCAGAGATGGCATCGCTTTATCGGTATGTCCTATGAACCCTCATTAGAAATTCTTAGAGGCTTAAGTTATGTATATCGTGACGACGAGCGTTTTAGGAAGAATTTAGCACAATTCGACCCCAATTTGCCTGATTTTCTGTTTGGAGCAATTAATAACTATGTCGATTCCTTAGAAGAAATTTGGCTGCAAGAACAATTAAACACCTTAGAAGAAAAACACTAGAAAGTAAGATGGACCAATGAGCAAGACCAGATCGAATAAAGGGAGATACGTCTCTCCTGACCAACTGAATAATAAACCAAGTCATTCAGACATATTTTCCATTGAAAAACCTCAAAAAAGCTTAGATGATATCATTTTAAGTAAGTCAACACGAGAACAAATCAATAGCTTACTCGCTAAAATTAAACATCACGATCTATTATATAATACCTTTGGCTTAAAAGAGATCGATCCTAGTGGCGGAAGGACAGCTATTAACCTTTATGGCCCTCCAGGTACCGGCAAGAGTGCTACAGCAGAGGCCATAGCTCATGAACTAGGGAAAGATATATTAAGGGCAAATTATGCTGAAATTGAATCCAAATTTGTCGGCGAAACCCCTAAAAATATTAAAGCTATTTTTGCCAAGGCCACTGAAACAGATGCTGTTCTTATTTTTGATGAAGCTGATTCCCTCTTAAGTAAACGATTAGCCCAGGTCAATCAAAGTACAGACCAAGCGGTTAATGTCACAAAGTCAGTTCTTTTATTAGAGCTGGATAATTTTTCGGGAATTGTCATCTTTACAACAAATTTTGGGGAGAACTATGACCCTGCCTTTATCAGAAGAATTTTAGGCCATATTGAATTTTCCCTCCCCGAAAAAGAAGCTAGAGCTGTTATTTTTAAACAGTTTTTACCAGACAAATTGCCAGTAAGTATTAATAAAGCGGAAAGCGATAAAATTATTTTAGAAACAGCTGGCTTTTCTGGGGGCGATCTTCTTAATGTCGTTATATCAGCTTCTTCCACAGCTGTTGCTAGAGATGGAAAAGATTGTATGGTGACTTATGATGATTTTTCCAACGCCATTGAATTGATTAAAAAAGCCAAAGAAAATATTGGTCGGTCTAATTAATAAATAGCCTTTTATCTAGTCAAAAAGCCAGACAATTAATTGATAGTTAGGAAGTGATCATATGAAAACAGTTAAAGAAGTTAGCGAATTGGCAGGCATAAGTATCAGGACCTTGCATTATTATGACAAAATCAACCTGCTAAAGCCTTCTAAACGTACTGCTTCTGGCTATAGACTATACAGTCATCAAGACCTGAAAAAGTTACAATATATTTTATTATTTAAGGAATTAGAATTCTCTTTAAAAGAGATTAAGGAGATCATCAATAGTAAAAACTTTGATAAAGACTTGGCCTTAGACCAGCAAATCCAGCTGTTAACCTTAAAAAAGGAACACTTAGAAAATCTCATTCTTTTTGCCAAGGGAATCAAGGTGTTGGGCGTAGACTCTGTCAATTTTCAGGCCTTTGATAGAAGAAACATCGATCACTATACGCAACAAGCTAAGGATTACTGGGGGGATACCAAGGAATATCGTCACTACCAAGAAAGGCAAAGCCAGCAATCTAACATTCAAAAAAAGACGATCCATCAACAGTTAATGATGATATTTGTCGAATTCTCCCAGATCAAAAGCCAAAATTATAAGTCCCAAAATGCTCAAAAGTTAGTAAAAAAATTACAAGATTTTATCAGTGACCACTTTTATCCTTGCTCTAATGATATCTTAATGGAACTAGGAAAAATGTATGCTAGCGGTGGAGATTTCACCAAAAACATCGATGACTTTGCTGGCGAAGGCACGGCCAAGTTTGTCCAAAAAGCCATTAGCTATTATTGTCAGTAAACTATTATTAACACGAATCGGCCCAGTCGATCAATTTAGATCACATAATCAAAATTCACAAATATTAAATTTATCTTGCTTTTATCAATAGACTTGGCTATGATGGATGAAATCGAGAAACCGTTAAAGAGGAAGTAACATTAATCCACTAATCATTAGCGAGGACGAAGGGTGAGAGCGTCTGATTAGTTTAATGGATGGGCCTTGGAGGGTATGGTGAACTGGAGAGTAGCCATAACGGATTGACCCCCGTTAGCTGGGTTAAGGGATAAGCTGCTTGGCTTATCTCGAGAGGATCGTCCAGGCGATCAATTAAGGTGGCACCGCAGGTTGAAAAGCGCTTGTCCTTAGAACATTAACTTTTTAATGTTTTATGGATAAACGCTTTTTTATTTGCAAATCAAACTTATGACGAAGGAATAGCTAAGTAGCTAACTTAAAGCAAGAACGTGTTGATGGGAGACGTTTAGTTGGCCTTAGCGATGGACCTTTGGAAGGCTTGTCAAGGGCTTTAACTAAAGCGAGAAGCAAGACGCAAGGCTGGCGTTATCAGCAGCCGGGTGGTCATCAGAGTGACCGCTCCTAAGTGGGCATCAAGGGATGCCAATCAAGGTGGTACCGCAGGTTAAACAACTTGTCCTTATAACTAATCAGCAATGAAGTTAGTTATAAGGGCAAGTTTTTTGTCTATCAAGAGCTAAAAAGGAGAGAACATTATGAAAGCAGCAATCGAACAATTAATTAATCATCAAGACTTATCTTACCAAGAATCCTACCAAGCGGTTAAGGCCATGATGTCTGGCCAAGTCAGCCAAGCGCAAATGGCTGCCTACCTGACCGCCCTAGCCATCAAAGGCGCCAGTGACCAAGAAATCGCAGGATCTGCAGCGGCCATGCGTGACCAAGCCAAAAGTATCGATACGCAACGGGATACCTTAGAAATTGTCGGAACCGGTGGCGACCAATCCTATTCCTTCAATATTTCAACGACCGCTTCCCTAATTATTGCCGCAGCTGGCGTCCCCGTTACCAAACACGGTAACCGGTCAGCCTCTTCTAAATCCGGTGCGGCGGACTGTATTGAAGCGCTAGGCATCAACCTCTACCAGGATCCTGACCTAGCCAATCAATTACTTGACCAAGTCGGTATCTGCTTCCTCTTTGCCCAAAACTACCACCTCTCTATGAAAAATGTTAGCGGGGTCCGGCAAGACTTGGGGATTAAAACGATTTTCAATATCCTAGGTCCCATCACTAATCCGGCCAAACCCAAATACCAAGTACTGGGGGTCTACCAAGAAGACCTGATCCACCCCATGGCCAAGGTCATTAAGAACTTAGGGGTTGAACGCGGACTAGTAATTTACGGCCAAGACGGGATGGATGAAATCTCTATCTCCGCACCGACTTCCGCCCTCTTCTTCGACTGTGACTATGAAGAAAGCTTCACCATCAAACCGGAAGACTACGGTTTCCCTAACTACCAAAAAGCTGACATTGTCGGCGGAACGCCAGCAGACAACGCCCAAATCACTATCGACATCCTAACCGGCCAAGAACACGGCGCCAAACGGGACATCACCCTCCTCAATGCCGCAGCTGGTCTCTACGCTGCTAGAAAAGTCGATAGCCTAGACGCAGGAATTGAACTGGCCCGTCAAATCATTGATTCTGGCGCTGCCTACCAACTTTTACAGGACTATATTTCCGCTAGTCAGGAAGGAGTCACCCATGATCTTGAAGCAGTTAGCCTTACATAGTAAGGAACGGGTCCAAGCCAGTCAGTCCAAGTTCCCCCTGGAAGCCCTTAAAGAACGCGCTATCGGCCTAGCTAAGGGAGAGCCTATCTTTGAACAGGCCTTGGCTAAGGACGGACTGAGCCTGATTGCTGAAATCAAGAAAGCTTCCCCCTCTAAAGGAGTAATTTCTCCAGACTTTCCCTACTTAGACATTGCCAAGCACTACCAAGACAATCAGGTGGATGCCATCTCGGTATTGACTGAACCCAAATGGTTTATGGGGTCTAAGGAAATCTTTGAAGAAATTCGCCAATCCGTTAACCTGCCCATGCTTAGAAAAGACTTTACCGTCGACCCCTATCAGATCTATGAAGCTAAAATCATGGGCGCCAATGCGGTCTTGATTATCTGCTCCCTTTTAGACCAAGACTCCAAGAAGTTATCAAACTATCTTAGCATCTGCCATGACCTGGGCCTCAGTGCCCTAGTAGAAACCCATAACACGGAAGAAATCGACCTAGCCCTAGCCTGTGGCGCTAAGATTATCGGAGTTAATAATCGCAACTTGAAGGACTTCTCTGTCGACTTCAACCATGCGGCCGAGCTAAGGAGTCGGATTCCAGATTCGGTCCTCTTTGTCGCAGAAAGCGGGGTACAAGGTCCAGAAGATATTCAGTCCCTGACTGAAATTGGTGCCGATGCCGTCTTGGTGGGCGAAGCCTTGATGCGTCAAGCTGACCCCAGCGCCCTTATCCAAGCCTTTCGAAAGGTCAGCCACCATGCCCAAGCTTAAAATATGCGGCCTCAAGCGGCTAGTCGATATCAGCTACTGTAACCCCCTACCCATTGACTATGTCGGTTTCATTGTCGACTATCCCAAAAGTCAGCGCTCTCTTAGCCTCTCCACCCTCAAAGACTTGAGTCAATCCGTCGACCCCAAGATTCAAAAAGTGGGCGTCTTCGTCAACTACCCATTAGAAGTTATTGCTGACTTATTAAATGAAGGCGTTATCGACATTGCCCAACTGCACGGCCAAGAAAGCCCAGCTGACATTATCTATTTACAAAATCTCACTAACAAACCCATCTGGAAGGCCTTTGCTATTAGTGAGGCTAGCGACTTAGCAAGGGCTCAAGCCAGTCCCGCTGACCAGATTCTCCTCGACTATAAGGAGGCCGGCAGCGGCAAGTCCTTTAACTGGAAGCTCTTAGAGGATTTCAACCGCCCCTTTATCCTCGCCGGAGGCCTCAATGCCACCAATATACAAGCCGCTATGAACCAAGTCCACCCCGCTGGCTTGGACCTCTCGACCGGGGTAGAAAGTCAAGGATACAAAGACCCAGATAAAATCAAAGAAATAGTAAGGATGGTAAAAAATGTCTAAAGGAAGATTTGGAGAATACGGTGGACAATTCGTAGCAGAAACGCTGATGCCTTCTGTCATCGAATTAGAAGCTGCTTATAATAAATATAAGAATGATCCTGAATTTCAAAGCGAATTGACCGATTTATTAAACAATTACGCTGGCCGCCCCAGCCTACTCTATTACGCCAAGAATATGACGGAAGACTTAGGGGGACCAAAGATCTATCTCAAACGTGAAGATCTCAACCATACTGGGGCCCATAAGATAAACAACGTCCTCGGCCAAGTCCTCCTGGCTAAAAAAATGGGTAAAACCCGGATCATTGCTGAAACCGGAGCTGGCCAACACGGTGTTGCTACCGCTACAGCCTGTGCTTTGTTAAACCTCGACTGTGTGGTTTACATGGGTAAGCACGATACTGAACGCCAGGCCTTAAATGTTTACCGAATGAAGTTACTCGGCGCCCAAGTGGTAGCCGTTGATTCAGGGACTGGGACCTTAAAGGATGCCGTCAATGAAACCATGAAAGAGTGGAGCCGACGGATGGAAGACACCCACTATTGCATCGGCTCGGCCATGGGCCCCCACCCCTTTCCAACCATGGTACGTGACTTCCAAAGTGTGATTTCAAGAGAAATGCGTCAAGAAATTCTCCAACGCGAAGGCCGCTTGCCGGATGCAGTACTAGCCTGTGTGGGAGGCGGGTCCAACGCGATTGGGTCTTTTGCCGCCTTTATCGATGACCCTGAAGTACAATTATTCGGTTGCGAGGGCGCGGGTCATGGGGTCGATAGTCCAGATACCGCTGCCACCATGCAAGTAGGACGTCCAGGAGTCTACCACGGCATGAAGACCATTATCGCCCAAGACGCGGATGGCCAGGTCAATCCCGTCTATTCCATCTCTGCGGGTCTCGACTACCCAGGGATTGGCCCTGAACACGCCAATTTGGCTGCCAGAAAACGGGCCCAATACGTGCCCATCACGGATGAGGAAGCGGTCCAAGCTTTTGAATACCTTAGCCGGGTAGAAGGGATTATTCCCGCCATCGAATCCGCTCACGCCGTTGCCTATGCCATCAAATTAGCTAAAACCATGCGCCCCGACCAGATTATCTGTATTACCTTGTCTGGTCGTGGTGATAAGGATTGTGCCGCCATTGCACGTTACCGGGGGGAAGAAATTTATGACTAGTATTCAATCCGTTTTCCAAAATAAAAAAGCCTTTATCCCTTACATTACCGCCGGCTACCCTGACCTAGCTAGCACGGAAAAGTATATCCAAGCCATGGC
Organism: Aerococcus loyolae; assembly: GCF_002871915.2. Classification (NCBI taxonomy): domain Bacteria; kingdom Bacillati; phylum Bacillota; class Bacilli; order Lactobacillales; family Aerococcaceae; genus Aerococcus; species Aerococcus loyolae. Next base: position 175,626 of record NZ_CP126958.1, on the reverse strand, counting down.
TGAAGAAGGTGCCAGTTTAATTGAGATCGGCATTCCCTTCTCCGATCCTACCGCGGAAGGTCCAGTCATCCAACATGCTATCGAAACCGCCTTAAAGGCTGGCCTGCGTACCGATGACGTCTTCGCTATGGTTGAACGCCTCCAAAAGAAAATCGACATTCCCCTAGTCTTTATGACCTACGCCAATATCGTCTTTGGTTACGGCCCTGATAAATTTATGCGCCGCTGCCAAGAGGTGGGCATCCAAGGCTTAATCCTGCCTGATGTACCTTACGAAGAAAAAGGCGAACTCCTCCCTTACAGTCAAAAATATGATGTCGCCTTGATTTCTCTGGTTGCCCCCACCTCCCATGACCGCATCCATAAAATTGCCAAAGAAGCAGAAGGCTTTCTTTATATGGTATCTTCACTGGGAGTGACCGGAACTAGACAAAACATTCAAACGGACCTCGACGCCATGGTCCAAGCCATTCGCCAAGCCAACCCTGATATTCCATCCGCCATCGGTTTTGGGGTGTCAAATCCGAGCCAGGCTAAAAAAATGGCTGACCTCTCTGATGGGGTAATTATCGGGTCTGCTATCATTAAACTAATCGACCAACACCAGGACCAAGCCGAACAACCAATCCGTGACTTTACTCGATCCATTGTCCAAGCCATAAAATAAAAATAACGGTATAGCTAGCTATCAAAGCCAGCTATACCGTTTTCTTATTATTACTCTTTGTGCTTTAACCCACTGTCTAAGCCCTATCAAAATAATCAATGACTAGGAGAAGCAAACCCAGACCTAAGTAGAGAGGCAACTTATGGAAAATAATCCCCATGCAGGCCAGTAAACAGAGCGACCAGCTAAGCGAACTCAAAAAAGGCTGCTTGGTGTCATCCTTGGAATCAGTAGCGCTTTGACTTCTCTGATTTCTCCAGCCCACCAGATAATAAACCACTATTCCTACGCCGATCAGTTCCAACATGCCTTCTTCCTCCTCTATTCACTCGCTCGACTACTTAGCCCTTGCTCAAATAACGCTCATGTTTAATTCTATACAAAACTAAATTTGTATACGCATATACTAATTTATCTCCAAAAACTAGCCCAAAATTAATTTTTAAATTAATTTAAAGGCTCTTTGACGGTATTTTTTGGATTTAATCGCTCTTTTCTTGCTTGTTCCATTTCAAAGTGATATCATAAAGATATCAAATAGATAGACACTTAAAAGCTGAGTTCAAAGGTAAAAGTTCTTTTTAGCCCTAGGATAGCAATGGCCATTCATTCTCAGCCGGTCAACCTGGTCATTTACCTATCAGGGGCTAATCGTCACTGGTCTTATTAGAAAGGAAGACTCCCATGGCTAATACAGATAAGAAACTAGACACTGGAATTACGGAAATTGTTTTAACAGGTAAGAAAAACGGGATGACCGTACTGATCACTTATATTATCGGTCTTGTCCTCGCTGCCATCCTCCTGATCCTCCAAGTACACCCCCTAGTTAACCTACTAGCGATCGCCTACCTGGCCTTAGCCTGGTTAATTCTCTTTGGACTTAAAGTGTTAAGCCCACAAGAATCATTAGTTTTGACCCTTTTTGGTAGATATATCGGTACCCTTAAGGGCGAAGGTTTTTACTTTGTTAACCCCTTCTGCCAAGCCATCAATCCCGCGGCCGGCACCTATCTCGGTCAAAGTGGAGACGTCCGAAAAGCCGAAAAGAAGTCAACCAAAGATCAAAATGGAATGGAAATTTCGCTTGGCCCTAGCAAGAAAATCTCGCTCAAGGCCATGACCTTAAACAACAGTAAGCAAAAAATCAATGACTACTTGGGGAACCCGGTTGAAATTGGCATTGCAGTCATTTGGCGGGTAAGCGACACCGCAAAGGCCGTTTTCAATGTTGACAATTATAAAGAATACCTGTCCTTACAAACCGATTCTGCCCTCCGTAACATTATTCGCCAATATCCATATGATGTGAATCCGCAATTCGAAATTGATACCACCGGAGATGGTGAACCCGATGACGGGTCCCTGCGTGGGTCGAGTGAAATTGTTGCCCTTAGAATTAAGGAAGAAATCCAAAATCGGGTGGACTTTGCCGGGTTGGAAATTGTCGAAGCCCGCATCACCCATCTCTCCTATGCGCCTGAAATCGCCGCAGCCATGCTACAACGCCAACAAGCTTCTGCCCTCATTGACGCCCGGGCTATGATCGTTGATGGCGCGGTTGGCATGGTAGAGATGGCTCTGGACAAGCTTGAAGACAAGCAAGTCGTCGACTTAGATGAGGAACGCAAGGCAGCCATGGTTTCCAACCTCTTAGTCGTGCTCTGTGGCAATAGCGAAGTCTCCCCCATCGTGAACTCGGGAAGTCTTTACTAATGGCTAAGAAACAAGTCCCGCTCCGCATCTCGCAAAAGCTCTATGAGCAATTAGCTGCCTGGGCCGAGGATGACTTCCGCTCCCTTAACGGGCAAATCGAATACCTGCTTACCGAATGTGTCAAGCAGCGTAAGAAAGACGGCAAATATGTTAGCGAAACCATGAACGACCGCATCGATTTGGATATTGAATAAAAGTAAAAGAAGCACAGCTCTCCTTTAATCAAGGAACTGTGCTTCTTTTTTGATTTTCGGCTAGTAAGTTTAGAAGCTAGACTTAAAGAATGCTGCTGTTTGTCGGCTAATTTGACTCGGGACCCGGTGGCCGACTTCATCTAATATCGTCCATTCCAAGCGGGCTTTGGGAAAGTCAGCCCTTAACTGTTGAATATCGCGTTGGTTCAGCTTCAAGATTTTGGCGTCATCAGAGCCGCCATTAAAGACATAAACCGGTTGGCTTAAGAATTTATCCGGATGAGTGGTTGGACTGTTCTTTAAGATAATCCCCAAAGCCTCTGAATCCAAGTTCTCGGGATAGCGGTCCTCATAAATTCTTTGTAGCTGGTCCTCTAAATTAATTCCAGCAATGTGAATGGCTAACCCGCTTAATGTTTCCGCATAAGCCGTCCCAATCATAGCAGCCATAATGCCACCCATAGAGGCCCCATAGACAAAGACCCGGTCAACGGTCTGGCGTTCTTGAATCGCAGCCAGTAGGAGGGGAAACTCGGTAAAACTTTGCACAATAATTCCAGGCATAATCTTAATGGAAGTTTCGGGGAAGGGATCGACTTGGCGGTCACCATGGAGGGGTGCATCGGGCAGGAAGACATGGAAACCGCTGGCAGCGTAGATCAGCCCTTGTTTAATCAAAGCTTCCTTATTCAATTTATAACCATGGTAGCCAATCACGATAGCTTTAGATTCATGGTCTTGTGAATAGATCTCCACCACAGGTATCCCCTCAATCTGGGTAAAATTCACAGTAAAGGCACCTTCCATGTACTCCCATCCCTTTCTATTTTTCTCTGAACGACTCTCTCTCCAAAATATTTTACCATGTCTGAAAGCCAAAGTAGTCTTCCCGGCTCAGCCCCGTTTGATTCTTGAAGTGAATTTGAAAAAATCCGCCCTAACTTTCTCGGCGGATTTTTGTTTTTACTAGTTAATTAAGCACGCCTTTTTCCAACAATTCTAAAGCACTCGTTTAAAGTGCCAATATAAGAATAAGATTGGACTAATTAAGAAATATATTGGATAGAGAATCTTACTGGTAACCATATAACCCGCCTCAGAATCATATGGGAGGGTTAAAACGACTTTCGGAAAGAGGAACCAAGCCAGCGCTAAATAGATCCCTAGTAGAACGCCGGGAAATTGAGTGAGTTCAATCCCAAAATAATCCGTCAATAAGAAGTAGACAACAAAGGTAAAAAAGCTACTAATAAAATAAGCGACTAAGCGAATAAATAAACCATTTTTCATAAGACTCACTCCTGCTTTTTCTAGTTAAGCTTTACTTATCTTTCTACTTCTATTATAACAAAAAACGAATATAAATAGATCTTGTCAAGGATAAAAGAGCAATCATTATCTGGCAGACCAGGGTTCGCCAAAAATGACATGTTACAATAAGATTGATCGCTTGATAAACCGTTTTTCCACAAAAAGGAGGGGCACACTTTGCTTTTTACCTGGACCTATTCCTCCCCCGAAGCCTTCGATGATATTATCCTAACTAGTGATGGTCAAGCCTTGACGGGGCTTTATTTTGCGGGATCAAAGGATGCCAAGTCACACGATCTTAGCCACGCTGAAAAAACCAGCCGACCTTTCCAAGAAAGTATCGTCTGGTTAGATGCTTATTTTGCTGGAGAAAATCCTCAATTTATTCCTAAATTCCGGCTTCAAGACCCTACCCCCTTCCGCCAAGAGGTAGCGGAGATCATGTTAAGGATCCCCTACGGCCGAGTCATGACCTACCAGGACATTGCTGATAGGATTGCTAGAAAACGCCATATCACTAGTATGTCAGCCCAAGCGGTGGGTGGGGCGGTCGGTTGGAACCCGATTTGCCTCATCATCCCCTGCCACCGGGTAGTGGGCAAGGATAGGAAACTTACCGGCTATGCTGGTGGCTTAGAGAATAAATACCAACTGCTCAAGTTAGAAGGTCAGGACATGCGTCAATTTACCTGGCCCAAAGGAGGTCATAAGTGATGCAACGCTGCCACTGGTGCAATTTAGCTAATCCCTTATACATCAACTACCATGACCAGGAATGGGGGCTGGCTAACTTCCAGGATGATTATCTTTTTGAAATGTTAATTTTAGAATCCTTTCAAGCCGGGCTTTCCTGGGAGACCGTTTTAAACAAAAGATCAGCCTTCCGCCAGGCCTATGACCATTTCGATGTCAATAAGGTGGCCCAATATGGTGAGGATAAAGTGCAAGAATTACTAGCTAACGAGAAAATCATCCGCCACCAAGCCAAAATTAGAGCCAGCATTCAAAATGCCCGAGTCTTTCGAAGGATTCAGGAGGAATACGACTCCTTTTATGCTTATTTATGCCGTTTTACCCGAGGTCAGCGACGCGTGGAGTTAGGAAGAACTACCATTCCTTTATCAGATGCTATTGCTAAAGACCTCAAAAAGAGAGGGATGGCCTTTGTCGGTCCCACCATTATCTACTCCTATCTCCAAGCCTGCGGAATCATTTATTCCCACGAGAAGGATTGCTTCCTCTATCGAGCTGAAATCTAAGTAGAGGGGCATGAGATCATACCACCCTAAAAACTGAAAGCTTAATAATTCACTCCAATAGCGGTACCAATACATAAGCCAATGCCAATCCCCAGGGGCATATTATCTAAAAGTGCCCCGAAGCAAGCCCCTACGCCTAAACCAAGAGCGATTCCCACACCAATATGGTCATCGGCTTCTTTTTCTTTGCGGTTAGCCTTATGGTCATGAGATGAAGTAGTCTTTTTAGCTTTACGAATCCCATAAATCGCGAGTCCAGCGAGCAATACTAGGATGACAATAATTGCAATCAGTTTCATAGTGGTAATTTCCATTTTTGATCATCTCCCTATTCAATCATTCATATTTCATCTTTCACTACCAGTATAGTCATAAATAATTGACACGTCAAATATAAGCGACAGGTTTTTCACCATTCGATCCTCTTTTTTCAAAAAGAATCATAGTAGCCAACTAAAAGCAAGCAAGTTTGTTAAACAGCGAACAATATAGGGCTTTTATATCGCTCGACTTTTGATAAGGCTTACATTGTATGTATACTTCATGATAAAATAATATATAAATAATAAATATTTGAGATAGGAGATTGTCAAATGAAAAAGAAATTACAAATTACCTTGACTGCCCTCACTTCCTTGGCACTTTTGGCCGCTTGTTCAAACGGTGGCAATAATAAGGATGACCAAGCCGCTTCCTCTGACCAGAGTGAAGAAGTGGCTAACCAAGAGTCACAAGCAGAGGCCCCTAAAGAAAATGAAGAGTCAGCCGAAAAAGCTGACTGGAGCGAAGAACAACCTGCCCTAGTGGCTGGGACCCTCTCCTTAGCGGAAATGACCGATGCCTTAGATATTCCCCTGGTTGGGGTCACCTCCCACGCCCCCGAACAATTGCCTGAAGCCTATCGTGACCTCCCTAAAGTCGGTAGCGGTCCTAAAATTGACTTAGAAACCTTGGCAGCAACCGAGGCGGACTACTACTTGAATAACAAGAAACTGGAAGGCATGACCCGCCAACAAGTGGAAGGGACTGGGGTTGAACCGGTTTACTTTGACTATACCCGCTATGATGATGTCAAACAAACCCTCTTAGACATTGGTAAATTAGCTGGCCGCCAAGACAAGGCCCAAAGCATTGTTAATGACATCAATGCCAAAGAAGAAGAAGTCTTAAAAGGCACCGAAGACTTGAACGGAAAGACCTTCGTCATTATCTTTAACTCCGAAGAAGGCAGTTCCGTAGCCTCTGATGACAGCTATCTAGCTTCTATTTTAGAAAAATTCGGTCTCAAAAATATTGCTGACGAATCCCTAGAAGCCGGAAGTGACGTGATCACCGATGGTAGTTTAGTAAACTTCTCTTCTGAAGCCATCATCGATGCCGACCCTGACTACATTATTAGCTATTCCCTCTCCAATGTCTTTAACTTAAAGAATAAGGGTACCGCTGACGAAAACACTTCCCAAGAACAAATTGAAGCAGAGTTGCAAAAACCTATCTGGCAAGAAACCAAGGCAGGTAAAAACAACCACATTATTTCCCTAACCTCTAATGACATTAGTATCAATGGGGGCTTAGGATTAGCTGATGACCTCGCAACCGTTAAGAAAGCCCTCTTAGGAGAAGATTAGGGTGATTAAGCGAAACAGAAGTCGCTGGCTGCTCTTTCTGTTTTTATTGGTGGTGCTAGCTATCTTTGCCCTGATCGGCATGCGGTTAGGGAGTATCCCCGTCAATCTGGAAGACATCTTATCCTCTTTCACCGGCCAAGCCACTAAGCGGGGACAAATCCTCTGGAGTATTCGCTATCCCCGGATCGCCATTACCCTCCTAGCAGGTCTCAACCTGGGACTTTCCGGACTACTGATCCAAAGCGTGCTCAAAAACCCGATCACCGATAGCAATATCCTAGGGATTAACGCGGGAGCTAGCTTACTAGCAGTGGTGATTTTGATCCTGTTCCCAGAGCAGACCGCCATGGTTCCCCTTTTCGCCTTTGTCGGCGGGGTGGGGGCCTTCCTTTTGGTCGGCCTCTTGGCCTTTCAGTCATCCTATTCTTCGATACGGATTGTCCTGACGGGTCTAGCCATCCGCTCAGTTTTGGGCGGTTTACAAAGCGTTATCGTTACCATGAATAGTGACCGCCTCCATGGAGCCATCCTCTGGTTAAACGGTAATCTCAGTGGTCATAGTTGGCAGGATATTCTCCTACTCTTCCTCTATGCCCTACCGGCTTATCTCTGTCTTTTCTTTATCCACCCCAAGATGGACTTACTTCAATTAGAAGATGGACTGATTCATTCCTTAGGCTATCCGCCCAAGGTCATTGCCTTAATGGTGGCGCTGGTGGGCGTTTATCTGGCTGCCATTACGGTTTCCTTTGTGGGGATGATCGGCTTTGTGGGATTAATTATCCCCCATGTGGCCCGTTTACTGGTTGGTGGCAAGCATAGTCGCTTGATCCCCTTTACCGGAATTCTGGGAGCAATTTTACTTATTCTGGCCGATACGCTATCGCGGACGATCATCGCTCCTTTGGAAATTCCTATTGGGACCACCATGTCCTTAATTGGAGGACCTTTCTTCCTCTACCTGCTTTACCGCCAATCGACTCGGAGGTGATCGACCATCTTATTAACAGCCCAAGATATCAGTTTTTCTTATGGAAGACAGTCGGACTTTCACTTGAGTCATATTTCACTGACTGTTGAAGCGGGAAGTGTTACCGGATTAATCGGTCCTAACGGGTCAGGCAAGACCACCCTCTTTGACTGCTTAAATGGGCGCAAGACTCTAGCAAGCGGCCAGGTTATTTTTGAAGGGGAAGACTTGCAAGATATCCCCTTAAAAGAACGGGCCAAAAAGATTGCCGTAGTCCAACAAAGCCACCGCAACCAGCTCTTGCTTTCGGTTAGGGATATTGTTAGCCTGGGAAGGAGCCCCTACCAGTCTTGGTTGACCTCATCCTCAAAGGCCGACCAAGATATTGTCGACCGCGTGCTTGACCTGGTCGGTTTAAGTGATTATCGCGATAAACAGCTCCAGGAACTCTCGGGCGGTCAGCGGCAGTTAGTCTGGCTGGCCCTCGCCCTGGCCCAAGAGCCTGACCTCCTCTTTCTCGATGAACCGACGACCTACCTGGACATCCGTAATCAAATTCACTTCCTGAACCTGATTAGTCAGCTCAATAAGGAAGAAGGTCTCACAGTGGTCATGATCCTCCACGACCTCAACCAGGTTCTCCGCTACTGCGATTATGCCTATCTGCTCTCGGAAGGCCAATTAGTCGTCGGCGGAAAGCCCGCTGATGTTCTCAGCCAAGACACTATTGAAGCGACCTACCAAGTCCAGTCCGACCGTCTCTATCATCCCAATGGTCACTTTGTTTTAGACTTTTATTAAGCCATGAAAGGAAGGCCAAGCATTGAAATATACAGAAATTGAAGATCTGAAAGTAGAACACCCAGTGGAAAGCCCCATCACTGACATCGACCGTTCCCTAGACAACTGGGTAGAAGTGGCCGCCGAGAAAACCCAGGCAGCCCGTGCTAGTGATGCAGTCAAGCTCGATTGCGGAGTATTAAGCGTTGACCAAATTAACCAGCTCTTAGCCAATATTGACCATGAGGTAACCACTTGCGACGCCAATAACCAATACCTCTTCTACAACCGTCACAAGCCCAAAGAAGACATGGTCGCCAAACGCAATCCCGAAGCGGTAGGTGAGGCCCTCTTCAATATCCACCCCGAACGAGTGGCTGAGAGTGTTGCTAAACTCATCTATGAAATGCGCACCCACCAAGTCCCCCGGGTGGTTTTGCGGTCGAATTGGAGCGAGACCGAGCGTTTCGTCACCCATAACCACCGGGCCTTCTATAATCCTGATGGGAGCTATGAAGGCACCATGGAATGGGTACAGGATAACCTGCCGATTTTGAAGTATTACTGCCAGATGACCGGCCAAGAAATGGTCGACGACCAAGCGGCCGATCCCAAGTCGAAGCCTCAGGTAATCTTAGACAGTCGCTCATCCCGCTTTGTCGATAAGAAGTATGACGACTGGACCCAGGGAGCCCAAGCCCCCCACCGATTGGAAAGTCAAGTCTATCCTGACAACCACTGGCTCGACCAAGCAATCGAGGCCAAGGACCCCGCCAGTGGTCAAGACTATGTCTGCTTAGATCGCGGCATTCTTACGGTTTCTCACCTGAACCATTTCCTAAAACAGATCCCTGTAGAAGTGGCCTACTATGACCAAGACGACCGCCTACTTTATTTCAATTATAAGAACGATGTCGATGAAATGTTGAACCCTAAGACTGTCAGCTCAGTCGGACTCGACATTAACTCTAATTACCCCGAAGAAGAACATCAAAAGGTCAAAGATATCCTAGCTGCACTTAAATCTAAAGAGAAGACTAGTGAAAAATTCTTTATTTCTTCTACTTCTCCAGGCGAATGGATCGTCTGTACCTTTAAGGGGATCTATGACGCTGACGGCCACTACCTTGGTTGTGTGGAATACTGTCATAATATCCTCCCCTACGTCAACCAAGTCCTGGAGACTTGGGGTAAGAAATTGGTGGACAAGCCCGGTCAAGAAGCAGTCTGGCCGAAAGCGAGAGGGCAGTACCAAGCATAAGTCCACTGTAAACAATAAAAAAGACGAACCCCTGCTCACAATGAACAGGCAGTTCGTCTTTTTTTATGGGCACATTGCTTAAACTAAGTAAGTAGCCGGTAACTTGATTAAAAGATTTTTTCTCGCTTACTTCTTATTAATAGGCCTTGATCTGCTGGTCCAATTTTGCCTTTAATTGATTGATCGACCGTCGCATCCTTTGCAGAGCCTGGAGCTGGTCTTTGATATCTGATTGAACCTTAGCATCGGTAAAGACATTGTCAAACCAGGTATCAAAGAAGTTATCTTTTAAACCATCAGCTATTCCTTGGGGCAAGGCCATGCTGACATCCGCTAACTCTTGGTTTAAAAATCTTAAGGATTGGGCAAGAGCCTCTATTTCTTGGTTTGCCGCCTGAATTTTTCGCCGCTTGATCAAACTAGGCAGAAAGTCACCACCCAGTAAATCCCACATCCCCCATTTGGAAGCCGATTGGAGCAATTCAATCCCCTTATCTAAATGAATCAACACTTCCTGGGCGGCCTGTTGAGCTTCTTCTAATTCTTTCAATGATTTCATGTCAGTAACCTCCTTAACGGAATAGTGGGTTTCCCACGAGCTACAATTTACGCTTTTAGCTTACCATGAGAAAATAAACCAGAAAAGTATCATGCCCCTCAATGCGACTTTCTCCTCAATAAAAAAACCAACTTTTCTCGTCCTAAAAACAGTCTCAAAAAGTCGGTTACTTTTTAATCAATCTTTATTATATTCCCCGGATCAAATCAATCGGTTCATGGTTTAGAATAGCACTGAGACCTGTCCAGTAAATGAGCAAGTTCAAGCCATAGACTAGAACCGCAAATCCTAGGAAGACCAGATAAGGGAAGTATAAGATTAAGGCCTTCATATCAACACTCTTGAATAGACCAGCTATCCCTAACATAATCCCTAAGGTAATCAAGACAGACAAGAGGAAGGACTTCCCTTGTTCGAAGAGGAATTCGCGACTGAAATGATTTCTCAAGGCTTGGATATCCATCCCAATCGAATAGAGGGTCCCGATTTCTTTGCGCCGGTTCATCAGGCTGAGGTTGATGGAGGAATAGCCGTTGGTGATATTCATCAGGAAGATGATGGCCGCAATCCCATAGATGATCAGCTTGAAGCTTTGAATATCTGTAAATTGTTCGGCCTGGATCTCCTCATCTGTGAAAACCTTGAAGCTTTCATTATAAGTTATGGTATTTTCGATGCGGCTGGTGATTTCCTCCTTGGCCCGGCTAGCTTGTCCTTTGGGCAGTTTCAACTTCAATTCGAAGGGATAATTATAATTTTTATCGTCTTGAACCTCTTCCATCAGCTCTTGATAAGTCTCAAAATCCGTATAGACCATAACATTAAAGGGCAGGACCCGGGTCTGGTAGGGGCCAAGATCATCAATGCTATGCGCAATAGGAAGGCTGCGCTGCTTCTCATTAATACTAACCTCTAATTGATCAGGATGATCAAAATACGGCACTTTTTCAGCTTGAGCAAGGGGCTCGTTGGGATCTGCTTGGACCTGGTTGTAGAGGGTAAATTCCCCTGACCTGCCGCCCAGTTTTTGGAGGCCGTCATTTTCGAGGGCGACCAGAATTCCCCTGATGTATTGGGGCTTGGTGTCAGCCATCATTTGCTCCAATTGCTCATCCAGGCCCAGTGATTGGGCGGTTTGGGATAGCTCTAAGTTAGGTTCAATGGCTAGGTTCTTTTCCTTAGAAATATAGCCCTCCCCCTCATAGTCAGCAAGAATTTCTGGCAGGATAGGGGGCAGTTCACCGGTGTCATTGTAGTAGTGGACCGTAAGATCGTAGCCATCATCAAAGGCATAGAAGTCCCGGTTGTAGTCGGCAATGGCATAGACGATACAGAAGATGGCCACAATCAGAATGCCAATAGCTGAGATATAGCGCTGGGACTTGATACTGGCCATATTGTTCAGCCGAAGTTCTTTCCAGAATTTGGGACTTCGCTTCTTGCCCTTCTTCTTAGACAGGCTAAAATTCCCCTTGAGTCCTTCAATAATATCGATCTTCGCGATCTTGCGCGCCGGATAGATGACCGCGACTAGGACCACCACTAGTTCCAACTATTTTTCTCCATAATAAAAAAGCCCCCTTTCAGGAGCTTACTCTTATAAAATTCTACAAATTCTCAACAATCTCTATAATATTCACGCTTTCTGCCCAGTTCTCTGAGCTGAATTTTTCTGTTACTATATCTAATTCTTTCAAAGCTTTGGTCTGTGCCCTTCTCTCTTCAGCACTCTCAGTTCTCCATAACCCAGCGTTCATAAATCCTACATATTCAATATCGCGATCCGCTAAATAAGGGAGTACATATTCCGCAAACAATTTCACTCTTGTTTTAGCTGTAGCATATTGTGAAAAAACAAAGAATTCATCCAGAATAGCTATTTTACTGTACCCTTCTACAATTTTACTATCGTACATCATTGTGCTACCAACAAGCTCTGTATCACCCGAAAACGCGTCAGCCACCTCAGCTATATGTTCCCGACTACCATTGATTGTCATAATTTTAGCTTCTGCTACTGTAATACTATCCTCTTGTTCTTCAAATAGAAAACCTTTTATTTTAACATTTTCGAGATAAACTCCTTGTGAAAACTCTGTTGATTTGCTAAAAGAACCCTCAACCAAGAAATAACCCTCATCGATTTCTTTATCACTTAAAGGAAGCATGTGATCGTTAACATATTCCTCCAAAGTATTATTTTTTGGTAGCTTAACTTTAAACGGAAAACCTTTTTCATTAATAGCTGCGCTCAAAAATATTTTTATTGCTTCGTTTGTAGTCGTTCCTAACGCCTCAAAAATTTCATCAGATTTATCTTTTATATGCGAATTCACTCTTACTTGGATATTTTTCATATAATCACCCGCCTTAATATGCATTATCATTATATATATAATGATAATGCATATTAATAACATAATCAAGTGTTTTCTGCTTATAAAGATTTACTGGTTTAGACGTATTGCATAAGTTAGCAAAAAAGCCCCTTTCAGGAGCCTCTTCTGCAATTTTTCGATAGCTTTATTTCTTATCCAACGAAACGACTGATTCAGCATGTGTCGCCCATAAGCTATGGGTTGGTTTTGGTATGTTGAAACTAAAGTATGAGTAAATAATGCGTGTAGTAGCAATCTAACCTCTATTAATAATGTTATCTTCTATAAATCTTAAAATTCTTTTCATATTATAGGACTGTTCTGGTGATGAGAGTTTCAAAATATATCGAGTAGCTCTCCCTTTTCCCATAACATCAACCATATCTTTCTCCAAAAGCTGATTGATCGTCGTTCTAAAGGTATAATTATCCATCGAAAGTTGATCCTTTGCCTCGCTTCTAGCAATCGATTGATTTTCAATTAAATAATAAAGTATCTTTTTCTGATCTTCTGAATACCCTTCAAATGTTTTCTCCAAGTCAACTTTCCAAATTCTCAATGTTGTTTTATATTGCTCCCTAATAACCTCAGGTAATTTCAAATTATATTTGGAAGCAACATCAAATATTCTCGGGCCTCCGCTTCCAGCTTTCTCAGAAATACCTATTCTTCGCATAATTGTAGACATTGTGTGGTTCCTGATATCTGAATGACCACCGTGTACAAATTCTTCCTCAGTAACTCTCATTTTCCCTGGATTAGAGAATTCATAGTAATCTGGATAAGCTGTTATCGTGATGGGACTGTTCGAATCATAATAAGCATGCATTAGTGAGTTAACTAGAGCTTCCCTAACAGCTGTATACAAATCTGTTCTAAAAGGAAGCCTAGATTTGGTATTTTCGTCCAACATAAACTCATCTTTAAGCGTTCCATTTAATTTATCTAGTGTCATTCTATAAAAGCTGTATACATTTAATTGGGGAAACGCCGCGTCCCCTGACGATATTCGGTCTTTCCAATCTACATCAAGTGAGGATTCCTTCTCAAAATAATCTAACTGAAAGCCTGGAAAACGATCAGTAATAGCCGTATATTTTCCAAAGAATAGTAAGCCTCCCACCGTCAAATGAAATTGACCGTCACCTTGTCGATCCTTTCGAAGAGCGCCTACTTCTATTAATAATTCTCTAAAATCTATGTTCTTGTATCGAGTATTATTCGTTTGTTCGTATAATTCTTTTCGATAAACTTCCAAATCATCGATGTATAAATCTGACAAATCATAATTTAATAGCAATTCATTGTCTGTCTCAGGTTGAGACCCTACGACTAATTCTTTATATTTATCAGGTGTCAACCTTCTGTCACCTTCACCTAATCTCTCAAAAGCGAGTTGCGGATTACCTTTTAAATAAACTGGTTTCAGTTGATAAGGTGCCTCTGAAATCTTTACCATCATTATTTGAACACCATTGTCTACATTTATAATATGCACATCATCATCGTTAATCAGATTAGTACTTACTTTTTGTGGGTTATTTACCATATTAAATAGATCGTCCCTCATTTTTTCTGGTTGTTCTATTCCCACAACTTGCCTTGATTTTTCATCCACGCCAAAAATAACTATACCGCCATCTGTATTTGCAAAGGCAGAATATGTTTCCCAAAAGGAATCAGGAATTTTATTTTTAGCCTTTTTAAGCTCGACATATCTTCCTTCACTAATTTCTAATACTTCGGACTCTTTCACTTGAATGCCCCCCGTTCTTTATATCAATTTACTCACGATTATTTTGATATAAATCGCATTAAATCAATGTTTTGATATTATTTCGCACGATTTTCGCACGATTCACTCACGATTAATTCTTAATCTAAACCGCATTAAATCAACATTCTGATATTATTTCACACGATTTTCGCACGATTTTCGCACGATTCACTCACGATTAATTCTTTCTAAGTTATTATACCAAAAAGAGAAACATAGACTATGTTATCGATACAAGATAGCTCTAGACCTCTCTTATTTTCTATTCTGACAACTCCTCTCGCTTTCAAAGTGGTTTCAAGCTGATTAGCTCCCCCCACTGTCTGATCATAGTTACCGTTTATATCTTGAATGAAACGGTAACTATGTTATAAAAAACTATTTATAAAGTTTTAGCTTCGAATTACTTTTTTTCCCGTTTTCTTTTTAAAAAACAAAAAGCCCCTTTCAGGAGCTTCTTCTACAAGCTATATCATTCCATTTCTTTTTCAACTATCCATCGAACTCAATAAGATTTATCTGTAACTAAGCATTCAATTAATTAATGGTAAATTGTAAAATGAAGTGCATAGAGAAAAGGACGACAAAAAACCAGTGATGCTCTATACTTAAAAGCGTCTAAACCCAAGTAAAGGAGCACTCACTGGCTATGAAACATTCTAACACGAAACCTAGATCATATACACACCTTTCTGCAGAAAAACGCGGAATTATCCAAGCAATGCACCAAGAAGGACATAAACAGAAAGAGATTGCTGACGCCGTTGGCGTCAATCAATGCACCATATCTCGTGAACTAAAACGTGGAAAAACACGTCAAATGAACTATGATCATACCTACGTTGATGTCTATCTTGCAGAAACTGGCTCGCGTGTTTATAAAGATAATCGGTCAAATTCTAAAGCCAGAGGCGCTTTGTATGGAAAATCTAACTTCATTAAAGCCTTTGAGGAAGCCTTACTGACACCTAAAGAAGACCGTATTTTCAGTGTTGATACGTTTATTCATGATTACCGCAGAAAACACCCTTTAGAAAGAGTTCCTTGCACCAAAACCATGTATAAATATATCAATCTTGGTTTATTAAATGTGAGGAATATTGATCTTCCTATGAAAACAAGGATTCGTCCAAGAAAACAACCTAGTGAACCGCGTGGGACGAATAAAAAGGTATTTGGAAAAAGCATTGATCAGCGATGCCCAGACGTCCTTTCAAGAGAAGAATTTGGTCACTGGGAGCTTGACCTCGTGATAGGAAAGAAGACTAAAGGAGAGCCATGTCTTATTACTCTAGTTGAACGGAAAACGCGAAAATTCCTCACCAAGAAGACTTGGAAGTGGGATGCAGATTCCATTGTAAAATCGGTTAAAAAGGTGATTCTTAAAGAGGGTCAAGCGTGTTTTAAAACCTTAACGACCGATAACGGCAGTGAATTTTCTAAACTATCTCAGCTTGAGTATGCTCTGAAGGATTTGGAAGTCTTTTTCGCCCATGCCTATTCAGCTTGGGAAAAAGGCAGTAATGAGAGACATAATCGCATGTTAAGAGAATTCTTGCCCAAAGGGACAAGCTTTAAAAAGCTGACATACCAGGAACTCGCACACTATACGAATACAATAAATAATCGCTTTAGAAAGGTCTTAGATTATCAAACCCCTAACGACTGTTATAACCTAGAAGTTGCGAAACTTCAGGAAACGCTTAAAGAAGCAGGCTAAAGTGCTTAACAAAGCATAGAGATTCAGTGTGGGCCAGTCAAGGTCCGCTTCGCTCTCCACCTTGACAGCCCCACCCTGAATCTCTAAATGATAATCAAGCACTTTAAGCTAGAGAAAAACGGGCCAAGAATTATTGACTTTATCAGCTTTTTAGTTATTTGGCATGACACTGGGATTTTTTAAAATAAATATGCACTTGATATTGCAATTTACCTCAATTAATTAATTTTGACTAGTTGTGTAACACATTCAACATGAATCGTGGATAAAGCTTGGATTGATTTTGGTATGGTGGATAAGTAGTATGGTTGGTAAGTTTTCCTATTTCTCTTCATTCTTGACCTCTTGCTCCAATGCTTTTATCACCTGTAAGTAATCCTCTTCCACTGGAGACAAGGTATTCTTTTGATACTCACGATACTCTTTCTTCGCTTTATCCATAGCCTGTTGATGACTGATCTTACCTGCGGATTGTAAAACAGGTCGGCCAGTCACGCTGAGGACACGATCCAAATGTTCAACGTAATCGCTCATATACATGGGATTATGTTGTATGGCTTGAACTTCGGCAAAATCAAAATACCCAGAAACTAAATTGTTCAAAATCTTCAATTCATCTTCCGTTAAGTAGTTCTTAGCCACTTGAATATCCTTCATAGTCGGCATAGCTCCAGAAAAAGTAGTCAACCCCATAAAGGGTTGTCTCGCATCGGCTCTTTGATAAATAACTTCAGCTGCCGTATGTCCGTGAGCCGCAAAATGCAATTTGTTTTGAACCATCTTGAAGAAGGCAATAGACTCCTGACTCTTGGGATCATAGTCAACACTGGTTGCATATAAATCCAGGACTTGACGGTACATAACCTTCTCTGAGGAACGAATATCGCGGATGCGATCCAACAATTCTTTCCAATAATTACCGCCCGCTTGCCCTTTTAGTCGCTCATCATCCATAGTAAAGCCCTTAACAATATATTCTTTCAGACGTTCAGTGGCCCAACGACGAAAGTGAGTGGCGACTTTAGATTGGATGCGGTAGCCAAGGGAGATAATCATATCGAGATTGTAGAAATTTATCCCTCTTCTAACCTCTCGATCACCCTCTATTTGAACTTGTCGGAATTTCCGACATGTTGATTCCTTATCCAATTCTCCTTCGTTATATATATTTTTAATATGTCCCAAAATATTTGATCTGGAGGATTGAAAAAGATCTACAAGCTGTGGAACATTCAACCAAACTGTTTCATCTTCAAGTTTAACGTCTAATTTACTAGTTCCATCTTCACTTTGGTAGATGATGATCTCTCCGTTGCTATCCTGATTTGTCATTCATATTCGCCTCCTCATCATACGATTTGCTCACGATTATCCTTGATATAAACCGCGTTAAATCAGCATTTCCATTTTATTTCGCACGATTCACTCACGATTATTTATTTCTAGACCATTATACCAAAAAGAGAGACACAGAACTATGTCATTGCCGCAACATAGCTCTAGGTCTCTCTTATTTGTCTATCCTTACAATTTCTCCCGTTTTCAAGGTAATTTCAAGCTGGTCATCTTCAGCTATAATCTTCTCAATCAGTCGATGAACTAAGCTTTCATCATACTCGGCAATCTCTTGATGCTAAGTCTTTAAGAAGGCTTTAATATCTGATAATCTCCTTCGTTTCTCTTCATTGCTTGCATTCTGAATCGTTAGCTCTTGTTTCTGTTCTCTAAGCTCGATGTAGCGCTTCCTCTTTGATTGTTCTAGCAGGACATTGGGTATGATTCTTCACTCGAGTTACACACCGCCACACTGTTGCCTTACTTCCCCGGCTATTCCACTTGATGCATCGAAAGATATCGCCGCAATGACTGCAAAACACTTTCCTGTTAAAGTGTATTTCCCTTGATGGAGTCGTTTCTTCTTTCGCTTGCCAGAATAGAGGTTACTTCGTCTGGTTTTTTCTTGTTGATCTAGATTGAAGATGTTTTTAGAAATGATGGCTTTCCGCCTTATTCAGTCGAGTTCATTTGATTCCAGTGTGATTCAATTGTTTCGAAGCATCATGGCTTACTTCTAAGACCGATAACCAACCCCACCATCCATCCCAATCCCGCTCCGACTGCTAATTGATCAAAAATGATACCAATCCCTGCACCTAGACAGAGCCCAACGACGACGGTGGCTACTTCATATATACATTCGCTTTCACCCTGTTTCTGGTTGTTTTTTCGATTGTTTTTTTGCTTCACAACATTCACTAGATAAACAACAAGAATTGCAACCAGAATCAGTGGCCAAAGTGCCTTTAAATATTCCATAACAAATCCTCCAAATTGAGCAATTGTGATCTACCGCTTGCTTATCTTTCTCCATACTTTTTCTTCAACTTAGACAGGTGTTCTAAGTCCACCCATTCCTCTGAATATCCGCATTGACTACAAAGATAACGGTTGACCGGTACTGCAGAAAAAACGGTGCTTCCTAACAAAATATTATTTCCAGCCCCATAAGCACCCGTTCCACCGGCAATCAATAGAATCCCACTTCCGCCACATTTAGGACATTTCCCCTTGTTTTTCATTTTGCTTCCTCCTCACGACTTTTACATTTTGGGTACAATATAGCCAATTTTCATTGCTTTATTGTAAGCTTCAATCAAATTAGTCGCATCCAGCTTACTATAAATATTGGTTAAGTGATTATATAGCGTCCGTTCACTAATAAAAAGCTCGCTCGCCACGTCTTTCTTTGTTTGACCTTGGACGAGCTTTTGTAAGATTTCAATTTCTCTAGATGTTAAGGGGTCAATGATGAAGGGACGATCTTGTATCTTAGTTTTATGAACTGCTGTTTGTAGACGCTGAACTAAGTCATTAATCTCAATCGATTTGTTGATAAAATCTCTCACTCCCAATTCATAGCCCAGACTTTGGTAGTTCGCCAGATCATAAGCTGTCAGAACAACAATGGGAAGCGAGTATCCGTCTTTCTTGAGCTTACGAATGACATCAAAGCCTGTTAAGTCAGCTTTAAGATTAATATCAATCAGTAGTAAGTCGTAGGTCTTAATCTTCAATGAATGGAAGAGAGCCACTGGGCTGTCAACATAATCACAAACTTCTATCTCCATTTGATCCTCAAACAAATGTTTCAAACTTTGTCCGAACAAATGATGGTCATCCAGAAGTAAGATTTTCATGACTCTCTCCTTTCAAACAAACACGAGTAGATAAAACATCTCCATTTAACTGATAATTCAAAGAGCCGCTCTGTGTCTCCACTAACATCTTCAGCAAAAAGACCCCTCGTTTGGAATTTTGGATATCAGCAAGATTTTCAGCACTGGCCCCATCACTTTCGATTTCAACAATCAGTTCTTGGCTAGCTTCTTTGATTTGATAGGACAAATAAGTCCCCTGGGAATGCTTATAGACATTATTCACCAATTCCTTAGTTAGGATGCATAGGAGTCGAATGGTCGCTTCATCCAAAGATTGCACTAAATCCGAGCTGACTTGATAATTGATTTTCAACTCTTTTTGAGGGTAGAGTGCTTGAATTGATTGCAAGATACTGGCCAAGTTATCCTCCAAATTCCTGTTTTCAAAAAGATGGTTTTGGTAAAAGTTCATAATTTCTCGAGTTCTCCCCTCCAACTGAGTCAAGACTTCCTTAACGTAGCTCACATCGGGTGACTTCATCGTCAGCAGATTCTTGGCTGCATAAATATCTTGAATCAAGTCGTCATGGATGATCCGGGCAAATTCATCTCGGTCTTGAGCCAGATAGTCTGATAAGTAATAAAGTTGATACAACTTCTCATAGGTATTTTCTTTCTCCATAAGGAAGAGAATCAAACAAAGTTCAAAAATCAAGAAAACCATGTGAACAAATAGGTGAACTAGAGTTCCCTCTAAATCTAACAGGTAAATCATGAGCATCAAGAAAAGGGTGAAAATTATCGTAAAAGTTTGGACCATGAATCTAGATATTGGCAACAAATTAATTTGTTGAAGCTGATCCAACTTCAAGTGCTGAATTAGATAAAAGCTGGTCATGCCTAGACTGACCATACCGATTAGATAATTATAAGGCGTACCGACTATAGGCATAAAAATCAAGGGTAAAAAAGAAATCAGTACTTGCAGATATTCTTGATAGCCTAGTTTTTGGCGGTTAGACAAGAAGCTAACGATAAATCCATAGGCAGTTCCCAAAGTCAGAATAGAAATCAAGTTCAACATCCAATCAGATAAGGCGAGTAAATGTTGGTGATAAAACCAAGCCCAAGAGAGTACAACCAGACTATGTAGAATTAAAACAATCGAGATTTTTTGATACATAACTTAATAATAACTCCTTACAATTCGTTCCGTGGTAGTTAAACGACTTATAATCAAAATAGCTAGCGTCAATATGACTAGCTTGATTCCTAAGTAGCATTCTATCATAGGATAGTATTGATAAAGAGCAAATGATATCATCATCAACAAAATTGAAAAGAGAATCGCCTTCATCTGAATTCCGTTCAATTTATTGAGATTTACGGTGTAGAGTATATAGTAAACAACCAGCAAGGTATCCAATAACCCCACAATAAATAGAGTAACGCCTAACCAAGCTAACAATCCCTTCTCTTGTTGGAAAAAGGCACTAATGACATAAACCATCAGAGCTGGCAACAACAAAACTAACGTGGTTAAATAGAGGGAGCTTGTGTACTGACCGATTAGTTGCCTAGGCCTCACTCCATTAGCCAACAAAAATTCCATCCGCTTACTTTGCTTATCCTGGATCACTGAAGATTTTGCGAGTTCAGTGACGATAACAATGAATAGAATTAACAGTTCTTCTTGCTTCATTAAGGTAACCAGTAATCCAACTTCACTGTGGGCTGAAGCGTCAACGGTTGACGACATTATAATTCCTAGCAAGGCAAAACCCGCCAAGACCAAAGCATTACGGTCAAGTAGTCTTTTTACTTGTTCTTGAATCAGTTTCATGACCAAGTCCCCTCCTGTCTGATGACCCTTTCGTTGGTAAGTTTGCTTAATTTGAAATAGGACAGAAAGGCGAAGATGACTAGCAATAAACCATTCAACCCTAAAATAAAGTAGGCTAAGGGAATCTGATGATCTTGTAGAAAGTTCAGGAAGACATCAGAAAAACTACCTAAAAAGTAAATCAAGAGGTTAACGGCCGCAAAAAGTAAATACTTAAAGAATTTCAAATGTTTTTGCTCGATGGCTAATAGATTAAAGTAAAGAATCAAGGTAAACACCAGTGCAGTCGTTGAGAAAAAAAGTAAGACGATATACATAAAACTAAAATCAAAAATAGGCAAATAGACAAAGGCCATTAGGAGAATGAAGGGAATAATCATGGAAAACCGGCACATTTGGAAGCTGTATGCTATGACTAGATCTTTGACCTGAATACCTGAAGCTAAGATAAATTCCAAGCGGCGACTCAATTTGTCCTTTACAGTTAAATCAATAACCATAGAGTTACCAAAAAGGAGGCCTATTCCTAACATTAAAACCCAGACTAAGAGAAGAATTATATCTCCTCCTTGATCTCCTGGAAAAAGGTTGAAACTGTAGACACCTGCACAGAAGAGTCCACAAAAGATAAGAGCTAAAATAATATTTATTCGGTAATCTTGGCTATGTAAGATGTAGTATTGGCTCGCTTTAGCCAAGTCTTCTTTATGGGTCATTTCAATCCCTCCTCAATAAACAAATCTTCCAAGCTCTCTCCTTGAAGGTCTGACATCTGCTTGGTGAAGAGCAAAGTGCCGCTCTTAATCATGGTGACCACGTCCGCTACTTTTTCAATTTCATCCAGGTCATGAGAGGTGATGACCACTGTCTTACCCTTATCCTTCAAGAGGGCAATCAGCTGACGGATTTGTAAGCGAGAGATGGGATCCACTCCGGAAGTGACTTCATCTAGGAAGATAATTCCCCGTTGCATCATCACAATAATCAATAAAGACAGCTTACGCTTCATCCCTTTGGAATAGGTTGACACCTTACGATCTAAGTCACCCTTAATTTCCAACAATTCAGCATAATCTTCATAACCATGAGGTTCAAAGCCAAAATAAAGACCAAACAGCTTTAAATTTTCTAAGCCTGATTTGTCATCATAAAGATAATCGTTTTCTAAAAGCATGGCGTGGTCAGTTTTAACTTGAATATCTCCTTGGTCCGGTCGATAAAGCCCGGTGAGTATTCTGAGCAGACTGGTTTTTCCCGAACCATTAGGACCGACGATGGCGTGAACAGTGTTCTGTTCAATGGCTAGCGAAAAATTATGAAAAAGCGCCTTATTCTTAAAATTCTTCGTAAGGCCTTCAACAGTAATGACATTCATGATACATACTCCTTTGATGAAAAACTTCTTTATCTTGACTTCATCATAGAGGATAAGCGTTTAAATGACATGAGTAATTTCTGCAATGATAGCGCTCATTGCTAAAATTACTTATGGATCAATCGATTGCTGTATCTTCAGTCCTTTTCTTATCCAACAGAAAAAGCTCCATCTCTGGAGCTTCTCTTGACACTAAATTTATCCACACAATATATTTCTAAAAGTTATTCTTTACTCTCGTAAAACTCTACACTTACAGTTTATCTTTCAACATTTCATTTGCCTGCTGTAATTTCTTGTAATATGTATCATACTTCGGACTAAACTGCCTGATTAAAGGAATCGCCTTTTCATAATAATGAGTATTCTGCATATAATTCCTGATCTTTTCGTTCAACGAATATAAGGGGCTGCTTTTAAAATCATCACTTTCTTTATACGCCAGGTATGCTTCGACGGCTTCTTGATTGTCTTCAAACCATTGAGCGGGTGCCTCAACCGCAGCCTGCTTGCTCTCATTCACTGTGTCCAACATAGATAGGTCAATGTCTGAAGCCATTTTTTCAATCCAGTCCTTTTCTTCTTCGGAAAAGTGGATCATGGGTAAGGTATCCAGATAATGAATATATTCTTTGAAAGCCACTTCATTTTCCGGCTGCACCGACTCATTCATAAAGGGTTGATAGGCATAAAAGAAGGCCTGACCAAAGTAACCAGGAAATAATGCTTGTAACCGCTCGTACATGGTTTCAGATTTTTCAATGGTGGCTATTTCCTGATTAATTTCTTGAATAGACGCTCCAGCGATTAGTCTTTGCAACAGCTGGTGCTTGCGCTGAGCTAACTCGCTTTTTATTTGTTTTTCTCGAAGGATAACCGCAAGCTGGTCCTCATTATTCAAGATATCTTCAACTTCATTCAGATTTAAGCCTAACTTTCTTAATGTCGCAATCTTATGTAATTTTTCAAGATCCAATTCACTATAGATACGGTAGCCATTTTCTTCCCTATGGGGTGCAACCAGCCCTTTTTCTTCATAGTATTCGATTGCCTTTCGTGTTAATCCAGTTTGTTTTTGCACTTCACCGCGTAACATATGAATTCCTCCTTCAATCTAAAGATATCACGGACCCTCAGGGACAGGTCAAAACCTTGCTCCGATATTCGCTGGATCTATCTACAATTTCTAACAACTCAGCATAGTCTTCATAACCATGAGGTTCAAAGCTAAAATAAAGACCAAATAGCTTCAAATTTTCTAAACCCGATTTGTCATCATAAAGATAATTGTTTTCTAAAAGAACAGCATGGTCACTTTTAACTTGAATATTTCCTTGATCGGTTTAATAAAGACCAGTAAGCGTTCGAGGCAGACTGGTTTTACCCGAACTATTCGGATCGACGATGGCGTGGGCGGTATTCTGCTCAATAGTAAGTGAAAAGTCGTTAAAGAGCGTTTTGTGCTCAAAATTCTTAGTGAGACCTGCGACTGTTATGACATTCATGATACTTCCTCCTTTGATGAGTATTTCTTTATTCTGACCCCATCTTAGAAGAAAAACGATTGAATAACATGAGTAATTTCTGCAATTATTAAGTTAACAGTTATAATATATCAATGAGTCGACCAGTTCCCCCATACGCATATCCACATTTCTACCATTTTTCTCTACCCAACAGAAAAAAGCCCCTTCTCAGGAGCTCCCTTCAACTTCATAAACCTCTACAAATCCTATCCCTATCAGCTTTTCTTTTCAATCAATACCACGCACTCAACATGCTGAGTATGAGGAAATTGATCGATTAATTGGAATTTAATAATCTCATAACCGAAGTCTCTAAGCCAGACTAAATCTGCGGCTAGGGTCTTGGGGTTGCAAGAAACATAGATAATCTTCTCCAAGCCCATCCGGCCGATCCGACGCATGATTTTCCCACCGGCACCATTCCGGGGCGGGTCAAGTAAGAGCAGGTCCGCCTGACCCCATTCTTCCTCAATTTCAGCCAAACCGTGCCGGGCATCACGAGCGATAAAGTGGGCATTAGTGATCCCGTTATCTCGCGCATTACGCTTAGCCGACTCAATCGACTGTTCCACAATCTCAATCCCCACTAGGGCCTTGGCCCGTTTAGCCAGAGGCAGACTAAAGCTACCTACCCCACAGAAAAGGTCAATCACTAGACTATCTTGGTCGAGATCGGCCCAGTCACAGGCTAAATCAATCATCCGTTGGGCCTGGAGGGGGTTAGGTTGGAAGAAGGTATCGAAGTAAAGTCGGTAATTGAAACCAGCCAATTCATCACGAATATAATCACGGCCAGCCAGGACTTCCACCTTGTCAGCCCCCATCCGGTCCGCAATGGCGGTATTCTTAATCCACATCAAGCTCTTAATTTCAGGATAAACCTGTAGACGTTGGATCAGATCTTCAATAACGCCTTGATCAAGCTCTGCCGATTCTTCTTGGGCGAAAATTGCTACCATGACTTCCCCACTTTGGTGGCCTTGGCGCAAGAGTAACTGCCTGAGCAAACCTTGCTTAGACTGTTTTTCGTAACCTGCTAAGTTCCAGGCCTTTTGCCAGGCTTGAACTTCTTCTTTTAGGGTCATGAAGATTTCTGGGGCCAGAATATTCTTCTGCCAATCAACAATCTGGTACTGGTCCCCCTGAACGAAGAAGCCCAAGTCGCCGTCAATGGAGAAGCTCAATTCGAGCTTATTGCGGTAGTGGTAAGGATCGTCCATTCCCCATACCTCACCCACTAAGCTGGGATCAAAGCCCTGGTCAGCCAAGAAGCCCTGGGTGAGGGCGCGCTTATAAGCCAATTGGTCGCCATAGTTCATGTATTGCAGGGGAGCGCCCCCAATTTGAGGACCATTTAATTCATAGCCTCCGATTCGACTAGGTGCCGGTTCAATAATCCGGTCATAGGTCCGCGTTGCTCGTCTTCTTCCTCTGGCATTGGGTACAGTAACTAATAACTTATCCCCCGGCAGAGCCTTAGGAATCTGGAGCTTTAGCTTTCTGCCCTTGCCCCTTTCCGTATCAGGAAAACGATATTGGGCTAGGCCCAGCCCCTTCTCAGATAATCCCGTCACTTCGACTGCTAATTGTTCACTTGGATAACGTTGCTTCATCGGCAAATCCCCTCTATTGCTTCATTTTGTATCGCTCTGAAAAATTCATCCTGTTTAGTAAAGCATAATCTCAACTCAGGCGCAAGCTCTTGATTCATTCTTAATTAAAATGGCCTGGCTGACTCCCTACAATGGCAGGCTAGAGCCACGAATCGTTGCCAAGAATTTCTTGAAATTCCTAGTCAAGGGAGTATAGTAAAACTCAAATTTAAAGAAAGGAGCTCAGCCTATGCTTGGTGATTTTTTAAAACAACGCCGCCTAGCCATGGGATTTACCCAAGAATTTGTCGCTCATCAGTTAAAACTTAGTCGGCAAGCAATTTCTAACTGGGAGAACGGGTCTCGGGAAATCAATGTAAGCGATTTACTATCCTATGCCAAATTATTAGAAATCTCTTTTGAAGACTTAGAAAGCCATCTTGACCAAGCAGAACCCTCTGTCAAGGAATCACCCACTAAGATACAAGCCAGACAAGTTCCCAAACATTTCCGAGTCCATTTGGAGAAACAAGTTGGTCATTCTTTTCCTGCTGCTCAACCCCTCCACATAAAGATCGAAGGCGATCGAGTGATTGCTATCCACCTCTTGCTTTCCCATTTATTTATGAATAAACATGACCTAACCCTTAAAAACTGTCCACGCGCCTTTGACTTCCTTAATATCTTATATGAATTGGGATATCATGGCTGGTCTGAGATTTCTACACATGGAGATACCCTGCATATTCGCTCCCATCATATTCCGCGAGATATTATCTCCCTCAATCAAATCAGTCGTGCAAGCATCGGCATTATTTCCGGGTTAACTTATCGTTATCGGGAACTTCTGTTTAGCTTTCCAGGCGGCGATGATTTCTGTTTTCGTCCCATCGATCTGCACTTGGACATTCTTTCTACCATAGCAAGCTATCGCTTTGATTCAAGTCAAAAAATTTTCTATGCTCAAAAAAAGGACCGCTTGAATCAGAATATTCGCTTGAATTGTTATGCTGACGGAAGTAAAAGCGTCGGCGCCTTCTTTAACGCGATCAACCTCGCTTATGTTTATCCCAATGAGATCCGGATAAATGGCTTGTCTCCAGACCCAACCATTAGCTATCTGATCCAACTACTGCAACAGGCAAGTAATCGCCGGGTCTGTTATCTCAGTCCTGATAAGATCATCATTCCTAAGGTGGACTTTATTGAACTGAATGAGACTGAGATTCACTTACCTCCTGATATGTCTATGTTGGTTGCTTATGTCCTTTTATTTTGGAATAAACTCGACCATATCCTCTTTGATAACTTAAGGACCAAGGATATTCCCGCGAGTTATCAAAAGTTTTTCCAAAAATTAGGTCTTAGTATGTATGAAAATAACCATAGCCTACAATTTCAAAAAACAGCTCCCATTGATTTAGATTATTTTGAATTTCTTCCCTTAGGGGCTGCTCCCTTCATCAGTACGGACCTAGGGCCTATTCTGTCGGAATTTTTGGCCTCAAAAAATATTCCCGCCATTTTATTCGATGAAGTCTTTAGCCAGCGAACCAGCCATCTTTCTGAATTAAACAAGCTGGGGATCCTGATCAAGGAGCTGGAAAATGGTGCCCTAAAAAGCCAAGGAAAAAGTCCTAGTCATTCCCAATCAGAGCAAATCTTTGATTTAAAAGATATGTACGCTGGCATGGCGATACTGATGGGAATCACCCAAACCCAGCTTAAGTCGGCTACTTTATTGAATTTTGACCAGCTTCTACGTGCTTTTGGAAATATACAAGACATCTTAAGCCTATTAGGATACCAAGGAGAAATTCAATGTAATGAACTTTAGATCAAAGCCTTAATCTTTGTGGCGGACTAGTCACACAAGATAAGCAAGATTTTCAACACTTTATACTCATTTGGAGGACTCATCCCATGAACAAAGAACATAAGAATACACTTTTTCTGCTGGTACGGGGACAAACGACAAACTTTGGTAACATCATTTTTGACTATGCCAATAAGCTGCTAATCGCTCAGTTGGCTAGCCGATCCTCTTTTTTTATGATGCTCTACCAGTCTAGCGAATCCATTATTCGTCTGCTCTTTAATCTCTTTGCCGGCTACATCGCCGATTTTTCTAACCGCAAACAGGTCTTAATCCTGACCGATTTAATTGCCGCTATCGCCACATTTTTACTTTTTTTATTTTATGACCCGCAAAATATCTGGGCCCTAGTCATCGTTAACGGCCTCCTGGCTCTCCTATTTAGTTTTAATGGCCCTTCCTATAAGGCCATCATCAAAGACCTCTTGTCAAGAAAGGGAATCTATCGCTATAATTCCTTCTCTAAAATCATAGCCGAAATTGTCGGCGTTGGTGCTCCCCTAGTCGCTGTCTTTGTTATTAAGCAATTTGGTTTTAAATATGGCATGCTGATTAATTCCCTATCTTTTTTCGTATCGGTTTTTTGCGAATATCATTTCTATATTTTGCATACTATCAAAAACCAGCCCCTCCCCTTGTTAGCCGGTCTAAAGGAGGGTTTATTATATCTTTATCGGGATAAGATGCTCTTGATTATTCTCTGCGCTACCGCTTTCCTTAATTTTTTAGAGGCGGTCTATAACTTTTACCTTCCCTTTACATCAACCTTCTCACAGTTTTCTAATATCTATGCCTATATTCTAGTTGCCCAATCCCTAGGGAGTATTTTAGGTGCCTTGCTTATTGCGACGATGAAATTGAAAATTGCAGGGCAAGGCTTCTTCCATCTTCTCTTGCCAGGAGCCATCGCCTTAATCTTATTAGACGTCTTCAAAAATTATCAAGTCATGATACTAATCTTATTTGCTATTTTTGCCACAACCGTCTCTATGTTTAATGTCAGTTTCATGTCCCACATGCAGGTCTCAGTCGCTTCCAATTTCTTAGGACGGATTTTCTCTCTCATTTTTACTATCGTCGGTATTTTTGCACCTCTGGGAAGCTTTGTCGCATCACTCATTGATTTAAAAAGTTGGCAAATCTTTGCTTATGTGGGCTATGGGCAACTCCTCATTTATCTTATTGCCATCTTGACCATTCACCGTCTCTTTCACAAGCAAAATAAGGAACAAGCAACTAGCAGAGACTAATCAAATAGGATTTCTTTCCTGTAAACATCCTAGACCGGAAATTAGGCATCAGATCCTGTGCTTGTTATAATAAAGGTAAATAAGATTCTTAGAAAGGAAGTTCACTATGACTTCAATGAACGTTGATAATACCCTAGTCCTTGTGATCGATATTCAAGAAAAACTGCTTCCCGCAATGCATGATTCCGATACTTATCTGGCTAACCTGCAATTTCTTCTGGAGGGTTTAAACCACTTAGGCGTTAAAAAAGTGGTCACCGAGCAATATCCTCAAGGTTTAGGCGCTACCGATCCTGCCATCAAGAGCTATCTGACTGAGACACCGGTTTACGCCAAGACTCGTTTCAATGCCTGCATTTCCGAAGTTCTTAACCACATCACCCCTGCCATTGAACATGTGGTAATTATCGGGATGGAAACGCCTATCTGTATCGAACAAACCGCTCATCAATTATTAGAGAATTATCCTCAAGTGCAAGTGACCTTGGTCCGTGACGCCGTAACCGCTAGAAGTGCTCAAGAACATGAATGGGCCCTCAGCCAACTGCAAGCAGATGGGGCAACTCTCCTATCCAGTGAGAGCTTACTCTACCGTCTCCTTGAAGATGCCAAAAACCCACACTTCAAAGCGATTTCTAACTTAGTCAAAGAGCGTCAAGCTTAATAAAATGGCTAGGTAATTCAAGGTATTTCAGAGAAACTGATACAAATAAAAGAGACACAGATTCATGTAGCTCTAACTACACGCTCTGTGTCTTTTTTTGTGGAAAAGCTTCGCCAGTTTTATACCATCCACTTTGTCCTAACAATGACAAAGATAACTAAACAAATTCCATAATACCCTAGGGCCAAACAGAGGCCTAAGTTTTTTTTAAGAAGAAAACACAAAAGAGCAATCATGCTATTGGAAGCAATAGAAGGCAAGAGACTTTTAAAGTTTTCAAGACCAGTGGCTATATCTTCCTTGCTGTTCCTGCGTAAGCCTTTCTGATAACTTTTCACCGAATTATTGAAGAAAAGTAAGATAATATTTTCTGTTCCCAGGACAAAGAGCAGCTGAATGAGTAGACTCCCCTTGTCCACGATTGCTTGGGGATAAAAACCAAAGACCTTTAGAAAACTTAGCAAGAGAAAAGCGCTAAACCATAAAATAAGTTCAAAAAGAAAAATGAAGAGATTTTTACTTAATATATAGTCGATAACTTCCCAGGGTGAGCTGAGCTTGACGAATTCCTCATGAAACAGTTCATCGGTGGTAATATACCTAAACACACTGGAAGCTAAAACAGTCGAGGCCAGAATAATTAGCCAAGCTGGCAATTGCATAAAAGCAAAAGTAAACAAAAAGAGTAAGCCAAAAAGGAAGGCATAAAGATCTAAACTGCCATCTTTTAGAAAAAACTTCTTGACTGTTAATTGGAAATAAGACATGGCTAGTCCTCCTTAAGGATTGGCCTATCCGTCTATCTTCCCTGCCATTATAACAAAAACAGTGACCTCAAGTTGAGCGAGGTCGCTGGCCTATCCTGGTAAATATTCATAATAGACTGATAAAATCATCAAAATGTTTTAGTAAAGCGCTTTTGGGTGCGGTCGTGAGTATAGCCAATACTTTGGTAAAATTGATGAGCTTCCACACGATGGACCGCTGAATTTAAGCGGATGTAATGGAGTTGATGCTTGATCGCATAATTTTCGATAAAGGTTATGAGCTGTTTGCCGATGCCTTGTCCTTTGTAGTCAGGACTTACCGCAAGGCCAAGAATATTTAAACCCGTTTCACTGTAGAGCCCTTCATAGATCTCAGCGTGAACAAAAGCAAGCGCTCTAGAAGAAGTCTCCTCTGCATAAACAGCGATAATATGATGATCATGGTCTTGGGATAATTTTTTGATTTGTGATTGGACAAGATTCAGATCAGCATCGTAGCCGAGTGCTACTTGGCATAATTTCTGAATCGCTTTGGCATCGGTCTCTTGAATGGGCCTTATCATAGACTCTCATCTCCTATTGATAAAGATATAAAAATGCCTCAAGTAATCCTTAGAATACTTGCTGGACTAGCATTTTATTAGGCTAAATTATATACCTCTTATAAGGAATTTTGAAGCTAATATAAACTTTTTATCAATCGCAAAGCGCCTAGAAAGTGAGCTTTTTGAGTTAATTTCCCTTAAAGCGGACCCCATTTGCCTTTAACTTATTAATTGTACCTTTTCCGATACCATTAATGGCTAAAACTTCTTTTTCCGTTTTCGTTTTAAAGTCCTCGGCAGTTTCCAAATCTTCTAAGAGTAAGGCACGGACATATTGGCTAGCAATATTAGTGAAAATCCCCTTACCCGATAGTTTATCGGCTTGGAAATAGGACATGATATTTTTTTCTTTTTGAGCCTGGACGTCATCAAAATAATCAGGAATAAGTTCCTTTAAACTTTGTTTAAAATGCTGATAGAGAAGGCTAGACTGGGTAAAGAGTGGTAAGATCTCGTTTAAAGCGATAGCCAAAGACTGCTTAGAATTAAGACGATAGTCCGCTTCAGGCAAGTTGACAAAAACCTTAAATTCATTAAAGACTTCATCTTCAAAGAAATAAACTATATCCGAATTGATGTCTTGTAAGTTTTTAATACGTTGCTTAGCAAGATTGAAGTCTCTTGCTAAGATAAGGCTGGTGGCCATGTAGAACAACATTTGATCATCTGATCGATAGTTGGAATCTCTTTTGAAAAGTGCTTTAGCCTGCTTATGTTGAAAAGAATTGACGTAAATCGCCATGAGCTTATAGCGAACTCCCATATTGTCATTGGGATTATAACGCAGGATATGTTTGGCGATTTTTTCAGCTTCCTCCATAAACAAACCTTCCTTGTATAAATCTAACAAGGTATTTTGTATACGGAAATAAGGTCGATTTTCTACAGCAAGATAGCCAGACTCTTTGATTTCCTTGCGGTGGGCTTTGAAGTAGTCATCTGCCTTAGCTTGAAGCATTGGTATCGCCTCAAAATCTGGAAAATGACTGAGCGCCCAAGCACAATAAATATCTAGGTTGTCAGAATCTAAGGCGTATGCTTCTTCAATCAAGGCCGCTTGTTGGGCTGGATCCTCGGTATACATAGCCGTTTCAAATAAGTCCATAGCTCGACCGGTCCCATCCTCGTCTTCAAAGGACAATAAACCCGCATTATGCAAGCTTATAGCATGAGTAATAGCTGCTTCACCATCCTCAAACTCTCCACTATACTGGTCGAGAAATTTTTGGATATTTCTAAAAATATGTTCATTTTCTAAAGACATGTCTTCACCTTCTCTAGCTTTATTTTAAATAAGCGTGTACTAAGGGCTTTTTCATCCGTACATAATCAGTATAAAGCTTATCAGCCGTTTAATCGAATAGTAAATCCACAATAATTTTTGTTTTCGGATAATAGTGAGCTAAGATGAGCGTGATCTCTACATTCTCAATTTCTTTTTCCTTTTCTGCTAACTATTCGGATTTTTCAAATAGTTTGTACTCTATAACTTATTTCATCTTATGTTTTTCTTTTAATAGCTTCATCTTATTTTGAACTTCTCTAATTTCCTCTAAACCTACCCTTTTATCGGCAATCATCTGATTGAGGCGAAAATCTAGGCGGCTAATTTCTTTTTCTACTTGATCCTGATTGTCTTTCTGATAAGAAGGACTCAGTAGCTTTTTGTTTTTAATGAGATATTGTTTATCCACGCAATGATTGACGAATTCTTGGTCATGGGAAACCAATAGGATAGCAGCAGGATGGCTTCTGATAAAGTCCTCAACTCTTTCAAGGGTTTGGATATCTAAATAATTAGTCGGTTCGTCCAATAGCAAGAGATGGTAGTCTCCTAATAATAATTTAGCGAAAGCCAAGCGAACGCGCTCGCCTCCCGATAGGTGATTGACCTTGTCTGTCAGTTTGTTTTGATCGAAGCCCAGAGAAGCTAGAACCTGATGAATCAAGTCATCCGACTGTAAACTTTCTTCACTAACATTTTCTAGAATACTTTTATTCAAGTGGAGCTGATCAAAATTTTGCCTAAAATAGCCAATATTTAAATCTGCCATATAATAGCCGGGGAACTGGTGATGGAATAACTGACCTAGAAAGGTGGTTTTCCCTGCTTGGTTGGGTCCCTGGATAGCGACTTTATCCCCTGCCTGCAATTTAAATTCTGGAAAAGTAAATAATAAACGTTCAGCGACATGAACTTGACCCGCTTCTAAGCCAAGCAAGCTCTGCCCCGCTTTAACCGCTAAATTACCAAGAGCTTTAAAGCGATACTGCCGTTCTTTCTTGGGAGGTGCGACTGGGTCAAGCTGGTCAATTCTTCTCTGCAAGGCTTTAGCCGACCTAGCTAAACCTTTCTGCTGGCCATCATATTTCCCTGCGTAGCCACTTACCTTATAATCTGAGCGAGAAAGGTTCTTTTTCTTCTTTTTAAAATTTTGCGCCCGCCGATTTCTTTCTTGGATCTCTTCCTCTAATTGATGCACTTTCTTTTGATAATTTTTATAAGCGACTTCCTGTCCTTGAACTGATTTTTGCTTGGCTCTTTGATAGTCATCATAGTTACCTACATACTTAGTCAGTTTCCCTTGGTCGAGCTCACAAATTTGATCCACTACTCGATTTAATACTTGACGATCATGAGAAACCATCAGGATAGTGCCCGAATATTTTGTCAAAGTTTGAATTAACCAATCAATATTTTCAACATCTAAATTTGAAGTCGGTTCATCGAGAATGAGGAGTTCTGCCCCTTGGTTAAAGACTTCCTCCAATAATCTTCTCTCTTGCTCTCCGCCAGATTCCACAGTCGTTTCTTTGAGCTGAGGAAGATAGGCATAGTCTTGATGGATAACAATTTGCCCGGTATAGTCCTGGTCTCGTCCCACCAGCATGCCTAATAAGGTTGATTTTCCCACACCGTTCTTGCCTATAAGTCCTATCTTATCTCCCTGGTTAACTATTAGCTGGTCAATTTGAAATAATTGACGATATGCAATCATCTTCGAAACTTCTAATAATTTTATTACTTCCATATTTAGCTCTCCTATAAGTTTAGTGCTACATCAGCGATCAATCTGAGCTAAAAACGGGTACACAAAAAGACATGGTTCATTTAACCAAGTATCTGAGTGCATACTACTCCCTTTATCATTAGGAAGGTTTTTGCTCAGATGCTTAGATTAAAATTACCATGTCCTTTTCCTCGACTTTCTTAAATTAAGTCTATTATAGCAAATCATTCTATACAGAAAACAATATTATTCATTTTATCTAATATTTTTTGTTTCTTTTCAATGATGCGTAATTTTTAAAGGCTATCGCATCTAAAATTGACCAGTTTTATTTATTTTGACTGTTGAAAATTTCATATGGCAAAAGACTAAAAGCAATATAAGAATAAATTTCTTGCAATTTTCCTCAACTTCATGAGAAATAGAGACTAGAAGCTCATAGATCAAATTCCTCGCGCAAAGAAGCAAAAACTTCATCTGCGGGTTTAGTATCGCCAGCTAGGAATGATTGATATCCCTTTTCTAACTCTCTGTGCAATTCATCTTTTGCCGAGGCATCTTTATTTAGCGATCTTCTATACGCTAGTGTAGCATCAGCAGGACAGCTTTCTTGCGAATGAACTTGAGAAAGGTATAAGTTTTCAAAGTTTTCCATAAAAGCGTTCTTCCTCTTTACAAATTCTTCTTAATTAAATTTTATCAAAACAGCCTATCTGCTACAAACATCAACCAATTTATCCTTTTTCGCCAAAAAGAAAAAGCCCCATTTCTGGAGCTTCTTTCAATTCACAAATATCCATACCCATTTAATCTTTTGAAAAAGTGACTTGCCAATCGGACCCGTAACCGACCTTGTAGGCTTGGGCAAAACTGTTCTGGTTGAGGGCCACTGCCAAATTCTTGAGCGAGTTACAGTAAATCAATGCCCGACTCTGAGGCACAGATTGGAAAGATTGGACTACAGGCACGACGTCATCATAGACCGTCTGCCCTTGGTGGTTGATCTTGAGATGGATTTGGTCTCCAATTTTCACTGCTAAGTCTTGCAAAGACTCATAAGGAATATTAGTCCAGAGCGAGCCGAAACGTTCATCGTGAATGGCAACGTGACCGCTGAGCAGGCCTTCCTCTGAATCAATGTGGAAATCATCAATCTCATAGAGCTTGAGCTCACTGATATCAAGTTCTTCGCCCACCTCACTCAAGTCCAGCTGACCACTAGCTAAGCGAGCTGCCGTATAGGCATACAAGTCACGGCCATAGAAGGTATAGGACTGGTTGGTCGAGGGTAACAAGTTTTTCTCCTTGTCAATTTCCCAGACTGCCTGGATTCCCACATACTTGGCTAGAAAGGACAGGGTGCCATTATTAGGAGTAACGATATAGTGGCCACTGTCTAATAAGGCAATGACTGACTTTTGCTTGTAGCCCACACCCGGGTCCACAATCGATACGAAGATGGTCCCCTCAGGCCAGTAGGAATAGGTCTGATACAATCGGTAGCCAGCCAAATAAATATCATAAGGTGGAATATTATGGGTTAAGTGATGGATGCTCAAGCTCTCATCAACTGTCACCACCACTCCCGTCATGGCCGATACCGCCCCATCATTCAGTCCAAAGTCACTTTGAAACACTAATTGCTGACGAAAAGCCGGTAATTTACTGAAATCAACAACCATTCTCTATTCCTCCTCACTCAATACTACTTCAACACTGACACCAACCCCATAAGGCAGGTCATATTTAGAGATAAAACTGCCCTGGTTAATGGCTAGACTCAAGTTAGCAAATTCATTCTGGTAAATCGTTAATTCACCTAGACTCACCTCGCCAAAGGTCTTATGAATTTGAATCGGCTCATCGAAGACTACTTCTCCACTAGCCGAACGAACAATGACCCAAACTGACTTCCCGGCTTGATCTTTTAACCAAGCAAAGGGAATATTGGTCCAATAATTACCAAAGTTAGGATCAATAATTTCCCCCATGCCTGTCAACCGATCCTTGGCTTGCACCGGCTCGATCAAGTCGAAAGTGACAATCTCATCTACCGGATATTCATTCCCAAAATCTTCAAAGGCAACTTGCCCGCTCGCTAGCTGGGCGGCACAATAAGCAAAGACATCACGGCCATGAAAGACTGAGATCCCTTCCGTCCCCTGACCTTTGAGGCGGTGACGGTCAATATCTATCTCAACCACCCGTTCAATGCCAAAGTGCTCAGCGACATGGGTCAAACTCCCGTTATCAGGGGTCACAATGGTGTAGCCGTTTTTGGTCTGGGCAATACAAGCTCTTCGACTCGTGCCCACACCCGGGTCAATGACCGAGACGAAAATGGTGCCCTTGGGCCAAAATTGCATGGGTTGGTAGAGCCGGAAAGAACCGCTCCAGATATCATAGTTGGGAATCTCATGAGTCCCGGTAATAATTTCTAGTTCACGGTCAACTGACTTGACCACGCCATACATGGCGCTGACAGCAGCCTCTTTATAGGTAAAATCGGTCTGAAATACTAAAATAGCTTTCACTATGTTAATGGTCTCCCTTCTATCATGGCGTCAAATCACTGGAACAGTGAATACAAGTCGCCGTACTAGTCATCGCTTAGCTAAATAACCCACAATTCATGAACTCTTCCTGTCAATCGTAGCCACATATAAATAACAAAGATTCCCCCTTGAACGATGGCCAAGAGTCGCATCTGTTTATCGTGGTTCCCAGGCTCAAGATCGCCGTAGTAAGTCCGTTTTTTCCCTTGTCCATAGCCTCTCAGATCCATGGCACTGGAAATGGTTTCCACCTGGTCAAAGGAGACAATAATTAAGGGCAAGAGAATGGCGGTATTGGCCTTGAGTCGTTTGAAGAGGCCGGCCCGCTTAGGATTGAGCTCCAAGCCCCGCATCTGCATGGATTCCTTGATCGCCGTAAAATCACGGAAGATATCAGGCATATATCTCAGCCCCAAGGAGAACATGGTGCCAATTTGGTAAGGCACGCCCATGGCATACAAACCACTCGCTAACTGGGTAGGGGTAATAGTTAGGATAAAGCACAAACTAATAATCAAACTACCGATCATCTTCATAATTCTGGCAAAGAAATAAACTAGGGTCTCATAGGTAAGAACAAAGTAATCATTAAAGCGATACAAGACCGTTACCTGTCCAGCCAACTCGGTCCCAGTTAAGGGATTAGCCAGATAGTATAGCAAGACATTAATCAAGTTCATAATTAACATAAAACGAAAGATAAACTTCAGCGCCCGACTTTCCCGATAAACCTGCTTAAAAATCCAAGTATGAATGAGAAAAAGGGGGAGGATAATCCGTAGGTCGAAAGAAACCATCATTAAGGCTAGCGCAGTCACAAAGACCCATAGCTTGGTTGAACCCGCCAAGCGGTCAAAGTAACCATCGCCAATTTCATAACGGATAATCAATTGATCATGCATCTACTTCCCCTCCCTTTCGCTTTTGATGAAGGCTTGGACAAAGTTAGCCACCGGTAAATTCAGACGATGGGCAAATTCAAAAATGGACGTTTTCTTCAAGGAAGCCCGCTCAACCAGCTGGTCATCCGCTAAAATGTCAAAAATCGGCCGGTCCGCAATTAAATGCCCGTCTTCAATGGCCAAACCCCGGTCAGTGTATTCCAGGGCCAGATGCATATCATGAGTGATAAAAATCATGGTCATTTGATAGGTCTGGTTCAAGTCGTCAATAAATTCCATAATTTCCCGGTAATGGGCATAGTCTTGTCCAGCAGTTGGCTCGTCCAGGATAATACAAGTAGGCTCTAGGGCAAGCACAATGGCTACTGATAAGCGCTTCTTCTGCCCGTAACTTAGGGCTGAAATGGGCCAGTTCCGCTTGGAATAGAGCCCAGTGACTTGGAGGACTTGCTGGACCCGCGAATCGATTTCAGCCTGATCAACTTGACGGTATTCCAATCCCAAGGCGATCTCCCGATAGACTGAATCCGTCACCAGCATTTGATTAGGATTCTGCATGACATAACCAATCAGTTGGGCAATTTCTTGGATAGTAACCGGGTTACCTAGGCGCTCAATCTTACCTGCTTGTGGTTTTAAGACACCGGTTAAGAGCTTGGCCAAGGTAGATTTTCCCGACCCATTCTCACCCACAATGGCGATGCGTTCTCCCCGTCTAATGCTTAGCTCAGGGATTTGAATAAGCGGCTGCTTGGGATCATAGCCAAAACGCAAGTCCTCTAGACGGATAATGACCTGATCAGACTCACTTTGCGGATCCTGATCACTTGTCTCAGCTTCTTTAGAAGCAGTGTTCTCATCATCTAGCCAAGGCTGTTTGCCTTGGTAGGGAGCGAGGTCGAGGGTCTCCAACTGAGTCAAGCCTTGCTTTTGCTTCAAGCCCCCGTACATATTCTTCAAGGCACTGATATAAAGCGGCTCGCGAATGCCATATTGAATCAAGAGGTCGGAAGCAATCAGTTCATCTGGCGTCATCACGGTCACAATCCGCCCTTGGTCTAACAAGACCACCCGATCAATGGGACGATGAAGGACGTCTTCAAAGCGATGTTCGATAATGATCACGGTCTTCCCATCCTCTTGATTCAAGGAATCGATGAGTTCAACCATAGATAGGCCCATCTGAGGATCTAAGGCTGCTAAGGGCTCATCAAAGAGTAAAATTTGGTTTTTCTCCCCCAGAATCCCGGCCACAGAAACTTTTTGCTTCTGACCGCCGGATAGAGAATAGGGTAGGGACTGTAACTGGTCAACCACCCCGACCCGCCTGGCGACTTTAGCAACGAAGGTTCGCATCATAGACCTGGGAGTATTACGGTTTTCCAGGGCAAAGGCAATATCTTCAGCCACGTTAATCCCCACAAACTGAGCATCACTATCCTGTAAGACAGAGCCGACTTCTTGGGACAAATCAAAAACTGATGAAGACCCCACCGCGTGTCCAGCCACAGTCGCTGTTCCAGTGATGGTCCCGTCAAACTGGTTAGGAATCAGTCCATTGATGCACTGCCCCAGGGTGGATTTTCCGCTCCCGCTAGCCCCTAAAATCAGAATCTTTTCGCCCGGATAAATTTCCAAGTTAATGTCTTTAAGGGCTGGTTCCTTGGCAGACGCATAGGTAAAAGAAAAATCTTTAAATTGAATGATTGGTGAAAGGCTAGTGTGCTTCATTAGTCCTCATCCACCAAATTTGTTGTCCCCCGATAACGTTTAGCTAGAGTAAAGAGCAATGGAATCCCAACAACAAGGACGACGATGGCATTGGTTAATACCGCCACTTGGGCTTGAGTGATGGTAATGGCCAACTCACCACCGTAGAAGACCTTAGTCAAGAGCGGGGTGATCAAACCAAAAGAAAGTTCTAATCCTACAACCGATACCAAGGCATAAATCACCGCGTGTTTAGCTGTAAATATCCCCCGACGAATATCGGCCCCATAAAGTTGTAAGGCACCGATAAAGAAGCAAGCAAACATATTCCCAACGGTCCAATCCAACCAGAAACCACTTCCGCCTAAGGCATCCGCAAAAACATTCCCGATCAAACCAACTAGGCCTGCTTGAACCGGTCCAAAGAGGGCGCCAACGACGATAGGAACGATATAAGCCGTGGATAACTTGGTATTGGTAAAAACCGGAATCCCTCCATAAGTCATCAAAATCCCAAATAGGGCTGCTCCAATAGCGACTGCAACAATGTTTCGTGTAGTAAAATGTTTATTCATCTTTTTTCCTCCTTTACTTAAATCTAATATCAATAGTATTTAAGTTCTTTATGATTAAGTTATTCTATCATGGGACTTTTAAAAATGAATTATCATTTACCGATCAAGCGTGTACATTAAACAAATCATAATTTATCATTGTAAAAGATTAACTTATATTATTATTCATTTAACTACTATTTATTAAAATTTATCTCATTAAAAAAAGCCCCATTGTTGGAGCTTCTTGCTAGTTTCTTATTTCAATTTTCATTGATTAATATATTTTTTCAAGGACTTATTGAAGGTATGGGCAATAAGCTAGGCTAGGAATACCTTTCTTTGCCGATCTAAAGAAATAATGGTATTATTTCTTTATAAGGAGTGATTTAAATGCCTAAGATTCAATCAAGTACAGATTTAAGAAATAACTACAATGATATTTCTAACTTTTGTAACGAAACCAATTCTCCGGTTTTTATCACTAAAAATGGCCGTGGCGATTTAGCTGTGATGAGTATTCAATCCTACGAACAACTCGTTGGCAAGCATGAACTTTATGCCTTATTAAAAGCCGGAGAGCAGGATGTTGCCGCAGGACGTACAAAACCACTTAAAGACGTCATGAATAATTTAAGAAAAGAGCTGGAACATGAATGATTACGGGATTGAAGTCACTGACTCGGCTCAAGCTGACCTCAAAGAAATCGTTCGCTATATTCAAACTGACTTAACTTCTCCTCACACAGCTGATAAATTTCTTAATGGCATTGAAAAAGCTATGGAACAATTAGCTTTTATGCCTGAAAAATTTCAACTCGTCAGAGATGATTACCTAGCTGGTAAGGGCTATCGTTACACAGGCTATAAAAACTATCTCATTTTCTATATCATTAATAACAGTCAACACACTGTGCTCATTCATCGTATTCTACACGCATCAAGACAATGGGAATATTTAATCTAATGACACTCTCCGAGCGAGAGTGTTTTTTTAATGATTCCTCGCTCTTGGTAAATGGACTGGACTTGTTGTCCTTCCCTAAAATTTTAATGCTTATTTTGCTAACCAATTTCTATTGCTTCTGTACTTGAGTATGCGCCAACAAATCGCCTAAATGTCTTTTATCATTGCGCATAAGCCCCATTAATAATAGTAAGACAGCAAATCCGATGCTTACAAAAAACAGCCCCATAGCCCATGCGTCAAAGTCAGTATAGATTCCATGAATCGTGCTCAT
Source organism: Aerococcus loyolae (assembly GCF_002871915.2). Classification (NCBI taxonomy): domain Bacteria; kingdom Bacillati; phylum Bacillota; class Bacilli; order Lactobacillales; family Aerococcaceae; genus Aerococcus; species Aerococcus loyolae. Next base: position 134,777 of record NZ_CP126958.1, on the reverse strand, counting down.
ATGGCTTATTTGCCATGGTAAAAATTTGATCACGTTTCTGATAAGACTTGCTTGAAAAGATTTATCTCTATAAACGAGTTTTAAACCAGCTTTTCGTTTACCTATACTGCCATCTTTTGAATAATCCAAATAGGCAAAAAGCAAAATTATCGGAATAACTGATGTTAACAAAGCAATGACCTGCGCTTGTAACTCATTCATTTTCGGAATCCCTTTAAAAAATAGGTGATATGCTACCATCATTACTACAAATAGTAATGCTAAATACAAAAGGATGACTAAATAATCAAAAAATAATTCTTTCATGCGACTTTTAAATGCTATTGGATTATTTTTCATAAACATAATTTCTCTCTTGGGGCTAAACATCTTTTCTTTTTTAAATTTATACTTATTGTTTTTTCATCAATTGTTCTATATTTTTATTTAGTCTATCCAGTTGTCTCATGATGATATAATTTTGGACATACAAAGCACTTAAGCCACCAGATGCTGCATCTGAGTTGTTCAATAGTACTTCCAAATCATCCTTATTAAGGCCTTCAAGATTAAAATCTTCTACAATTCGTTCATATTTCTTTTCATCTTTTTTATCAAATAGTGCCATATATCATGCATCCCCTTTTATTTACTATATCAAAGATCTAATTTTTTAAAAACTATTCACTAGTCGAGCTTTTGGCAGTCTTTGAAAGAACTTAGCATCCTTCTTTTTAATCGACTTCTTAAAAATTTCTGACATAGGTTCTTTTTATTAATCTCTTTTCGCTTAAGCCTGTGATATTAATACGACGCACTCAGCAGTTCGCTCTTACTGCATCATTTCATAATTATTTCCGCGTCAGCCCCACGATCGCCTCAACATGGTGGGTTTGCGGGAACATATCTACGGGTTGAACCTTACCTAATTGATAACCCTGGTCGACAAATTTGGCCAAGTCACGGGCTAGAGTGGCAGGATTGCAGGAGACATAGACGATTTTTTCTGGTTGGACCTCTAAGACTGACTGGATAAAGTCTTCCGCTAGCCCCTTGCGTGGGGGGTCAACGACAACAACATCGGGTTTAAGTCCCGCTTGGACCCAGTCCTGGATGACTTCTTCTGCTTTACCCGCTTGGAAGGTCACATTATCCAAGCCATTGAGCTGGGCGTTTTCCCGAGCTTGGTCAATAGCATCAGGAACGACTTCGACCCCGTAGACCTCTTTAGCAACTTGGGCGAGGCAAAGTGAAATGGTCCCAATCCCACAATAAGCGTCCACCACCACTTCATCGCCCTTGAGATCGGCGGCTTTTAGGGCTTGATGGTAGAGTTTTTCCGCCTGGCTGGTATTGACCTGGAAGAAGGACTTGGAGGAAATCCGAAAGGTCAAGTCAAACATGCGGTCCTCATAAAGGTCCTCACCATAGACCACCCGTTGGTCTTGGCCCATGATAACATTGGTATTTTTCTGGTTAGAATTAATCACAATAGAAACTAAGTCAGGAATTTCAGCTTTGAGTGCTGCGATGATTTCCTCTTCATCAGGAAGCTTATTCCCATTAATCACAATCACCAACATGATTTGCCCGGTATAGTAGCCTTGGCGAACGATCAAGTGACGGAGTAAGCCTTGGTGGCTGTCTTCTTCATAGGCAGAGATGGGGTACTGGTTAAGGATAGTCACTACTTTTTGTAGGGTCTGGTCAATCCCGGGCAGTTGAATTTGGTAATCGGTCATGGGGACCAATTTATGCGACCCCTTGCGGTAAAAGCCAGTATAGAGCTGGCCGTCCGCTTGACCAATCGGAATTTGAGCCTTATTACGGTAGTGCCAAGGCTCTTCCATGCCGATGGTTTCTAGGACTTGGGTTTGGTCAAGCAGACCTTGTTTTTGTAAGCTGTTAACCACCTGTTGGCGCTTGAAATCCAGCTGGGTAGGATAGGCCATGTGTTGGAGGGGCATAGTCCCCGTCCTTAAGCCATTTTCATCACGGAGGGGAACGCGACTATCTGCGTCATTATAGCGCTTGAGAACAATAGCAAAGGCAAACTTCTTAAGCACTTTGACCACCTTGACCTGGCAGTCTTCCCCCACCAAGGCATTTTGAATGAAGAGGGGGTAGCGATCGATCTTGGCCACCCCCATGCCTTCATAAGTCAGGTCTCTGATGGTGACATCGAGTATTTGATTCTTCTTAACTGGCGCTTGCCATTTTTTCTTTGCCATATTGACATCCTCTCTCTTTGGTCCTTTCTATTATATCATGGCAAAAGCCTGTCTGTTTCTCAATACCGCCTGGTGAAATAATTCTTCGGAAAGGCGCTTTTTTATACTTTTCTCCCACTTTGTTTTATCCTTATTTAAAAGTCCCAAATCGAAATTTCTGATAGAAAGGCAGATGTTTTGTGTCCATCACTATTCGCCATCGTTGGCTCGGCACCATTCCTTTATTGGAGTGCGCGCCCAAAGACCAGGTCCATGACGTCTTACCTCTAATTATTTATTACCACGGTTGGCGGTCACACAAGGAATTAAACCTCACCGCCGCTCGCCGCCTGGCCCGCTTAGGCAGCCGGGTCATTGTTCCTGATGCCGCTAACCACGGCGAGCGCCAAGTCCCGGTCCAAGGCATTCCTTCGCAGACCTTCTGGCAGAGTATCCAAAGCAATCTTTTTGAATTTGCCTATATCGTCAACTTCTTTCAAGAACGCCAGCTGGCCAATGACCAAGTAGCGGTTGCCGGAGTATCAATGGGTGGGATGACCAGCTTTGCCCTCCTAAGCCAACACCCTGAGATCCAAGCAGCAGCGGTCCTCATGGGAACACCCCAACCGCTAGCCTATGCTGAGCGTTTATACCATCATGCCCAAGCCGCTCAGCGTTTCATGCCTGATGATTACTTTGACCTCATCGCCTGGCTAGAAAATTATGACCTGTCTAGACACAGTGAGCGCTTAGGCCAACGTCCCTTGTTTATCTGGCACGGCCGCCAAGACCAACGCGTACCCTTTTCCCAGACGGAAGCCTTTGTTAAGCAAAATCCCAAGGCCCATATCCATTTTCTAGCTGAAGACGCTGGCCACCTGGTGGATATCGAGACCACTAAAGCCATGGTTGAGTTTTTCGATCGCCACTTTATTGAAAAGGATTCTTCTTCCATTCAGCGTTGATCAGATCAAACTGTTATGTCTCTCCCCGGATCCGTGTTACTATGAAGTCAACTTCAAGCAGTCTGACAAAAAAGAGAAAGGAAAGGTTCAATGAAAACCTATAAGTTATCTAATAGTGTTGAAATTCCTGCCATCGGTTTTGGTACCTGGAAATTAGAAGGCGACATGGCGGTCAATGCGGTCTCCTATGCCTTGGAAGTGGGTTACCGCCATATCGATACTGCCCAGTACTACGGGAACGAACGCGAAGTGGGACAAGCCATCAAACAGAGTCCCGTGCCCCGGAAAGACATCTTCTTAACCACAAAAGTTTGGAACGATAAAGTCGGTTACGAAGATACCCTAGCTTCCTTTGAAGAATCCTTAGAGAAATTGGGGACTGACTATGTCGACCTGCTCCTCATCCACTGGCCTAATCCCAAGCCTTACCGAGAAGAACCCGGCTATAAAGAACGGAACGCCGAAGTCTGGCGGGCTCTAGAAACTATCTATGAAAAAGGCCAAGCCAAGGCCATCGGGGTCTCTAACTTCCTCCCCTACCACCTAGATGCCCTCTTAGAAACGGCTAAGGTTATCCCTATGGTTAACCAAATTAAGTTAACCCCAGGACTCACCCAAGACGAGATCGTGAAGTATTGTAAGAAACATAACATTCTCTTAGAAGGTTATAGTCCGCTGGGGTCAGGTGAAATCTTCGACAATGAGGAAGTCCAAGCCATTGCCCAACGGTTAGGTTACTCCGTGGCTCAAATCGCCCTGGCCTGGTCCTTGAACCATGGCTTTGTGCCACTTCCGCGGTCAAAAACCCCAGAAAATATCAAGGCCAACTTAGATGTCTTTGATATCCAACTGACCGCCCGCGATGTGGAATTACTGGATACAGTCGCTGACATCGAAGCTCCCGATCCTGATAGTAAACCCTTCTAGAAGACAGAAAAAAGCGTTAGACCCACGATTTGGGAATAACGCTTTTTTTGTGCTTAAATTAAGTTTTGCTGGCCTAAACTAATCTTCAGTCACTTGGACCACTTGACGGTCAAAGGGGTCTTTGGAGAAGCCTTGGTCAAGGATCTTCTTGGCCCATTCTTGGGCACCAAAGAGGGAATGATCCCGGTAGTTCCCACAAGAAACGGCTTCAGTTCCTTGCACATCGGACCAATCGCTCTTAATGATGTCCCGTAAAACTTTAGTATAAGCTACCGCCACTTCTTCTGGCTCCGCTTGGCCCCACATGATTAGATAGAAACCGGTGCGACAGCCCATTGGGGATAGATCAATCACCCCATCCAGATAGTCACGGATATAAGCCGCTGACATATGTTCAATGGTATGGAGGGCTGCAGTAGGAATCGCTTGTTCATTAGGTTGAACTAAACGAATATCAAACTTGGTAATTTGGTCACCATGTTGACCCTCTTCACGACCAGCCACCCGCACATAAGGGGGTTTTACTTTGTTGTGGTCTAAATCAAAACTTTCAACTTTTGCCATATTTCCACGCTCCTTTATCACTTTCATTATTAATAATAACACAGGCAGTGATAATGAGCTATGGGTCTAGCTGGGACTAGGGCAAATGACTTTGCCGCAAGAGCATTTGGGGTTGGATTAGGATTTTACTTATTTAAGATAGTCAAGAGCTTGGTGGGCTGCCATCCGTCCTGATCCCCAGGCAAAGGCACAGGTAACTCCTTCGATATCAGAGTATGAATTATCATACATACCGGAAGCGTTGGCCCCAACAACATAAACCCCATCAATGACTTGTTCATTTTCACCAATTGCTCGGCAGTATTCATCCACTTCAATCCCACCAATCGTTCCTAGGACAGCTGAACGTACCTTGATGGCATAGAAAGGACCTTCTTCTACCTTAAATTGTAAGAGACGAGCATCTTTATTAAAGATTGGGTCATAGCCATCTTCAACCGCTTGGTTATAAGCTTGGACATTGTCCTTAAAGTTCTCTACCGGAACACCCATTTTTTCCGCTAAGTCTTCTAAGCTGTCCCCTTTAAGTACATAGCCATCATCCATAGCTTTTTGCCAGTCAGCGTCTAGGTTTTCTAAGGGACCGGTCACCGCTTCGCAGCTTCTTTGCGCTGAAACTTGGGCTGGATTATCCAGTTGATCAGCATCTAAGTTATCTATAAAGTTGCGCACTGCCCCGTAACGGGTATAAGCGTTAATCATAGGCACCTTCTCTGATTTGAGTTGGTCTAAAGTGGCTTGGTCCACAATGGAGAAGTATTTTCCATTTTGTTTCATGGTCACGTTCCCCCATAGGACACTATCATAAACAGCCTTTTCATCAGTGAAGCGCTCCCCACGACGGTTTACCCAGAGCAAGGGAAGGGAATAGATTTGGTTGATGGAATAATTGCCCTTTTCGCCACCAGCAGCTTCAAAGGTTGGGTAGACACAAGCATTATGGTTTTGGAAGTTAGCAATGGCTCTAACTTGGCCACCTACTTCGTGAACCATGCGAATACCGTCACCGGTCGCTTTCCATTCTCCGGCGATGAACCAGTCACTCACGTCTTGATCGACATACTTTTCAACCATCTCTTCATTACCGATAAAGCCCCCATCAGCCACAAAGACGGTCTTTGTGGCTACCTCGATATCCTGACCATCTTGTTCATAGACGACCCCAGCTAATTGGTCATTATTCATAATTAACTTTTTAGCAGCGGCTTTGGTCTCTACTTGACCGCCTTTTTCTTTGAGATATTCCACTAAGCGGTCAAAAGAATCGTACTTATCGACAAACATATGGTAGGTGCCTGGATCTTCCCAGTGATAGTCTTGAATATTCCCAGTAAGGACGGTCTTCATCCCGTGGTCTTCTAACCATTCAATGGTATCGGCTGATTGGTTAACGAAGTTTCTCACCAAACGACCATTATTCCGCCAGTGCGACCATTCCATTAAATGTTTAAAAGCCTGGTCTTTGGTCGAATAAAAGCCTGCATTGCGTTGATGTTTGGATTCTACCGCAAAGATTCCTTCGGCAGCCCACTTGCTGGCGCCGCCCCAGTCTTCACCTTTTTCTAGCACTAAGACTGATTTACCTGCTTCCACCAATTCTACAGCAGCTGAAAGCCCTGCCCCACCTAAACCGATCACCACGGCATCATAAGTTTTAGTCGTCATTTTTATTCCTCCTTATAAGCATTGTTACTTCATTCACATATATTGTAAGCGTTTGCTATAGGATGAGGAAGAGGGTAAAATGTATGATAGTCGAAATAATATTTCGGGAGGGACGAAATGAATTTTCAACAATTAAATTACTTTCAAGAAAGTGTCGAAAGAAAAAGTTTCCAAAAAGTGGCAGATAATAATTTTGTTAGTCAACGAGCCGTATCAATCAGCATCGCAAAATTAGAGGAAGAAATTGGTTTCCAATTATTTGTCCGCGAGAAGAACCGTATCCATCTCACCCCGGTAGGACAGCGTTTCTATAACTACGTCAAAGACATGATCAATAATTTAGATACCACGATTCATTTACTCCAAGGAGAGGATAAAGCCCTATATCAGTCACTCAATATCGGTTACCACTCCCCTTTTGAGGGTTTACTAGTCACCCAGCACATCATTCAAACCAAAGAACAATTAGATGTCCAATTTTCCATCCATGAACAAGCCATCGAAAACTTAATATCCGATGTGAAATTTGGTCTCATTGATATCGCTTATTTGATTGTTTATCAAAACAACCCACTAAAACTCGATGATAAGCGTTTCAAATTAAAAACGATTTATTCAGATAATATTTTAATGGGAATCAGTAAAAAGAACCCGATCGCCCAAGGAAAGTCCTTTCCTCTAGCTGCTTTCAAAGATTACCCCATCCTGTTCTACACATCAGAGGATTCCACCTATATCCAAGAAGGTTTCCTCAGGTCTATCGAAATTCCCTTCAACCAATTACAAATCCGTCGCGAACAGAGTTTCCAGCACATTCAAGTGCTTGTCGCTACTGGCCAGGCTATCGCCCATTACTGCGGTGGACTGATTGACCTGCCCCTTCAAAATGAAATCAGCTACCTCCCCATCGAAAACCGTCCTAGCCCCTATTCAGTCCAATTAATTTATCTCAAGAACTCCCCTAAGATTGATTTAATCAAAAAATATCTAAGGACTCTTAGAAATAAAAAATGAGTCTGGGACAAAAGTCTACGGACTATAAAAAAAGAGAATCTACAAATTACTTAAGCGTGATTTGTAGATTCTCTTATTTTCTTGCTTTTATTTTGCTATATTTTTTCAAATTATTGGCCATGAAGGCCAATCCAACATCAGTTTTAACCTTTGTTTTCCCTCTGAGGTTAAATCGAGTGAACCCTAAAATAGCCTTTATCTGGCCAAAAACTGGTTCAACGTCAATTTTCCGTTTGAAAAAGAGCCTAGATCCTTCTTCAGATAAAAGCTTCTGTGTTTCTATATTCTTTAATTCCTGATAGTTTTTATTATAGTAAAGCGCCTTTTGCGGCGCATTTTCTGGATCCAAAGGCTTATAAACCTGAATTTCAGAAATATAACCACTCATTTTATTTTTTCGTTTTTGGAGATGACTAAAGAAATAAACCGTGCCATCAGGATGTGTAAAAGTATTACTTTGCTTATCGTAACTCCAATTATCCATATTTTTAGCTGATTTTTTATGTTTCTTTTTCTGCTCTTTATCAAACCGATTATATTTAATCAAGTGGTTAATTTTATGGTTATCTAAATAAGTAAGGTTTTCTTCGCTACCATAACCAGCATCAGCTACAATGCATTTCGGGGAATTAGGAAAACTTTCAACAAAGGGTTGTAAAGTCCGCGTATCCGTCGGATTGTGGAAAATATCATAATGAAGGACAAATTGGTTTTCAGTCGCTACTTGGATATTATATCCCGCTTTCAATTGCCCATTCATCATATGGTCATCTTTCATTCGCATGAACGTAGCATCAGGATCTGTTTTTGAATAGCTATTTCTTCCGTTAAATGTTTCAAACTGTTTGGCATACTTTTGTTTGCGAGGTAGAAAATCTTGACTCACTTTACGGTAATGTTTTTTCAAACGACGACGTTCTTGTTTACGTTGATCTGGCCCTTTTACAGGAGTTTCCTCAATATCTTCAGTGAGTTTATCGATTTCTTCCTTAAGCACTTTAGATATCTCTTGAAGCATCGTTTCTTCTAGATCTAAATTTTCATCATATTGGATGCCAGCATCAACCATCGGTTGAATTTCATTAAAGTAATATTCACGTGAGGTCACTTTTAATCGCTCTGCATATTTTTCAGTTGCCTTTTTCCAAACAAAAGAATATTTATTGGCATTCGCTTCAATTTTAGTTCCATCTATAAAGCAATTTTCTAAATGAATTAATTTCTCTAACTTTAACTGAGTGGTAAACTCAACGAATAGATTTTCTAATAAAGATCTGCAATTTTCTGAAGAACGGAAGCGATTAATCGTTCGATAGCTAATAACTTGTTGAGCGACTAGCCACTGCATGGGTAAATTTTCAACCATCAGTTCCTCTATTTTTCTTCCGCTAAATACGCCTTTACTATAAGCGTATAGAAGTGCCATGATTAAAGGTTTTGGATGATAGGCAGGACGACCGTCCTGCGTACTGAAGCTTTCAAAGTATTTTTCATCCAGAGATTCAATAAAATTATAGATTGAAAATACAATATGATCTGGATCGATACATGCAGATAATTCTAGTGGAAGTGTTGTTTGATTCATGTTATATTGTATGTACATAAGAAGCACCCCTTAATCTTTAGTGTGGTTACTAATATTATAACAGGGTGCTTTTTTAATACCTAATTTTAAGTAAAAGGGTTAAGAAATTAGTGAAAACTAACTTCTTAACCCTTTTTGTTTTGAGGCTTTTGTCCCAGACTCATTTCAAAATACGAACCTTCTAATCAAAATGTGTTCCAAAAGTCAGCCCTGACGTCCACTTCACGAACTATGTGCGATAGGCTTGCGCCTATCTTCCATAGTTTGTTTCAGTTGCTATAGCTGTTCGAAGCGTAAGCGAGTTGCAGATATAGTATGCGTAGCTCTTCAGGGCTCTTTTGACTTTTGTCACACTCTCATCGGTATGGTATGCCAAATAAAACTTTTTAGTCTAGCATGCTAGCTGGGACTAGGGCAAATGACTTTGCCGCAAGAGCATTTGGGGTTGGATTAGGATTTTTTGATAGGGGGCTTGGGGATCCTTCAAACGCTCTAACAACCTTTCCACTGCGACCTGACCGATTTCTTCAGTTCTCACATCCACACTAGTCAGTTGTGGGGTCGTCACTTCCCCATAGGAATCACCGTTGATGGATAGGAGTGGCAGATCAATGTTTAAATCTTGCATGACCCCTAAAAAGCCAAAGGCGATGGGATCATTGGAACAGATGATAACATCAGGCAAGGCCTCGCTTTGACTAAAGAATTTCTTAGCGGCTTGTGTGCCGGAATAGGAACTTTGTTTGATGGAAATAATTTGTTGGCAGTCAATGGTCGGGTACTTCGGCAAGATAGCCCGTAGGATTTGTTCCTTACTACTCATCAAATGGGCCTGGTCAATTTCCTCACCAGACACATAGACTAAGGAATGATAACCTTCATCAGCGACCTGGTCTAGTAAAAGTTCCATGGCTTTTTCAATATCATAGGCCACCTGATCCATGTGATCAGGGAAAAAATTCATTAAACAAACCGTAACAATGGGACAATTGTGGTAAGAAGTAAGGATCTCTTTTTGCTCTTCCTGAGTAAAATTGCCCAATAAAAGGATGCCATCAAAAGTCCGTTTAAATTTCTTTAAGCGACTAATAGGAACAAAATAACAGCTGTAACCATATTCATGAACGATGGACTCGATGCCAAAACGCATATTAAAATAGTAGGCATTGTCAATATGGTCGCGGAAATGGTCATCTTTATGGATAACGAGAATATCATAGGCATAGCTACTGACGCCACGAATGGCATAGTTCATGGCCTGCGCCACAGCATTAATCTCTTGACGGGTAGAGCTTTTAACGGATAGGGTAGGATCTTCTCTCAATACTCTAGAAATCGTTGATACAGAATAACCTGTTGCCTTGGCAATATCCTTTAAAGTTGTCATCTACTCACCTTCAACACCTTGATCTAAATATCGTCACTGATTGCTTGATAACCTATCACTTGATAATTGTCGTTTTCTGGGACTTCAACAAGGTCATGGTCAGCGAAATAATTGATGATTAAATTAGGAATGTCGGTAGTCAGTTCTTCTAGGACCTTATCTCTAGAGAAATGCGGGAAGTTACCGCCTCCCGCCATCCGATATTGGTTAATGGCTAGGTATAATTCATCATCATCTTTAACTTCTTGCCCCTGATAATCGAGTTGAACAATCCGCTGGCCTCGGTCTTTAGACACATCAATCGTGTAGTCAATCCCAGAATAAATATCATAGTTATAAACTTCAACTTTAGGATTGAGGTAGTCCTCACTAATTACTAGCTTGCCTTGGTCATCTAAGGCAAAATATTCGGCATTTTTTTCCAAGTTTTCTCTTAATTCTTTACCGGTAAGTTTAATCTTACATAAACCGTTAGAGAAAGGATAATTAATCACCAAATCACGCACAGTAACTTCTTGCTTCAAACCATAAACATCCAGGTTAAAGACTGAAGAAGCTGAAATATCCGTCCCTGCAGCTTCCATCTGAATTTTATTGGTCAAGGCAAAATAAGGATGCCCCTCAACTTGAGCTTCAAAGAAATTATCCACTAAGGCGGGTCGAGCCAAGTGCCCTAGGGGCTGGTCAAGCCAGTCTTGAATCTTTTCATTATCCTCTGCCAGAAGTTCTTCTAGCTCTTGGTCAGCCGGCTGGTCAGCGAGTGAATGTAATTGGCAGGTCTCCACTCTCTTTTTCAGCTGACCATCTGCATCTTTATCCAACTCTAAAATGACTTCGCCATATTTTTGCGCCCGAAAGCCTGGTTGAATGATGGGTATTCCCTGCCATACGGTCGCAATCTCACGGTGTTGGTGCCCGGTAAAGAAGGCATCAATCGGTAACCCACTGGTTAACAGGGCATAGCCTTCGTTTTCTCCGGTCAAGTCCTCTTCCGGTTGGCCGGTCTCCAAATTGCATTCAAAGCCCCCATGGTAGGTAATGAAGATAAGATCACAGTGTTCGCTTTCTTTCATAAATGGGATATAATATTGGGCCGTCTCTAGGGCGGACTTAAATTCTAAGCCCGCAATATTTTCTTCCTTCTCCCAATGAGGAATATACTGGGTAACCAATCCCAAGACACCAATTCGAATATCTTCACATTGAAAAATCCGATAGGGCTTATGGCAGAAAACCTCTCCATCTGAAATCACGTTAGCCAAAGCCATCGAATCAGGCATATGGCTAATGGTGTTCTTTAAGTAATCTAAGCCAAAATTAAATTCATGGTTACCCAGGGTCCAGACATCAGGCTGGACATAATTATAGACCTGGCTAGATATCTTGGCATAGTCATGATGGCTTTCCTCATAGTTGGTCAGAGGCGAGCCCTGAATCATATCCCCACTTTCCAGGTAGAGGAGATGCTCTTCTTGGCGACGCTTGGCCTTTAAAACACTGGCGAAACGGGATAAGCCGTTAGCCGTCTTTTTATCTCTTGCTTGAAAACTTTGGGTTGAAAAATGTCCATGAACATCACTCATGGCGAGTAAAGTTAATTTCATGCTTGTCCTTTCTAAAAGTGACCATAGGCGAGGTATTGACGTAGGCGGGTAGAAATGGCTTCCACTAAGAAGACCAGTAAGATTAAAGCAATTAAAATGGCACCCACTTGGTTCCAGCGATAAGAGTTAATCGCAAATAATAAGGGAGCCCCAATCCCACCAGCACCAACCAAGCCTAGGGTAGTTGCATCTCTGATATTCATATCGAAACGATAGATTAAAGTCGATAAGAAACTAGCCGATAACTGTGGAATAATACCAAACATGATCTGGTCCATGGTGGTCGTTCCCATGGCGCGAAAGGCTTCCAAGATGTCGGTATTTAAATCGGCAATGGTTTCTGAAAAGAGCTTGGTTAACATCCCAATTGAAGTAAAGGTCATTGTTAGGACCCCCGCAGCTGGCCCAGGACCAGTGACCCGGATAAACATCAATCCGTATACAATGGCTGGGACGGTCCGAAGCATCATAATCACCACTCGGAAGATTGCGGCTAGCCAAGCGGGGACCACATTACTGGATGATAAAAAAGCTAAAGGTAAAGAAATGATACCACCAATTAAGGTCCCAACAAAAGCAATACAGACGGTTTCAAATAATAAAAACCATAAACCACTGGAAGAAAAATCCGTCAACATAGCCATATCGGGATGGAGCACCCCAGAGATGATTTCTCCCGCTACAGCCCAACCGTCTTGGCTATAATTGGAAAAATCAATTACACTGGATGACCAAAATAATACCAGCAGCACAAGGACAGTGATGACTCCCTGAATGGCACGGTAATTTGGCTCTTTGTCTAATACAGTTTGAATTGAATCTGTCACAGCTAGCCCTCCTAACTAATCTTGCGCCGAATATAACGGCTTAAGTTCTCGATGATGAAAACAGTTATCAATAGGACAAAGAGAATGGTCCCCACTTTTTCATAATCACGCCAACCAATATTTTCATTAATGAGTAAACCTAAACCGCCGGCGCCCACGTAACCTAAGATCGAGGCATAACGCACATTCCCTTCAAAGTTAAAGAGGGCGGTGGACAGATAGAAAGGCATAATATTAGGAATCACCCCTTTTAAAAAGGCAAAAGGACGGGTATAGCCCATGGCAATCATGGCCTCAAAGGCGCCTAAATTAGTGGTTTCAATTTCTTCATACAAGAGCTTACCCACATAGGAAAATGAAAACAGGAAGATCGCTACCGTACCCGCTAAAGTCCCTAGACCAAACAAATAAGTCGCGATCAAGGCAGAAACTAAGGTTGGAATAGTACGAATAATGGTAAATAGCACCTTAACCAACCAGTTCACTGGCGCAAAATGGACCATGTTGGATGAGGCTAAAAAGGCAAAGGGTAAGGCAACTGCTGCCCCAGCAAATGAGCCAAATAATGACATCTTAATGGTATCCATCAAGGGTTTAATGACATCAGATAGATAGGACCAATCCGGTTGAAAGAGTTGGGCAACGATAGTCGTTAACTGGTGGCCCCGTTTTATAATGTCAGCGAAATCAAACTCGGTTACCTCTAAGGCAACATATAAAGCAATAGCTAAAACTAATACAATCACTGGCGTCCATGAGCGTTTTTCTTTAAATACCTTTCCAGAAGCCAGTTGATATTCTTTTCGTTTAAACACTTTAATCCCCCTAAGACTTCTTGTAAATCGTATCTAAAATCTCTTGATTAACCTCACTACTTGGACCATAATAAACAATCTTTCCGGCATTAATCCCGATCACACTATCGGCATAATCAAGGGCCATATCGACATCATGGATATTAATTAAAATGGTAATATCTTGACTTTGATTAATATTTTTAAAGTAATCCATCACCTGCTTAGAAGAAATCGGGTCCAGACTGGCCACTGGTTCGTCAGCTAAAATAATCGATGGTTCCTGAACCAAAGTTCGCGCTAGGGCTACCCGTTGTTTTTGTCCACCAGACAATTGGTCGACCCGGTCATAGGCCTTGTCAAGGATATCGACACTTTCTAGGGCTTCCAGGGCTTTGACCTTTTGCTCTTCTGTAAACAGAGAAAATAGTTTCTGATGCCAGGCTAAGTCAGGTAAAAAGGCATTGAGTACATTATTTAAGACCGTGGTCTTTTCCACCAGGTTAAAGGATTGGAAGACCATGCCGATATTTCTCCGGAATTTTCTTAATTGGCTACCTTCTAGGGCAGAAACATCCCTATCGTTAACGGTTAATTTACCGCCGTTAATGTCATGCATTTTATTAATGGTACGAATTAAAGTCGATTTCCCAGCTCCGGATTTCCCCACAATGGCGACAAAACGACCATTGGGAATTTCTAAATTAATATCATCTAAAGCCTTTAATCCACCTTCATAAACCTTATCCACATGTTCAAATCGAATCATTTTTTATTCCTTTCTCCAAAATATGATCGTTCACAACAGCTAAAACAAAAGATTTATTCACCATAAGCAGAAATAGGAAAAGTGCATTCAACCAATCTTTAGCCATTGATCGAAGCACTTTTTTATCCTAATAACTTATTCGTAAACTCAAAATAACCATCGAGTTATTGTCTCAATTAATTCATTTCTTGCACTAATTTTTGGGCTTCACGTTCGGTGTCATAGTCAGATGGTTCGGCCTTTTCATAACCTTCGTGGGTGTAAACAGCAATAATTTCTTGGCCTTCCTCTGTTTGGGCAATATTGATGAAGGCTTCCTGTAAGGCTTCAGCTAATTCAGGAGTCATGTTTTCAGAGTTCTTGGATACGGAAATGGTATCGTTCATCATTGGTTTAGTGACCCCAATCACTTGAACTTCTTTCCAGATGTCATCACTACCACCGAGTTGTTCTTGCCATTTATCTTCATTATCCAAACGGGCATCCGCATAGGTGACCATGACATCTACTTGACCAGATGCTAAACGGGCAAAAGCTGAAGCATAGGAGTCCGCTTGAACCACATTATCTAAGTCGGTAATATTCTTACCATAGTTATCTTGTAACCAAAGGGATGGATAGATGTAACCCGCTGGAGAAGAAGTCCCCATCACTGACCAGTTTGCTGAATTAAGGTCTTCCCAGTTAAGTTCTTCGCCATTATTTACCTTTTCGGCTAATTCTTGACCTTTTTCACTTGGTCCCGCTAAGATTAGGCCGTGATAGTAAGTCACTTGGTCGTCTACTTTGGTTACCGGTTCTTTATTCCAGTCTTGAGGATTTTCCCCAGTAACCGAAAGTCCGCCACGAGTTGCGGTTAAGATCGGTTCGATACCTTCTTCATAAAGCACATAGGTCCCACCAGGAATAAAACCAACGTCAGTCGTTCCAGCCTCTAAAGCTTCACCGGTCGCTTCATAACTGGTTCCCACGTTGATGTCGACATTATCAAC
Organism: Aerococcus loyolae; assembly: GCF_002871915.2. NCBI lineage: Bacteria > Bacillati > Bacillota > Bacilli > Lactobacillales > Aerococcaceae > Aerococcus > Aerococcus loyolae. The sequence goes on along the minus strand of NZ_CP126958.1, from coordinate 119,495 downwards.
AGTAAACCCTTGTTTTTCTAATTCTTCCTTCAAAATGTCTTTCAAAGGATCAGTGACCGTAATAATTTCTTCAGGGTCACGGGAAGGAACGAATTCTACTGATAAAGTATCAATATGATTACCTGCCTCAGCTGAATCCCCACTCTCTCCACCTTCATTACCACAAGCTGCCAAACCAAAAGCGGTTAATACACTTAAACCACTCAATAGCCATTTTTTGATACTCATTTTATCCTCCTTGTAGGCTGTTTGTTTAATTACTCTTACACCTAAAGGATCTCATACTTATATAAAAATACCGTCAATTCAAAGTATAGTTTTTGTAAATTTTCACATGTTTTAGTAAAAATTTTTACCTCTTAATAAATTTCCCAACAAAAAAACGAGCTTTCGCTTGAAAGCTCGCTGGGAGAAAAATATAAAGAAATTTATTTGGACTGTCTTTATCATAACGACCATTTGTGAAAAAGCTATGAATTAATTAGGCAAATGTTTCTAAATTTTGTGATTTTTCAGCTAAGGCCAAGAAAAAAGCCGAAGCTATACACTTCGGCTAAAAATCGCTTCTAAAAGTTTGCGGTTTTTATATAAGGCTTATTTTTTCTTCTTACGGTCGAGACCGAGGCAGCCTAATCCTGCTAGGAGTAGGGATAAACCGACTCCTGTTACAGAAGCAACCGCGCCAGTTTGCGGTAAGACCGAAGCCACTTGCACTGATTGGTGGCTTGGTGTCGAGCTGGTCTTATGACTAGCTGGACTGAGGCTAGCAGATGAGGCTGGGTCAAGAGCTGGATCTTCACCTACCGGTTGATCACTTTGAACAGTGCCTGCTGGCTGCTTATCTGTTGAGGAATCTCCCTCTGAATCTTTATCTTTTGAGATATTTTCCTCTGGAATCTCGGCTCCTGGGGTAGGATTTCCTGGTGTATTGTCATCGGATGGATGTTTTTCTGGAACTCGACCATTGGAGCTTGATCCGCCCGGTCTATCGGGGTCAGAAGTTCCTTGACCGGGTTTCTTGTCTCCTGGTTGAGGCTCTTCTGATGTTTGACCGTCTGGCGTATTATTGCCAGGTATTTTGTCACTTGAGGATGGATTTTCCGGTTGATCACTTCCTGGAGTTGGATCTCCTGGTTGCGGTTTTTCAGGATTGCCTTCCTCTGGAGTGTGTCCACCTGGTGTGGTGTTATCGCCAGGTTTGTCCTCATTTGGCTTGTCGGTATTTGGTTTGTCTTGGCCAGGTTGATCTGGTTGACCAGGAACTGGGCAGATTGGGCAATCCGGTCCCACTTCAATGATATGATCAAGAGCTGCGACTTCATTATGACGGTCTGCTTGGAGGGGTCCGTCAGCTTGGCCGTTCTTAATCTTTTGGGTGAAGGTGACATCATAAGAGCCCTTAACCCCTTCTTGAACGGTCTTCACTTGACCTGGTTTCAAGTTCTCATTGCGGCGAACAATCACCTTAAAGGCGGTCTCGAAGTGTTCCGTATGGCTGACTTGACCAGTAAAGTCTTTGCCACCCAGCTTAATGATCTCGGTCACCGGTTCTTTGGTCACGACAACATTTGGACTGCCGACAAATTGAGAATTCTCAATCGTTACGGTAGTGGTCTTTTGACCCACTTGGCCAGGGGTTTCCACCTTGTATTCACCCTTAGGCAAGCTTGGATCAACTTCTACTTTCACCTGGAATGGAATTTCTTCCGTATGGGTGTAGCTTCCGTCAGTCTTGGCACCAATGCGGACAATTTTCTTGACTGGCGCCTTGGTTTGAGTGGTTTGACCAGGAGTAGACTCGGTCACTTGACCATTGACAATGGTATGGGTAGTTGGGGTTTCTTCTTCCCCGACAACCCCTTCTTGGTCCACAACTTCTGTCCCTGGGGCCAGACTTGGATCCAGCTTGTATTCCACTTCAAATGGCACAGGATTCTTGTCTACTGTGGTAAAGCTTCCGGTAAAGTCCTTGGTCCCTACCTTAACAATATGTTTGGCTGGGGTTACTACCGGCACTTCTTCAGTCACCACTTGACCGTTAACCACTTTGTTGACCAGTTTGGTGGTCACATGACCTGGAACAACTTGGACAGTTTCTACCTTGCCCTTGTTCAGATTTGGATCATATTCAAAGATGGTCTCAACTGGAACATCCTTGTTGCTTTCATGGGTGTTGCCTGCGACTGGCTTAGTACCCACTTCGATAATGTGAGCTTTTGGTGCGGTATAAGCGCCGTCTTGGCTGACGGGTGCCCCTTCCGCTTGGCCGTTCTTGAGAGCTTGAGTATAGTCCGTGGTCTTAGAACCTGGAACGCCTGCTTGGACGGTCTTCGAGGTTCCCGCTGGTAAATCAGGATTTTCTCTGATTTCAACTGGGAATGGCACTGGGCAAGTATTGGAGAACTTGTAGTCGCCGGTAAAGTCTTTAGCCCCAACAACAATCACTTGTTTGGCTGGAGTCACCACTTCTTCGGTTGTGGTTTCGATTTGACCGGTTTGTGGGTTGAAGATGTTCTTAATCTTGGTTTCCACCTTACCTGGGGTGTAGGCCCCTTTCTCAACTATGCCCTTGTCCTTAGTATTGTCGTAGACGTATTCAATCTCGGCTGGGACTTCCTTGACTCTCGTTTCAGCATTTTCCGGAGCCTTGGTGCCGACCTTGATGATATGGGTCTTGGGTTCGATGCGGGCAATTTCTTCCGTTTTCAGTTGGCCGTCAGCTGCCCCATTCTTAATAGATTGACTGTACTTGGTGGTCTTGGATCCATTTTCACCTTTTTGAACTTCTTGGATTTCAAAGAGTGGGAGGTTTGGATCTTCTTGGATTTCCACCTTGAATGGCAATGTCTCAGTGACATTATGGGAAACTTCTCCAGTAAAGTCTTGGTCACCGACTTCAATAATATGTTTGACCGGTGCCTTGGTAATGGTCGTGCTTGGTGAGCCGACCACTTGAGAGTTTTCGATGGTTACCGTGGTGGTTTGTTCACCGGGTTGACCCTCTTGAAGGACTCTGGTTTGGCCCTTCTTGAGGTCAGGAGCCTTCCGCACTTCGACTTCGAATGGGAGAGCGTCCTTGTGGGTGTAGGTGCCATCGGTCTTGGCTCCAAGGCGGACAATCTTCTTGACTGGTGCCTTGGTTTGCTTGGTCTCACCTGGCATCGATGCGGTCACTTGACCGTTGACAATTTGATGAGTGGTTGGAGTTTCTTCTTCACCCGGAACCCCTTCTTGGTCAACAACTTCTTTTCCTGGGGCCAGGCTTGGATCGACTTTGACTTCCACTTCGAATGGGATTGGGTCTTTGTCGACTGTGGTGAAGTTTCCGGTCAGATCTTCATTACCTACTAAGATGACTGCCTTTTGAGGGACCTTAGTGGTGGTGAAGTCTGAGATATTGGTTACTTGAGAGTTTTCAATGGTAAGGGTTCTTTCCTTTTCACCGGCTACCCCTCTTTGTTCTAGCCCGTCTACTGTAGCGTACTTCCACTCGCCCTTCTTGAGGGTTGGATCATACTTGACTTCCACTTCGAATGGGATGGTATCAGTATCCTTGAATGATCCAGTCGTTTTCGCGCCGATTTCGATCACGCGGTCTTTCGGTTCTTTGACTGTGGTGTAGTCACCGACGACTTGTTCGCCCAGTTTGCCATTAGTGAAGGATTGGCTAACCGTCCGTTCCTTGAGACCAGTATTACCTGCCTCAACCACCTTGATTTCATTTGGTGCCAAGTTCGGGTTGATGGTCACTTGGGTATGGTTTGGAATCACGTCGGTATCCTTGTATTCAAAGTTTCCAGTGTAATCCTTGGTCCCAACGATGATTTGTTGCTTGGCTGGAGTCACCACATTTTCAACCGTGTTGACCACTTGGCCGTCAACTACCTTGGAAACGACCTTGCTTTGGGTCGTGCCAGGAGTGACCTGACCGGCTTCAATAAAGCCCTTGTCCTTGGTGTTGTCATAAACATATTCTACTTCAACCGGAACATCTTGTTGGATTGGGGTTTCCGTGCCAGAAACTGGCTGGGTGCCGACTTCGATGACCCGGTTAACTGGGTCCACGCGGTTGGCTTCCGTCTTCACCAAGTCCCCGTCCGCTTGGCCATTCTTGATGGCTTGGCTGTAGGTGACATCAACAGAACCTGGCTTGCCTGCTTCAAGGACCTTGGTCTCGCCAGCTTTGACGTTGGGGTTGTAGCGGATTTCCACCGTATTCGGTACTGGTACCGTTTCGGTATGGGTCACTTGACCGGTGAAGTCCTTGTTGCCGACCTTGATTAAAGCGTTGGTGGCAGGGATTTCTTGAGTCACCTTGCCTTGGCCGACCACAGAGTTGGTAATTGGCCATTCGGTGGTCCGTGAACCCACTGCGCCTGGAGTCACGATTTCATACTTGCCGGCTTGGATAGCTGGGTCGTATTCTACCGTGTAGCTAAATGGCAGTTCTTCGGTGTAAGTATGGACACCTTCTGTCTTAGCCCCCACTTTGATCTTGCGGTTGACCGGTGTCTTAGTTTGAACCGGATCAGAAACCACTTTCTCACCAGGAACGCCATTGGTGATGGTTTGACTTACCTTGGTGGTCGTTTCGCCTAACTGGCCTTTTTGAACTTCAACCACTGCATTTGGAGCCAGACTTGGGTCCACTTCAACTTCGGTTTCAAAAGGCACGATATTGGTGTATTCGTGGCTGAATTCCCCGTTATAGCCTTGGGTGCCCACAATAATCTTCTTATTGACTGGAGCCTTGGTTTCGGTCGTGGTGGTGGTTCCTGGGGTCACCGTGCCATCCGCAGCAGTTACTGGAGTAGTCTTGGTTTCTTCACCAGGGACACCTGTATTTGGCACGACTTCTACCGTACCAGCTGGCTTGGTATTATCGTATTCGATTTCCACGTCGAATGGTTTTTGGTTGGTGGTCGTCACAGTGGTAGAGCCAGTTAAAGGCTTGGTGCCGACCCGGATGATGTGTTCTTGAGGCGCGCTTTCGGCTTTGACAGTTGAAGTCAGGGCGCCATCCGCTACCCCATTCTTGATGGCTTGGGTATAGGTCGTGGTCTTAGATCCTGGAACCCCTTCTTGGTCGACATGGTAAGTGCCCTTGTCCAAGGTTGGGTCTTCAACAATCTTGACTGGGAATGGCACTTTTTCAGTGACATCGTGGCTCACTTCGCCGGTAAAGTCTTGGTCGCCCACTAAAACAACCGCATTAGTAGCTTGCTCATTAATGGTTGGCTCAGAAGTAGCGGTCACTTGAGAGTTTTCGATGGTCAGGGTCTTGGTTTGACTGCCTGGCTTACCTGGGGTTTCTACCTTGTATTCGCCCTTCTTCAAGCTTGGGTCCTTCTTGACTTCTACTTGGAATGAAATTGGCTCCGTCACTTGGTAGCTACCGCTAGACTTAGCCCCGATGCGAACGACACGCTTAACAGGATCTTTTGTTTGGGTACTTTGTCCTGGTGTCGAAGCGATCACTTGACCATTTTGGATGGTGTGGGTAGTTGTGGTGGTCTTCTCACCGAGTTCACCTGGATTTTCCACTACTTCCTTACCGGGTTCAAGGGTGTTATCGACAATATATTCGGTTTCATAAGGAATCAGATCCTTGTCCACCGTTTCAAAGCTACCCGTGTAGTCTTTTTGGCCCACCTTGATCACCGCATTGACTGGAGCCACCGTTTCCACAGCAGGGTCACCTACAACCTTAGAGTTTTCAATGGTCCAGGTCTTCTTGTTAGAACCCGCTTGTCCTGGGGTCACGACCTTGTAATTTTCGGTCGCGTCAGGGTAGTTCTTGTAAAAGTCCGGATCGAATTCCACTGTGTATTTGAATGGAATCTCGTCGTTATCGACAACGGTGCCAGTGGTCTTGGTGCCGACTTTGACTTTCTTAGGCCGAGCTGGAGTCGTGGTAGCCTTCGTGATGTTGACCGCACCAGTTTGAGGGTCTCTGGTTGTCTTCACGGTAACTACACCGTCTTGGCCTTCTTCCACAACGACCGGTTCAGCAGTCGGTTCCATGTTTGGATCCACTTCAACTTCAACAGGTCGAGGAATCGTCACGGTTTCTTCAACGGGCTTAGTCCCAACCTTCACCAAACGGTCTTGTTTCTCCTCAATGGTTTCCGTCCGTTTTCTGAAGAGTTGGTCACCGGCCGTGAATTGGCCAGTCGCTGGGTCAATTAAACCTTTTTGGCCGTTGATGACATCTTGTTCGAAGATAGTCCGTTCCTTACCGACCTTACCTGGGGTCACCACTTGGATGGTCCCTGCAGGCAGAGTCTCGTCGATAACCTCCTTAGTTTCATAAGGAATTAACTTGTCGTCGGTATCAGTTACGGTCGTCTTATATTTTGGACGGGCGATGAATTGGGCTTTGACAAATTCTTCCTTGTGTTGACCAGATTTAGGATCAGTATAGTTGACCTTAACCGGAATATAGACATTCTCGCCACCGATAATGTTGGCATCGGTTGGCACAGTGGCGGTTACCGCACCAGTTTGTGGATCAATTTTAACACCATGCCAGACATTGCCATGGTCGTCCTTGTAACCGCCTGTTTGAGGTACGAGTTCAAAGGTTTTAGGATCTAATTTCTTAGAATCTTGAGGAATTTCTGGGATATTGGTTAAGTTATCTCCCTGATAACCCACTTCCGCATGATATTCTGGCTTGTTATTGTTAGAATCTTGGACCACAAAATGGAACCATTGGAGGTCGGTTGATCCGTTGGTATAAGTATAGGTAATTAAAATGGGAATAAATTCCCCAGCTTTGGCGTCTGCTGGAGCTGTGACCTTGAGCTTAGAAATATCACCAGGGGTAGATTCTACCTTCCAGCCTTTTTCTTCAGCTTTTTTGACGAAGTCTGGGTCAATGACCCCGGTTGCAAATTTCTTGTTACCGGCCACATTCATTTCTTCATAAGTTTTGCGGTTAGGTTCGATGGCAGGGTCCATGTCCTGGTCGGTGATAAAAATAACCTTATCTTGTCCTGGACGGATTGGAGTTACTTTATCGGTTTTCTTTTCAAAACCTTGGTTGAATTTTTGGTCGTAGTAACGGGTATCGTCTAGGTTGATGGTGATCGAACCTAAATCATTGTAGTTGTCATAACGCGCGATGCCTTGCTTATCGGCAATAACTTCCTGACCATTGTGGTTGAGGGTTTGAGTGCCTGCACCGGTTTCGACGTATTTGTAGGCCCACTCATCATCATAAGGAGTTCCATTTTCATCATTCTTTGCATTTACAACACCAACAAATTCTTCCTTTGTTCGTGGGCGGGCAAAGAAACGCGCTTGTAAACTTTGAATACCCTTAAATTTATCCGTATTAAAGATGGAATAATCTGGACTGTCGGGATCTTTCGAACCTTCCAAAGCACCCTTAGGCATTGCAAAGATAATCTGACCTAGTTGAATATCGTTACCGAGTTTACCTTTCATTTCCTCGATATTCTTAGGTGTGATGATAAAGGCATTAGCTTGAGGAACAATAGATCCATCAGGATGGTAAACTTGTCCCACTACTCGATCATAGTCAGCAGGGTCGAGATTTTCAATATGAGCTCCAGTCTTAACATAACCTTCTTTGACGGCAACACGATTGACATTAGTGTCTCCAGCCACCTTTATAATAGATAAGTTGGCGTTTTCATTTGGATAGGGGTTGACACCAAAAGTAACAGCAAAGTTTCCACCCTCTAAAAATTTAGTCCCATTTTGGTTATCTTTAGTATATTTATCCCTAAAAGAGAAGGTAGTTTCTTTATTGTTATGGTTATTTATATATTTAAGATCATCTTCATTAAATGTTGAATTTAATGCTCTCTGTCTACCTGTTGTAATATTTACAGTTGTAGTAGGGGTGAAATTAGTACTCTTACCATTGATATGAGTAGGCTGCCCTACTTCTTCATATGGTTTTACTTTCGGTCTTATAGGTACACCTTTCTTAGAATCAGTGATTCCTATCAAGTTATAGGTTCTTTCAGAGTCATTCCGGTCAATCGAAATATCAATCCCATAATCTTTTTTCTTATCATCAGGGGTATTTGCTGATGGATTTAGTACCTTATGTGTCACCCCTTCAGTCTTACCTTCTGTTTCCGTAGCAGAATAGGAAATCCCATTATTCGCCAATTCCGACTGTCTATAGTGGCCCACATTCTTCTCATTTTCTGAGTAATTTGGGTTGTCTGGGTTAGCCGCTACTATCGGACCGTTGACAGTGTCGGCAGGAAGGCCGGATATTTTGGCGTCTTCACCGGATGCGGGTTGGTCGGTGTTAACTGGTGTCCCTTCTGCGGCGTAGAAGCCAGCTTGGTCAGCTGGGTTCACCGCGTCAACAGCTAGGGCCGAACTTGGCTGGCTAGGCTGTTCTGCAGCTTGCACTTCTTGGCCTTGACCAGCTAAGAAGGCAGCAATGGCGACACTTCCCACCCCCAAGGTAGTTTTTCTTATCGCATATCTATAATTCTTCTCCATTGTTCTCCTCCATGCAATCGAAGACTTTAACTTATACAATATTACACTAATGATATAAGTTAATTTAGTTAAACTATATATTAACATCTTAAAAGCATAATTAAATTCTTTTTTTATTTATATTAAAGCTACAGTGATCCTACTGTATAATTAGCCCTAATAATACCCCAAATAATACTAAGAAACCAATTTTTTAGCTTAAGTTGACAGTAAATAAACAATATTTGTTCTAGTCTGTCTTTTATTGCGTCTTTCCTAGGAACAAAGGCAAAGAATTCGTCAAAAAATGCCACACCCAAGCGGATGTGGCATTGTTGTTAGCTATCGATAAAGTACATTAACGTTTATCTAATTCTTGTTTTAAGAGTTTGTTTAAGACTTGTGGGTTAGCTTGACCCTTGGTCTGTTTCATCAATTGGCCAACTAAGTAACCCATGGCTTTCTTCTTACCAGCCCGGTAGTCTTCGAGGGATTGTGGGTTATTATCAATGACTTCGTTAATCATTGGTAGCAAGGTTTCTGGGTCAGAAATTTGAACCAGACCTTCTTTTTCCACATATTCCTTAGCAGAGCCGCCATTTTCGGCCAAGTGCTTGAAGACTTTCTTACCAATTTTTGAAGAAATGGTTCCATTGGCAATCAAGTCGATCATTTCGGTCAAGTTCTCTGGAGTTAGTCCGATTTCATCTAAGGTCTTTTCATTGTCATTCATGTAGGCGGACACTTCACCCATCAACCAGTTGGAGACTTGCTTAGGATCGCCACCCAGTTTAACCGCTTCATCAAAGAAGTCGGACATGACTAGGGTTTGGGTTAAGACCATAGCATCATAGTCTGGGAGGTCGTATTCTTCCACATAGCGTTTCCGACGTTCAGCTGGCATTTCTGGGATAGATTTTCTAATTTCGTCCAACCATTCTTCACTAACGGTAAATTCAGGAAGGTCAGGTTCTGGGAAGTAACGGTAGTCGGCTTCCCCTTCTTTCACCCGCATGAGGACGGTTTTTTGGTTATCCTTGTCCCAACGGAGGGTGGATTGAACGACCCGGTCACCACGGTTTAAGACTTGGGCTTGACGTTTCTCTTCGTAAGCTAAACCGCGACGGACGTTGGAGAAGGAGTTAAGGTTCTTAATTTCGGTTTTGGTCCCGAATTCTTCTTGGCCATAAGGGCGCAAGGAGATGTTGGCGTCACAACGCATGGACCCTTCTTCCATCTTCACGTCAGAAACATCGATAAACATCATGGTTTCGCGGATTTTTTCCAGGTAAGCGTAGGCTTCTTCTGGTGAACGCATGTCAGCTTCAGAAACAATTTCTACTAAAGGAGTTCCTTGGCGGTTTAAGTCCACTAAGGTATCGCCTTCATCGTGGATACTCTTCCCAGCGTCTTCTTCTAAGTGGATACGTTCAATGCGGATACGTTTGGTTTCCCCGTTTTCGAGTTCAATATCCACATAGCCGTGTTCCCCTAAAGGACGGTCTAATTGGGTAATTTGGTAGGCCTTAGGGTTGTCAGGATAGAAGTAATTCTTCCGGTCAAAGCTTTGGACCGGGTTCACTTCACAGTTCAAAGCCAAAGCAGCCCGTAAGCCAAATTCAACGGCGTGGTGGTTGGTTACTGGTAGGACACCAGGGTAACCCCAGTCAATAACGTTGGTTTGGGTATTAGGATCGGCACCAAAACTGGTGGGTGTTGGGGAGAAAACTTTGGATTGAGTTTTTAATTCCACGTGGATCTCTAAGCCAATAACTGATTCATAATTCATGTAATAATCTCCCTTCTACTCTGGATGTTTGGTATGGTGGTCGGTAGCTTGTTCGTAGGCATAAGCGGTCTTGTACAAGGTCGCTTCATCGAAGTAGTTACCAATTAATTGTAGACCAATTGGTAAGTTATCGCTGTCAAACCCACAAGGCACCGAAATACTTGGTAGGCCGGCCAAGTTCACAGGAACGGTTAAGAGGTCAGCTAAGTACATTTCGATTGGGTCGTCGGATTTTTCACCGAATTTGAAGGCGGTTGAGGTGGTTACTGGACCAGCAACAACATCATATTTTTCAAAGAGTTCTTCAAATTCTTGACGGATCATGGTACGGACCTTACCGGCTTTCTTGAAGTAAGCGTCATAGTAACCGGATGATAGGGAGAAGGTCCCTAACATAATCCGCATTTTCACTTCGTCACCAAAACCTTCTGAACGGCTGCGTACATAAAGGTCTTCCAGGTCTTGGATGTCGTCAGCGCGGTAGCCATAGCGAACCCCGTCAAAACGTTGCAAGTTGGAAGAAGCTTCTGAAGAAGCCACAATGTAGTAAACTGGAATCCCGTATTTTAAGAGTGGGAAGTGGACTTTTTCCACGATAGCTCCCATGGATTCAAGTTGGTCAATGGCTTTTTCTACGCGGTCTTGGACGTCGGCTTCAATTCCGTTAGTGAAGAATTCTTCAGGAACAGCGATCCGTAAACCTTCAATACTGTCACCTAATTGGGCGGTGAAGTCAGGCACTTCAATGTCAGCTGTAGTGGAGTCACGGTGGTCGTGGCCGGCAATGGCGTTAAGTACCAAGGCGTTATCTTCAACGGTTCTAGTCATTGGCCCAATTTGGTCTAAGGAAGACCCGAAGGCAATTAAGCCCCAGCGTGATACCCGACCATAAGTAGGTTTCATCCCCACAATCCCGTTATAGGCGGCTGGTTGGCGGATAGAACCACCGGTGTCAGAACCTAGGGAAGCGACAACTTCACCAGAGGCTACAGCAGCTGCAGATCCACCGGAAGAACCACCTGGTACCCGGCTGGTGTCCCAAGGGTTTTTACTTGGTCCAAAGTAAGAAGTTTCTGTAGAAGACCCCATAGCAAATTCGTCCAAGTTTAACTTACCAATAGTAATAGCACCAGCGGCTTCTAAGGCTTCCACCACAGCGGATTGGTAAACGGGGACGAAGCCTTCCAAAATACGGGAAGAAGCGGTCGTTTCAATCCCTTCAGTAATGATGTTGTCCTTAATCCCGACTGGAATCCCTTGTAGGGGACGGTCAGTGGAATAGCCTTTTTCATCACTGGCTTTTGCGGCTGCAAGAGCGCCTTCTTCATCTAAGCAAAGAAAGGCCTTGTAAGTTTCATCGAGTTCCTTAATACGGTCAATGGTAGACTGTACCAATTCAACGGCAGTGATTTCTCCATCGACCAATTGTTGGTTTAAGCCTTTAATGCTTTCATCAAATCGACTCATATGGATTAATCCTCACTTTCATCAAAACTGGCTGGTACGACGATAAAGCCATCCCGTTTGGTTGGCGCATTTTTTAACATTAAGTCACGATCGGTACCTGCTTCAGGTTTATCATCGCGCATAATATTTTTTAGGTTGATACCGTGGGTCATGACTTCAACCCCTTCAGTATCCACTTCAGAGAGTTGTTCAACCATGTCGAGGATTTCAGTAAAGCGGTCGTTCATGGGACCTACCTCTTCGTCAGAAAAGGATAGTTTTGCAAGTTGTGCCACGTGTTTAAAGTCTTGTTCGCTGATAGACATAATGGCCTCCTTTTTTCTTTTTCAAAATATTTACTGTTCTATTTTAACATAAGTTCTTAGGGCATTTTTACTGACTTACTTATTCTTGTAAAAAAATCTCACAAATTAAGGGTGGATGCGCTTGTCGCACTCTTTCTTAATAAACGGTGTATTGGAATTTGCCTTGGCCAGACAGGCGGGTGATGTTGGCGGTCATTCGGCTTGGGCCTTCAACGGTTACCTGCATTTGCACGTCTTTGGGATAGATGGCGTCCAGGCTAGCGATGACGTGTTGGACCAGAGCGATGTTTTCGGTATAGCCGTCAAATGGGGTGTTGATATGGAAGTCAATCCCATTGAGCTTGCCGTTATCGTATTGACCGACACCCACAATCCCGCTCAATTCAGGGAAGAAGGATTCGATTTCACCACGGAAGCGGCTGAATGAGGTATTATCTTCCTCGCGTGGGGCTTGGTCGACCCCGTAGACCACGTATTGGCGGTTATATTGCTTCCACTTACCTAGTCCTGCTCCTGGTTCAGCAATGGCTTCTGCCATATAAGCCCCGCCCCCGAGACTGTTTTGCTTATCGTTATAAAAAAGGGCGATTTGAATCGGGGTTTGGCCGTATTTGCCTTCTTGGCGGATACGCTCCACGATAGTTTGGGCCATGGCCTTGCCTTCTTGGAGGGCTTGGTCGCGGCTAATTTCTATGGTTTCTTCGCTATCCTTGTTTTGGAAGCGGTCTTCGGCATTCATGGCCAGACCGAGACTAATGACTTTCAAGTCATAGTCATCCCCATTTTCTTGCATTAAATTGTATTCCAAGATGGAATTCAAATAACGGGGTTGGAATTGATCGCGGTCGCTCGCGGCGCTGGCTTCAGGGTTGAGCCCTTCAGGATTGTCATTTGACTTGGGCTTGAGCCAGGAAGTGATCTTATCTTTGGATAGGACTTGACCTTCCGCCAAGGAATACTCATCGGTCGGATAGGCATTCTTCATTAATTCATAGAGGCCCCGTTCCATATTTTCCAGGTTGGCCTGGCTGGTCCGACTAGACAGGGTCCCCCGGCTGTTACTTAAGGGATAGCTGCCATCTTTGATAGCGGCAGGATAGTAAGCCTCGGTAAGGGTATTCTTCTTACCACTTTCTTCCTCTTCACTACTTGATTCTTCCGTGGTTTGGGTTTGCCCAGCGGTTGATTTGGGTTGGGCGTCCCTCCCACAAGCTACTAACAGGCTCAGTGACGCTAAGCCAAGCACGATCATATGTTGGATGCGTTTTTTCACGGTATGCTCTCCTTTATCACGATATCTGTAGAGTCCATACTATTCTAACACGAAATCAAGTGACTAAGCATCTTCTAGGTGACTCAACATCTCTTCTTCATCAAAAATTAAAATATCTAAGTTTTGGGCCTTGGTCAATTTACTACCGGCATCTTCTCCAGCCACAACCACATCGGTATTCTTAGAGACTGAACCGGTAACTTTTCCGCCCTGAGCTTCAATGAGGGCCTTGGCTTCTTGGCGGCTATAGTGAGTCAGTTTACCGGTTAAGACCACGGTTTTTCCTTGCCAGAAGGAGTCCACATTGGCCAAAGTTTGCGGGCTAGCGCCGAGGTAGGTCATATTAACCCCCCGCTCACTCAGGCGGTTGACTAGGGCGGTCACTTCATCGTTAGCAAAGTACTCCACCACACTGTCGGCAATGATTTCACCAATCCCATCAATGGCTGAAATAGACTCCCGTTCAGCGGCTTGGAGGGCTTCCATAGAGCCAAAGGTCATAGCAATGTCACGCGCCGCCTTAACACCCACATGGCGGATACCTAAGCCAAAGAGAAGCCGTTCCAAGGAATTCTCCCGGCTCTGATCGATGGCTTGGAGGATGTTTTGGGCCGACTTTTCCTTAACCTTGTCTAAGGTCAGTAAGGTATCTTCGTCTAATTGGTAGAGGTCACTGGGGTCTTTGACATAGCCCTTCTCGTACAATTGGGTAATAACTGCTGGCCCCACCCCGGTAATATCCATGGCATTACGAGAAACAAAGTGGAAGAGTTTCTCCTTGGCCTGGGCCGGACAGGCGGGATTGACACAGCGGAGAGCCACCTCATCTTCTAAGTGGACTAGGTCACTGTGACAGATTGGACAGGTCTCAGGTTCTGGATAGGGCTGGCTATCAACATCCCGGTCTTCCGTCACCACGCTAACCACTTCAGGGATAATATCCCCGGCCTTATGGATCATCACGGTGTCGTTAAGGCGGATATCCTTAGCTTGGATCAAGTCCATATTATGGAGGGAAGCCCGTTGCACGGTCGATCCTGCGACTAGAACCGGATCCATGACGGCAGTAGGGGTGACTACCCCGGTCCGCCCTACTGTCCATTCAATATCACGGATGATGGTCTCGGCTTGTTCAGCGGGGAACTTATAGGCAATGGCCCAGCGTGGGGCCTTGACGGTATAGCCTAATTCTTCCTGTTGGTCAAAATCATTGACCTTAATCACAATCCCGTCAATATCATAGGCCAGGTCATGGCGGACCTGACTAACGTGTTCGACATAGTCCCAAATTTCTTCCTTACTGTGGGTCAACTTAAATTCTGGGTTCACTCGAAGGCCCCACTGAGGATAGCTGGTCAACAGTTCCGCTTGGCTATTGATCCCAGCCTCGGCGGGTAGGACGCCAGTATAGAGAAAGACGTTCAAGTTTCTCTTGGCAGTCACTTTGGGGTCTAATTGACGAACCGAACCCGCAGCTGAGTTACGCGGATTAGCAAAAGTCGCCAGCCCGGCAGCTTCCCGTTCTTCATTCAATTTGGCAAAGGAGGCCTTGGGCATATAAATTTCTCCCCGGACTTCCACACTTAAGGGTTCTTGTAAGCGGAGGGGAATGGAGGAGATGGTTTTTATGTTATTGGTAATATTTTCTCCCGTATTACCGTCACCCCGGGTCGCCCCCCTAACCAAACGGCCGTCTTGGTAGAGGAGAGAAACAGACAGACCATCAATTTTCATCTCGCAGACAAATTCAGTATCTGCTCCAAATTCCTTTTGGACCCCGTCTACCCAGGCCATTAATTCTTCCTGGCTAAAGACATCGCCCAAGGACAGCATGGGATGGTCAAAGTGAACCTTATCAAACTTTTCATTTAAGACATCCCCAACCCTTTGCGTGGGGGAGTCGCTTTGAATCAAGTCAGGATGGCTGGCTTCCAGTTCTTCGAGTTGGCGGTAGGTCTTGTCATAGAGGTCATCACTGACACTGGGTTGGTCTAAGACATAGTACTCATGGGCATAGTGGTTTAACTGGTCAACCAGTTCTGCCATTCTTTCCTGGACCCCTTGGCTATTTTCCTGAGCTTGCTCTTCTTTTGTCACAGCAAAACCTCCTAATCTTCTTTACTAATGGGTGCAAAGGCCGCTAACAAGCGCTTAATCCCCTGCCCCTTAAAAGCGATATCTAATTCTTGGTCATTGTCACTGCCAGTCACCTTGACCACGGTGCCTACTCCCCAAACCTTATGGCGGGCCTTATCACCCACCTGCCATTCTACTTCTTCACTGCTCTTGCCTTGAGACTGGCTGGGTCCCTTAGCAAAAATAGAACGTTTTTCTTGGGCTTTGACCGCAGACTTGGAAAGCCGGCTTCTGCGATTATAGTAGGCCGGCCGGCTGGAAGAGAAGCTCCCCATTGAGAGCGGGCTATGGTCTTCCTTAGCTAAGAGTTCATCGTCAATCTCAGTGATAAAACGTGATTCTGGATGGCTCTTATGTTGGCCGTAAAGCATACGAGAATAACTGTTAGTAAGATAGAGCTCCTCTTCTGCCCGGGTAATCCCCACATAGGCCAGGCGGCGCTCTTCTTCTAATTCTTCATCGTCCTCACTGGCCCGGGAAAGAGGGAAGATCCCCTCTTCCATACCGATGATAAAGACAATGGGAAACTCCAGCCCCTTAGCGGCGTGGAGGGTCATGAGGTTGACTTGACCCTCTTCTTCATTGGACTCACTATCATCCAAGTCAGAAACTAGGGAGAGGTCGGTAATAAAGGCCAAGAGGGCATCATCACTAGCATCCGCACCCGGATCTAAGCCCAGCAAGGCTGTTTGACCGAGTCCGGCATCTAATTCTTCAGGACTCAAGAGCGAAACTTCACCAGCCTGGTCATCTTGACTAGAATCCTCCATGATATTCACCGGTTCAACCGGATTTCCAGCTTGGTCAGTCTGGGTAATTTCGGCCAGGGCTTGGCGTTGGTCGGCTTCCTTCTCCCAGCGTTCGTCAAAGGCTCGAGTTACAGACAGGAATTCTTCAATATTTTCAACCCGGGCGGTCGCTTCCAAGGTCTTTTGGGCCTTGAGGTCGGCTAAATAACCCGACTTATCTAAGACCTCTTCAGTAAGGTCAGTGATAGTGAGGAATTCTCTTTGTTTTTGCAAATTAGTCATCATGTCCGCAAACTTTTTGAGCGACTTGGCCCCTTTTCCTGAAATGGGCGCATAGTCTACCTTTTGAGCGGCCTGTAAGAGGGTTAGTCCGTGCTCACTAGCAAAGAGGCGTAACTTATCCAGGGTCCCTGGCCCGATTCCCCGTTTTGGAACATTAATAATCCGGGTGAAGGACAGGTTATCTTGGGGATTGGTTAAGAGACGCAAGTAAGCCAGGACGTCCTTAATTTCCTTACGGTCGTAGAACTTGAGTCCGCCGACAATCCGGTAAGGAATATTGGCCTTGACCAGGGCTTCTTCCATGGTCCGTGATTGGGCATTGGTCCGGTAGAGGATGGCAATGTCCTTGTATTGGTAGTTCTTGTCAGTCGTGGCTTGGCGGATCTTATCCAAGACATAGTGGCTCTCATCTTGTTCGTTTTGGGCCCGGTAATAGTTAATCTTGCCACCGTCCTGGTTATCGGTCCAGAGTTTCTTGGCTTGGCGGTGGACATTATTTTGAATCACTTCATTGGCCGCCTTGAGGATGGTCTTAGTGGACCGGTAATTCTGTTCAAGGAGAATCACCTTGGCTTGAGGGTAGTCCTTTTCAAAGTTCAAGATGTTCTCCATATTGGCTCCACGCCAGCCGTAGATACTTTGGTCAGCATCCCCCACCACACAGATATTCTTGAAGTAATCCGCTAAGAGTTTGACCAAGCGGTATTGGGCTTCATTGGTATCTTGGTATTCGTCCACGTGGATATAGTGGAATTTTTGTTGGTAGTAGGAAAGAATTTCTGGTTGTTCCTTAAATAAGCGGACCGTCAACATAATCAAATCATCAAAGTCCAAGGATTGGGCGGCTTGGAGACCAGCTTGGTAGTCTTCATAGAGATCAGCGACAATATTCTCAATAAAACCGGTATATTCTTGGCGGTATTCCTTGGGCCCTAAGAGATTATTCTTGGCATCAGAAATTTTCCCTAAGATCATCTTAGGTTTGAATTGCGTGGTATCGAGATTATGGTCCTTCATGATCCGTTTAATTAAACTTTGTTGTTCAGCAGGATCAGCAATGGTAAAGGAGCGAGAGAGACCGATAGCTTCTGCTTCCCGGCGCAAAATCCGCACACACATGGAGTGGAAGGTACTTACCCACATGGTATCTGCGGCTTCGCCGACTAAGTTTTTCACCCGTTCCTTCATTTCATTGGCGGCCTTATTGGTAAAGGTAATGGCCAGGATATTCCAAGGCCGGACCGCTTTTTCTTCTAATAAGTAGGCCATGCGGTGGGTGAGGACCCGGGTTTTACCTGATCCCGCCCCAGCCATAATTAAGAGGGGGCCTTCTGTATATTGAACTGCTGCTTTTTGTTGTGGATTGAGACCGTCGATTAATTGATTAATATGGGTCATACCAAACCTCCGTTCTGATATTCTTTAATAGTCTATCACTTCTATAACCCACCATCAAACAGTTTAGATATAGAGTGAGACGGGCGCGCCAAAGATCGATAGCACTGGAGCTAAATAGCAAAAAATTCTTGAAAAGAATTTCTTGCTATTTAGTGAAGTGGAGATCGATCTGCACCCGGAGCACGTTTAAATAGAGTGCGAGCTGACGACAAAAAAGTGAAACGCTACGCATACTAGATCTGTAACTCGCTCCGCTTCGAACAGCTATAGCAACTGGAAGAAATAGGCGGAAATCCTTGAAAAGGATTGCCTAATATTTCTGAAGTGGAGTTCACTTTTGTCAGCGAGCAGGTTTTAATAAAGTGTGATGGAACAGGTTCTAACAAATTATTTATAATTTAAAAAGAAGCTGATTTTTTTCAGCTTCCCTATTTCTGTTTTTTAGTAATTAATTTGTTGCAAGATCAGTTTATTAATCCACATGCGGATATACTTATTAGCCTGTGGGTAGTCACCGTCTTTGAGGGCCTGGATAAAGGGTGGATAGATGTTCTGCATGTCTTCTAACTCCGCTAAGAAGCGTTCTTCCCGTTTCTTGGCTTCGTTAATATAGAGTTCATGCAGATTTAAGACCGTATCCAAGGTTACCCGGCGGAAGTAAGCATTGGAATGATAAGAAACCAAGAGCTGGAAGAGCTTGGCCTCAGCATCATAATAGTCATTTATCTGGTCAATGGTCTTATCCCACTTTAAATGGTGGGCGATTTCGTCTAACTGCTTAGTATTTACCGTGATTCCTTTATTTTCCATTTGCTTAAAGAGGGCCGTCACCAAGAGCTCAATAAACTGGAGCCGTTCCACAATCGCCTTAGAATTAAGGGTATTTTTACAAACCACGGCCCCCTTATAGGGCTCAATCCGGACATATTTTTCCTTGGCCAGTTGGTCTAGGGCCTTGCGAATGGGGGTGCGCGACATATCCAATTGTTTAGCTAAATCATTTTCTTTTAAATGAGTTCCTGCTAACAACACGTTATTATCAATTTGTTCTTTCAAATAGCGATAAGCTTTCTCCTTATAACTCATAGACTTAGCCATTCTTGCTTCCTCCCTCGCAAACGTTAAATTTCCTTTTAATGATACCAAAAATTATTAGCTAAATATATTTCTTTTTTTGCTTAGGGATCAAATTGCATGAGACCGTAACTTTCAATTAAGTGGTTCAATTTGTCCGCATAGCCTGGGTCTGTCGCATAACCCGCCTCAGCCAGGGCCTTGGTTGCCTGGCGGTAATGACGCGCTTGTCTGACACCTAGGTAAAGGTCGGGGTTCCAATCGGTGCCATTAACCATTAAATTGCCATGGTCAATCACCGCACTCTGCCAATCAGGATAGACCTTAAAGTGATCGGTAATGGTTACCCAGCCCCCGGGACCATATTCCTGAGTCGACAGGGCCACACTGGGTTCCCCTGCACCTGCCTTACGCCCAAAAAGATTCCCATACTGGCTGGCCAACTGGCTCTTGCCAAAGTCCGATTCCAAAATGGCTTGAGCAATGACTACACTAGGTAGGACTTGGGACTTAGAGTAATTGAGGGTAGCATAATTACCGATTTGGTTGATAAAAGCCGCCTCTTGATCACTCATTTTCTTATCCTTCCATTGGTAGGCAGAAAAATTAAAATAAGGCAAGTAGTGATTGGCACAGTAGGTCAAACCAAGTAAAGAGAGGGCCACTAAGATCATCACAGCCACTTGCTGCCTTTTTTGCTTGGGCCAAAAGCGCTTTTTAAGTCTTACTCTAGGCCGTTTCTTTCTTTTACGCGCCACCGGGCCTCCCCTTTCACCTCTTAAGTCGAGTGGTTGATCTTTTTAGCCACGACTTATTGATCTATCTTTAATTGTATCATTTTCCCCAGCCTAAGCCCATTAATTTCCCAAGAAGATCAAAATCGTCAAGAAAAAGGCTGTTTATTAAATAGTAAAAATTAAAGAATCTAAAAAGGGGCTGTGTTTGATCACAGTCCCTTTTCTTAGATAATATGTTTTAAACTTCATTGCTCTTCTTTGAGGTATTCAATAATTTCGGCGCCACTTTCTTCAATGGACTTGTACTCAATGTCAATGACATGGGCGCCTAATTCCCGGTACAAGTCACTAGCCGTCACCAATTCATATTTAATCCGTTCCAACTGGCTATACTTAGCATCTGATGTGAGTCCCAAATATTTCAAGCGGTTGCTTCGAATATTCATAATGTATTGGGGTGAAGCCATTAGACCAAAGACCTTATTAGGGTCAAGCTGGTAGAGTTCTTCTGGATAGCGAACCTCTGGAATCAAGGGATAGTTAGCCACCCGATAGCCCCGGTTAGCCAAATAGAGAGACAATGGGGTTTTGGATGACCGTGACACGCCCAAGATAACAATATCCGCTTGGGCGAAGGCCTTCTTGGGATAGTTCCCATCGTCATACTTAATGGCAAATTCCACTGCTGACATCCGGGCTAGGTAAGCGTCATCTACCTTACGTAAGCCCCCAGCCTGTTCCTTAGGACTTAGGCCAGTGGCTTGGCCAATCCCCTGGATCAGCTCATGGAGAAAGTTAATATAGGTGAGCTGATGTTCTTTGGCATATTGGCGGGCAAAGCGGTCCAAGTCGTCATTGACAAAGGTCGCTGCTACAATCGCTTTTTCTGCCTGGGCATCACGGAGAATTTCGCCTAACTCCTCCTGGGTCTTCACAAAGGGATAGCGGCGCAGGTCGCTCTTCAAGTCGGGAGCGAATTGGGCTAAAGCCGCCCGGGTCACCTGCCGGGCCGTTTCTCCGACAGCGTCCGATATGATAAAAAATACTTGCTTGGCTTGTGTCATAAGTCTCCCTCACTCGCTAAGGTATTAACAAAAAATTCGACTAAATGGCTTTTGGTAATCTTACCAAGAACTTGGTAGTCCTCACGGTTATTGACGACCGGTAGGGAATCTACCTTATGGTCTACTAGGAGCTTCCCTGCTTCCAGGACTAGGGTCTCTTTTTCCACGACCACAATGTTGGGCATCCGGGTCATGATCAAGGCCACCGCAGGAGATTCACTTTGACTCTTAGTCGCCAAGGACCGCAATAAGTCTTTTCTAGAAACCAAGCCTTGGAGGTGTTGGTCCTCATCGGTCACATACAAAGACCCATTATCATAGAGAAACATGGCTGTAATGGCCTCGTAAACCGTGGTCTTGGCTGAAATATTGACTGGACTGGCCATGAGTTCTGCCACCTTGACCTCGCTCAATTTCTGACCTAATAAGGGATCAAAACCCAGGCCGGTATAAAAGTAGCCCACTTTAGGACGGGCATCCAAGATTCCAGTCATAGTCAGTAAGGCCAAGTCACTTCTTAGGGTCGATTTAGACAGGCCAAATTGCTTGGCAATGGCCTCCCCACTAATGGGTTCTTGGTCTTTGACAATGGCAATGATTTCTTTTTGTCGGTCAGTGAATTGCATAGCTTACCTCTATTCTGCCAGTGAACTTAGCCCCTGATCCTGTTTTCTCTAGTGGCTTCCTTCTGCTTGCCTGATGGCGGATTGGGCGGCGGCTAATTGAGCCAGGGGTACCCGGTAAGGCGAACAGGAGACATAGTCCAAGCCCACTTGGTCAAAGAAGTGAATTGAGGCGGGGTCGCCACCGAGTTCCCCACAAACCCCAATCTTGAGCCCGGCTTTGGCCTGGCGGGCCTTTTCAACCGCAACTTCGACTAGGGCGCCTACCCCTTCTGGGTCGATGGTTTGGAAGGGATCTTGTGCCAGGGTGCCGTCTTCTAGGTACTGGTTAATGAATTTCCCGGCATCATCCCGTGAAAAGCCATAGGTCATTTGGGTCAGATCATTGGTCCCAAAACTGAAGAAGTCCGCCTCTTGGGCTAATTGATCGGCAATGAAACAGGCTCTAGGAATCTCTATCATTGTACCAATTGTGTAAGCGATTGTCACATTTTCCTGGGCTAGGAGCCGGTCAATGACTTGGCTGAGGCGCTTGCGTAAGCGCTCTAACTCGGGCTCCACACTCACCAAAGGAATCATGATCTCTACTTGAGGGTCTAGACCCTCTGCTCTAGCAGCAATGGCTCCATAAATAATGGCTTCCACTTGGCGGTCATAGAGCTCAGGGTAAGTCATGGCTAAGCGGCAGCCCCGGTGTCCCAACATAGGATTGACTTCAGCCAGTTGCACCATCCGGCTCCGCAATTCTGCTTCACTGATGCCTTGGTCAGCCGCCACTGCGGCCACTTCCCGGTCACTCTTGGGCATAAATTCGTGGAGAGGTGGGTCCAGCAAGCGAATCACCGCTGGAGCCTCTTGTGACAGTTGGAAAATCTTAGTAAAGTCTTCCACCTGATAGTCACGGATCTTCTCCAGGGCAGCCTGACGTTGGTCTTCATCAACTGAGAGAATAAAGCGGCGGATCTCCCGCAAACGCTCGGTCTTAAAGAACATGTGCTCAGTCCGGACTAAACCAATCCCATCCGCTCCAAAGCTAAAGCCGGTTTGAATATCTTCAGGGGTTTCAGCATTCATCCGCACTTTGAGCCGGCTATATTTTCTCGCCCAGTCCATCATTTTTTGGTAGTTTTCGTCCGTGTTAGACAGGGCGGTAGGGATTTCTCCCAGATAGAGTTTCCCTTGACTACCGTCCACTGAGATGGTGTCACCTTCCTGCAAGTGCCCACCGGGATAATAAACCACCTTAGCCGCTTCATCAATGGTCAAGTCACTACAGCCACTGACACAGCACTTCCCCATCCCCCGAGCAACCACAGCAGCATGAGAGGTCATTCCCCCATGGGCGGTAACGATGGCTTCTGCTGCAGACATGCCTTCGATATCTTCTGGCGAGGTTTCATTGCGCATCAGAATGACTTTTTTGCCAGCGGCCTGCCACTCTTTGGCCTTTTGGGCACTGAAGACAATTTGTCCTGAGCCAGCTCCCGGACTAGCTGCCAAACCTAGGCTGGAGAAAGCCTCTGCCTGGGCCAGGGCTTGGGAATCAAAGGAAGGATGGAGCAATTGGTCAATCATGGATGGTTCAATTCGTAAGAGGGCCTCTTTTTCATCGATCAGACCCTCTTCCACCATATCGACAGCAATCTTAACGGCAGCCTTAGCTGTTCGTTTTCCGTTCCGGGTTTGCAGGAAATAGAGTTTACCCTTTTCAACAGTAAATTCAATGTCCTGCATGTCGTGGTAGTAGCCTTCCAATTGTTTAGCCAGGTCATGGATTTCTTGGTAAATTTCAGGCATTTCTGCTTTCAAGTCTTCAATAACCGCTGGGGTACGGATACCGGCCACCACATCTTCTCCTTGGGCATTGACCAGGTATTCACCGAAAAGCTTGCTTTCCCCAGTAGCAGGATTACGGGTGAAAAGAACCCCAGTCCCACTCTCTTGACCGCTATTACCAAAGACCATTTCCTGAATATTGACGGCAGTTCCCAGATCATGAGGGATATGGTTCATCTCCCGATAGACCCGGGCCCGGTGGTTGTTCCAGGATTTGAAGACAGCCTTGACCGCTTCATAAATTTGCGTCTTAACCTCTTGGGGGAAGTCAAAGCCTAGTTGGTCTTGGTAAACCTTTTTGTAGGCGGCCACTAATGCTTTCAATTGGTCTACTTTTAATTCATGGTCAAAACGAACTTGGGCCTTGGTTTTTTCTTGGGCTAAGTGCTCTTCAAAGAGTTGACTGTCTAAGCCGTAGACCACATTGCCATACATTTGTAAGAGACGGCGGTAACAGTCATAAGCGAAGCGCTCATCTTGGGTGATTTGGGCCAGGCTCTCCACATTGCGGTCGTTGAGACCCACATTGAGAATGGTATCCATCATCCCCGGCATAGATTCTCTGGCCCCAGACCGTACCGACACCAAGAGTAAGTTTTCAGGATCATTAAAGGCCTTCTCAGTAGCACTTTCCAGGTCAGCTAGTGCTTGGTCAATAGACACTATGACGGGATCACTTAATTCTTCACTGTCTTCCTGGGCTAAGTAATCTAGGCAGGCCTCAGTAGTCAGGGTAAACCCCTTAGGAACGGGAAAACCTAGCCGGGTCATTTCCGCCAGGTTAGCCCCCTTGCCTCCCAAGAGATCACGCATCTTGGCAGACCCCTGGTTAAAAGCATAAATCACTTGTTTCATTGGACTTCCTCCTTTTATAAGACGGCTTATTAAGATATATAATGTGTACTATTAGATTATATAGTGCATCACATATAATTAGCAAGCGCTTTCTTATTAAGAAATCCTTAATTTGGCTCTAGAATATGAGCATTGGTTCTGCTTTTGAATAAAACAAAACCCTTAGTCACTGTGATGGTTGTCACAGCGGCTAAGGGTTTTATGCTAGGTCTTTATTATTCATTTAAGGAAGGGTTTAAGCTCCCAGGTAAGCTTTTTGGACCACTTCAGAAGACAGGAGTTCTTTTCCGGTTCCGGAAGCGGTAATTTTACCCACTTCGAGGACATGGGCGTGGTCAGAGATTTCTAAGGCCGCCTTAGCGTTCTGTTCGATCAGTAAGACGGTGGTATTCAACTCACTATTAATGGTTTGAATAATTTCAAAAATTTGTTGGATGTAAATCGGCGCTAGACCCATGGAAGGTTCATCTAAGAGCAAGAGCTTGGGACGTGCCATAAGAGCCCGAGCCATGGCCAGCATCTGTTGCTCCCCACCAGATAAAGTCGCCGCGTCCTGGTTGAAACGTTCTTTCAGAATTGGGAAATAATCAAAGTAACGTTCCATATCGCTGGCTAAGTTATCGCGGTCCTTACGGGTATAAGCTCCCATCAGTAAGTTTTCCTTGACGGACATGCCGCTAAAGACATGACGGCCTTCAGGCACTTGGGAGACCCCAGCTTGAACGATTTGGGCACAGGACTTGGTTTGTAAGGGTTCATGATTGTAGAGAATTTCCCCTTGAGTCGGTTTCAAGAGTCCAGAAATCGTCTTTAGAATGGTTGACTTTCCGGCCCCATTGGCCCCAATCAAAGAAACAATTTCCCCTTCATTAACGGTAAAGGAAATGCCCTTGATGGCTTGGATCATCCCATAGGCAACCTTGATATTTTTGATTTCTAACATGAACTAGGCACCTCCTAGGTAGGCTTCGATAACTTTTGGATTACTTTGAATTTCGCTTGGTGTCCCTTCAGCGATTACTTTTCCATATTCCAAAACATAGATCCGTTCACAAATATCCATCACCAAAGACATGTCGTGTTCGATAAGAACAACAGATATCCCAAACTCTTTTTGGATCTTACGAATAGTCTGTTTCAAGTCTGTGGTTTCATTAGGGTTCATCCCGGCAGCGGGTTCATCTAAGAAAAGGATCTTGGGTTCAGTCGCCAAGGCTCGAACGATCTCCAAGGCCCGTTGTTGGCCATAAGGCAAGTTCTTGGCTTTTTCATTGGCGTAGCCTTCCAGGCCAAAGATGGCTAATAATTCCATTCCCTTAGCATGGAGGGCGTCCCGGTTTTGATAGTACTTAGGCGTTCTTAGGAGACTGTGCCAAACCCCTACCCCACGTTTGTTGTGCATGGCAATGAGGACATTATCCAAGACTGAACGGTTGGCAAAGAGGCGGATATTTTGGAAGGTCCGGGCCACCCCCATTTCATTAATCTTATCTGGACGTTGACCTGCTAGGGACTGACTGCCTTGGTCGGTTTCTAATTCAATCGACCCAGAAGTCGGTGCATAAACCCCAGTAATCAAGTTAAATAGGGTGGTTTTCCCGGCCCCATTAGGACCAATCAAACCGATTAATTCATCCGCTTCCACATGGATACTAACATCGGAAACGGCGGTTAGGCCCCCAAAGGACTTGCTGAGATGACTTAAGCTTAAGATACTCATACTATTGGTCCTCACTTTCTTCTTTGGCTGCTACTTGTGACTGTCCCCGTCTGCGCTTAAAGAGCTTGGAGAATTGGAATTCATATTCTCCCATTAATCCCGACGGCTTGAAGATCATAATTAAGATCAAAGCGGCGGCATAGAGGATGGGACGTACTTGACCAAAAGGTGCTAGGAAGGTATTCAATAGTCCCAATAAGATCGAAGCCACGAAGCTCCCGGAAATGGACCCAATCCCCCCGAAAACCACGATCACTAAGATGTCGATGGATTTTTGGAAGGTAAACTGACTGGGGTTAATCACGCCAAAGTAGGAAGCATAGAGGGTACCAGCAATACTTGCGGTTACCGCCCCGATCACAAAGGCCAGGGTCTTGTAGGTGGTGGTGTGGATCCCCACTGATTCGGCCGCAATCTCATCTTCACGCACCGCAATGGTGGCCCGACCAGGACTGGAATAGATGTAGTTAACCACTAATAAGGTAGTAATCACCACAAAGACATACATGGTAATCCAGGTCACGTGACGGGGGACACCAGAAATCCCGGCAGCCCCATTAGTAATCTCTAAGTTCATAATGGTAATCCGGATAATCTCAGAAACTCCAAGCGTGGCGATAGCTAGGTAGTCACCCCGTAAACGCAGGGTAGGAATCCCCACGATCAAGGCCACTACGGCGGTCACTACCATACCAGCTAGTAAACCGGCTAAGAAACCGGCTTGACCAGGAATCTCTTGGGAAACGATAGCTCCCACATAAGCCCCGATCGCCATAAAACCAGCATGTCCTAGGGAGAACTGGCCGGCATAACCAACCACTAAGTTAAGTCCTACGGAAAGAATAATATTAATGGCAATATTCATAATAATGTTTTGGGTGTAGGCCGAAACTAAACCAGCAATGTAGGACGCTGCCATTAAGACAAAGCCGAGCACGATGACAGCAATCCAAGCTAAAGTGGTCTTGGTGAAAAATTGATTGAACCAAGAAGTTTTGTTTTCTTTCATCTTTGCCACCTACACTTTCTCTACTTGCGGTTTACCGAGCAAGCCAGTTGGTTTGACCAGTAAAATAATAATCAAAATAATATAAACTGCGGCGTCTTTCCAGGTGGAGAGACCAATCATGGAGACGAAGGTTTCCACAATACCGATAATTAAGCCCCCGAGAACAGCACCAGGGATGGAGCCAATCCCGCCGACCACAGCTGCAACAAAGGTCTTAGTCCCAATATTGACACCCATTAATGGTGAAATGGAATTATAGTAAATCCCTACTAACACCCCTGCTGCACCTGCTAAGGCTGAACCAATTAAGAAGGTAAAGGAAATAATGGTGTTGGCATTAATCCCCATCAATTGAGCCGCATCTGGGTCAACCGAAACCGCCCGCATGGCTTGGCCTAACTTGGTCTTTTGTACGATCACTTGTAAGGCAATCATTAAAACAATAGTTACCGCTAAGATCAGAATTTGTTGGGAGTTAATGGTAAAGGCTCCCAATTGTAAGGACCAATCAGGAAGGTCGGCTGGAAAGGCACGCACTTCAGGCCCTCTGAGGAAGATCATCACGTTTTGTAGGAGCATGGATACCCCAATCGCAGTAATCAAAGCGGCAATCCGGGTCGCCCCACGCAAGGGTTTATAAGCCACCCGCTCAATAATAACCCCTAATACAGCAGTAAATAACATAGCTAAAATTAAAGCCGGGAAAACACCCATTCCGACATTAGTAATCAAGGTGAAACCGACAAAGGCCCCCACCATATAAATATCCCCATGGGCAAAGTTAATTAAACCAATAATCCCATAAACCATGGTATAACCCAAGGCCATCAAGGCATAGATGCTTCCTAGCGCCACGCCATTGATTAATTGTTGAATGACATTATTCACACTTCTCACTCCATCCTATTTCAATCATTTTTAGACCTAGATATAAAAGATTTGGCTTTAAAGCCCTTACATCCTATTAATCAAACAGTAAGCAGAGTCATCCCAGGACAACTCTGCTTGCTTTAATTTTTAAATATTAAACTTTCTCACTATTTAACCGCTTCAATGGCTTGAGAACCAACCACTTGGCCATCTTTTACCTCTTGGATAAAGACAGTCTTAGACGGATTGTGTTTTTCATCCATGGAGAAGTTCCCAGTGACTCCGGTAAAGTCCTTGGTTTCAGCCAGAGCTTTTTGGACCGCTTCACCGTCCGTAGTGCCGGCACGCTCGATCGCGTCGAAGGCCAGGTTAGCCGCATCATAAGCTAGAGCTGAGAACATATCGGGTTCAGATTGGTAGGTCTCCCGGTACTTGGCTAAGAAATCTTTGACTTCTTGAGGAGAGTCTTCGTTTTCAACGAAGTGGGCAGCATAGTAAATGTTATCCCAGTTTTCTTCCCCTGCTAAGTTAATAATTTCCTTATTACCAAAGCCGTCTGGACCAAGAATTGGCAGGTCAATGCCCATTTCGCGCGCTTGTTTAATAATTGGACCAGCTTCTTCATAATAACCAGCAACGAAGATCACTTGGGCATCTGAGTTCTTAATATTGCTCAAAATACTGTTAAAGTCAGATTCCTTAGCCACATAGGATTCTTCCCGAACCACGTCACCATCAAAGTGCTTGTGGAATTCGTCAGATAGGTTTTGACCGTAGTCAGAAGAATTATCCTTGATGATCGCTGCCTTAGTATAGCCTTCCTTGTTAGAGAATTCCGCTAAGGAGCCCCCTTGCAAGGAATCTTGGAAGCAAATTCTAAAGATATAATCCAAGACATTGCCCTCTTGGTCAAGGGTAATATTATCAGCAGTAGCAGTTGCTGAAATCAAAGGGGTCTTGGCCCGGGTCACTGTTGAAATCGTCGCTTCAGTATTATTGGTGGTAGAAGGTCCAATAATTACTGCCGCGTTTTCATCAACGAGTTTTTCCGCACCAGAAACCGCTTCTTCAGTCGTGGACTTATTATCATATTCTAAATAGTTGATCTTCTTATCGAGAAGGCCGCCAGCTTGATTTTTTTCATCTACGGCGAGCTTAATCGCATTGTTCTGTACAACACCATAAGCAGAAACATTGCCCGATAACTCCCAGTTCCCCCCAATACGAATTTCATCTGCATTTTCAGCGGATTGATTAGTCGTCTCAGTCAAGGAACCCGAACCGCAGCCGGTTAAGGCCATGACACTCCCCAATGTCACAAAGGCTTTCAACCATTTCTTATTCATGCTAACTCCTCCTCATTAAAATTTGACAAAAGAATAAGTATTCAATTGCTGATACTCAATATTCTAAAATAGTCTGACAATTCTGTCAAACACTTTTTAATTTTTTTGAAATTATTTATCAAAATTTGGTGAGGATCAATAAACTTAGTAATATAGCAAAGACTCTTTAGCCCTAATTTTCAATGAACAAAGTCTAATTTAAAAATTCTTGGATTAAAAGGATTATTTAACCACTTCAGTATCGACCACTTGGCCACCTTGAAGTTCTTGGACAAAGACTTCTTTGACTGGGTTATGGTCTTTATCGAAGGAGAATTTACCAGTCACCCCTTGGAAGTCCTTGGTTTCAGCTAAGGCTTTTTGAACGGCTTCGCTATCTGTTGAACCAGCTTTTTCCATAGCTTGGGCGATGAGGTTGGTTGCATCATAAGCTAGAGCAGCAAAGTGGTCAGGTGAGGTCCCGTAAGCATCTTCGTATTTCTTGATGAATTCTTTGACGTTTTCAGGTGAGTCTTCATTATGGGAGAAGTGGGTCACGAAGAAGACATCGTGGGCATTTTCTGGTCCAGCTAAGTCGATGAGTTTTTGGTTACCAAAGCCGTCAGGTCCCAAGACTGCTGCGTTTACACCCATTTCCCGTAATTGTTTGATGATTAAGCCACCTTCTTGGTAGTAACCAGCGATAAAGACAACATCCGGTGAATTTTGCTTTAAGTTGGTTAAGAGGGCCTTAAAGTCGGTATCTCCGCTGGTGTAAGACTCTTCACCAACCACTTGACCGCCATGTTCTTCAAAGGAAGCCTTGAAGTCATTGGCCACGTTTTGACCGTAGTCAGAGGAGTTGTCTTTTAGGACAGCAACTTTCTTCCAACCCTTTTGAGCGGCATACTTTCCTAATTCCTTACTTTGGTAAGCATCTTCGAAACAAGTTCTAAAGACATAGTCGTAGAGGTTACCGTTATCATCGAGGGTCAAGCCATTCCCAGTAGCTGCAGGTGCTACCATAGGCACCTTAAATTGTTGGGCCACTGGAATTTGCGCTTCACAGTTTCCAGTGGTGTCTGAGCCTACCAGAACATTAACGCCTTCTTGTTCCACTAAGCGGGTGGCTTGAGAAGTGGATTCAGCATTGTCTGACTTGTTATCGGCACTGACATATTCTACTTTCTTGCCTAAGACCCCACCATTATCGTTGAGGTTTTGAACGGCAACTTTGACCCCGTTGTCGTGAGGGGTTCCATAGGCAGAATATTGCCCAGACAAGGACCAGTTCCCACCAATCTTCACCACATCACTGTTAGCAGAATCATTCTTAGCGGTCTCGGTCATCGATCCACAGGCCCCTAGCATCATAGCAGTTCCAAATAAGGCGGCTAATTTCTTCATTTTTTTCTTCATCTTTAAAACCCTTTCTCAAGTATTGCTCACGGCAATTTCCTTAGAATCATCAAACGCTGATTTGTTGGCCAACAGAGAAGCGTTACATAACAATTATTTCAAGTCAGTAGCCATAGAAAAAGCCACCCATCTTAGAATGAATGGGTGGCTTTATTGTTTATCCAAGTCCCATTCATTTTAACAAGCACGAATAGGACTTAGTCTGTTTTTTATTGAAACAGCGTTAAGCCCTGGTATTAATAATAATAATAATTGCTTGAGGGGAGCTAAACATGGATAAACTTCCTTTCGAAATAATCTTGAACTTATTCTAGCAGGGCTTGCCATAGAAAGCAAGCCCTTTTGTGGTAATTGTCTGAATTTTTGAAATATTGGATAATTAAAAGATATAAAGAATATTAAAATAGACTGCAACAAGCTCGCTCAAGCTCCCTTAATCAATAGAACTGCGCTTTCTTTTTGCGCTTAAATTCAGGGATAAAAAAAGCCACGACAATAAAGTCATGGCTTCAGCGTGCTAACCCTCTAAGGTTCAATTGGTGTGGTGTCAACAATTTCGCCCTGGTCCACCCTTTGAACATAGGCGGTCTTAATCGGATTATGTTGGTCATTGATGGTAAAGTTCCCCGTAATCCCCGAGAAGTCCTTGGTTTCTGCTAGGGCTTGGTTGATGGCCTTGCTATCTACCGATTGGGCCCGTTCAATGGCGTCAAAGGCTAAACGCGCCCCATCGTAAGCCAAAGCAGCAAACATATCAGGAGCATGGCCATATTTTTCCTGGTAGGCCTCCATAAATTTCTTAAGTTCTGGACTAGGCTCATTGGTGGTGTAGTGGGCCGTGTAATAGACATTGGTCATGTTTTGCTTACCGGCAAGATCAATAATCTCTTGGTTACCAAAGCCATCTGGCCCTAGAATTGCCGCCTTAACCCCTTGCTCACGGGCTTGCTTAATCAAGGGTCCAGCTTCCTCGTAGTAACCGGCCACAAAAATCACATCCGGTTCCTGTGATTTCAAGCGAGTCACCAGGGAGTTGAAGTCCGTATCCTTAGCATTATAGGCCAATTCATCCAAGACTTCCCCTTGGAAATATTTCTTAAATTCGTTGGTCAAGTTTTGCCCGTAATCGGTCGAATTGTCCCGGATTAAAACAGCCTTCTTGTACTGACTATCGTTAGAAAACTTAGCCAAGGCCTGCCCTTGAAAAGCATCCTGGAAGCAGACCCGGAAGACATTGTCTAAGACTTTGCCGGAGCTATCGGTAGTCAAACTATCACCCGTGGCCATAGGCGCAATCACGGGTAGGGAGGAGGCGCTTGAGATCTGCGCTTCCATTAAGCCGGTGGTGGCTGGGCCAATGATTAAGGATACTTGGTCGTTAGATATTAACCGCGAAGTATTGGCCGTAGTTTCTTCACTGGTGGATTTATTATCCAAGGCAACATAGTCTACTTTTTTGCCTAAAAGTCCGCCCGCCTGGTTGACCTGGTCGACGGCTAATTCCACCCCTTCATTTCCTGGGCTACCATAGCCTGCTGTGGCACCGGAGAGTTCCCAGTTACCGCCAATCTTAATCACATCTGCTTGGTCATTGGTCTTTTCTTGAGTTTGGGTTAAAGACCCGCAAGCAGTCATCATTAAGCAGCTGACGGCTAGGGCCAACCCCTTTAAATTGCGCTTGATCTTCATAGCTCATCCTCCTTTTCTCTAATAATTGATTATTAAATATCAGACAATTCTGTCTTTAATTTATTTTTTATTGTATTTTATTTATCTATCCCTGTCAATAATATTTTATGCCTTAAAAATTAGGCAAAAAAAGAGCCAAGACAAAAATCTCAGCTCTTAAGGTGTGACTGTCACACTCTCTAGTTGAGTTCGGACGCCAGCCTTGAAGTCGCTTCAGAAAATTCCAACGCACAGTCTTCTGTGCTTATGGTATTTCCTTCCTCCGATTCAAGTCTCTGACGGCATCCTCACATCCTTACTAAACGTGTTCCGGGTGCAGATCGATCTCCACTTCACTAAAGTACAAGAAATTCTTTTCAAGAATTTTTGTTCTTTAGTTCCAGTGTTATCGATCTTTGGTGCACTCGTCACACTCTCTTATTCCACGCCTTTTAGGGCTTCTACCATGTCGACGTGTTTGAGTTTGACATGCATGATTCCCATGACTATCAGGGTAAAGAGATAGGTTAGGGCAATGGAATAGAGGTAGGAGGTCCAGTGGATGGTATGTGGGAAGATTAAATTATCTACTTCTACGGTTTTTAAGATATATCCTGTCAGACCGTAGCCCATCAAGAGGCCAATGAGAATGCCTGCTGTAGTGAGCAAGAGGGTCTCCCTAAAGATATACATGGTCACTTCATTAGGATAGGCACCAAGGACCTTGATGGTAGATAGTTCCCGAATCCGTTCAGACACGTTAATATTGGTTAAACTATAGAGCACAATAAAGGCGAGTAGGGCGGCGGCAATAATAAGAATTAAAGTCACCACATTTAAGCTTTCAATGGTGTCATTAAAGGCATCACGGAGGCTTTGACTAGCGTAGGCAGCCAGGACATGGTCGGTGTTTTGTAAGTCTTCTAAGACCTGCCCTTCACTGGCTGACTGGCTTAATTGGATTTGTCCCATATTAGGCGCCGGCAAGTCCTTGGCAATCAGATTCTTATAAGTATTCTCATTAATAAAGCAATCATGGAAGATATAAGATTCTACAATCCCTCCGACCGGCAAGCTAATCTTTTGCCCGGATTCATTGGCCAGCTCAATCGTATCCCCTTCAGAAAGGCCCAGTAAGCGGGCCAATTTCTGGCTTATGAGAGCCTCATTATCCTTTAAATTATAAGCTTTTTCCGGGTCATCCACGGCATTGAAAGCATAAAAGTCATGGTAGGGACTGTCAGAGTTAAAGACCCGGAGGCGGACAGTTTGGGTATTAACATTAGGATCAGTGGTTTCCAGATTGGTCGTATAGGAATGGAGGACCTGGTCGACGCCATCGGTAGCTTCCACCGCTTCCCGGACGGCTTGGTTATCCTCGGCATTCAAGTCATTAGCGTATTGGGCCACGACATCATAGGACTCAATCACAGTATATTGGCGGTCAGCCAGGCCAGAAATCGAGTCAGAAATCCCGAAACCAGTCAATACCAAGGCGGTACTCCCAGCCACCCCAATGACAGTCATCAAGTTCCGACCCTTATAACGGAACAGGTTACGGAGGGTAATCTTCATCGAGAAGTTGAGGTGACTCCAGAACCAGCGCCATTTCTCTAGGAGGATATGTTCCCCTTGCTTAGGCGGTTTAGGCCGCATCAATTGGGCGGCATTCTCTTGGAGCAAGTGGCTGGTGGTAAAGATGGCCGGTCCCACTGTGGTTAAGAGAGCTATGCCCAGGGCTAGGAGGATATCTTTCAGGTAGAAACCGTATTGGATATCCGGCAGGGTGTACATCATCCGGTAAGCATTATAGATAATATTAGGGAAGAGGAAATTACCAATCCCTACCCCGATCACGGTGCCTAAGAGACTGGCTAAACTGGCATAGAGGAGGAACTGCATAGCAATGTCTCCTGACCCGTAACCAATTGCCTTCATGGTCCCCACTTGTGAGCGTTGCTCGTCCACCATTCTTGACATGGAGGTGTAGGATACCAGGGCAGCCACCAAGAAGAAGATCCAAGGGAAGACTTGGGCGATGGCAGAAATCCGCTCAGCATTATCCCCGTATTCACTAATTCCTGATAAGGCACTGCGGTCATTGACCAGGTAAGTGGGGGCTTTGAGTTCTTCTAACTGCTTAGCTTGTTCGTCGAGGTCTCTAGTTTTTTGGTCAATTTCTTCCTTAGCTGACTGCATTTGCTCTTGGCCTTGGGAAACTTTATCTTTTTCCTGGTTGAGGCGGTCTTGGTTGGCTTGGAATTGGCCAGCAAGCTGCCCCAAACCAGCTTCCTCTAGGCTCATTCCAGCGGGTAGTTGACTCTTGATCCCTTGAACCTCTTGGTCCAAACGCCCTTGGGCTTGGTCTAAAGCCGACTTGGCCTGGTCAAGTTCACTCTTTTTACTGTTTAGGTCATCTTGCGCCTGGTTGAGCTGTTTACGGCCCTCATCAAGGGCTTCTTGGCCATCACTTTTGGCTTGATCAAGTAAGTGATTAGGCCGGTCTTCAAGGGCGGACTCAACCTCCGCTTTTTTATCGGCAACCAGGTGGTCATAGTCATCACTATAGCCGTGATATTGACGAGCCTCGGGGATACGGATGGAAACGGCTGAATCATATTCGCCTTCAAAGGCATCCGGACTCACTACCGCAAAGGCATCCAAAGCCCCATCGCCGATACTGGTTTGTCCCCGGATTAACTTATCAATATACATGGGAGAGTCGACAAAGCCCACCACGGTAAAGCTATCCTGCTTGAGCTTGGGAGCCTTGTCATCCTCTGTCTTGCCGGCTTGGTTGAAAGTAATGGTGTCCCCAATGGCAATATCTACCTGGTTTTCAGCAATTAACATATGGTCAAGAGCAATCTCTTGGTCATTTTCCGGTAGGCGACCTTCCCTCACTTTAAAATGATTGACTTCTGCATCTAAGGCATTGAAGTTAGGAAAGATCCGGTAGAGCAGTTCCGAGTTTTCTGACTGGCGGTCGACGGTCTTATAAGACAAGCTATCGATCCCATCCACTGTATCTAAAGCATCCAGGTCTTCGGGGCGAATTCCCCAGGTCGATTGGAGGGAAAGGTCTTCTAAATAATAATCGTCATAGTATTGGTTGGAAGTATTCAACATATTTGGCGCCGCGGCTCGGATCCCCACAAAGAAACCCGTTCCTAATAAGATAATGCCAAAGAGGGCTAAAAAACGGGCCCAGGAATTTCTAATTTCGCGCCAAGCGTTCTTCCATAAAGCTGTTTTCTTCATGCTTACCACTCAATCTCTTCGACTTGCTTAGGGTCATCCTGAGTAACGTTGGATTCCACCTGGCCGTTCTTAATCCGGATCACCCGGTCAGCCATGGCGGCAATGTTTTGGTTGTGGGTAATGACCACAACTGTGGTGCCATTGTCTACTGACTGTTTTTGTAGGAGCTTGAGCACTTGTTGGCCGGTGTCATTGTCCAAGGCCCCGGTAGGTTCATCGCAGAGTAGGAGCTTGGGATTTTTGGCAATAGCCCGAGCAATCGATACCCGTTGCTGTTCCCCACCAGAGAGTTGGGCGGGGAAGTTATTTTCTCGGTCTGCCAAGTTCACTTCCTTTAAGACTTCACTAGCGGTAAAGGACTGGTCGGCAATCTGCTCAGCCATTTCCACATTTTCCTTAGCGGTAAGGTTAGGAATAAGATTATAAAATTGAAAAACAAAACCCACATTATCGCGGCGATAAGCGGTGAGTTCACGTTCATTAAAGTTGGCAATATTTTTACCGGCTACCCAGATTTCACCACTACTTGCCTGGTCCATACCGCCTAAAATATTTAAAACGGTTGACTTCCCGGCTCCTGAAGGTCCCAAAATCACCACAAATTCGCCTTCTTCAATGGTGAAGGAGACATTATCGTTCGCAATCACTTGGCTATTGCCTTGGCCATAGCTCTTGCAAACATCTTTTAGTTTAATATAAGACAAGTTGACCACCCTTTTTGTACAAAATACTTCTTATTAATATAATTATACTAATTTCTCACGAAAGGGACAAAAAAGCAACCGATATTGTTCACTGAAAATAGCCTCCCTATGGAGATTATGATAGAGTAAAACTAAATCAATCGAATAAAGAAGAGGAGATTTTTACATGCCCAACTTAGAAAATGTCCGCCTCATTGCTATCGATATGGATAAGACCCTGATTACCGATAGTGGCGAGCTTCCCGACCGCTTTGACAGCCTGGTGAAAGACCTCGCCCAAGTCGATGTCTTAGTCGCTATTGCTAGTGGACGCCCCAATTATACCTTAAAAGCTATGTTTCCTCACCTAGAGGACCAAATCACCTTTATCTCTGATAACGGCGGTTATGTCAGCTACCAAGACCGCCCCCTCTACCAGGAATTAATCGACCCTAAGGACTACCAAGCCATGGCTCGCTTTGCCGAAGACATCCCTAATAACATCGGGGTCTTGTGTGGCTTAGACGGGGCCTATGTGGCTAAGGAAGCCAAGATTTATGATGAGGCCTTGCGCTATTACTACTACCAACTGAATTATGTGGATGACTTGACCCAACTGGACCTTCCGGCCAACAAATTCACTATCTACCTGCCTAATAATGATAGTAAGGCCCACCATGACCAAGACTATGCTCCAAAATTTGGAAATGACTTCTCGGTTGCTGTCTCCGGCTGGGACTGGATTGATATCACCGCTCCTGGCGTCGATAAGGGCCAAGGCATAAGCCATCTGGGCCAAGCCGAGGGAATTTCTCCTCAAAAAATGCTTGCCATTGGTGATAATTACAACGATATCCCCATGCTAGAAGTGGCCGCATACAGTTATGCCGTTGCCAACGCCCATGACGATATCAAGGCCGTTGCCAAATACCTAGCCCCGTCTAACAATGATCAGGGAGTGATCCAGGTCATGGACCAAGTCCTCCAAGCTAAACAAGCTTAAGCCATCAAAAAATGCCCAGCTCATTCTATAGCGGTCAGCAAGCTGTTGAAAGATTTATCAACTGCTTTGACCCGCTTCCACAGAATAGGCTTGGGCATTTTTTACTTTTAGTCATCGGCTAATTTGGCAAAAATCATCTTTCCAGCATTGGTTTGAATAGCACTGGTCACTTCGACCTCAAGCTCTTCATCCATATGCAAGCGTCCTTCTTCCACCACAATCATAGTGCCATCATCCAAGTAACCGACCCCTTGTTGGCGTTCGGTCCCCTTTTTAATGATATGGACTTGCATGCGGTCGCCAGGAATAACCACGGTCTTCATGGCGTTAGCTAATTCATTTAAGTTAAGGACCTTAATTTGATGGAAGTGGCTGACCTTGTTGAGATTATAGTCGTTGGTCACCACCACCCCATTCACTTCCTTAGCCAGTAGCAGCAACTTCAAATCCACTTCTTCCTCTTCTTCAAAGTCGCCCGCATAAAATTCCACCGGCAAGTTATCTAAGGCTTGGATAGCGTTTAAGACATCTAAGCCCCGCCGTCCCCGGACCCGCTTAGAGGCATCGGAAGAATCGGCAATGTACTGAAGTTCCTTGAGGACAAAGTTGGGCACTAAAATCGTCCCTTCGATAATCCCAGTCTTTAAGACATCCAGGATCCGGCCATCAATAATAACACTGGTATCCAATATCTTATAGGGTTTGAAGTTTTCCCAAACTTCGCTCTCTTGCCCCGACTCCTTATCGGACTTGGCTGGGCTGGGACTACTTTTAGCCTCCTCTTCATCACTAGCGGTCTCCTTGTCTTGGACACGGTCCCGTAAATTACTGATACGAATATTACGGAAGAAGGCCAATATCTCATCACTCTTCACCCAGAGGACAAAATACCCTAAAAAAGCAAAGAGAATGGTCAGAACGACCGGCAAGACATTACTGATAAAGTAAATATCCAAGGCAATCAAAGGAATATTAATCAACCAAGCCAGAATCAGCCCCATAACAATTCCTAAGAGAGCGATGAGGATATTGCTGATCGGTAGATCGCGAATCTCCTTCTCTAAACGTCTGACCAGTTTCTTTTCAAGCGGTTCTAATAATTTAATAAGAATTAGAAAAATAAGTGCTCCAATGATGATATTAATCCACGCTTGATTAATAAAGGTGTGGGATAAATTGGTCCACCGCCATAAGATGGGGAGGAGATAGTAACCAAAGCCTGCCCCCACTAATAACCACAGAAAATCAATAATCTTGGCCCATACATCTAATCGTTTCATCTTGTCACCCCCTTTCAGTGGTTTTTATTTTATTTTCTATTACATTATACACAATATATCTTTTAAGTGTTAGTTAATTATACTCCCTATCTTCCCTGAGGGAGAAAGACTTCTTTGAGAACTTGAGTCAGGGTCTTGGCACCAATAATTTCAATGTCTTGACTATCGGTCGCCAGGCCTTGCAGGTTCCCATAGGGGATAAAGATCCGTTTAAAACCTAATTTTTCCGCTTCTTGGATCCGTTCATTAATCCGGGAAATCCGACGAATTTCACCGGTCAGGCCAATCTCACCCACAAAGCAATCGCTGGCCTGGGTTTCCTTCTCCCAGTAACTGGAAGCCACAGCTACAGCAATAGCTAGGTCAATGGCCGGTTCATCGAGTTTGACCCCACCAGTTGACTTAAGGTAGGCATCTTGGTTCTGCAGCATGAGATGGGCCCGCTTCTCTAAAACCGCCATAATGAGGGTCACCCGGGAATAGTCCAAACCACTGGCGGTACGGCGGGCATTCCCAAAGGCTGTAGCCGACAAGAGGGCTTGGATTTCGGTTAGAATCGGACGCGTTCCTTCCATGGAAGCAACCACTGCCGACCCATTGGCTCCCATGAGCCGTTCTTCTAAAAAGAGCTGGCTAGGGTTGGTGACCTCTTCCAGGCCCTGACTTTTCATGTCAAAAACTCCGATTTCATTGGTCGACCCAAAACGGTTTTTGACCGCTCTTAGGATTCGGAAGGTGTTATGCTTCTCCCCTTCCAAGTACAAGACTGTGTCCACCATGTGTTCGAGAATCCGCGGTCCGGCAATATTACCTTCCTTGGTCACATGGCCGACCACAAAGATGGCGATTCCAGAGCTTTTGGCGATATGCATGAGTTCCCCGGTCGCTTCTCTGACCTGACTGACACTACCGGCTAAGGATTCATTATTGGGATGGACCATGGTTTGAATGGAATCAATCACCACAAAATCCGCCTGGGTATCAGAAATCGCCGCTTCAATGGCCAAGAGGTCGGTTTCCGCATAAACAAAAAAGTCCGCATCCTGGTAGCCTAGACGGTCAGCCCGCATCTTGATTTGATGTAGACTTTCTTCACCGGAAACATAGAGGACCCGGCTACCATTATCACTTAATTGCTTGGCCACCTGGAGGAGCAGGGTTGACTTCCCAATGCCGGGATCCCCACCAATCAGGACCAAAGACCCAGGGACTACCCCGCCACCGAGGACCCGGTTGAACTCGCCTAAGCCAGTCTTTACCCGTTTTTCTTCCGCCTGGCTGACTTCCTTGAGGCGTTCAGGCTTGGCTTTTTTCTGATTGACCTCTGTCCCAGCTTGGCGGATGGGCTTCCCCGCAATCACTTCCTCTTCCAGAGTATTCCAAGCTCCGCATTGGGGACATTTCCCATACCACTGAGGTGATTCATAGCCACAAGCCTGGCAAGTGTAGACAGTTTTTCGCTTCTTTTTAGCCATTCCTTCCCTCTACTTTCTCTTATTGTCCGGAACTTCCAAAACCACCACTCCGCTCCTTCAAACCACCACTATCTTGGTCAGTCTTCAGGTAGGGGGTAAAAATCCCCTGGGCAATCCGCTCGCCCTTCTCAATCACCACATCTTCCAAGCCAAAATTGAGCAGTTGAACATAGATATGGCCTTCATTATTGGCATTATTATAGTAGTCACTATCAATAATCCCCACCCCATTAGGTAAGGTGAGGTTACGTTTCCAAGGGTTACTGGACCGGGAAATAATTTGCAGGTATTCATCGTGAGGCATATAAGCCTTGAGCCCGGTCGGAACCAGGCTAGGTTGGGTAATCTTCGCTAAATCGCCTTTTCCTTGTCCCCCTGCCGCTTTGACAGCCGCCGACCAAAAGGAAGGTAAAACCACCCGCTCAGCGGCCTCAATGTCATAGCCAGCCGCAGAAGTAGTTTGCCTTTGGGGTAGGTGTATACCTTGATCTTGGTAGGAACTGACAATTTCAAATCCTCTTTTTGCCATTACTTTCTTCACGCTCCGCTTCTTTTATTCATTATATAATGGAAGGACCGCTTCCCAAAACAAAAGCCAAAGCCTTAAACAAATTTTATCCTTCTTTGCCTAGGGGATTTTTTCCCTTACAATGATTAAGAAATAGATCGACTGGATCACTTACAAAGGAGTTTACTATGAATCGTTATACTGTTGCCCTCATTTTTGGCTTAATTGCCTTCGCCATTGCCCTCTACCGGCTCTTCAAAACCCGGGTTCCTGGTAAGGAAAAGCTCGACTATTATTTAAAAATTTCCTTTTGGGTCTTTATCGGTCTGGCCATTATTGCTGCTTCCTTCGGCCAATATCTGGGGTTGAATTAAAAAATCATATTAATGAGCATTCGTTCTGCTTTTGAAATTAGATCGTTAGAAAGCCATGGCTAACAACCTATTTCAAAGCGCCACTACTGCTCATAACTAGCTAATATATGAATATAATTTTATAAATAGTTATCTGCCATAAACAGTAAAAGATAAAAAGCGAGCCTAGGTATTAAATCCTAAGCTCACTGGGAGACTAGGTCCTCAGCTAATGGGGACTAATCCCGCTTTAATTCTCTTAATTGGTCAAAGAGCTCTTGGTTGGCTTGCAACTTATCGCGGTTGCCATAAACTACAATTTTAGCGTCTTCCATCACTTGACTGACAGTCTCATTAAGCGCCAGTAAGTCTTCCTGCTGGGCATGGATGAGGTCAGAGAATTCCTGGTCTAAGTCGGCCCGACTCTGCTTACAGAAGTAGCGTTTTAATTTGATCGCATTGACTTCTTTAGGGGTCAGTGGGTACTGATAATGGGTCAGGGAACCAATAATCCGCTGCTCGACAAAGTCGGAGGTTAAGTCTAAATCCTTAAAGGATTGGTCCATATTTTGGTAGACGGCTAGACTTTGTTTCAAATGGGGGTCGCGGTAGGAATAGGCTAAGACTCCACCAGCAGGACTCATAGAAAGCCCCGCCCCATAAGCTCCCGCTTGGGCCCGGATTTTTTCATGGAGGATTTCATTACTCATAATATTAGTAAAGACTGGGAGTTGCCCTCTTTGGCTGGCCTTTACATTTAGGGGGCCACCTTGGACCACATATTGGACATTACTATTGGACATTAGGCCAATATTCCCCGCTTCATGTAAGGGAGCGGGATTTTTCATATGGTCTAGTCCGGCATAGTCGCTTTTTGGCAAATCGGCTAAAAAGTCGTGGACTTGGTCGATCAAGCGGTCTCTATCAGCTGGACTGGCTGTCACTGCGACGGTTGCCGTATTTGAAGACAGCACTTGTTCATGGAAGTGGGTCAAGTCTTCAAGGAGACCTGGGAGAGCCTGGTCAAAGTCAGCCAAGAAATCAGCTAATTGGTCATAGTAGTCTAAACCGCCCAGGGCTTGACTAGTGGCTTGGGCCGGCGAATATTGGGCTTTGAGTAGCCCCATGGCTAATTGATGGCCGGCTTGGTCAAATTGCTGCTCCATTTGGTATTTGACCCGGTCAAGGATATTCTTAATCCGTTTACGGTCTTCAAAGCGAGTCCTGGTTATGATCTCTTTGACTAAGTCCAGGGCAGCTTGGCTCTTATCCGCCATGGCCGCAAAGCTGGCTTGGACCTGCAAGTTAAAGTGGCCCGGCTCTTGGCTATCCAGATAAATTTTTGGCCGGGTGGTTAAACCAGCCGTTAACTGGATTAATTTGACTTCAATTTGATCATAAGTATAGGAAGCCGTTCCCAAGGTCCCTAGGAGAATGGTCCAGGTCTTCAATAAAAAGAGCTGGTCACTGGTTAAATGGTTGGCTGAAAAACTGAAATTAAAATAGGCAATTCCTTGGCTAGCGGCTTGGGGATGGTAGAGGATCTTGCCCAAGGTTGGGTCAGTGATCTCTTCTTCACTAGCATCGGTAATTTCTGCTTCAATATCAGCCAGGGTCAGTTGCGGTAGGCTGGCTTGGGCTGCTGGACTATCGGGGGCTTCTTGGTAAGCCTTCAAATCAGCATTTTCTTGAATCAAAGCCTCAATCTCACTGTCACTAGCTTGGGCCTTCTCTTGGGCCAGACTTTGGGCCAAGTCTTGGTCTTTGGCTTGGTGGTAACCCTGCTTAGGCAGGTGGACAATGACCAAGCGCGAGCTGAAGTCAACCAGACGGTCTCGGATCAAGTCTTCCAGCTGAGCAGATGAGAGAACTTGGTCCAAGTGACTAAGAATTTG
Source organism: Aerococcus loyolae (assembly GCF_002871915.2). Classification (NCBI taxonomy): domain Bacteria; kingdom Bacillati; phylum Bacillota; class Bacilli; order Lactobacillales; family Aerococcaceae; genus Aerococcus; species Aerococcus loyolae. Next base: position 76,966 of record NZ_CP126958.1, on the reverse strand, counting down.
CTCATAGGACAGGACCTCGACGGGCCGGTCCAGATAGCGCCAAGCTGACATTAATTGGATAAAGGTCTTGACTCCCCGTGAAGATCCGCCCTTTTCCCGGAGCTGGAGCTCGGTTTGGTTGAGACAGGCCTTGACCAAGTCACGGTCTAGACCCTGGTCGGCGATTTTCTTTAAGGTCTTTTCAATCACTTCAATAATGGTATCAACCTGGTCAGGAGCAACCTTTTCTAAGACCAGGGAAAAGTCATTGTAATAGGTTCCTGAGCTATAGACCGACACATCTTGGCAGTAGCCGCCCTCAACCAGGGCCTTATGGAGGGGGCTGGACTCGCCGTTAGCTAGGGCATTCATGATAATCCCATACAAGAAGCCATCTTCAACCGTCTGATTTTTTGAAAAAGGAATATTGTAGGATAGGTAGGCTAGCCCCTCAGCTTCTTGCTTGTCATCAGCATCAAAATAAAGGGTCATTCGCCGGTCGCCTTCGGGAAGGTCAGCTAATTCTAATTGGATCTGGTCATCACTAGGCTCGAAGTGTGAGAAGTACTCACTATCTAACTGGTCCAGAACTCGGTCGATATTGACATCGCCATAGACAACCACCAAGGCATTATCCGGCCGGTAATGTTTCTTATGGAAGGCAAGAAAGTCCTGGTAAGTGAGCTTAGGAATATCATAGGGATAACCGCCCGATTCATAAGCCACACTCGTATTGGGATGGAAGTTGGCATCAATTTGTTGGCAGACTTCTGCGTCCGCATCAGAATAAACGCCCCGCATTTCATTGTAGACCACCCCGGTAATGGTGATGGGATCATCTGGATTGTGGAGCTCCTTATGATAGCCTTCTTGGCGGAAGATATTCTCTTCTTCGTACATCCGCGGGAAAAAGACCGCATCCAAATAAATCGACATTAAGTTCTCAAAGTCAATCTCATTCATGGATGAAATTGGAAAGAGGGTCATGTCCTTATAAGTCATGGCATTTAAAAAAGTATTCATGGAGCTTTTGAGCATGTACATGAAGGGGTCTTTGACTGGATACTTCCGCGAACCAGACAAGACCGTATGCTCGACAATATGGGCCACCCCAGTAGAATCCTTAGCTGGGGTTAAAAATCCAATCCCAAAGGCCCGGTGGGGGTCATCATTTTCAATCCAAATCACTTGGCCGCCTGAAGCCGGATGGCGGAATTGATGGATGATTGCACCTTGCTCCTTGGAAACAATTTTTTCACTTTCAACAAAACCATGGTTTTCCTTATTCACAACAAGCACTCCTCTTAAAGAATCTTTCACTAGTATAACAAATTTTTCCTAGGGTCACTATCCAGGAAATCAGATCGCTTGCGACTGTATAAAATGGGACTTTTTATTTTTTACTGTTGGTGAGCATGAGTGGCGCTTTGAAATTAGTCGTTAGCCGTGAATAAGCAAGCGATGTGAATTACGTTTAGTAGGGTTTAGCCGTACTAAACGTTTGAAGCTCGCTAGACGAGAGATCTCAGCTCGAGCCGTTGCCACGGCTTTTTAATGACTAAATTTCAAAAGCAGAACGAATGCTCACCAATATCATTGAATAAACAGAGCCTAAGGATTGCGGGCGGGAGAAAATCCCCTTATAATAAGCAAGATACTTTGGCATTATTATATAGAAGGAAGTGTTCCTGATGTCTATTCACTACTATCACAATGACGCCCACTTGCAAATGGGGATCACCTTAAGAGACTCCGACCTGCCCGAAGCCGGCAATATGGGGATCCATTCTTACCAGGACTTGGCTGCCGTCCTGGCTAACCGGAAAGCCTTTTTCCAAGCGACCCATGTCAGTCCCGACCACTTTGTCCAAGCCCATCAGACTCACTCCAAACGAGCAGTCGAAGTTAGCCTGGCTGACGGCGGCAAGGGTGCCTTATCCAATGACACGGCTATCCCCCAAACCGACGCCCTCTACACTTTCGATGAGGAGCTCATGTTAGGGATTTTCACCGCTGACTGTGTCCCTATTCTCTTCTACGACCAAAAGACTCCCCTCATTGGCGTCATCCATTCCGGTTGGCGGGGCACGGTCCAAAACATTACCCGAGTGACCTTTGCGCAAATCTTTGCCGTTCATCCTGAAGTCCAAGCAGAAACTATCCAGGTTCAAATTGGTCCAGCCTTATGCCAAAAACACTTTGAAGTCGATGAGGATGTTTACCTTCAATTCAAGGACCTGGAAGGCTCAAAGGGAAATATCTCCTACCAAGCGGACAGCGGCAAGTGGCACATCGATAACCAGGCCGTGGTCAGGAATCAATGCCTCCATTTAGGGATCCGTCCCGAAAACATCCAAGTGGACCCCATGGATACCTATACCAGCCCCCAAGGCTTCTCCTACCGTCAAAACCAAACTAAAGGCCGCCACATGGGCTTCATCTGGCAAAAGGGCCGTGTGAATTAACAAAAAATCTGATAATAAACGAAAAAAGGCTGGGACAAAAGTCCCGGCCACTTTTCAAAATACGAACCATCTAATTAAAATTTGTTCCAAAAGTCAGCCCTGACGTCCACTTCATACAGGGTGTGAGACTAGGCGTTTAGACTTGGATGATTGGAGCAAGTCAGAATAAAAGCGAGGCATTCGCTTGTTTCTGACTTGTGAAATCACTCCAAGTCTGCCAAGGCGAACCCAACTACAAACTATGTGCGATAGGCTTTCGCCTATCTTCCATAGTTTATTCCAGTTGCTGTAGCTGTTCGAAGCGCTAGCGAGTTACAGATATAGTATGCGTAGCGGTTCAGGGCTCTTTTGACTTTTGTCACACTCTTTTTTCTATCTATACAAGAGGAATTTCTTACTTATTCTTAATTGGTTCTGGAGCCTTACCATAACCTTGGTAAGCGGCCCGCATCATAGCCATCATATCAGGAACTAATGGCAGACGAGGGTTTAATGGGGTACATTGGTCTTCATAAGCATCATAAGCAAGTTGTTCTAGGGCTTTTTCCCATTCTTTCTTGTCAAGACCTTGGGCTTGGTAGCTCATTGGTAGACCAACTTTTTCACCGAGTTCATAGCAGGCTTGGGCTAGGGAAGCAACGGCTTCATCAACTGTATTAGCCTTTAAGCCCAGCATCCGGGCAATATCTTGGTAACGTTCGCCAGCCTTGTAATAGTTGTATTTAGGCCAGGTAGAAAGTTTTCCTGGTTTTTCCCCGTTGTAGCGGATCACATAAGGCAGGAGGATAGCGTTGTTTTCCCCGTGAACGGTATGGAAGACCCCACCGATCTTATGGGACATGGAGTGGACAATTCCTAGGAAGGCGTTACCAAAGGCCATCCCCGCCATGGTTGCCGCATTATGCATCTTCTCTCTAGCGACTGGGTCAAAGTCTTTAACCGATTTTTCCAAGTGGTCAAAGACAATCTTAATGACTTGAAGGGCAAGTCCATCGGTATAGTCCGAAGCAAAGATGGAGACATAGGCTTCGATGGCATGGGTTAAGACGTCCATCCCGGTAGCAGCAGTTACCCGACTAGGTACCTTTTCGACAAAGCTGGAATCCACGATAGCCACCTTAGGTAAGAGGGCGTAGTCAGCAAGCGGGTACTTCTTATTGTTCTTCTTGTCTGAGATGACCGCAAAAGGCGTTACTTCAGAACCTGTCCCTGAGGTGGTTGGAATAGCCACTAATTGGGCTTTGTCACCGAGGGCTGGGAAACGGAAGGCCCGTTTTCTAATGTCCATGAATTTTTGAACCAGGTCACGGAAGTCAACGTCAGGACGTTCATAGAAGAGCCACATGATCTTAGCGGAGTCCATAACCGATCCCCCACCAATAGCAATAATGGTATCAGGTTGGAAGGCACGAATGGCGTCAGCACCCGCTTGAACCGTGGAAATATCTGGGTCAGGTTCAATGTTGTCAAAGACATCATAGACCACCTTATTTTGCCGTTGTTGGAGTTGGTCAATGACTTTTTGGACAAAGCCGAGTTTGGCGATGCCTTTATCAGAAATAATCGATACCCTTTCCACATGGTCTAATTCTTGTAAGTATTTAATGGAATTCTTTTCGAAGTAAACCCGAGGGACTTTAAACCATTGCATGTTATTTTGCCGCTCCCCTACTCGTTTAATATTAATCAAATCTAAAGGTCCCACGTTACCAGCTACGGAGTTATGTCCATAAGACCCACAGCCTAGGGTTAAGGAAGGAATAAAGTAGTTATAAACATCCCCAATCCCCCCAAAGGTTGAAGGCGCATTGACAATCACCCGGGCCACTTTCACCCGTTTGGCGTATTCGATTTCTAAGTCATGGTTATTGGTATGGATGGCGGCGGAGTGACCTAGACCATTAAATTCAACCATGGCTTCGGCCTTAGCCATCCCATCCTCAGTCGTCTCAGCCTTTAAGATGGCAAGAACTGGGGATAATTTTTCTCGGGTAAGAGGTTGGGCAGGTCCCACTTCAGGAACCTCTGCTGCTAGGATGACGGTTTCTTCAGGAACTTCAAAGCCGGCTTCTTTAGCAATCCAAACCGCTGATTTCCCAACAATATCGGCATTGAGTTTGGCTTGGTCAACCGCTTCACTATTGGCTTTAGCTCCAAAGCAGAATTCTTCTAAGAGAGCTTTTTCCTTTTGGTTGACAAAGTAAACATGGTAGGACTTCATTTCTTTAATGAAGGCGGGGTAAATGTCTTGGTCAACAATGGCAGCTTGTTCTGAAGCACAGACCATCCCATTATCGAAGGCCTTACTCATGACAATGTCATTAACAGCTTGCTTGAGGTTGGCCGTTTTTTCAACATAGGCAGGCACATTCCCTGGTCCCACACCCAAAGCAGGTTTCCCACAAGAATAAGCGGCCTTAACCATGGCAGATCCCCCAGTGGCTAAAATCGTTGCGACATCAGGGTGATTCATCAGTAAATTGGTAGCTTCCATGGAAGCATGTTTTGGATCGATCCATTGGATACAGTTTTCAGGTGCCCCTGCCGCAATCGCTGCGTCCCGCACCACTTTAGCCGCATGGATAGAAGATTCCAGCGCTTGAGGGTGGAAAGAGAAGACAATCGGGTTACGGGTCTTCAAGGAAATCAAGGACTTAAAGATTGCTGTCGATGTTGGGTTGGTAGTAGGGACAATCCCACAAATTACCCCGACCGGTTCAGCAATATAGGTCAATCCCTTGGCCTCATCACGATCAATAATACCTACTGTTTTCAAGTGGCGCATGTGGTTGGTAACATGTTCACAGGCAAATAAGTTCTTGGTGGCCTTATCTTCAAACACACCCCGTCCCGTATCTTCAACGGCATGTTTAGCTAAGACCCCATGTTGGTCTAAGGCAGCAATCGATGCCTTGGTGACAATATGGTCGATTTGTTCTTGGTCTAAGGCCATAAAATCCTCTAAGGCCTGTTTAGCCTTAGCTACTGTCTCATCGATAAATTGTGGAATATCTACTTTTTGTTCTTTTCCTTTAGCCATTGTTCTTCCTAACCTTTCCTTTGATTTTTAATGACTTTCATCTTTATGGCTATTATGTTAAATTATTCACAAATAAAAAGCAAGTTATTTTTTGTTTTTCTTTTTACCAATAACCGCTTACAATTACTGAAACATTAGTAATTTAACCTTGTAATCGCTTACAACTTTTTAAATAATATTTTTATATTTTAATTAAAAAGAGAAAATATGTGTTTATTTTCACAATATTAGAAAAATATGCTCTTTTATAAAAACACTTAGCCGCTTTTCCAAAATATAGGAAAAAGGCCATGACAAGCTATCATGACCCTTATCGGTGTACAGATACTTTTCCCCTAGCAGGCCTAGCCTCGTGGAAGGGTTGAAAGACTAAAAACTAATTGCTAAGGGAAGTTAAGGCAATTAATCGCCACTGGGGTAATAAGTCAAGAGGCCAAAACCATGGTTCAAGGGGCCACTCCCCTGACCTAGGTCTAATTGATCTTTAAGAGCATGGCTGAGATAGGTCTTAGCCCGGGCAATGGCAGTAACTAAGTCATCACCCTTGGCTAGGTTGCTGGCAATGGCACTGGATAGGGTACAGCCGGTGCCATGGGTATTGGGATTATCAACCCGCTCACCCTTAAACCAGTGAACCTCTCCTTTAGGGGTAACCAGGACATCGTTAGCATCATTAACCCGATGGCCACCCTTACAGAGGACCGCGACCCGGTAGGTCTGGCTGATTTTCTTAGCGGCTGCTTCCATATCCGCTGCCGAATGGATGTCTTGTCCCGCTAAGACCTGGCTTTCAGGAATATTAGGGGTAATTAAGCAAGCCAGCGGGAAGACCTGGTCAGCTAAGACTTGGACGGCTTGGTCTTGGATCAAGTTGGACCCGCTCGTTGCGACCATGACCGGGTCTACCACAACATTTTTAGCCTGGTAGTTTTTAAGGGCTTTGGCGATTTCCTCCACTAATTTCACTTGGGAAACCATGCCAATCTTGACGCTAGCCGGAGGAATATCCTCAAAAACCGCTTGGAGTTGGCTAGCCAAGGCCTCGGGACTGAGGTCATAGACTCCGGTCACACCCCTAGTATTTTGGGCGGTCACTGAAGTAATGGCACTCATACCAAAGACTCCATTGGCCTGCATGGTCTTGAGGTCCGCTTGAATACCAGCTCCCCCACTGGAGTCTGAACCAGCAATGGTCAAGACGGCTTGGAGTTTAAAAAGCTTTTCAGCAGCTTTACGGATATCTTGAGTCGCTTGGTAGGGATCATCCGCTTTAAATAGGGCGGAAATTAGGGCCACCCCAGCCAGACCCTGGTCACGTAAATTGGCCATATTATCTAAGTTAATCCCACCTATGCCGACGATAGGAATATTGACCCCTTGGGCAATCGCTCTCAAGGTGGTCAGACCGGTCCCTTGGGCATTGGCCTTAGATTGAGTCGGATAGAGGGCACCAACTCCCAAATAGTCTGCACCAGCTGCTTGGGCTTTTAGAGCGGTGTCCAGACTCTTAGCCGAAGCCCCGATAATTTTATCCGGGCCGAGCAGTTCTCTAGCCTGGTCGACTGGCAGGTCCTCTTCTCCCACATGGAGACCGTCAGCGTCCACAGCCAGGGCCAGCTCATAGTCATCGTCGATAATAAAAGGCACACCTGCTTCTTGGCAGAGACCTTTAATTCTTTTAGTCAATTCCAGCTTTTCTTCCTGGTCTTTAAAGGGATGGTCCTTCAAACGTAACTGTAAGATCGTGGCCCCGCCCATTAAGACCTCCTTGACTTGCTGGATTAAGTCGTCATGGTCAAAGCGGTCGGGCGTAATAGCATAGACCAATAAATCATTTTTATTGAATGTCATACTTGGCTCTCCTTTCTAATTCTTTGGCCTCTAATAAGGAGACCTGGTCAATCACCCGGTTGGAATAAGTGGCATTACCCTCATAGGGCTGGAGCACTTGAGCAGCGATTTCTCCCGCCACCCCATAGCTAATCATGGCTGCTGTAGCTAGGTAAAAAGGATCCTCATCCGGATTACCGGCTAAAAAGCTAGCTAGGACGCCGCTTAACTGGCAACCTGATCCCGTATAGGAGGCCATCCAGGGGTGACCATTTTTAATGATTGCCAGCCGTTCGCCGTCAGTCACTAAGTCAATCGGACCTGACATGGCTAGGATAATCTCTTTTTCTTGGGCATAAGCTTTAAAGTCCGGAGCAAAATCAGCCAAATTAGCTAAGGTCACCTCGTCTCCAGGACCCAGGTCGACCCCAGATCCTTGGCTTTTTTCAAAGAGGAGGCTACGAATTTCCGAAGCATTCCCCTTCACCGCCGTCACTAGACCCCGGTCAATCAGATCCTGACAGAGCTTTAATTTAGACGGCATAGCTGAAACCCCCACTGGGTCTAAGACCACGGGATGGTGGTCATTTTTTGCTGTGGTGGCGAGGTCCAACAATTCCTGATTAGGTCTGGGGCTAGCAGCATTTAGGAGCAAAAGGTCAGCCGACTTGACCACATCCTGGCTATTAGGTAATTTATCGGTCATCACGGGACGCCCGCCACTGGCCAAAATCACATTGGCCACATCATGGATGGTGACATAATTATTTAAGACTTGGATCAGCGGGGCCTTGGCCTTGACCTGCTGACTATATTTCGCAAAGGGAATGCTTGTTTTTTTAGACATTTACTCATCTCTCTTATTCTGTTTAGACTGCATATTTTACCTGCAGGTCTTTTACTTCTAGACAGAAAAAAAGCCCTGCAAAGTATACTCCACTGAGTGCACTTTGCAGGACTTCTTATCGTTAGGGTTTAGCCAAAGCTTGGCTGTGCCTTATAACGATATTTGAATTCTCACATCCCTACGCAAGTTTTAACTTTCTCAGGTTCAAAGAGTCCAGGTTTCCACCTATCTCAGCAAAAGCACCTCTTGTGAGTACTTTCTAACTATAGCAGAAACCGCTTACCTATTCAAGGCCGAGCGCTTATGCCCCCCTTTGAAAGCTGGGAGAAATAAAAAACGGTTCTTTGTCAAATCGTGTTGATGAGAATTTATATAATTAATGTCATATCAGAACTGGTATGACATTTTTTAATATTTGCCGATCAAAGAAAAATGGGGACGATTAAAAGACCTCTTATTTCTTGTTTTTTCGCCATAGGCGAAAATAAAGAGTAAGAAAGCAATATCATAAATAATGAATAAGTATCACAAAGACTATGCTGCTTCTGAAAAAGTGAGAGGCCGAGGTTGAAAATCATTACATACCAATCGAGAGGCCATTATTATACGTATTCTTAAATGATCAAAACGACGATACCCATATCCTGTGCGCTTAATCAGTTTCGTTTTATTGTTCATTCCTTCTATTGGACCGTTAGATAAAGTATACGTTAAAGCTGTACAAATACCTTCTTGATATCTTTCTAACGTTTGAAAAATGGTTCGTACTCTACGTGGAAATGTGTATTTCTTGACTTCAATAAGCAAGTCTCTAAAGGACTGAATATCATGGGTATAAATACTATATTTTAGGCGATTAACGTAAGTATAGGTGCGCGATAATTCGGGAGATAAATTGGTGAGGTAATCAACAATCATCTGTTCTGAAACGAGACCGTCAAAAAGTCGATGAGTATATAAGTTTTTAAAGTCAAGTTCCCATTCATTTTTTAAAGGCAACTTCCATAGCTGCTTTAATTTGCGATAATCACGTGGTGATTGATAGCGAATCTGATTCATTAGCTGAATACGTACGGAATTGATGGCCAAATTGAGATGTTGAATGACATGAAAACGGTCAAATAGAATTTTTGCATTGGGAAAACAAGCGCGGATGACTTCGATATACGGGCTATACATATCAATTGTAACGATTTTGACGGCTTGACGACTTTGGTAAGAAAAACGCATAAAGTAGTGGATTAATTCGCTCTTTTGTCGATTTTCAACAATATCAATTAACCGATGGTTCACTGGATCAATAAAAATAAAGCTCATCGCACCACTGACATTTTTCACTGATTTAAATTCATCAAAAGAAAGGTACTGGGGCAAATAATTAAATTTAGGAAGTAATGCTTTTCCTCTTTCTTCTAGAAGTCGAATCACCGTCGATACGGAAACATTGTGTTGTTTACCAATAAGAGTCATCGCTATCGTCTCACTGAGAGCAAAAGTGATTGCATTTTTTAGCGTGTTAGAAATATAACAATTAGCAGTGACTATGGGAGTTTTAGCATTAAAAGTCCTTTGGCAGTGTTTACAAAAGAAACGTTGCTTTTTAAGACGCAAAGTAACGGGTTGCCCATCATTAATGGTTGTTAGTAAGATATCGCTTGAATAAGAACCATTTTTAACGATATCAGCTTGTGATTCGTTGATATGGCCGCAATGGGAACAGTGAGAAGGTTGGTTAGTTAAGTTCCCAAAAATAACCTTATGAACGATATTGCCTTTCTTTTCCTCCACTACTTTATCTTCAATTTCAATATTTTCATCTTTTATATTAAAGAGATTTTGTATACAATGGGATTGAGTCATGGAATCCGCCTTTCTGTGTGTTTGTTTGTATTTTCAGTATAGGCTTTCCATGGCTTTTTGTGTATAAAAAAATGGTGCCAATGAAGAGCCGTTGGCTCCCATCAACACCAAATATTATAGAACCTAAAAAACTCCAGCCCAGTGAGCCGGAGTTGATTGAGGAGCCTGTGACAAAAGTCTCAGGTTTTTTGACTTTTGTCACACTCTTTTTAAACCTGCTCCAAGCGCGAGGTGAGCTCCATTTCAGAAGTCCTTGCAAATCCTCTTTGAGGATTTACTACGTACTTCTTCCAATGGTCTCCCCTCTTTTTGCGCTTGTCGCACTCTATTCAAACCTGTTCCAAGCGCAGAGCAAGCGTCCGCTTCAGAAAAAGGCGCTAAATTCTCTAGTTGAGTTCGTACGCCAGCCTTGAAGTCACTTCAGAAAATTCCAACGCACAGTTTTCTGTGCTTATGGTATTTTCTTCCAGCGATTCAAGTCTTTGACGGCGTCCTCTCATCCTTTTTGAAAATTTAGACGCCTTTTTCTTCCAGCGGTATTGCTCTTTGACGCGCTTGTCACACTCTCAATTTTTTATCTTAGTACCAACCGTTAGCGTTCCAGAATGCTAAAGCGTTGTCCCATGAACCGTAACGACCGGCTACGTATTGGTCAGCCACACGTTCTTGGTTAGCTGGGGAGTAGTCACCATTTAAGTAAGAAGCGCTTAATTGGTAACGTCCGATGTATTGACCGTTAGTTGCTGAGTATGAACCACCAGATTCACGTTGAGCAATGATTTCTTTAGCGGATGAAGAAGAACCAGTGTAAGCGCTTTGTGCTGGAGCTGGTGCAGGCGCAGGTGCTGGAGCAGCAGCTGGTGCAGCTTGAACAGTTGCAGGTGCTTGGTAAGTTTGACCAGCAGTTTCATCAACGGTGTAAACTTGAGCTGCTTGACCTTGTTTTTCTACTTCAACTTCATTAACCTTACCTGATTGGTCAGATTTGAAAGTTAATTTAGTTCCTGGGAAGATTAAGTTAGCATTTTCGATGTTGTTGATTTCAGCTAATTCTTTGGTGTTCACGTCTGCTGCTTGAGCAATAGCGTTTAAGGTGTCACCAGATTTAATGACATAAACTTTTTCGTTGTCATCTAATTTTTGGAAGTCAGCTTTGATTTCTTCAACTGAACGTGCTTGCCATTCAGCTGCGTGTGCTTCAGTCGTTTCCCCAGCAGCAAAACTTACTAAGGCTGATAAAGCGATTGAGGTACCTACTAAAACTTTCTTCATATTCATGTGTAATAAAAATCCTTTCTTATGTGCAAAGTTCATTCTTTTTTCTATTTAATATGATTAAGCATCTTAATCATTCAGATTCATTTTTATCTCTCAACGAGGTCTTTCCCTCGTCGACATGAAATATACTATCATGGCTTCCAGACGAAGAAAAGGGATTTTCTGACTTGTTAAGGCCCTTTAATTACTTTGACATTTTAAAAGGATTTTCTGAAATATTTCTGTCGCCTTGTAACCTTGCTGTAACAAAAGTCAGGGCAAAACTTGAGCTATGGGTATTAGAAATCAAGGATTTCTGCCTCAAGAAGTCCAAACCTACTTCCTAACTTTCAAATGTTTGAGGGACAAATCTAAGATTCCAGCCGAATGGGTAATGGCCCCACTAGAAATATAGTCAATGGCTAGGTCCTTATAATCTGTGACATTGTCCCAGGTAAAGTTTCCTGAAGCTTCTATAATCGCTTGACCGTTAATGATAGCAATGGCTTCCTCCATAGTATCATGGTCCATATTATCGAGCATAATAATATCGGCTCCAGCTTCAACTGCCGCTCTGACCATGTCCAGGTCCTCGACTTCAATTTCAATCTTCTTCACAAAAGGGGCATAGGCCTTAGCCGCTTGAATGGCTTCTTTGACCCCACCGGCAGCAGCAACATGGTTGTCCTTGAGCATAATTTGGTCCGAGAGTGAGTAACGGTGGTTATAGCCACCCCCTACTCGGACTGCATATTTTTCCAAGGGACGGTAGGCTGGAGTCGTTTTACGGGTATCCAGTAGCTTAATCCCACTACCTTCCAAGGAGTCTACAAAACGACGGGTAGCCGTAGCAATCCCACTCATTCTCTGAAGGAAGTTGAGAGCAATCCGTTCGCCACTTAAGAGGGTATTAACGGAGGCCTTAATCACCATCAAAGTCTCTTGGTTAGCCACCCGGTCTCCATCTCGGACCAGGCTCTCAAATTGAACCTCAGGATCCAAATGTAAGAAAACCCGCTTGAAAAGATCCAAACCACAAATCACTCCTGCTTCCTTAGCTAAGAGCTCTACCTGGGCTGCTTGCCCCTGGTAAATAGCATTGGTCGACAGGTCTTCATAAGGAATATCTTCCTTAAAAGCTAGGGTAATTAATTCATCAATAATATCTTGGTTCAGATTTATAAAATTAGATACTTGTTTTGGATTAGCCATCACTAAACCGCCTCCTCATTTTTTCTATTCTGATTCTCTGACTAGCCACTTTCAGCCAACCAAAGGAAACCGACTTTTATGATCTTAAAAAAGCCCAAGAATGCTGATACTGTTTTACCTATCATACCATAAGCCAAGGCAGCAAAAACCCCTAGTCTTATGCGAAAAGTGATCGATTTAGACAGACTTGACAAAAATAAGGGCTAAGCTTATGATAATTTTTAAAGGTAAATTGTAAAATGAAGTGCATAGAGAAAAGGACGACAAAAAACCAGTGATGCTCTATACTTAAAAGCGTCTAAACCCAAGTAAAGGAGCACTCACTGGCTATGAAACATTCTAACACGAAACCTAGATCATATACACACCTTTCTGCAGAAAAACGCGGAATTATCCAAGCAATGCACCAAGAAGGACATAAACAGAAAGAGATTGCTGACGCCGTTGGCGTCAATCAATGCACCATATCTCGTGAACTAAAACGTGGAAAAACACGTCAAATGAACTATGATCATACCTACGTTGATGTCTATCTTGCAGAAACTGGCTCGCGTGTTTATAAAGATAATCGGTCAAATTCTAAAGCCAGAGGCGCTTTGTATGGAAAATCTAACTTCATTAAAGCCTTTGAGGAAGCCTTACTGACACCTAAAGAAGACCGTATTTTCAGTGTTGATACGTTTATTCATGATTACCGCAGAAAACACCCTTTAGAAAGAGTTCCTTGCACCAAAACCATGTATAAATATATCAATCTTGGTTTATTAAATGTGAGGAATATTGATCTTCCTATGAAAACAAGGATTCGTCCAAGAAAACAACCTAGTGAACCGCGTGGGACGAATAAAAAGGTATTTGGAAAAAGCATTGATCAGCGATGCCCAGACGTCCTTTCAAGAGAAGAATTTGGTCACTGGGAGCTTGACCTCGTGATAGGAAAGAAGACTAAAGGAGAGCCATGTCTTATTACTCTAGTTGAACGGAAAACGCGAAAATTCCTCACCAAGAAGACTTGGAAGTGGGATGCAGATTCCATTGTAAAATCGGTTAAAAAGGTGATTCTTAAAGAGGGTCAAGCGTGTTTTAAAACCTTAACGACCGATAACGGCAGTGAATTTTCTAAACTATCTCAGCTTGAGTATGCTCTGAAGGATTTGGAAGTCTTTTTCGCCCATGCCTATTCAGCTTGGGAAAAAGGCAGTAATGAGAGACATAATCGCATGTTAAGAGAATTCTTGCCCAAAGGGACAAGCTTTAAAAAGCTGACATACCAGGAACTCGCACACTATACGAATACAATAAATAATCGCTTTAGAAAGGTCTTAGATTATCAAACCCCTAACGACTGTTATAACCTAGAAGTTGCGAAACTTCAGGAAACGCTTAAAGAAGCAGGCTAAAGTGCTTAACAAAGCATAGAGATTCAGTGTGGGCCAGTCAAGGTCCGCTTCGCTCTCCACCTTGACAGCCCCACCCTGAATCTCTAAATGATAATCAAGCACTTTAAGCTAGAGAAAAACGGGCCAAGAATTATTGACTTTATCAGCTTTTTAGTTATTTGGCATGACACTGGGATTTTTTAAAATAAATATGCACTTGATATTGCAATTTACCGATAATTTTTAAATTTTTATCATTATTTGGTTTTATATCGATTATATTAGGACTCATTCTTCAAGGAGGATTACAATGAAAGAAAGTATTTCAGTTAGCAAAAAAAATACGGGCAAAATGACTACCGTCGCCTTACTAACAGCCATCGGTATCATTATCCCTATGATTAGCCCCATTAAAATCGCTTTTGGTCCCTTTTCCTGGACCCTGGGCTCACACATTGCCATTGATATGGCGCTCTTTATTTCTCCAGCCTCAGCCGCTTTTGTGGCCCTAGCCACCTCATTTGGTTTCTTGATGGCAGGCTTTCCCTTACCAGTGGTCTTCCGGGCGGTTTCCCACCTCTTATTTACCCTAGTGGGTGCCTATACTCTGCAACGGTCCAACCAATTTGTCTTGAACCCTTGGAAAAGAACCCTCTTTAACGCTGGGATTAATAGCTTACACGGTCTCGGGGAAATGATCGTTATCCATTGCTTTGTGACAGCAGGTTTAACCAGTTTGGATGGCCAATATGGTTACTGGGCCTCACTCTTTATTCTCTTCGGTGTATCGTCACTCTTCCATGGGATGATGGACTTTGAATTGGGTTACCTCTTCCTCAAGTACCTCAACAAGCACCTACCTTATAAATTCCCCCGTTTTCCAATTAAATAGCACACAAAAAACTCCCTCAGTTCTTTCTATATATGGATAGGACTAAGGGAGTTTTGTGGTTACTAGCAATTAATATTGCTGAGCATCCATTCTATTTTATCAGCTGAAAGCAAAAAAAGAGACTAAAAAATCTAGCCTCTTTAATATTAATTCTTTTTACAAAACCTGTTCCAAAAGTCAGCCCTGACGTCCACTTCACGAACTATGTGCGATAGTTCGCTCCAGTGGTTCAGGGCTCTTTTGACTTTTGTCACACTCTCTTAACTGGGGTAGCTGGATTCGAACCAACGCATGACAGAGTCAAAGTCTGTTGCCTTACCGCTTGGCGATACCCCAATATGATTAGAAATGGAGGGAAGAGGATTCGAACCTCTGAACCCGAAGGAACGGATTTACAGTCCGCTGCGTTTGGCCGCTTCGCTATCCCTCCAAATCAGTACTCAATTAATATACCACTATTTCCCTATAAAATGCAAGGGTTATTGGCGATTTTTTTCATTTATCATAATTTGGTAAATTGCAATATCAAGTGCATATTTATTTTAAAAAATCCCAGTGTCATGCCAAATAACTAAAAAGCTGATAAAGTCAATAATTCTTGGCCCGTTTTTCTCTAGCTTAAAGTGCTTGATTATCATTTAGAGATTCAGGGTGGGGCTGTCAAGGTGGAGAGCGAAGCGGACCTTGACTGGCCCACACTGAATCTCTATGCTTTGTTAAGCACTTTAGCCTGCTTCTTTAAGCGTTTCCTGAAGTTTCGCAACTTCTAGGTTATAACAGTCGTTAGGGGTTTGATAATCTAAGACCTTTCTAAAGCGATTATTTATTGTATTCGTATAGTGTGCGAGTTCCTGGTATGTCAGCTTTTTAAAGCTTGTCCCTTTGGGCAAGAATTCTCTTAACATGCGATTATGTCTCTCATTACTGCCTTTTTCCCAAGCTGAATAGGCATGGGCGAAAAAGACTTCCAAATCCTTCAGAGCATACTCAAGCTGAGATAGTTTAGAAAATTCACTGCCGTTATCGGTCGTTAAGGTTTTAAAACACGCTTGACCCTCTTTAAGAATCACCTTTTTAACCGATTTTACAATGGAATCTGCATCCCACTTCCAAGTCTTCTTGGTGAGGAATTTTCGCGTTTTCCGTTCAACTAGAGTAATAAGACATGGCTCTCCTTTAGTCTTCTTTCCTATCACGAGGTCAAGCTCCCAGTGACCAAATTCTTCTCTTGAAAGGACGTCTGGGCATCGCTGATCAATGCTTTTTCCAAATACCTTTTTATTCGTCCCACGCGGTTCACTAGGTTGTTTTCTTGGACGAATCCTTGTTTTCATAGGAAGATCAATATTCCTCACATTTAATAAACCAAGATTGATATATTTATACATGGTTTTGGTGCAAGGAACTCTTTCTAAAGGGTGTTTTCTGCGGTAATCATGAATAAACGTATCAACACTGAAAATACGGTCTTCTTTAGGTGTCAGTAAGGCTTCCTCAAAGGCTTTAATGAAGTTAGATTTTCCATACAAAGCGCCTCTGGCTTTAGAATTTGACCGATTATCTTTATAAACACGCGAGCCAGTTTCTGCAAGATAGACATCAACGTAGGTATGATCATAGTTCATTTGACGTGTTTTTCCACGTTTTAGTTCACGAGATATGGTGCATTGATTGACGCCAACGGCGTCAGCAATCTCTTTCTGTTTATGTCCTTCTTGGTGCATTGCTTGGATAATTCCGCGTTTTTCTGCAGAAAGGTGTGTATATGATCTAGGTTTCGTGTTAGAATGTTTCATAGCCAGTGAGTGCTCCTTTACTTGGGTTTAGACGCTTTTAAGTATAGAGCATCACTGGTTTTTTGTCGTCCTTTTCTCTATGCACTTCATTTTACAATTTACCTTTATCATAATTTTTTCGCTTTTCGGCTATTTTTTAAGCCAGCACTCCTCGTCTATTCTCCCTACTATCCATAATTTAAGAAAGACCTAAAGCCTGGTCAGACAGTGTCTATGGTATACTTATTAATGAATTTAAAACATCACTAATAGGAGGGAAAACGATGGATTGGGAATCAATTTTCAGCTGGTCACACGCCTTTGACCTGATCGATATCTTGATTGTTTGGCTCATCATCTATCAGTTGCTCAAGTTAATCCGGGGCACACGGGCGGTCAATATCTTTAATGGCATCATTATCTTTTTACTGTTTAAAATGGTTTCGACCGTCTTTCAATTAGAAACCATCGACTGGATTATGAATAGTATTATCCAGTGGTCAGTCATCGGGATTATCATTATTTTTCAACCGGAAATCAGAAACGGCCTCGACCACCTCGGCCAAAGTTTACGCATGAAAAATTTACGAAATACCCAAAATGACCCCATTGAGCAAATGATTGAAGAAATTATCCGGGCTTGCCAGTACATGGCTAAGCGGCGGATCGGAGCTTTAATTTCCATTGAAGATACCCAATCGCTCACCGAATATGCCAACACGGGGATCAAATTGGATGCGGATATTACTGAACAACTCCTGATTAATATCTTCATCCCCAACACCCCACTCCATGACGGGTCGGTGGTGATTCAAGATATGAAGATTAGCTCAGCAGCCAGTTTCCTCCCCCTCTCGGAAAACCCCGAAATCCCTAAGGAACTAGGCACCCGCCACCGGGCTGCGGTTGGCCTCAGTGAAGTCACCGATGCGGTAGTGGTGGTAGTTTCTGAAGAGACTGGTGATATTTCCCTCACCTATAAAGGAAAAATTATGCGAGACCTTTCTGAAGAAGAGATCCGCGAGACCCTCCGCCAACATTTCGCTGAGAGCGAAGACAGCGATTCTATTATCGAAGGCAACCACTTCTTGAAGAATATCTTCCAAAAGAAAAATGGAGGTGACAAAGATGAATAAGCTCTATGAAAATAAAGCCGCTATGATTTTTTTCTCACTCCTATTAGCGCTTTTCCTCTTTATCTTTGTCAAAGCGGAACGTTATAATAATAACCCGGTCAGTTTCTTCACTAATATCAGTGAAACCAAGTCAGAAACCATTTCCGACGTCCCCGTTTATGTGAGCGGCGACGTGGATGACTACTATATTACTGGCCTACCTGAAACCGTCTCTGTGGAAATTTCAGGCCCAAGTAATATCATCGACCAAACTCTTCAAGCCAGAGAATTTAAGGTCGTAACTGAAAACCTGGAAGAACTCGGCGAAGGGTCACACTATGTCCAACTCACTATGACTAATATTTCTAAAGACCTCAATTATCGGATTTCACCTTCCAGTGTGGAAATCAATATTGCTCAACTGCAAAGTCAAAAATATCCGGTGGAAATCCATGTTAATCCGAACAACTTGGCCCCGGGTTATGAAATTCATGCGACCAAGGCCACTCCGGCAGAAGTCACCTTGACCGGATCAGCTGAAAGCCTCAGCAAGATCGCCTCAGTGAGTGTCGACGTCAGTCTCCCTAACAATACCAATTCCGACTACCATGGCAGCGGCCGGGTCATTGTCAAGGACCGCGAAGGTAATATCCTAAACATTACCGCTAACCCAAGTCAAGTCGGCGTCGATATTGCCATCGGTAAGCAGGGGAGCTCGGTACCTATCCAAATCGACCTCGATAATCCCAATGATGACTACACTTATGACTTAAGTAACTGGTCTACCCGGCAAGTAACCCTCTTTGGCGATGAGAAAGCACTAGCCGCTATTCAAGCAGTAGTCGGTCATATTGACGTCAGCGGGATCACCCAGAGTCAACGAGTCCAAGTGGCTCTAGAACGCCCCGATAATGTTGAAGCTATGGAACCCGAGTCCATCACCCTTACCGTTACTGCCCGACCCAAAAACAGTGGCCAAAGAAGTGAAGCCTCCAGTGATTCCTCTAGCCAGGCAAGGCAGGAGACTAGTAAGGATGAAAGCCAACCAGCCACTGACCGGCAAAAAGAATCTAGCAGTCAAGCAGAGGCTAAATCTAGTTCTCCCTAATTTGGCAAAGACTTGAAATCGTGGTAGTATATTGAATTGTTAATAAGATTGGTAAATCAAAGGAGTATATCATGTTAAAATATTTTGGAACTGACGGTGTTCGCGGAGAAGCCAATAAGGAACTTACCCCTGAATTGGCCTTTAAATTAGGTCGCTTTGGCGGCTATGTCTTGCTCCAACACGCCAAGGAAGAACAAGAACATCCCCGTGTCCTCGTTGCACGCGACACACGGATTTCTGGTCAGTTATTAGAACACGCCTTAATTTCAGGGCTGTTATCTGTCGGTATTGAAGTTTTACAACTGGGCGTTATTACTACACCAGCTGTCGCTTATCTCACCCGGACTACTGGGGTAACTGCTGGGGTAATGATCTCAGCCAGCCACAATCCTGCTAAGGATAACGGCATCAAGTTCTTTGGTAGTGATGGCTTTAAATTGTCGGATGACCAAGAAGCTGAAATTGAATACTACTTAGACCAAGAAGAGGACAGCTTACCTCGTCCTAGTGCCCAAGGTTTAGGCACGGTCAGTGAGTATCCTGAAGGGGTAGCCAAGTACCTCGAATTTCTCCAAACCACCATTTCTAATGATTTATCCGGCTTAAAACTCTGTATTGACGCCGCTAATGGTTCCGCTGCGCCTTTAGTTAACCGTCTCTTTGCTGATTTAAATGCAGACTTCTATGCCCGGGCAACCCGTCCTGATGGCCTAAACATTAACGATGACTGCGGGTCTACCCACCCTGGTGAGCTCCAAAAACTAGTCCTCGAACAAGGGGCTGATGCTGGGGTTGCCTTTGATGGGGACGCTGACCGCTGCATTGCTGTTGATGACAAAGGCCGTTTAGTGGATGGCGACCACATTATGTACATCTGTGGTAAATACCTCAAAGACCATGGCAAATTAAAAGACGACACCATTGTTGCTACTGTCATGTCTAACTTAGGTTTCCATAAGGCCGTTGAAGCTGCAGGGATGAATGATAAGGTCACCAAGGTAGGGGACCGCTATGTGGTTGAAGAAATGCGTAAAGGCGACTACACCCTGGGAGGAGAGCAATCAGGTCATGTTATCTTTATGAACCATAACACGACCGGTGACGGCCTCTTAACCGCGATTCAATTACTCTTCGTCCTCAAACAATCCGGCAAGAAACTCAGCGAGTTAGCTGATGAAATGCCAACCTATCCTCAAGAACTCATCAATGTCAAAGTGACCCGCGCCGGCAAGGAAGAAGCCATGAACAATGCGGACGTCAAAGCAGAAATTGATGCGGTTGAGAGTGAATTAGGGGAAGAAGGTCGGGTCTTAGTACGTCCTAGCGGTACCGAAAACTTACTCCGGGTTATGGTTGAAGCTAAGAGCGATGACCTAGCCTTGACCTATGCCCAACGCATCGCTGACAAAGTCGCTGATATCTATGGGGTAGAAGAATAAAAGATTTCATTATAAAAGGAGTCCTCAATTAGGGGACTCCTTTTTTGCATACTAGCTATTCAAAATATCTTTCTTTTCAAACCTGCTCCAGTCACAGGACGAACGTCCACTTCAAAAACTGGTAACGCTCAGCCTTGCTGAGCTTATCCCAGTTTCCTCCAGTTGCTATAGCTGTTCGAAGCGGAGCGAGTTACAGATATAGTATGCGTAGCGGTTTCGTCCTTTAGTGTGACTGTCGCACTCTCTTCTATTTCTTACTTAGGCGGGCTAGGGCTTGGCGTTCTTTTGGGCTGACTTCTTGGTCATTGCGTTTGAGACTGAAATGATCGGGCACTGGGTCGACGCCGCCGCGAGCATAGGGCTGGCAGCGTAGAATTCGGGCCAGTCCCATCAGCGTCCCCTTGAAAAAGCCATGCTTTTCCAGGGCCCTAAGCATATAAGTCGAGCAAGTGGGATAGTAACGACAAGACGGCGGTAAGGCAGGCGAAATAAAGCGCTGGTAAAATCTTACCAGCGCTTTTAGTAAATAAGTAAGCATTAAGCCTTAACCGCTGCTTCAACATTAGGAATTAAGAGTGCTTTAGCCACTTGGTCATGGACTTCTTGGCCCTTCAATTGCCGAACAATTTCAAGAGCAAAGTAATAAGCCGTAGCAGGGCCTTGTGAGGTGATTACTTGGTGGTCTTTATCATTAACAACAAGTTCGTCGGCCACATATTCCTTGAAACTTACTTGGTCACTAAGGGCTGGGAAGATAGTTCCACGAATTTCTTGGGAAATTCCCGCCTTATCTAAGACTCTTGGTGAGGCACAGATGCTGGCAATATAACCAGAATCTGATTGATATTGTTCCTTGAGGAGCTCGATGACTTTAGCATTTTCTCTAAGGGCATTGGTCCCTCCAACTCCACCAGGGGTGATCACGATATCATAGTCCGCTCCCTTAATATCTTCTAAGAGATAGTCCGCTCGGATAGTGATATTGTGGTCTCCCACCGTATCAAGGTCACCTTCAGTAGCCACCACGTCAATGGCGATTTCAGCCCGACGTAAAATGTCAATCACTGCGACTGCTTCGGTTTCTTCATAATCCTTACTTAATAAGATCATTGCTTTCATCCGCTATACCCCTCCATTTGTTGATTCGTCAAAAGTTACTATCCCTATTGTAGGCTCATTTTCATAAAGTGTAAAGAAAGTAGTGATTAACCCTAACTGAATTAGTCTTTATCTTGGCCTTGTTTATGGTAGTTAATAAAATCATATTTTTGGGGTTGGCGTTTAAACTTTTCTACCACATACGGGCAGCTGGGTAAGATGTATTTACCTTCCTCTTTCATGTAATCCACCAAGTGATCAAGTAACTGCCCAGCCACTCCCTTTCCTCTAAGAGAAGGATGGGTCCAAGTATGGTCAGCAATCACAAATTTATCTGCCGGACTCCAAGTAATTTCACCGATTTTTTGGCCATCTTCACCTTCAATAATAAAAGCATTGCCGTCTTTTTGTATTTCGTAAGCCATAATCATTCCTCGTTTCCTAGTTCATTCATTCGGAGGCTGGATTAAAGGTCCTAACCTCTTTCATAAATTATCAAAACGTGTTCCAAGCGCGAGGTGAGCTCCATTTCAGAAGTCCTTGCAAATCCTCTTTGAGGATTTACTGCGAACTTCTTCCAATGTTCTCCCCTCTTTTTGCGCTTGTCACACTCTCGTTCACTAAGATCAGGATATCATGAATTTACCATATTTTCTAATAAGGTGATGTAACGCTTAGCAAAGGGGGATGTTTTCCGGTAGCGGGCTTCGATGTAACCAATTTTATTGGGCTTATTATCCTGGCCTTCGATAGGAATGATGCGTTCTAAATCAGCAAAAGGAGAAGTCACTAAACCGGACCCAATCAAATAAGCCTGGGTATTGGCTAAAACATTAATGACGGTAGCCCGGTCAGAAGCATAAACAACCTCTTGTCCTTCAAAATCAGGCTCCAGAGATTCTTCGGTAAATTGCATGGAAGAGCCCCGGCTTTGTTCAAATTTAATCACGGGGTACTGGCTCAATTCTTCTAAAGACACCTGGTCACGGTCAGCCAAGGGGTGCTTAGTCCCCACAAAGGCATGGGGGTAGAAGTTTCCCAATTGATGAAAGACCAACTCATAGCGGTTGAGATACTGTTCAATGACCCGCTGGTTTTTATCATTCATGTATAAGAGCCCTAACTCAGAATAGGACCGTTTGACATCTTCTAAGACTTGGCTGGTTGAAGTTTCCAAAAAACGAAAATCCCAGCCATTCCCGCTCTCTTCAGCAATTAATTGGCTAAATGCCTCACAAGCAAAGTCATAATGCTGTCCTGAGACAGAAAACAAGCGTCGCTCATTATCTTCTAAATAGCGGTTCTCTAAAGTTTCAACCTGTGAGAGAATATCCTCGGCGTAAGAGAGGAATTCGCTTCCCTCATTGGTAATGAATACTCCCCGCTTAGTACGCTCAAAAATTTGAATTTGGTACTCTTCCTCTAATTCCTTAATCGCGGTAGACAAACTAGATTGTGCCATATACAAGCGGCGGCTAGCTTCACGAAAGGAACCACTGTTGGCAACCACCACGGCATATTTTAATTTTTGAAAATTCATATGGATTCCTCTTTTATCAATAATTAATTAACGTATCTGATCAAATGCATTCCTTAGGTCCTTTACTAAGTCTTGGCCATTTTCAATGCCGACCGACAAGCGGACAATTCCATCATTAAGACCATATTTAAGCCGTAATTCTTCTGGAATATCGGCATGGGTCTGAGTCTTTGGATAAGTAACTAAACTCTCTACCCCACCCAAACTTTCTGCAAAGGTAAATATTTTAACGGCATGTAACCAATCATTGATTTTACTTTGGTCAGCCATTTCGAAGGTTACCATACCGCCTTTACCGGTATAGAAGACTTGGGAAACTAATGACTCGGTTTTTAGGTAGTCAACAATGGCTTGGGCATTAGACTGGTGTTGGTTCATCCGTAAGGCCAACGTTTTGAGCCCACGAATGGTTAACCAACAATCGATTGGACCTAAAGTTGCCCCTGTGGTATTTAACTGGAAGGCTAGGGCTTCACCAATGGCATCGCCCCTACAGGCTACCAAGCCAGCTAAAACATCATTATGCCCGGCGAGATATTTGGTAGCCGAATGAACCACAACATCTGCCCCTTGGCGAAGAGGTTGCTGTAGGACAGGGGTATAGAAGGTATTATCCACAACGACCAAGGCCCCAACGGCATGCGCCTTATCAGCAATGGCTTGGATATCGAATTCCGTCATCATTGGATTGGTAGGCGTTTCAATGAAGACTAATTTAACATCATCATTTAAGGACTGGTCAATTTCTTCTGCGCTTAAACAGTAAGTAAAGCGATATTGGCCGCGTTCTTCTACGGCATGGAAGTAGCGGTAGGTCCCCCCATATAAGTCTTGCAAGGTGACGACATGGTCGCCCGCTTCTAAAAGCCCTTCAATAACGAGTTGGATAGCTGCCATCCCTGAACTCGTGGCAAAACCATAGTCGCCCGCTTCTAAATTTTTAATCCCCTCTTGTAGGATATTTCGAGTCGGGTTGGCTGTCCGTGAATAATCGAATCCGGTTGACTCGCCCAAACCAGGGTGAGCGTAGGCAGTACTTAAATAAATTGGTGTATTAACGGCTCCAGTACGTTGATCGCTGCGGTTACCAAGCTGAGCAAGGTAGGTTTCAATATGTTCCATATATACAGACTCCTTCACATCTTTCCTATCATCATACCATGCTAGAGACGGTTTTTGCCTAAGAATAACAGAACACTACTGTTCGCCATAAGCGATCATTTTCTTTTTAATCAATTTACTCAATAAAAAAAGAGAATGTCAATGATAACATTCTCTCTTACTAAGTCATTTAAAACGATTATGAAAGCAATAAAAAAAGCTACTGACGGGATTCGAACCCGTGACCTCCGCCTTACCAAGGCGACGCTCTACCAACTGAGCTACAGCAGCAAGAATATTCCTAAAAAATAACTCCGCAAGTAGGACTCGAACCTACGACATCTTGATTAACAGTCAAGCGCTACTACCAACTGAGCTATTGCGGAATAAAATAAGATTGCACGGCAACGTCCTAGTCTCACAGGGGGCAACCCCCAACTACATTCGGCGCTAAGAAGCTTAACTGCTGTGTTCGGGATGGATACAGGTGGGTCCTTCTTGCCATCGTCACCGTACAATTTATTTTTTGAGCTTGTTCGCTCAAAACTGAATCTATCATGTCTTCCTTAAACCTCATACAACCTTATCCTTTGGATAAGTCCTCGACCGATTAGTATTTGTCCGCTCCACTTATTGCTAAGCTTCCACTCCAAACCTATCAACCTGATCGTCTTTCAGGGGTCTTACTACTTTCAAAGTATGGGAAATCTCATCTTGAGGGGGGCTTCACGCTTAGATGCTTTCAGCGCTTATCCCGTCCACACATAGCTACCCAGCCATGCTCCTGGTGGAACAACTGGTACACCAGCGGTGTGTCCATCCCGGTCCTCTCGTACTAAGGACAGCTCCTCTCAAATTTCCAACGCCCGCGACGGATAGGGACCGAACTGTCTCACGACGTTCTGAACCCAGCTCGCGTACCGCTTTAATGGGCGAACAGCCCAACCCTTGGGACCGACTTCAGCCCCAGGATGCGATGAGCCGACATCGAGGTGCCAAACCTCCCCGTCGATGTGAACTCTTGGGGGAGATAAGCCTGTTATCCCCAGGGTAGCTTTTATCCGTTGAGCGATGGCCCTTCCATGCGGAACCACCGGATCACTAAGCCCGACTTTCGTCCCTGCTCGACTTGTAGGTCTCGCAGTCAAGCTCCCTTCTGCCTTTACACTCTGCGAATGATTTCCAACCATTCTGAGGGAACCTTTGGGCGCCTCCGTTACACTTTAGGAGGCGACCGCCCCAGTCAAACTGCCTGACTGACACTGTCTCCCGACCAGCTAATGGTCGCGGGTTAGAATGGTCATCCCACAAGGGTAGTATCCCACCAGTGCCTCCATCGAGACTAGCGTCCCGACTTCGATGGCTCCTACCTATCCTGTACATGTGGCACAAACATTCAATATCAACCTACAGTAAAGCTCCATGGGGTCTTTCCGTCCTGTCGCGGGTAACCAGCATCTTCACTGGTACTACAATTTCACCGAGCCTCTCGTTGAGACAGTGCCCAAATCGTTACGCCTTTCGTGCGGGTCAGAACTTACCTGACAAGGAATTTCGCTACCTTAGGACCGTTATAGTTACGGCCGCCGTTTACTGGGGCTTCAATTCAGAGCTTCGCATACGCTAACCCTTCCTCTTAACCTTCCAGCACCGGGCAGGCGTCAGCCTCTATACATCATCTTTCGATTTGGCAGAGACCTATGTTTTTGATAAACAGTCGCTTGGGCCTATTCACTGCGGCTGACCTTGCGGTCAGCACCCCTTCTCCCGAAGTTACGGGGTCATTTTGCCGAGTTCCTTAACGAGAGTTCGCTCGCTCACCTTAGTGTTCTCCACTCGACTACCTGTGTCGGTTTGCGGTACGGGTTGTTTGATTCTCACTAGAAACTTTTCTTGACAGCGTGACGTCGGCGGCTTCGGTACTAAACTTCCCTCCCCGTCACAACTCATGAAGTCTGAGGCAAGCCTTTCACTCACCTTCTCACTCATTGCTTGGACGCGTTTTTCCATCTCCGCGCTCCGCTTAGCCTTCTGTGTCCTTCCATCGCTCAAACAAATCAAACAAGTACAGGAATCTCAACCTGTTGTCCATCGCCTATCCCTTTCGGTCTCGGCTTAGGTCCCGACTAACCCTGGGAGGACGAGCCTTCCCCAGGAAACCTTAGTCATTCGGTGGACGGGATTCTCACCCGTCTTTCGCTACTCATACCGGCATTCTCACTTCTATACGCTCCACATGTCCTCACGATCATGCTTCTCTGCCTATAGAACGCTCTCCTACCATCCTACGGATCCACAGCTTCGGTGTTCAGTTTAGCCCCGGTACATTTTCGGCGCAGGGTCACTCGACTAGTGAGCTATTACGCACTCTTTCAATGATGGCTGCTTCTAAGCCAACATCCTAGTTGTCTAAGCAACCCCACATCCTTTTCCACTTAACTGAAACTTTGGGACCTTAGCTGGTGGTCTGGGCTCTTTCCCTTTCGACTACGGATCTTATCACTCGCAGTCTGACTCCCGGACTAAACTATTTGGCATTCGGAGTTTATCAGATGTCGGTAATCCAGGATGGACCCCTCGATCAAACAGTGCTCTACCTCCAATAGTCATCATCCGAGGCTAGCCCTAAAGCTATTTCGGAGAGAACCAGCTATCTCCAAGTTCGATTGGAATTTCACCGCTACCCACACCTCATCCCCGCCTTTTTCAACAGACGTGGGTTCGGCCCTCCAGTGTGTTTTACCACACCTTCAGCCTGGACATGAGTAGATCACTTGGTTTCGGGTCGACGACAACAAACTCAACGCCCTCTTCAGACTCGCTTTCGCTGTGGCTCCGCTTCTTCAGCTTAACCTTGCTTGCTATCGTCACTCGCCGGTCCGTTCTACAAAAAGTACGCCATCACCCCTTAACGGGCTCTGACTGCTTGTAGGCATACGGTTTCAGGTACTCTTTCACTCCCCTTCCGGGGTGCTTTTCACCTTTCCCTCACGGTACTGGTTCACTATCGGTCACTAGGGAGTATTTAGGCTTGCCAGATGGTCCTGGCGGATTCCGACGGAATTTCACGTGTACCGCCGTACTCAGGATACTGAATGAGGTGGCTGAGCTTTCGCCTACGGGATTGTCACCCTCTCTGATCGCCCTTTCCATGGCGTTCGACTAGCTCATTCACTCCCGTCCATCAGTCCTACAACCCCAGCATGCAAGCACGCTGGTTTGGCCTCTTTCCGTTTCGCTCGCCGCTACTCGGGAAATCGATTTTTCTTTCTCTTCCTGTGGCTACTGAGATGTTTCAGTTCACCACGTCTACCTTCCCCTCAGCTATGTGTTCACTGAGTGGACCATTGTCGATAAAAACAATGAGGTTCCCCCATTCGGAAATCTCCGGATCAAAGCTTACTTACAGCTCCCCGAAGCATATCGGTGTTCGTCCCGTCCTTCATCGGCTCCTAGTGCCAAGGCATTCACCGTACGCCCTTATTCACTTAACCACCGGTTAAGTTGTATGATGCGAAAAGTTTTAAAACTCTTTCTTTTTCGGTTTTTACGCTTGGTAAAATTGGTTTATTGACATTTCTATCTCGCAAAAAATAGAAATGCGGAATGTTATGATAGTATTCAGTTTTCAAAGAACAATCTGCAACGTTTCCGTTGCAATGGAGGATAGCGGGATCGAACCGCTGACCTCCTGCTTGCAAAGCAGGCGCTCTCCCAGCTGAGCTAATCCCCCGGGTATGAGTTATGGTCATATAATAAACATGTAATGGGCCTGAATGGACTCGAACCATCGACCTCACCCTTATCAGGGGTGCGCTCTAACCAGCTGAGCTACAGGCCCGGTTAAATCCATCAACCATGTGGATAGACCTCTCAAAACTAAACAAAGAAGACTCAAATATGCATTCCGAATATATCCTTAGAAAGGAGGTGATCCAGCCGCAGGTTCACCTACGGCTACCTTGTTACGACTTCACCCCAATCATCTGTCCCACCTTCGGCGGCTGGCTCCAAAGGTTACCTCACCGACTTCAGGTGTTACAAACTCTCGTGGTGTGACGGGCGGTGTGTACAAGACCCGGGAACGTATTCACCGCGGCGTGCTGATCCGCGATTACTAGCGATTCCGGCTTCATGTAGTCGAGTTGCAGACTACAATCCGAACTGAGAATGGCTTTAAGAGATTCGCTTGCTTTCACAAGGTCGCTGCTCGTTGTACCATCCATTGTAGCACGTGTGTAGCCCAAGTCATAAGGGGCATGATGATTTGACGTCATCCCCGCCTTCCTCCGGTTTGTCACCGGCAGTCTCGCTAGAGTGCCCAACTGAATGCTGGCAACTAACAATAAGGGTTGCGCTCGTTGCGGGACTTAACCCAACATCTCACGACACGAGCTGACGACAACCATGCACCACCTGTCACTTTGTCCCCGAAGGGAAAGCTCTATCTCTAGAGTGGTCAAAGGATGTCAAGACTTGGTAAGGTTCTTCGCGTTGCTTCGAATTAAACCACATGCTCCACCGCTTGTGCGGGTCCCCGTCAATTCCTTTGAGTTTCAGCCTTGCGGCCGTACTCCCCAGGCGGAGTGCTTAATGCGTTAACTCCGGCACTGAAGGGTGGAAACCCTCCAACACCTAGCACTCATCGTTTACGGCGTGGACTACCAGGGTATCTAATCCTGTTTGCTACCCACGCTTTCGGGCCTCAGCGTCAGTGACAGACCAGAAAGTCGCCTTCGCCACTGGTGTTCTTCCATATATCTACGCATTCCACCGCTACACATGGAGTTCCACTTTCCTCTTCTGTACTCAAGTTCCCCAGTTTCCAATGCACTTCCACGGTTAAGCCGTGGGCTTTCACATCAGACTTAAGAAACCGCCTGCGCCCCCTTTACGCCCAATAAATCCGGACAACGCTTGCCACCTACGTATTACCGCGGCTGCTGGCACGTAGTTAGCCGTGGCTTTCTGGTAAGATACCGTCAAGACTGGAGCAGTTACTCTCCAATTTGTTCTTCTCTTACAACAGAGCTTTACGATCCGAAAACCTTCTTCACTCACGCGGCGTTGCTCCGTCAGGCTTGCGCCCATTGCGGAAGATTCCCTACTGCTGCCTCCCGTAGGAGTTTGGGCCGTGTCTCAGTCCCAATGTGGCCGATTACCCTCTCAGGTCGGCTATGCATCATTGCCTTGGTAGGCCGTTACCCCACCAACGAGCTAATGCACCGCAAGGCCATCGATAAGTGACAGCAAAGCCGTCTTTCCAAAGGCCACCATGTGGTGACCTTTCCTATGCGGTATTAGCACCCGTTTCCGGATGTTGTCCCCCGCTTATCGGTAGGTTCCTTACGTGTTACTCACCCGTCCGCCGCTAACGTCAGAAGTGCAAGCACTTCGTCGGTTCGCTCGACTTGCATGTATTAGGCACGCCGCCAGCGTTCGTCCTGAGCCAGGATCAAACTCTCATGAAAGAATCATGAGCGCTGATAGCTCATTTGTTTGCTGACTAGTTATAGTCTGGTCTAGACTTATTGTTTGAATTGTTGGTTCATCAACAAAATGTTGATGCCCTACACATTTGGTTCGTCTTCTTTGTTCAGTTTTCAAAGGTCTATAATTTATAACCGCTGTCCTTTTGACAACTATTATATATTATCACATGATGATGTTGATGTCAACATGTTTTTAAAATATTTTTTGAAGCACTTTGCTTACAAATAATATTTGCGCTGCTTCTTAAAAGAAACAACTCAATTAGTATATCTTGTTTTCATTGGGATGTCAACAAGTTTTTTAATCTTTTTTGCCTTGCTCCTGGAAGTTGTATTCCCTGGAAGAAAGGCACGAGTAAAATACTATCACAGCTTATGTGGTTTGGCAAGAACTTTTTTAATCTTTTATATAATGATTTCGCAAGCCCTGGTATTCTCCTTGGATGCGCTGCTTTAGATTGGCTTGATACCAGAGGCGCATCTGCTCCCCATAAAGGTGAATTTGTTGGGCGACTGGTGAACTTTTGCGGTCGCTTAGAAATTGTAAGACGACCTGTTTGCCCTTTTCTAAAGGATATGAAAAACGAGTAAATAGAGCATTGGCGATCACGTTATTGACATTATCCTGCCAACGCTCAACAGGTCTCGCTTCATCACTAATATGTAGGAAGCCCAGGGCCAGGCCAGCAAGTAAATAGTAGTCCAAGTCATTAGCTAAAGTATCTGTTTGCCCCAGACAGAGATTAAAGAAAGTAACAAGTTCACCATTTAAGTGGTTGAGCTGGGCCAGTTCTTCCTGAGATAACTGATAGGACCAGCTTAACCCGGTCTTATCCTCCTGATAGGACTGAACAAAGGAAGGGAAGTGACGTTTGAAGACCGGGTCCTCGATCGGATAGTCTGCGTTAGCTGGAATAGGGCGTACCCTCTCATAGCTATCATTGTAGACAAAGTGAGGTGGGGTGGTCTTGGTAGAGAACTGCATGTCAGCTCCCAGAGGATAGCGGTAAATAAAAGCAATGGCAGGCTCAAGGGCTAGGACTTGTTCATAGCTGACTAGTTTGGCCTGGGAATGCTTAAGAGAAGTGGTGGTATCCGCCTGGCTTAAAAATCGCCAGCCGCTATCATTCGCCAATGCGGGGGCTTCTCTCCAGGCCCACAACAGCGGTGCCTTTCTTTGAAAGAAATTGGTGGACACCAGCGATAGCTTGCCTTCTGGTAGCCATTCATTCATATCACATTCGCTCCTTGTACTCTTTATGCCTAAGCTCATTCCTGCATCCATTAAAAAACATTTTTCCTAGCCCGTCAATAGGCAGTCCGCAACGAAGTCTCCCTCTATATAGTAAGAACCGGCCCAAAAGCCGGTTTCCTCCTCAATTCATTCGCAAGCAACTAGGACAGGTACATAGGGATCGTTGCAATAAAGTTATTAATAAAGTGAACCGTCATTGCGGCTTCAATCCGCCCGGTCCGGTAATAAGTCCAAGCCAGTGCCATCCCCATGGCATAGTAACCCAGCCAATGAATCCAAAGATTTGAGGCGTGGAGGGTAGCAAAGAAAGCTGCCGCTAAAACCATCCCCAAGAAAGGGTGCTTAGGAACAAAGTACCGCATGATTAGGCCCCGGGTCAGAATCTCTTCACTAATGGCCGGTAGGATACAGAAGCAGAGGAAGATCTTCCAATTGGGCATCTGGTTAGCCGAGTTCATCAAAATGGTCTGGTTCACTGAATCAACCTGTTCAGGATAGAGCCATTGGGTCAAGCCTCCAATCAGCCATTGAAAGGCAAAGATTAAGACCACTCCAATTAAGACGTCAAAGAAAAAATTGCTGGTTAATTTCTGCCGGCTAAAGAACTTGAGCCCACAAGCACTCAACCCCCATATAAAGAGAGCAATCCAGATGATATCTAAGATAATATAGATTGTGGGATAGGAATTTAACAAGAGCAGGACATCCATAGCCGAGTCAATATTCTGCTCGGAGCCTAGAAAGAATAGGGTTAGGCCCTGGATGATGGTTTCACCAACAAAATAAGCGATAATACTCAAAATAACCAACCATTTACGGGACTTCCCTGGGTAGGGATCTTGATACCAAGTCTCATTCATCATAACCATCCTTTACTTGGGCACGGGGCCATTTTTTGATTATTTTTTTACTACATGATTATTTTATCAAGGTCTAAGAGGCTTGGCTATCTGGGGCCCTTGTAACCAAACTTATTTGTCTTTATTCAACAAAGCACCTATAATAAGTTTATCTTAACATAAGATAACAAATTACCAAGGAGGAAAAAATATGAGTCAATTGTTAGATACACTCTATGAAAAACTAGAGGAAAAGAATGACCGTATGATTGAAATTCGTCGTGAACTTCACGAACATGCGGAAAAATCTTTTGAAGAGGAATGGACTTCAGATTATATTGCTGACTTCTATAAAGATCTAGACTGTCAGGTTGAACGTAATGTCGGTAATGGTTATGGAATCGTGGTAACAATTGATTCAGGCAAGGAAGGCAAGACCGTGGCCCTACGTGCTGACTTCGACGCCCTACCTATTAAAGAAGACACTGGTCTTGACTTCGCTTCAAAAACCGATGCCATGCATGCCTGCGGACATGACGGTCATACGGCTTACTTACTAATCTTAGCTGAGACCTTTATCGAATTGAAGGATCTCTGGCAAGGAAAGATTGTCATCCTACACCAAAACGCTGAAGAAGAAGGCCCTGGTGGTGCGAAATCCATGGTGGAAGCCGGCTGTTTAGACGGAGTAGACAATGTCTTCGGTATGCACGTCATGAGTAACATGCCTGTAGGTGGCATCTACTATAAAGAAGGCAATGCCCAAACTGGTCGCGATAACTTCTTCCTTACCATTAAAGGGGAAGGTGGACACGCTTCCTCACCACATACTTCTAACGATGCCATCGTTGCTGGGGCTTACTTTGTTACCCAAGTACAAAGTATCGTCTCCCGCCGTCTCAATCCTTTTGACGTGGGATCCATTACCATCGGAAACTTCGACGCTGCCGGTGCTGCTAACGCCATCAATGGCCAAGTCAAAATCTCTGGCGACGTCCGTTCCATGTCACCTGAAGTTGGCGAAACCATCGAAAAAGAAATCAAGGCTAAAGTTAAAGGCTTAGAAGCCAGCTTTGGTGTCACTGTCGAACTCGAATACCTCAAAGGTTACCCAGTACTCTACAATGACCCTGAAGTGACTGAATTTGCGGTCAAAGCCCTAGAAGATAACAAGTACCCTGAATTGAAGAAAGTGGAAGCTACCCAACCACAACCACCTTCCGAAGACTTTGCCTTCTATGCGAAAGAAGTCCCAAGTGCCTTCTTATGGGTTGGCTGTGCCAGTGATGACCAAGACGCTCACCCCGCTTACCCTCACCACCATCCAAAATTCTTTATGGATGAAGGCGCCCTTATCGTTGCTGCCAAAGGGATGGCCACCATCGTTTCCAGCTATATCGAAAACGACGGCATAAAAGCCTAACCCTAATCAATCCCTAATAAAAAAGGTCAGCTAAGACCCTGAAGAGGTCTCGAGCTGGCCTTTTTTGTCTTTGAATCATTTACTTAAATTTCATCCGTCGATTACGGCGAATAAATTTAGGCAGGTGTTGGTTGAAGATGATAGATACCAGGGTATCAGTAGTAAAAACCGCTAAGGCAATGGCTAAAGCGATGAAGAGGGTGGTCGATAATTCCGACAGCCCCCGAGACATATCTCCTTGGAAGAGAAAGAAGGCGGTCCGGTACATGCCACCCCCAGGCACCAAGGTAAAGAAGCCCGGGATAAAGAAGACCGTCACCGGTTCATGGAAGAGTCGGGCAAACCAGTGAGACATCCCAGCAATCAAAAGGCCGGCAATATAAGTGGCTAAAACCGTCCCTATATTGAAGAAGTCCAGGCACAATAAATACAAGGCCCAGCCGGCAGTATCAATAATTGAGGTTTTTAAAATCATCTTGCGGGGCTCTTCAACAGAAATGGAGCAAGAAATACCGACAAAATAAGCAGCAATCAGTTGGATAAGATAATTAGACATGTGATAACCCCCCTAAAATCGCCAAGCCGACCACAGAACCAATCGCAATCATCAAGGCTTCAAAGAAGGCCTCCATGGCCCGTGCCGACCCCGCAATATAGTCTTCCCGGAAAATATCCCGCAAGGAGTTCGTAATCGCCGTCCCCGGCACCATGGGCATAAGGGTAGCCACAATAACGGTGGCCACATTCATTTCTGGGAAGAGGTGAAAGAGCATTAAATAAGCCGCCAAAGTGACTACCAAGGACTGGATCACATTGGAGAGGGCGTGGTTGATGTAATACTTATCAGTTAGGATGGTCATCAAGGAGAGGATCACCCCATTTATTCCGGAAGCGATAAATTCTTCCAGCCCACCTTCAAATAAAATCGAAAAACTTAACGCTAAGCCAATAATTCCCAAGGAAGATACCCAGGTTGAATATTGATTGGAGGCTTGGCGGATGATCGTGAGTTCTTGGTAGGCTTCATCCATGCTGATCTTGCCACCAAGCAAGGCCCGGGAAACGGTATTCACCTTGGAGATCTTATTGAGGTTATTGGACCGGGAGGTAATCCGCTTGATCCCAGCAAAGCCCCCACTGGCATAATTAGGGTCATCTAGAATGGCATAAATACTGGTAGAGAATGAGACCGCAACGGCATAAGAGGCCTTGGAATAGGTCAAAATCCGGTTCATGGTATCCTCCACCCGATAAGACTCTGCATTACTCTCGCACATGATCTGTCCGGCTAAGAGAGCAGTTTCTAGAATCTTCTTTTGCATCGTTGGTGTTTGCTTAGTGGTTCTTTCTTGCAATTGAGCACCCCTTTTCTAACTTTTCCCATCGATTGTAACATATCTAAGAAAAGATGGGAGAAATTAGCCCCCGAAATCTCCCTACTTAAAATCCTGGTCTCATCTACTTTATTTTAAGAACGACAAGCACTTAAAAAGAGGCCATGACCCCAGTCATAACCTCTGTAATAATTCTGATATTATACTTCTTTATTAAGACACTTTTCCTAAACTTAGAGAATAAATTTTTTGAACTGTAACAAGGTATGTTTTATTAATTATTTTCATAATACTATGTAACGCCTAGTAGCGAGATACGGCCTTAATTGGCATTTGGATCACCTTAACCTTTCTGTTGAGAAATGATTGGGCTTAATTCCAAATCCTTCACTCCCTTCCGAGAACAAAGAAAAAACGAGCTCAATTAGATCAAGCTCGTTAACATCTCTTTATTCATTGGTGTTAAAAAAGGCAATAGCTCTCCTAGCAATCCTGGCGCGCATTTGAAAGTATTATGCTTAAAGACCACCATGATTGTCACCTCTTCATTGGCTACACTTTGGAGAGTTACTGTAATTTCATTATAGCCAGACTCCCAAGATTTGTAAAAGGATAAGCTGACTAAATCAATTCATCCTCACCAGAGCGTTTGCCATCAATAAGCACCTTGGCAATCCGCCAGCTATCCCGGAATGGATGGTAGTGGGTAGTCCGGTCCTCTTCATAGACCGTTTCAATGGTCTCTTCTAAGTAAGGAAGTTCCCGCTTCGCCATCACGATCAACATATTCATTTCATATTCAAACTTAGACCCAGGTAAATCGATCAACCAAAGCAATTCCTTAGCATTAATCCCCCGTAAACCAGTTTGGGTATCGGTAATCCAGTAACCAAAGAGCCAATCAAAGAGGCGGGTAGTGGTTTTATTACCTAAGCGGCTCAAAAAGGGCACCTGGTCTTGGTCGAAATCGCGCTTACCCAAGACAAAGGAGACATCCGGGTGGTCTACTAGCGTTTTTCCAATGTTTAAGACATCTTTGACGGTATGTTGACCATCCGCATCCGCAGTGACAAATCCCTTATAGTCTTGGCCATGTTTCAATTCAAAATCAAAGGCGGTCTTTAAGGCAGTCCCCTTGCCACGATTAATGAGATGAGTCAAAACTTCTACCCGGTCACGTTCAGCGACTTGGTCGAAGATGGCTTGGCAGTCTTCTGGGCTCCCATCATTAACGACCACTACTTGCGGGACGCCGGCTTGGAGCAATTGATCGACATAGGGGACCAAGTCTTGGGTGGGTTTATAGGCTGGAATGATAACCGCAAATTCTTGCATACTTTAGACTCCTTATGGCAAAATTCTTAACTTCTATTATGGCACAGTTCCCCCTAAAAGTGAATTTTAAAAGCGGATCTTAAGGAAAATTCAGCATTTATTGCATTATTTTAGTCCTAAAGTTTATAATGCTAAGTGGAAAAACAACGAAAGGATGCGATCCCATGAAAAAAACACAAAAACTCGCTGAGAAGCTGTTCTTTTCCTGTTTACTGACCATGTCCAGTGGGGGCCAGACAGCTTATTCTTATCTCAACCATAAGGGGGTTTTTGCTGGTTTTCAAAGTGGTAACCTCATCCGCATGGCCGTTAACTTGGGAGAGGGACATTTTGCTGACTTACCGCCCTATTTCGTCTCAATTATTTTCTTCATGATCGGCACTGTCCTGACCCGCATCCTTCATTTTCATTATGATGATCCCTCTCACGAGATCAGACGCAATGCCTTGGTCTTGATAATTTCCTTTTTAGCCATGGCCGTTGTGGCCTGGATTAGCCCAAATGGTCACCACCTGCTGGCTACGGCTTTCTTGACCATTTCAACCGCAGCCCAATTTGAGGAATTCCGCTCCCTGGAAGGAACTAACTACACCCCGACCATGATGTCGGGTAATTTTAAACGCCTCACCGAAAATCTCTTTGACTACTTCCTCTACCCCAACGCTACCGTCAAGGCCAGCGCCAAAAGTAATATTTTTTATTTTATTGCTATTATTCTCTCCTACTTTATCGGCGTCTTGGCCATCAGCCTGGGCCAAAACTGGCTGGGCATCTGGACCATTTTCATTCCTATGACGCTCACAGCCCTAGGCATCGGCATTCTCTTCCTCCAGGCCTACACCAACCACAGCCAGGCCTGAGTTCTTTTTATAGAAGAAAAGCGATTCACCTAGGAACTTAAATCTCCACTTGCTTGCGGTCCAGCAGGGCCTTGACTCTCACCAGTCAGGTAATCAATAGTAATTCCGGGTTGGCGGTTAGGAACAAAGATATGGAAGTGGACTTGCCCCTGGTCTTCAAGGGAGTAGCCTTCCATATAGACCCCAGAAGCTAATTGGTTAAACTGGTTAAAGACTGGCGTCACCCGGTATCTGACATGGTGGTTGGTCTCTTCAATATAGGCCGCCACATAGTTTTCAATCGGCAGCATGCCTTCATTATTAAACCAGCGCGTTCCCGTCATCAAATTCTTGGAATTGGCATTCTCACC
Organism: Aerococcus loyolae; assembly: GCF_002871915.2. NCBI lineage: Bacteria > Bacillati > Bacillota > Bacilli > Lactobacillales > Aerococcaceae > Aerococcus > Aerococcus loyolae. Next base: position 40,141 of record NZ_CP126958.1, on the reverse strand, counting down.
CGTTAACTGGTAGCCGATCAAATGGCAGCGGTTATAGAGCCAGCCACCCGGGACATTGACATAGGACCTCTGCCGCCAACCGGTAGGCGTCACACTGGTCAGGGGCTCGCGGGCATCATCAGGCATGAGTTCCACGCCCAAGAGGCCTTCAGCCCCAGTCACCCGCTGCAAGAAATCCAAGTCCCCGTAGTTAGCATAGGCAGTCGTCAACTCCAATTCACTGCTAGTGAAGAGAGGGACATTATTATTGACCACCAGAAAAGCCTGTCCCTCTGGCACCTGGGGAATGCTGTGGTGGATTTCCTCGCGCAAGGCCTGAACTTCTTCGTCACTATGTTGGGCGTTAGGACTAGCCTGACTTTCTTTTGGAAAAGGGTTGTCCGCTTGGCCCGGCGCTTTATCTTCCTGACTTGAAGAAGAGGTCTGAGACTGTCTCCCTTCCCCGCCCGGGTCCTTAGTCTGACTAGGCTCCACATACAGGGCAAGAGCCACTAAGACCAAAACGAAAAGGCTAGAAATAATTTTTTGTTGTTTTTTTGATAGCTTTTTCTTGAATAAGTTTTTAGGTAGCACAAAGGCGGACAACACTAGTAAAACGACCACCATAATGGCTAGCAACCAGGACATCTTATCACTCTCCCTTAAAAAAGCATAAGCGATGATTACTTAAAAGGCAATTATTCTTCTTTTCGGGCGGAAACTGTCCCAATCTATTACTTTCTGGTTACAAAAATGACTTGTTCGTCTCACAATGCGAAGGCATGCTTTATAATAAGAAAAAGCATTTACAAAAAGTACCTTTTAGGGAGGATTACAATGAAGAGAGCCTTAATTAACGTCGACTATACCAATGATTTTGTCGCTAGTGATGGTAGCCTAACCTGCGGGGAACCTGCCCAAGCCATTGAGGGGGCAATCAGTCAGCTCAGTGAAGAATTTATCCAAGCGGGAGACTTCCTCGTCTTTGCCATTGATGCCCACCATAAGGGTGACCCCTACCATCCAGAGACCAAGCTCTTCCCACCCCATAATATTGTGGGAAGCCACGGCCAAGCCCTCTATGGGCAATTAGCTCAGGTTTATGAGGACAACAAGGACAATAGCCAGGTCTATTTCATGCCTAAGACCCGCTATTCAGCCTTTGCGGGAACCGATTTATTGATCAAATTACGGGAACGCCATATTGAAGAAGTGCATATTGTGGGAGTCTGCACCGATATTTGTGTCCTCCATACCGCCATTGATGCTTATAATTTAGGCTTCAAGATCGTTATCCATAAGGACTGTGTGGCCAGCTTCAACCCCCAAGGACATGAATGGGCCTTGAATCATTTCCAAAGCTGCTTGAATGCCGAAGTGATTTAAAATATTGAAACATAAAAAACTGAGCATTTTCCTCAAGTGAAAAAGGAAGATGCTCAGTTTTTTTGAATGAGCTTTGAAAAAGGAATTATTTTAAATAGTCTGACAAATTAGTGCAGGAGTTAAGAAAGTAAAATTATTTATAAATATATTTGACAATTATTTTAATTGTCCCTATAATAATCTCAAATTAATCATAGAATCGATGAAGCAAAGAGTACCGCTAGAGGATTTGTAAAGTGAGGAACGTTAGTGGAAAGTTCTCAAAAACCTAGTGGGAAACGCATTGCTGAGATGACTTAGTGAATCCTTAGCTAAGTCCGCCCCCAGGCGTTACCATGTCAAGCATTGCAAGTATTTTGCGATATTAGAGTGGTACCGTGGATAAGTCCGCCTCTTATTAGAGGCGGGCTTTTTTCATTTTATCCCTCAATAAAGATTCGATGAGAGTTTGGTCCTAGCCGGCTAAAGGGCACCATAACAAGAGAAATTTTAGAAATTTAAGGAGGATTTTCCATGAAAGCAAACGTAAAAAAAGTGTTACTCGCCTATTCCGGAGGCTTAGATACCTCAGTCACCATCACTTGGTTAAAAGAAAATTATGATAACTGTGAAGTCATTGCCATGACCGCCAATGTCGGCCAAGAAGATGACTTTGATTTCATCCATGACAAGGCCCTTCAATGCGGGGCTTCCAAGATTTATATTGAAGACCTCCGCCAAGAACTCATTACCAACTACATCTACCCTGCAGTCCGTGCGGGTGGCAAGTACGAAAACAAATATCTCTTAGGGACTGCCCTCGCCCGTCCTTTGATTGCTAAACGGATGGTAGAAATCGCCCACCAAGAGGGTTGCGATGCTATTGCTCACGGTTGTACCGGTAAGGGCAATGACCAAGTCCGTTTTGAACTAGGGATCCGGGAATTCGACCCAGATATGACCATCATCGCTCCGTGGCGGGAATGGGAAATTTCTTCTCGGGAAGAAGCCTTTGACTACGCTGAAGCCCACAATATTCCCCTCCCCATCACCCGGGAAACCAACTATTCCAAAGATGAAAACCTCTGGCACCTCTCCCATGAAGGGCTGGACTTGGAAGACCCTAGCCAAAAACCTGACTATGAAGCCATTTTAGAGCTAGGTGTAAGTCCCAAACAAGCCCCTGATAAAGCCACTCCGATCACTGTCGACTTTGAAGCGGGGAACCCGGTGGCCGTTAACGGGAAGAAGTTAGATCCGATTGCCTTAATCCAAACCCTCAACCAATTAGGTGGGGCTAATGGGATCGGTATCCTCGACCTGGTGGAAAACCGTTTAGTGGGCATGAAATCCAGAGGGGTCTATGAAACTCCAGGGGGCACCATCCTCTTCCATGCCCATGAGAAGCTGGAAGAACTTACCCTGGACCGGGATACCCTACACTTTAAACAAATTCTGGCCTTGAAATACAGCGAACTCATCTATAACGGGCTCTGGTTCTCCCCACTCCGTCAAGCTATGCAAGCCTTTGTTGACCATACCCAAAGTCATGTCAACGGCCAAGTCAAACTGGAACTCTACAAGGGCAACATCATTGACGCTGGGGTAACTAGTCCAGATAGCCTCTACCGAGAAGAACTAGCCACCTTCAATGAAGATTCCATTTATAACCAAAATGATGCAGAAGGCTTCATCAAGCTCTTCGGTCTGCCTCAAAGTGCCCGGGTGAAGAAGTAAAAACGAGATCTTGTAGGGATTTCGCTTTAATTCAGCAAAAATATAATTTATAAATTTTAAATTTTTACTTGACTCCGCTGGCTAAACTGGCTATGATATTAGCAAGATTTAACAAGGAGGTCACATCATGAAGAACGCATTCCAAAGCTGGCAAAAATGGCATAGGAAGTGAGCGAACTTTTATCGGTTTAGACTCACTTTATTTACCTTGAATGTAAAGGAGTCTATGCCGAGTGTGACCTGAATATCCACGACCGCATAGAGAAAGTCTATGCGGTTTTTTGTCGTCTCATAAGGTCTTAGACTCCAAGTAAGAACAGTTTAAAAAAAGATTTGGAGGAAATCGAGATGACAGAAATTAATAACGGTTTTTATGGTGAATTTGGTGGCTGCTATGTTCCCGAAGTGGTGAAGGAGGAATTGGACCGGATTGCCGACTTCTATGAAGACATCAAGGACGATCCCGACTTCAAAGAAGAACTCGCCCTCTACCTACGCGACTATGTCGGCCGGGAAAACCCGCTTTACTACGCTGAGAACTTCAGTAAACATCTAGGCGGACCCAAAATTTACCTCAAACGTGAAGACCTCAACCACTTAGGTGCCCACAAGGTCAATAACACCATCGGTCAAGTCCTGATCGCTAAACGCATGGGCAAGAAACGGCTCATCGCTGAAACCGGAGCCGGCCAACACGGGGTCGCCACCGCAGCCGTAGCCGCTAAATTTGGCATGGAATGTACGGTTTACATGGGGCAAAAGGACGTGGAACGGCAGAAATTAAATGTCTTCCGAATGGAACTGATGGGAACCAAGGTCGTTGGCGTCAAACGAGGAGCCCAATCCCTAAAAGAAGCCGTGGATGCCGCCTTTGAAGACCTAATTGACAATTACCAAGACACCTATTACTTAGTTGGATCAGCGGTGGGTCCTCATCCTTATCCCAGCATGGTTAAACACTTCCAAAGTGTTATTAGCCAGGAAAGTAAGGCTCAAATCCTGGAACGTGAGGGTCGCTTACCTGACGCGGTAGTTGCCTGCATCGGAGGCGGGTCTAACGCCATCGGATCCTTCGCCCATTACTTAGACGAACCTACTGTCAAACTCTACGGAGCTGAAGGGGGAGGTAAGGGCCTAGACAGCGATCAAACGGCAGCGACCTTGAATCTAGGCTCCATCAAGATCGAGCACGGGATGAATACCTACTGCCTAGTCGATGAAGAAGGCAATACCAAGCCAAGTTATTCCATCTCAGCCGGCCTCGACTATGTGGCTGTGGGACCGGAACATGCCTATCTCAAAGACAGTCACCGGGCTGAGTATATCGCCATCACTGACGATGAAGCCCTGGCCGCCTTCCAACTGCTTTCGCGTACAGAAGGGATCATCCCAGCCCTAGAATCTTCCCACGCCCTAGCCCTAGCTGCTAAACTCGCCCCCCAATACACAGCCGACCAAATCCTCCTCGTCACCCTATCCGGACGCGGTGATAAGGATGTCGACCAAGTTCTCAGAATACTCGAAAACTAAAGAACAGAGTGTGACAGTCACAACAAAGGACGAAATCGCTGGAGAAAACTGGAATAAGCACAACTAGCTTGAGCGTTACCAGTTTTTGAAGCGGACGTTCGTCCTGTGACTGGAGCAGGTTTGAACAGAGTGCGTCAAGTGCATCAAAGAGCAAGACCACTGGAAGAAAAGGACGTAAGAATTCTCAAAGAGAATTCGTCGTCATTTTCTGAAGTGGACGCTTGCTCTGCACTTGGAGCACGTTTGAACAGAGTGCGACAAGTCTACAAAGAATGAAACAAACTATAACTAATTATTCTTAAATCAATAAGACATTTTCTTCCTCATTAAAAACGAAGCCCTAAAAAATGCCCCGCCCCATAGGAGAGTGGAGCGTGGCAAGCAAGGCTTCGTTTTTTATTGTTAATAGCCTTTGTGACTTAGTCGCTTGCTTTTAGCTAGGCTGGGTCTAATTGACTATCCTCTCCTTATCGCCTATCTTTGATATAAGGAGGATTTCAATGGCAAAATTAAAAAGAAAAACCTATGAAGAAAATTCAGAAGCAGAGGACATCGTGGTCAAGATCGGTCCCCTACGTTTATATTTTCAGAATGTCTATACCATTATTTCATTAATCAATGATATTTTTACCGGGAGCCTTTATTTTATTGGCTCGATTTGTAATTTCTTTGGTGCGCCCGCTATTTATGGCAATACCCTCTTTTTAATTGGGGGCTTCTCTTTTGTCATGCGGCCGATTATTAAACTCATTCATAATATTCATATCTATAAGCAGGATAAGGTCAAACGCCAACGTGATGAAGCCCAGATGAATCCTGAAAAGGTCTTCCAAATCCACCATAGCCAAGCCAGTCCTGACCAAGCAGGCGACTACTTGGGAGATGCTTACAACCATGAATACTACGAGGACGATGATTATCAATCGCATTAAAAAAAAGCCCCTGTCGCATGGGGAGGGTTGCAACAGAAGCGGTATAAGATAACCTTTTCTCAAACATTAAATAATTTGCCAATCATTTAAAGAAGGACACTTGAGAAAATAGAGGTCGAATAATCTTACACTCTTACTTTAGCATTCGATTGTAAATTTCTAGTAAATATTAGGTTTTGTTTATGTAAATAAATAAACAAAAGTACATTTTTTAATAAAAAAAGTCCATTAGACACTTAAATAGACACTTAAATTTCTCAGACCCGTTTTAAGCAGGGTCTTTTTATATAGAAAGAGCTAGCCAAAAAGAGAAATAGTGAAGACTTGTTTTCCACGTGCTTACTCTAGTTGGCTAGCTGTATTCGAATGACCTCGATTATATAAAATATTCAGTGAAAAGTCCTACATCAGACTTTCATAGAGTGCGATGACTTCATCTAATTGGGCTGGGCGTGGGTTACCTGGCGTGCAGACGTCAGCCATGGCATCCTTAGCGACTAAAGGAATGTCCTCAGCCTTGACACCCAAGTCACTCAACTTAGCAATCATGCCGACATCTTGAGCAATGGATAAGGTGGCTTGGCAAGCGGCATCACGGGCTTCTTCAATACTCATTGTATCTGTTCCCTCTACACCTAGAGCCTTGGCAATGTCTCGGTATTTTTCTCCGGTGTAGTCTTTGTTATAGCGCATCACAACCGGCAGAAGGATCGCATTGGCTTGACCATGAGGGATGCCATACCAAGCACTTAGGGGGTGGGACATGCCATGCACCAGGCCTAAACCAACATTAGAATAACCCATGGCTGCAATATATTGAGCGCTTGCCATATCTTCTTTGGCTTTGGGATCTCCTTCCACTGCCTTGCGGATGGACCGGCCGATCATTTCAATGGCCTTGATATGGACCATGTCACTCATTTCCCAGGCACCGGGGGTAATATAGCCTTCAATAGCATGGGTCAAAGCATCCATCCCGGTAGCAGCCGTTAACTTCTCAGGCATGGACATCATCATTTCACTGTCCACAAAGGCGATATCAGGAATATCATTAGGATCAACACAGACGAATTTACGTTTCTTATCGGTGTCAGTAATCACGTAGTTAATGGTGACTTCAGCCCCAGTTCCTGCTGTGGTTGGTACCGCAAAGGTCATCATGGCCTTGTTCTTAGTCGGTGCGGTTCCTTCTAACGAAACCACATCAGCAAATTCGGGGTTTTCGATAATGATGCCGACTGCCTTAGAAGTATCCATGGAGGAACCCCCACCAATAGCAATAATGCAGTCCGCCCCACTTTCTTTGACAAAGTCGACACCAGCCTTCACCGTATTGACACTTGGGTTGGCTTCCACTTGGTCAAAAACATCATAAGGAATATCATTTTCATCTAATAGATCGGTCACTTGTCTAACCACACCCGCATCAACTAGACCCCGGTCAGTGATGATGGCCGCTTTGGTCAAATCCTTGCCACGAAACTCTTCAGGAATATGTTGAATAGCTCCGGGCCCAAAATAAGAACGTTCATTAAGAATCATACGATAAGTCATGATAAGACTCCTTTCACATTTTCCTTTATGTATCCGTTTTCATTTAATATGTTATAACTTTCACATGGAAAAGTAAAGCAATCTTTTAAAGGACTTAAAGAGCCAAAGCGTATGAATTAAGACCATTTCGTTCGACTTAAAAATTGCGCTTAATAGCTATAAATACGAAAAGAGGTAGCCCATTGAAATACCCAAGGAAAATTTTCATCAGATACCAACAAGCTACCCTTATTCGAATGACCACAATGAATATGGTATAGTGACAGCGAACTGTCACCTCTATATGTTACAACTTTCACATGAAAAAGTAAAGGAAAATTTTGCTTAATATAAGAAAACTTTATTGTCGGTAAATTGCAATATCAAGTGCATATTTATTTTAAAAAATCCCAGTGTCATGCCAAATAACTAAAAAGCTGATAAAGTCAATAATTCTTGGCCCGTTTTTCTCTAGCTTAAAGTGCTTGATTATCATTTAGAGATTCAGGGTGGGGCTGTCAAGGTGGAGAGCGAAGCGGACCTTGACTGGCCCACACTGAATCTCTATGCTTTGTTAAGCACTTTAGCCTGCTTCTTTAAGCGTTTCCTGAAGTTTCGCAACTTCTAGGTTATAACAGTCGTTAGGGGTTTGATAATCTAAGACCTTTCTAAAGCGATTATTTATTGTATTCGTATAGTGTGCGAGTTCCTGGTATGTCAGCTTTTTAAAGCTTGTCCCTTTGGGCAAGAATTCTCTTAACATGCGATTATGTCTCTCATTACTGCCTTTTTCCCAAGCTGAATAGGCATGGGCGAAAAAGACTTCCAAATCCTTCAGAGCATACTCAAGCTGAGATAGTTTAGAAAATTCACTGCCGTTATCGGTCGTTAAGGTTTTAAAACACGCTTGACCCTCTTTAAGAATCACCTTTTTAACCGATTTTACAATGGAATCTGCATCCCACTTCCAAGTCTTCTTGGTGAGGAATTTTCGCGTTTTCCGTTCAACTAGAGTAATAAGACATGGCTCTCCTTTAGTCTTCTTTCCTATCACGAGGTCAAGCTCCCAGTGACCAAATTCTTCTCTTGAAAGGACGTCTGGGCATCGCTGATCAATGCTTTTTCCAAATACCTTTTTATTCGTCCCACGCGGTTCACTAGGTTGTTTTCTTGGACGAATCCTTGTTTTCATAGGAAGATCAATATTCCTCACATTTAATAAACCAAGATTGATATATTTATACATGGTTTTGGTGCAAGGAACTCTTTCTAAAGGGTGTTTTCTGCGGTAATCATGAATAAACGTATCAACACTGAAAATACGGTCTTCTTTAGGTGTCAGTAAGGCTTCCTCAAAGGCTTTAATGAAGTTAGATTTTCCATACAAAGCGCCTCTGGCTTTAGAATTTGACCGATTATCTTTATAAACACGCGAGCCAGTTTCTGCAAGATAGACATCAACGTAGGTATGATCATAGTTCATTTGACGTGTTTTTCCACGTTTTAGTTCACGAGATATGGTGCATTGATTGACGCCAACGGCGTCAGCAATCTCTTTCTGTTTATGTCCTTCTTGGTGCATTGCTTGGATAATTCCGCGTTTTTCTGCAGAAAGGTGTGTATATGATCTAGGTTTCGTGTTAGAATGTTTCATAGCCAGTGAGTGCTCCTTTACTTGGGTTTAGACGCTTTTAAGTATAGAGCATCACTGGTTTTTTGTCGTCCTTTTCTCTATGCACTTCATTTTACAATTTACCAAACTTTATTGTCCAAGGAGAGTGATTTTTGACGATTGGACACACTCGACCAGTAGCGATAGGATAAATCCGCTTTTTCTTTTTGATCATCTTGTTGCCTGCTTACTAGCGTGATATAATAAAAGCAAAGGTTGGGTGCATTAAGTGCCCGTTTTGTGGAATTACTACAGCATTGTTACAATTTGGATTAAAGCTATTATCAAGCTAATAATTGCCGTTATTAGCCCAATGTATGCAATTGATAATTCAATGTTTGAGCGGTCTTTGGGCCGCTTTTTTATGTAAATAGGATGATATAAATGGCCAACTTTTTTGTTAGTGTTCATCATGTTAACAATGAGATACAATTAGTATGAAATAATAATAGATGAGGTTATTTATATGACTAGGATTAACATAAGAGTTGATGGCGATTTAAAAGAAAAAGCAGACGAATTACCGAACAAACTAGCGACAAATAAGCAAATTAAGAACAGGCAAGCCCGGGCAGAAGCGGAAGGCGACCAAGTAAAAACTTATGATAATGTTAATGACTTACTAGAGGCACTAAATGAGTAAAATTAGATTCATTAGATCTTACAGACATGATATAATAAAAACAAGGGACGGGACTAGCGTACTAGCCTCGTAAGAAAATTATTAAAGATTTTTGATTAAGTCTATTAGTGTAAGAATTAGCTCAATAACCGCAATGGTTAAGCCTATTATATCTTTACCGCTGATAGGCTTTTTCTTATGCCCAAAATAGGACAGAATTACAGCAAAAAAGCTCTCTTGATGGAAATTATTTAAGTAATATATATTACCAAGTCAGCAATGGGGGTAGAAATGTCTTCCGTCTTTTCTTCCGTCCTGAACCGGAAATATGGCCTTATCATCATCTATCCTCATATACAAAAACAGCGCACTAACAAGCTTTTCAAGTACTTGTTAGCGCGCTCTGTCTCATAAATGGATCCTGAGGGGCTCGAACCCTCGACCCACGGATTAAGAGTCCGTTGCTCTACCAACTGAGCTAAGGATCCGTTGACTACCTTTATAATGTTACTCCTGTTTGACCTAAAATGCAAGACTTTTTTTCATTTTAGGAGGAAAAAGTAGCCATAATTCGCAATTTCCTTATAGGATAGCGGAATTTCAAGCAAAATTGCTCCCATTCAGAGTTCAGTCATTAAGCCATTTCCTCATCTCTAAAGCTGACTGAAGAGAATTTATTGAACTCTTTGGTAAAGATCAATTTGACGGTTCCCCGAGCCCCGGCCCGGTTCTTTTCAATGATGACTTCTATGATATTATTCTCATCCTGGTCTTCGCCCTCTTCCCCATCTTCGCGCTCATAATAGTCTTCGCGGTAGAGGAAGGCCACGATATCGGCATCTTGTTCGATAGATCCTGATTCCCGGATATCACTAAGAACTGGGCGTTTATCCTGCCTCTGTTCTACGGACCGCGATAATTGGGATAAGGCAACCACGGGACAAGAAAGTTCTTTGGCTAATTTCTTTAATTGCCGGGAAATTTCAGAAACCTCTTGTTGGCGGTTTTCGCTCCGTCGGCTCCCTTCAATCAACTGCAAGTAGTCAATCACAATCAAGTCCAACTTGCCCTTGTCTTGGTAGAGACGGCGGGACTTGGCCCGGATTTCTGCCATCCGGTTCCCGGGAGTATCATCAATGTAAATTTCAGAAGACCCCAAGGCCCCCATGGCCACAATTAAGTCTGACCACTCTTGTTCCAGCAGTTGCCCCGTCCGCAAGCGGCCCGCATCAATACTGCCCTCGGCACATAACATCCGGTTAACCAAGGATTCAGCCCCCATTTCCAGAGAGAAAAGGGCAACCACTGCGCCCTGTTTAGTGGCAACATTTTGAGCGATATTTAAGGCAAAAGCCGTCTTCCCGACCCCAGGGCGGGCGGCGATAATAATCAATTCGTCTTCATGTAACCCGGCCGTCATGCGGTCTAAATCGGGATAACCTGTCGCTAGCCCCGTAATCGACTTCTTATTCTTGGATAATTCTTCGATGGTATCCAAGGACTGGTTCAAGACCTTACCAATATGGACAAAACCACTGCGGTTACGGCTTTGAGAAACATCTAAAATCGACCGTTCGGCATGGTCCAAGATGTCCATGACATCGGACTGCTCTTCGTAACTCTCTCTTGAGATTTCATTGGAGGCATGGATTAATTTCCGTAAGATCGATTTTTGTTCCACGATTTGGGCATAGTATTCCGCATGGGCAGCGGTTGGGGTATTGGTTGCTAGTTCGAAGAGGTAATCTGCCCCACCGACATTGTCCAGCATGCCTTGACTTAAGAGGCTATCCTGAACCGTAATCACGTCAATCCCCTCTTGGTCTTCATTCAGCTGCCGCATGCTTTCAAAGATGAGTTGGTGGGCCCGTTTATAGAAATCTTGGGGTTCGATATATTCATTGACAGCAGGAAAAACCTCAGGATCCAAGAACACCGACCCTAAGACTGCCTGTTCCGCTTCTATACTTTGAGGCGGAATGCGCTCGATTAAATTATCATCTGCCATCGCTTCAGACCATCCTTTCTCATCCGATCCCTACTATTATACATGAACTTTTCTAAATACCATATACTAATCCTTGTCAGTCAAAAAGACAAGAAAAAGAGCCAGTGAGGTAAAATCCCCCGGTCCTGGCTCTTTAAGCTTGCGACTAATTATTCTTCAACAATGTGGACACGGATAGTCGCTTCCACATCAGTATGCAATTTGACCGGCACATTCCGGTAACCGAAAGCCCGGATGGGTTCTGGCAGGTCAATTTTACGTTTGTCGACCTTGATGTCGTATTGTTTCTTCAAGGCTTGGGCGATTTGCTTAGAGGTCACCGAACCGAAGAGACGACCATCTTCGCCACCCTTGGCTTTGACTTCCACAACAGTCTCTTCATCTTCCAATTTTTTCTTCAATTCCTTAGCTTCTGCGAGTTCTTCAGCAGCTTCCTTAGCTTGGGCTTTCTTCTTCCCTTCTAAGGCAGAAACGGCTGACTTGGTGGCTTCCTTAGCTAAACCTTTCTTGAAGAGGAAGTTTTGCGCATAGCCGGTGTTAACCTCTTTGATTTCGCCTTTTTTACCTTGGCCTTTCACATCTTGTAGAAAAATGACTTTCATTGTTAAGCCTCCTTGTGTAATTTTCTTGTCTCATAGCTAACAGGCTTTGGGTATAAGGCCTGTTCACGAATAAACATAATCTTATTCTAATAAAGAATTGACCAGAGCTCAAGCTTTGGCCTTGTCTTCCGCTTACTTATCGGAGGAATGCCGGCGAATGAGTAGGTCGCGATCGGTAAAGAACTTCCGATAAGTTAATAAAGAAGACACAAAAGTGGTAATCGCCGCTGTCGATAGGGTCATAAACATGACAATACTTTGGTAGAGGACCGCTGTCATGGGGTCAACGCCCGCAAAGAGCAGCCCCATCATCATCCCAGGCAGGGTGACGATCCCCGTGGTCTTGGCGCCATCAATGGTCGGAATCATTCCATCAGCAATGGTTTGCCGGATCAATCCCTGCGAAGCTTGCCGGGGAGTGGCGCCCAATGCCAAACGTTCTAGGATGGCCTGGGACTGGTCACTAAAATAGGTCAGTAGGTCCGAAAAGACTAAACCTACCGCATTCATGGCGTTACCAATAATCATACCCGAAATAGGAATCACTTGGGAGGGGGTCCATTGGACTGCTCCTGAGCCCACAAAGACAAAGAGCGTCACCCCTTCTGTCACCATCAGGGTCACCAGAGCAATCCAAAAACGTCCCTTAATCTGCCCGCCGCGCTTAGAGGCGTTCCAAGCCGCGATCACTAACATTATCAGTAGTAAGAGGGCAGATAAATAAAAATTATCTTTAGTAAAAATAAATTGAAAAATCAATGCTGCAATCGACAATTGGATAACAATTCTGATCCCCGCCGTCAAGATCGCCTTCTCTAACTTCAATTGGTTAAAATAAGAAATCGCTAAACTAATCAATACTAAAGAAAAAGAAAAGGCTAGGGCTATTGGGGTCATACTTACATTTTCCATGCTATTCCTCCTCCTAATCGCGACTATGGCCGCTTAATTTTAAGCGTTGCCGGTCATCAAAGAAACTCTGATAGGCAAAATGGGTCGCCACGTAAGAAGCGATGGTTGCCGTTGAGATATGGGTAAACATAATCATCATCTGGTACATAATGGCGGTCTTAGGCTCCACCCCAGCAAAGAGCAAACCATTCATGGTCCCTGGAAAGGTCACAATTCCCACCGCATAGGCCTTGTCCAAGGTCGGCCGCATCCCCTTTTGCATGGCTTGGCGGATAATTCCCATGGACGCCTGCTTAGGATTGGCTCCCAGAGCTAAACGTTCCTGAATTTTTTGGCTATCTTGGTCGAAAGTGGTCAATAAATGACCATAGGCTAAACCCAGAGCCGTCATGGAATTCCCAGCAATGGTTCCTCCTAGGGCAATCACCTGAGAAGGGGTAAAAGCCAGGGCTCCAGCTAGGACCAGTAAGGAAAGCGTCCCGACTACCGTAAAACTAATAGCTAAGAGCGAGATCCAAAAAACATGGTCAATCCCCTGGCCCCGTTTGGCCGCGTGAAAGGCCGCATTAATAATAATCAGACCGATCAGCGTTGCAGTCAAGAGCGGGTGGTTGATATCAAAAATAAAGGAAAGGACTAAACCCACCAAGTAAAGTTGTAGGACCACTCGAAAAGCGGAAGTAACCAGTTCGCCCTCTAAGCCTAAACGTTGGCGGTAGGAAATGTAGAGACTAATCACCACCAGACCCGCACTGAGAACTAGGGAGAGGGGGTTGGCTTGGAGCATACTATTCACCCACTTCACCCCCTGCATTTCCTTGGTTGGATGATTCTTCTTCATCAGCTGGCGTTTTTTCCGTAGCTGATAAGGTCAAGGTGCGGTCGGTCATCTCGTGCTCGGAATCAATATGAGAAACCATCAAGTAGGTCACCTGGTGTTTAGCGCGGTAATCTTTTAGCCAGGACCAGACCAGGTCACGGGACTTAGCATCCAGGGCACTGGTAATTTCATCTAATAAGAGCACCTTGGGTTCAAAAAAGAGGTTCCGAATTAAAGCTACCCGTTGCTTCTCCCCGCCAGATAAGGTATCAATTTCCTTATCGATAAAATGCCTATCCAGGGCCATGGCTTCTAAACCGCGCTTGGCTAAGTCTTCATCAAAGTCCTCCCCACGAATTTCAAAGGGGAAGGCCAGGTTTTCTCTGACGGTATGGCCAAACAATTGTGGGGATTGGAAACAGTAGGAAACTTGCTTACGAATAGTGGTTGGTGGGTAGTCCTCAATCGCTTGGTCATTTAATTGGTAGCTTCCGGAAACCTGTAAAGCCGGGTCATACAATTGGGCCAAGTATTTCAATAAGGTACTCTTCCCTGAACCGGAAGGCCCTTTGATCCCGACAAATTCACCCGCTCCAATGGAAAAAGATAAGTCCTTAATAATAGTCCCCTGATCACTGGCAATAGTTAAATGGTCGACTTGGATAATATTCTCTTTCATAATTACCTACTTTCCTGATAAAGAAAATAATCAACAAGAGCCTGACTGTCCCATGTTGATTATCTTCCTTCCTATATAATAAAAGTTAAAACTCTGCTTTTGACAAACTCCCGGCCTAGTCTTCCTCACTTTGTTTCTTAATCACATCAATTAACAGCTCACGGGCTTGACTGACAGAAACATCAGAAATTTGGGTAGCAGCATTAGACAAGTGTCCGCCACCACCAAGTTCTTCCATAACGGTTTGGACATTGACATTCCCCATACTACGAGCAGAGATCCCTACCCGCTTGTCTTCCCTTAAGAAGACCACGAAGGAAGCTACAATCCCATTCATGGATAGTAAAGAGTCAGCCGCCTGAGCCGCAGTCACTGTGGAATAGACCGTGTCATCGTCACCCGCAGCGATCCCATAGTAAGGGGGCATGATGTCGACGCTTTCGATCAATTCATTCCGTTTAATGTATTCGGACAAGTCCTCCTTGAGGAACTCTTGAATCAGGATTGAATCGGCTCCACAGGATTTTAAGTAAGAAGCGGCGTCAAAGGTCCGTGACCCTGTCCTCAATGTAAAGTTTCTGGAGTCAATAATAATCCCAGCTAACATGGTCGTTGCTTCAATCCGATTAATGGATTTAGAAGAAGCATTTTGATATTCAAAGAACTCGGTGATCAGTTCACAGGTTGATGAAGCGTAGGGTTCAATATACTCTAGGAGCACATTCTCAGGGTATTCTTCCCCTTTACGGTGGTGGTCGATCACCACTACCCCATTCACCATATCAATCAATTTTGGTGCGGTAGTAATGGAAGGCCGGTGAACATCAACGATAAAGAGTAAGGAATTGTGTTCAATCAGCTCCTCAGCCTCTTGGGGACTAATGATGGACTCATTAATGACCTCGTCCTTACGCAATTCCACCAGTAACTTCTCAATATCAGAATTGATCCGCGATTCATCAATAATAATATGACACTTGCGATCATTCATCTCGGCAATACGGCGGATCCCAATGCAGGCCCCGATAGCATCCATATCCGGATAATCATGCCCCATAACAAAAATGGATTCGTTTTGTTGCATCATTTGAGCGATGGTGGTGGCGATTTGGCGGGAACGAACATGTGTTCTCTTCACCATAGGGTTGGTTTTCCCACCATAGTAACGAGCTTTTTCGCTTTCAATCTTAATCACCACCTGGTCTCCCCCACGACTAAGGGCTAAATCCAAGTTAGATTGGGCAATTTCATTAATTTTACCAATATCAGGCGCTTCGTCATCCTCTTCTTGGTAAGAAATCCCCATGGAAATGGTCAAGGGGAAGTTGCCCTTAGAGGTGGTTTCGCGAATAGTATCAATCACTGAAAAGCGATCTTCTTCCATTTCCATCAGTTCCCCATAAGTGGTGACTAAGAGGAAACGGTCATCATCCAAACGTTTGATAAAAGAACCAAACTTCTTAGCCCAAGCAAATAATTGCTTAGTCATAAAGTTATCCACTGTGGATTTCCGTCGGTCGGAATAGGAAGCGATGGTTTCATCATAGTTATCAATCAAGATATTGGCAATAACTAGACGGTTCTTATCAGCCACATCTGCAATCCGACCATATTCAGTGATATCTAGCATATACATGGCATTTTGGTCTTCCAAAAGTCCCACAGAGAGATAGTGGTCGTCCCAGGAAATCGGGTGACCAGTGACATCATCTTCATCCGTTTCTTTTAATTGGTGGTAGATATCGGATAAAACGCTATCCACGTCATCAATCTTATTGCCTAAAGTATCACTACTATTAAAGTAATTTTGCATATAGGGATTCATCCAACGTATGGTATCATCCTCTTCAAACAAAATAATTCCTAGGGGGATCTGTAAGAGAATTTCATTTTCAATGGTCTGAATATCATCAGTGAGGTCATAGACCTGCTTATTCAGTTCCTGTTCAATCAGTCTGAACGCCACATAAACCAGAATAATAGCAAAAATAACCAAAAGAAATGAAATCATGGCAATCAAGGGATTGTTATGCATTAACATCCCTACCGCTAGGAAAACTAAGATGGCAGCAATAACCAAAGGCACAAAAATATTGGATTGATTTAAGATATTGGACAGACGTCCACTATGTTTATTATCTTTCATATTTTTCTCCTTTGTAGTTAACGATAAAGGTATACATACATCCTCTATTTTACCATATTTTTAATAAATTCTAAAGATTTCCTATTCTCAGGCGATATAAGTCTGTAAGGGATCGGTGCTGGGAAATTATTGGTGTCATATAAAGAGCTGTCAGCGAAATAATGTAACTAATAAGAATTTATCCCCTGATTTTCGAGAAGAAAACAAATTATTATACTTGTACAGTAGAAATAAGGGGTCCTATTCACATAGGAAGACATAATAGAAGCCCCATAAAGGAAACATTTTAATGTTTTCACAGAAATGTTTCACGTGAAACATACTTTCTTATTTCTAAATTTGGAAACTAACTAAAAGCTCTATAGCGCGAAATTGCTAATTCAGTCCTTAATTTTATATCACACTAGCTGAAATTGATCATCATCAAGTTATATAGAGAGCTAGAAAGCTTTCCTAAGTATCAAAGTATCAAAGCTTATTAATAAAATTTCCTTACATCGATTAATTCATAAGTGGATTAGTAGCTAATTTTAATAATTCCACCTTAATCAAGAAACAAGACTTAGTTATTATCCTTATTTGAAGTGCAGTCAAGCTATAAATTCAAATCTCATACTTATACAATTAATAGTGACTTATATGGATACTTCATAGTGTTAAAAGTAATATAAATACCCATAAACTTTGCCATTTCTTTATATATATAGGATTATTTATTGTTGGTAATTTCTCAGCTCATAACCTCTTTATAATAGATTGTCTAAGTGTTACCTCTCCATGAAATGGGCGAAATTGCCACTTAAGGGATTGTTTCACGTGAAACATTTTAAAAAATAGACTAGTACTACTTTAGCTAACAATGATTTATTATTTATTAGTAGTGTCAGATTAATGTATTGATATATAGAACTCTTTACCATGAAAATCTTATAAAATTTTGTCAAATTATACTTTATGGAAGGCATGGCGCCATTGTTTCACGTGAAACAATGGCTATAATAAAGTTTTTATTTAAATTGCTATCTACTTATGTTATCACACCACCACTATTATTATCTTTTCCATAGACTATAATTCTTCAAAGCTAATCAAAATCATATATAGAAGGGTGGCTGTAAGACTATCTATAATACATAAAAACTTCCATATAATTAGATAAGTCCTAAAATCTGCCTTTATTTTATAATTATTAGCTAAGTTTAAATAAATCCCACTATGTAGACGACAGTAAACAGTTCTAAATAACTGATGTTCCACGTGAAACATTTGTAATAGGAGATTATAAATCTGTTAAACAGAGAATTTTCTTGTTTCACGTGGAACAATTATGTAAAGCAATAAATACTGAGCTATATTGAGTGATAAATTATAAATATCAGCTATACTCTTTCTTCCCCGTAAAAATATTACTCGTTTAAGAGAATGGGCCAATCATCAATCATCAATCTTTTCTCTTACTTTGAGGGCCAATAATTGTAAGCTTCGTAATAAACATAGTTCTAGAGTACTAGTAACTAAGATAAATAAGCTCATAAAAGGGAAAACTACAGTCAGTTTAGTAATTTTAAGAGGAAAACTGGGAATATTGTAGTAATCATAATGACTTTATACTAAAAAAGGATCTACATAATAGAATATAAACCAACGGAGGACCCTAAATACCTAGAATTTCAAAAAAGAATTCAAAGTAAAGATGTTTCACGTGAAAGATAGTCAGCAAGCAGCCAGCCATTTTTTCTAACTAGATTACCGCATATTCTTGAAATAATGTTCAGTTAAACTTTTTCTTCTAATAATGTATTAGCTTAATCAAGAGACATTAACAAAGACATAAAGTCTAAGGCAAAAGAAGAAGCTGAAAAGCTAATTAATCTAGTTACAGGTTCAGCTTTAATAAAAAGGGAGGAAAAAGTATATATAAAAAAGACCTTGTAATTACTCAATCATCTCTTATTTACTAACAAACAGAGAAAACAAGCTGTAAATAAGAAAAACAACATCTAAAAGGGCTAGGCAGTTGATACATAAATGCCTATCCAGAAATAGTAAATAATATACATACATCTAGTAAGCTCTATTAAAAGATCCCATCCTAAACGGAATCTCCTTTCAGACTATCTTATCCACAAGCTTAAAAGTGAACGTTCTTTTCATAATACTAATTGTGAGTAAATGATATCCACTTGTGGATAATGTCAGATACAAGAGCAAATTTCTTAGCAGAACACCTATATTCCGAACACTTATCCACAATTGCAAAGGGCTTAGTAGCAAGGTTTCCAGCAAGAACATTCGTTTTATTAACAGATTTATCCACAAGTGTAAATCTTATCTACTTATTTGTTTCACGTGAAACACTTATCCACAAAAAAAGCCTAGCATTCAGGCTAGGCTTCTACTACTTCTATTCTATAATTACTTATCCACAGGCCCTTTTCAAATTAAGAATCCTCATATTTCTTTAATAAACGCATATTCATATAATACATGAAGAGATAAAAAGTAACTGTCGCTACCAAGAGAAAAACAACTTCTCTCAATCCAAATTGGACAGCGCCTTCCCTAACCTTTTGACCTAAGCTCTGAAATAGGAGAAGGATAATCCCATAGATAAGGGAATTTTTGACGGTTTTCTTTCGAATCCGTTTTTTATTAGCTGGGTAATCAGAGGAATCAACTTCCTTAACCATAATGCCTAATTTCATCGAAAAGATCAGGATATAAACCATGGTTATAACAATGCCCAATAAAGACCCCCATAGGATGAAATTAAAGGCAATTAAAGACTGGTTAGCTGGAAAAAAGAGGGCAATTAAGAATAGAATGGCTTCCCAGAACCATAGAAAAATGAAACACTTGTTCCCCATACGCTCGCATTGAGTGAGCCGATATTCATCCATTTCTTCAACACCATAAAGGAATTTTAAGAAACGAATATAGAGACTATTCTTCTTTCTCATCATCATCTTCCTCCCAAAATAAAGCATTTAAATCAGTATCTAAGGCTTTGGCTAAGGCAATGCAGAGCTCTAGACTTGGATTATAGCGGTCATTTTCTATCATATTCACGGTTTGACGAGCAACGCCGATCTCTTCTGCTAGAGCTTTTTGCGATAATCCCGACCGTGTGCGGTAATATTTTAAGCGATTCATCGTTCACCTCACCAATTTCACAGCAATGTCAGTAATACAGGACAGTATAATCGAATATTTTTGTTTTGTCAATTATAATAGACAAAGTATCTTTAGCTCTTCTTTGTCCACAAGTGGATAAGTTTTTTTCTGAAGCCTTCGTCTAAGCTTACTTTCGAGTGCTTAGTAGAAAAAAGAACATAAAAAAAGACTGCGATAGTAGTTATCACAGCCTCCTTTAACATTTTATTATTCAGCAACGGTAAATGGCAAGAGGGCCATAATCCGTGCGCGTTTGATTGCTGAAGTTAAGGTACGTTGGTGTTTAGCACAGGTACCAGTTACGCGACGTGGTAAAATCTTACCCTTGTCAGAAACGTAACGACTTAGCAAATCGGTATCTTTATAATCAATAAAGTCCATATGGTTAGCGCAGAAGAAACATACTTTTCTACGTCTGCGTCCACCACGGCGACGATTTTGTGCCATGTTCATTATCCTCCTTTGTCCATTCCACTAGAATGGAAGATCATCATCAGCGATATTGATCGATCCGTCATTATCATTTGATGGGAAAGGATTATTGTTTCCACCAGCAAATGGGTCGTTGGATCCACCAAAGCTGTTATCATTCATTGAAGGGGAATCTTGTTGATTATTATAGCCGCCAAAGCTTTGATTAGAGCCAAAAGAGTCATTCGCAAAATTATTGCCTGGGTTGGCAAAGTTATTGCCATTGTCACTGCCTTGTGGGCGTTGTTCAGTGACACTCTTAGGTTCCAGTAAGCTAAAGTTATTTGCTAAGACTTCAGTCACATAAACACGTTGGCCTTGTTGGTTTTCGTAGTTACGGGTTTGAATATTGCCTTCAATCCCTACCAAAGAACCTTTCCGTGTAAATTTAGCAAAGTTTTCAGCAGCTTTACGCCACATCACACAATTGATGAAATCTGTTTGGGTTTCACCTTGGGCATTGCGGTAGTTACGGTCACAAGCTACAGTAAAGTTGGCTACTGCAGTTCCACTTTGGGTATAACGTAGATCAACTTCCCGAGTTAATCGGCCGACTAAGACGACATTATTAATCATACAATGACCCCTCTCTTAAGACTTACTTCTTATCACTAAGCTTCAACTTTTGTAATCATATGACGTAAAATGTCGTCATTAATCTTGGCAAGACGGTTGAATTCATCGATTCCAGCTGCGTCTTCAGCTTCGCATTCGATCAAGTGGTAAACACCTTCACGGAAATCATTGATTTCATATGCGAAACGCAATTTTTGCCAATCTTCTGATTTAGTGATTGTTGTGCCGTTTGAAGTTAGGATATCGTCAAAACGTTTCACTAAAGCCTCTTTAGCTTCACTGTCAATGTTTGGACGGATAATGTATAACACTTCATATTTTGTTACATTTTCACTCATCAGTTCGCACCTCCTTTTGGTCTATAAGGTTCTTAATTCAATTAAGAACAAGGAGAGTAATTTTCATACTCACAGTTTTTAATCATAGCAAAAACCACTAGGAATAACAAGGATAAAATCTGGAATTCAGTAAATTTTTGCCAAAGGACTTGAATGGGAGGCATTGACAAAAGTCCTATCGACCTATCTAATCAAAATGTGTTCCAAGCGCAGAGCAAGCGTCCGCTTCAGGAAATGTTATCAATACTCTCTTTAAGACTTTTGCCGCCATTTTCTTCCAGCGGTCTTGCTCTTTAGCGCGCTTGTCACACTCTCTAGGTCTATTCTAGCAGTTATTTCCAAAATCTGCTGGAAGAAAGGTCAGGTCTTAAAAGGGTCTAACTAGTCAAAATATCGCCGCGCTTTAGCGGGATTTAGCCAATCCCCTGTGCTATAATAAATAGATAAAAAAAGAAAGACGAGGGAGGAATTACTATGTCAGAAATGACATTGGCCCAAGAGCTATCCGCCATGCGCCGGTACTACCACCGTTTTCCTGAGCCGGCCTGGATGGAATACCAAACCACCATCAGTATCATCAGTCGCTTAAAAGCACTGGGCTATGAGGTCAAGTATGGCAAGTCCATCCATAATCCGGATTGTATGATGGGTCAACCCAAAAAGGACCTGGCCCAGGCCTACGCTGGCACGATTAATCAAGAACTTGATTTTGACATTCAAGAAATCCTAGCAGGTTATACCGGAGCCGTATGCGAATTGGATACGGGACGTCCCGGACCAAGTATTGCCATGCGCTTTGATATTGACGGTTTAGCCATTAAGGAGAGTAAGAATAAGAAACACCTACCTAATCGTTATGGTTTTGCCTCTAAACACAAGGGCTACATGCATGCTTGCGGCCATGATGGTCATATTACTGTCGGTCTTTACCTGGCCCAATGGTTAAAGGACCACCAAGATCAATTGACCGGAAAGTACTTATTGATCTTTCAGCCGGCCGAAGAAGGGGTCAAGGGCGGCAAGTCCATGGTCAATACTGGCCTGGTAGATGGTTATGATTACTTTCTTTCTGGGCATATCGGGATGGGTGCTCCTGCTGATAGCGTGACTATTGGTACGGATGGTTTTCTCGCTACTACGAAAACAGACATCCAGTTTTCTGGTTTATCTGCCCATGCGGGTGCCAGCCCAGAAAAGGGTCATAATGCCATTCTGGCTGCTGCTTCCGCCTTATTAAACCTGGAAACCCTGCCCCAATATTCCACTGGGGCCGCCAGAGTCAACGTCGGCAAGATTCAAGGCGGGGCCGGACGAAATATTATTGCCAATTCCTGTCGCTTAGAAATGGAAACCCGGGGCTCTTCATCAGCCATCAATGACCATCTAAACAAGCGGGTAAAAGAGGTGGTCGCGGGGGCAGCCATGCAATACCAATGCAAGTACCAAGTCCAACAAGTCGGAGAAGCCCCTGCTTTAAACCATAGGGATGAGAGCTTCTACCAAGAACTCCATCAGCTTCTAGACCAGGCAGATATTCCTAATACCATTGGCTTTCATTTTGGGGCTTCAGAAGATGTGGTCTTCTTTATGAACCGGGTGGCTGAACTGGGAGGCAAGGCCTGCTTCTTCCTCTTTGGTAGCGAGTTAGCCAAGGAAAACGGCCACCACAATTCTCAATTTGACTTTGAAGAATCCGTCTTAGTGACCATGGTGGAGACCTATACCCACTTATTAATGCATTATGGACAGAAAGAGAAGGAGGAATCCCATGACTAAATCAAGCTTACGCCGCTTTAAAATGCCTAATTCCCTAGTGGTCCTATTTATCTTATTAGTTGTTATTGCCGGACTGACCTATATTATCCCGGCTGGTGAGTTTGCCACCATGACCTTGCCATCGGGGCAAGAAGTAGCTAATCCCGAGCAATTTAACTATGTTCCTAGCAACCCCACCAGCTTTACTGACTTTTGGAATGCCATTCCTAAGGGCTTCACCAAGAGTGCTAGCGTGATTGCCTTTACCTTAATTATTGCTGGTACCGTGGAAGTCTTAAAGAAAACCGGACTCATTGATGGCATTGTCACCAATCTCTCAGCCCGCTTTTCCGATAACGGGGTCCTGGTGATTCCGATTTTGATGTTCTTCTTCGCCTTGATTGCGGCTTTTATCGGGACAGCGGAGTTAAGTTTAGTTTACCTACCCATTATTATGCCTCTGATTTTAAGCCTAGGCTTTGATAAATTAACTGCAGCAGGCGTGGTCCTCATTTCCACTACCTGCGTGGGCTTCTCCTCCGGTTTTACCAATCCCTTTACCGTGGGAATTTCCCACCAGATTGCCGGTCTCCCCATGTTTTCCGGGATGGGCTACCGGGTCTTGGTCTTTATTGTTTTCTATATAATTTCTAGTCTCTATCTCATGAGATATGCCAAGAAAATCCAACGTGATCCTGAAATCGTCCTCAAAGAAGCCTACCAAGAGGGGCTATTGGAGTCTGAGGAGCAAAAGATTGGCCAAAACAGCCAAGCCGTCCGCCTCACTGGCCGGCAAAAGCTCATCGGTATCGTTTTGATCCTCCTCTTTGCCTATATGATTTACAATGTCCTGGTGAATGGTTGGGGCATGATTGAGATGGCCGGACTCTTTGTCATGATTGCCGTTTTCAGTGCTTTAATTGACCGCATGCCAACCAATGACTTGATCCAAGCCTTTATGGAAGGCTGTTCCAGTGTCCTATCGGGTGCTATCTTAATTGCGGTAGCCAATGGCGTCTCGGTCTTGATGAATGAGGCAAAAATCTTGGATACCGTAGTCCACCAATTTGGTAATTTACTCCAAGGCCTTCCGGTTTATCTGTCTGCCTTAGCTATTTTTCTCTTTATTACTTTATTTAACTTCTTCGTCACCTCAGGGTCAGGTAAGGCTATTGTCGCTATGCCGATCATCTCACCGCTAGCGCGGATGGTGGGACTCAACCAACAAGTAGCTGTCTTGGCCTACACCTTAGGGGATGGCTTAACCAATGTTTTCTATCCGACTTCAGGTTACTTTATGGCGACTATTGCTAATGCCAAGATTGAGTGGGGCGACTGGGCCAAGTTCTTCCTACCACTCTTAGGGATTCTTTTCCTTGCCAGCATGGCCTTAATTAGCATTGCCCAAATGATTGGCTACGGGCCTTTCTAGACCATTGTGACGACCAGTATCAAGTAAAAAAGGAGGCAACCGATGTCAAATAAACGTATTGTGTTAATTAATTTAGGCGGGACCATCACCAGTGTCCATACCCAAGCTGGGGGATTACAGTCAGGCTCCTTAACCGGGGCCGAACTGTTGAAGGATATGGACCTGTCAAACTTAGCCGTTGATCTCAAGATTAAAGAAGTCAAAAGTATCCCTTCTAACGAGATGAGCTTAGCCGATATGGCCGATATTGCCCAAGCCATTGAAGCAGAAATCGACCAGGGCGCCCAAGGAATTGTCCTCACCCACGGGACCGATACCATGGAGGAGACCTCTTATTTTGTCGATCTACTCCTGGATACCCCCGTCCCCGTCGTCTTTACCGGTAGCCAGTTATCCAGCCAGGACTTGGGTTATGATGGTTTTTCCAATATCCGGGATGCCGTCTTGACCGCTGCCAGTGACGCTAGCGCCGGTAAGGGGACGCTTTTGGTCTTTAACCAATGTATCTTTACCGTGAATGATGTGGTGAAAAATAATAGTATCGGTCTCCATGCCTTTGAATCAGTCAATGCTGGACCTTTAGGGGTGACCTATGGGGGCCGGGTCCACTATTTCCGTGACTATCATCCGGTCGATAAATTCCCGGTCCACTTAGAACAAAGCTTCAGCCCCAATGTCTACCTGGTCAAGGCCAGCTTGGACTTTAATCCTAAAATGATTACTGCCTTGGTTGAAGCGGGGGCCGAGGGCTTTGTTTTGGAAGGCTTTGGGGTAGGTTCCTTACCACCAGCCCTCCAAGATATCCTAGAACAAGTCATCCAAGCAGAGATTCCAGTCGTCTTAGTCGCTAAAGCCAACCGCGGTGGCATTCATAAGGTCTATGCCAGCAAGGGTGCCGCGATTCAATTAGAACAGGTCGGCGTCATCTTAGACCAAGGCTACCTCAACGGCCAACACGCCCGCCTAAAACTCATTGCCATGCTCAATAGTCCCTTAAAGGACGATATCGCCGGCAATTGGAACAAGTACTAATAAGTTAGCTCAACCGCTTGAGAAGGCCCTTTAAAAGCTTCTCAAGCGGTTTTTTATAATGGGGCTGAGGCTTAAAGCTGGCAAAATGTTATCTTTTATCAGCGCACTTGATTTTTTCCTTTACATTTACCCAAGTTTAGGCATACAATAGTAACATCGCGCAGGCGTGGCGGAACGGCAGACGCGCTGTCTTCAGGCGGCAGTTTCTTTGAAGTGTGGGTTCAAATCCCATCGCCTGCATAAAAGAGTGCGAGGTGACGTAAAAAAGTGAAACACTGGAAGAAATATGCGGAAATCCTTGAAAAGGATTGACAAATATTTCTGAAGTGGAGTTCACTTTTGTCACCGAGCACGTTTAAATAGAGTGCGACGGGTGCACTAAAGATCGATAGAGCTACGCATACTATATCTGTAACTCGCTCTTCGCTTCGAACAGCTATAGCAACTGGAGCTAAAGAGCAAAAATTCTTGAAAAGAATTTCTTGCACTTTAGTGAAGTGGAGATCGATCTGCACCCGGAGCACGTTTGATAAGGATGTGAGGGCGCCGTCAGAAACTTGAATCATTGGAGGAAAATACCATAAGCACAGCAAATATGTGCGTTGGAATTTTCTGAAATGACTTCAAGTTTGGCGTCCGAACTCAACTAAAGAGTGTGACAGTCACACCAAGACACAAAAAGGAGAGGCCTTAACGCTTCTCCTTTTTTCGTCCCTTAAATATGCTTTTCTAAGTAAACCGTATCTAGCCACTGGTCAAATTTATAGCCCACCCGGTGCAAGTGACCCACTAATTGGTAACCATTTTTTTGGTGGAAGTTGATACTGACCTGGTTATCTGCAGTTACTAGAGCCAGGATGGTTTTAATCCCTTTAGCCTTCAAATCCCGCTCCACCGTCTGATAGAGGGCAGTGCCTAACCCTTTCTCGCTTTTGTTGACTTGGCTGTAGATAGAGATCTCAGCGCTATAGCGGTAGGCAGAGCGCTCATGGAAGGGATGAGCATAGGCGTAGGCCAAGACCTGTCCTTGGTCATTACAAGCAACATAGTAGGGGTAGTCTTGAGCGATTGAATGAATTCGTTCAGCCATTTCCTCACTAGTCGGCGGCACTTCTTCAAAGGTAAAAGTAGTCTCCTCCACATAATAGCGGTAAATATCCGCCAGAGCC
Organism: Aerococcus loyolae; assembly: GCF_002871915.2. Taxonomy (NCBI): domain Bacteria; kingdom Bacillati; phylum Bacillota; class Bacilli; order Lactobacillales; family Aerococcaceae; genus Aerococcus; species Aerococcus loyolae. The sequence continues at coordinate 13,657 of NZ_CP126958.1, read as the reverse complement.
TGACTATCCTCTCTTCTCACCGGTCTGATTTGCATGGTAATCCTCCCTCATTGTTTTTAATCTCTTATAGTGTAACCCTTTGTCAGTAAAATTACCCGATAAAATAGAAAAACCATGTAAGTTTTTTACCTACATGGTTTTTTGTTTACGCTTTTAGCGCTTGATTATTTAGTATTGACTTGGCGCTCGCTCTTCCAGAGAGAAATGGATTGTTTAAAGGTATCCCAAGGTCCCTTATCACTATAGGCCAAGACATTGCTCTTGTAGAGGGTAGTGGCAAAGATAAAGATCAGTACCATGGTTATTAGAGAAACCACAATGGCCACCATAACTCCAGTCCATTCCACTGTATGATCCGCTAAACGGAAAGGCATCACGAAAGGAGTAAAGAAAGGAATCTGTGAGGAGATCCGGTAGAAGGCGGTATCGGTTCCGGCTTGTTGGCCAAAGATTCCAATATAGAAACCGATCAGACCTAACCAGATCACGGGTTGAGACACCTTTTGGGCATCTTCGGTCTTGGTCACCAAGGAGCCTAGGAAAGCAGCTAAGGCAATATAAGTCACAATACCCATTAAAGCGAGGAGCCCGCTGATCAGTAACATGGTCAAGTTATTAGAGAGGAAGGCTTTGATATCAAAGGCCTGGGTAATTTCCTCTGGTAGGCTGAGAATGCCGAATTGGGTGGATAGGATCCGCCACAGGATAAAGAGGAGGACATAGATCCCAACTTGGGTCAGAATCATCAAGATCACTCCTAAGAGTTTGCCGTAGAAATGAGTCTTAGCGGGAATACTGGAGAGGATAATTTCCATAATCCGTGAGCCTTTTTCGGCTGCCACTTCTTGGATGATGATATTAATAAAGAACATCAGGAAGTAGAAGATGATAAAGGCAGCCATGGAAGCGACCCCAGTCCGTCCCATCTCATTCATGGCGTCCTTGTTTTCTTCAGCGACGCTGCCGTCCTCTTTGACATTGATGGCGACTTCTTCAATCGGCACTTGAGCTGTCATCAGGCTTTGGAGTTGGTCAGGGGCAATCCCAGCAGCCTGGGCATTAACCATCATTTGGTACTGAGTTAAGGTCTGTTGCAGGTTAACCTTGGCATTTTGGCCTAGATTGCTCTTCCCGTAATAAGTCGCTTTGAGCTGACCATTTTCCTGGTCCAACTTCAACATGCCATCGACTTCGCCATCAGCTAGGGCTTGGCGGGCTTGGTCTTGATTTTGGTCGAAGTTAAAGTCTACGTTATTATTATCCAGACTCTTGAGGACTTGGACCATCCCAGGGTCTGCATCGACAACCGCAATTTGGTCCGGCGAACTCGTTTCACTCTGGGAAACAAAGTAGGCTACCGCAGCGATAATCCCGATAAAGATAAGGGGAGAGAGGACCATAAAGATAAAGGATCCTGATTTGACATTCTTACGATAAACTTGGCGAATAACGACCCATAATTTACTCATTGTGTCCACCTGCTTTCATTTTGAAGATTTCTTCCAGTGTTGGTGGTTGTTGGCTGAAGTGGCGGATATAATTGCCATGGGTCAGGGTTTGGAAGATGGCTGGTCCGTAAGACTCATCGGTCAGGTAGAGGCGGTAGTAGTTATCTTCCTTAACCCCCACATGGTCGACCCCTTCCAGGGCTTGTAACTGGTCCTTGGTCCAATCTGGCGCTTCCACTTCAATCCGGGTCCGGCCGAAGCTTTCTCGAATGTCGCGAATCTTCCCATAGAGGACTTGCTCGCCGTCATGGATCATCAGCATATCGTCGCAAATGGCTTCGACATTATTCATATTGTGACTGGAGAAAATAATCGATGAGCCCTTGTCACGCAGGTACAAGATTCCTTCCTTCAAGAGGTCCGCGTTGACTGGGTCTAAACCGGAAAAAGGTTCGTCCAGGATAATAAAAGCGGGTTCGTGGATCAAGGTCGCAATCAATTGAACCTTTTGTTGGTTCCCCTTAGACAGGCTATTGATCTTATCGGTCCGTTTACCTTTGACTTCAAAGCGGTCCATCCACTCATCAATGCGGTCAAGGACCGCCTGCTTCTCCATACCCCGCAACTGGGCAAAGTACAGGATTTGTTGCTCAATGGTCATCTTCTCATAGAGACCCCGTTCTTCGGGGAGGTAACCAATGGTCTCATAGACCTGGTCACTCATGGGTTGGTCGTTCCATAAGACTTCCCCACCATTCTCTGGGGTTAAAAAGTTTAAGATCAAGCGGAAAATGGTGGTCTTTCCCGACCCGTTTCGACCGATCATGCCCAAGATTTTACCTTGTTCAAGATCAAAAGAAACATCGTCAACCGCCACTAAATCGCCAAAAGTCTTACGCAAATGACGTGCTTTTAACATGGGCAATGTTCCCTCCTTAATAATCATTCGATAAAACCGCTTACATATCCATTACTATTTTATTACGCTAGAAAAGAAAAATCTATTCTTAGCCTAAGCATGGATAAATAGTCAGTATTAGAGAATAAGTATACTTTATTAGTTAATTTTTGTCATATATATCTGACTAAGTTCAGTGTAAAGGACTTGAGAAACAAAGTCAACATGTAATCGGTTATTATTTCTTATAAGCCACAATCCCCTTGTTAATCATTATAATTGAGCCTTTATCTCCCCAACAAGTTGCAACAAAAAAAGAGTGCTCCTAAAGTTGATAAAAATACAACTTTTAGGAACACTCCAGCTTTTATCATCACTCAGTCATGTGATTTTTATTTCATTAGTCTTCATCGGATCTTTGACTATCATCTTCCTCTAAGAGTTGATTAGAGAAGTCTTGCATTTTGCTTTGGATTTGGTCTTGGCTGAGGCGGGCTGTATCTTGGTCATCACCTGAATCAATGTCAGGGTCACTTAAGCCGGTTTCAGTGGCGTATTGACCTTGTTGGTCTGGATCAGCTTCCACAGTCTCTGCCTCTTTCAAGGCTTCCTCATCGTCCTCTGGATCGACAACGGCCATGGTGGACACGTGAGCGGCTTCATCTAAGCGCATGAGTCGAACGCCTTGGGTGGCCCGACCAGTTTGAGAAATATCAACGGAATGGAAGCGAATCACTACGCCTTCATCGGTCATCAGCATGATATCTTCATCCAAGTCAACGGTAGCTAAGCCAACTAGGGGACCGTTCTTTTCAGTAATGTTGACGGTCTTAACCCCCTTGCCGCCCCGGTGCTTGATGCTGTACTCATCGGCAGGGGTGCGTTTGCCGTAACCCTTTTCTGTCACGATCAAGACATCTTGATCAGGGCCTAAAATCGAGGCTCCAACCACATAGTCGTCCTTATCGAGACGGATACCACGAACCCCCGTCGCTGTCCGCCCCATGGACCGGACATCGTCTTCAGCAAAGGAGACCGCATAACCTTGGCGGGAGCCGAGAATAATATTATCTTGGCCACTGGTTTGTAAGACAGCGACTAATTCATCGTCATCACGGAGGTTAATGGCAATCAGACCATTATTTCGGATATTGAAGTATTCCTCAATCGGCGTCCGTTTGACCCGTCCTTGCTTGGTGACAAAGAAGAAGTAATCTTCCGTGTTAGCGGCCTTATCACTTGGGGTCACATTAATTACCCCGCGGACTTGTTCATCTTCTTGGAGATTGAGCAAGTTAACAATGGGGAGACCCTTGGCTGCCCGGCCGTATTCAGGGATTTCATAGCCCTTAATTTGGAAAACGCGGCCGCGGTCCGTAAAGCAGAGGATGACATCGTGGGTCGAGGTCGACAGCATGGCATCAATATAGTCGCCATCCTGTAAGGCCATGCCCTTCACGCCACGTCCGCCCCGGTTTTGGGTCCGGTATTCAGAGTCTTCTACCCGCTTGATATAACCCTTACGTGAGAGGGTAATGAGGACATTGCTTTCTTCAATTAAGTCTTCATCTTCTAAATTAGTAATTTCACCCACGCGAATTTCGGTCCGACGTTCGTCACCGAAACGTTTTTCAATTTCTAAGAGTTCTTGGTAGATAATTTCATAACGTTTTTCTTCGCTGGCTAAGACTTCATTCAAGTAGGCAATTTCTTCCATCAAGTCTTGATGTTCATTATCGATCTTTTCCCGTTCCAAGCCGGTCAAGCGAACTAAACGCATGTCGAGGATGGCTTGGGCTTGCTTATCGGAGAGACCATATTGGTCCATAAAGATGCTTTTAGCCTGGTCACCGGTCTTGGATGACCGTAAGATGTTAACAATCTCATCAATGTGGTCTAAGGCGATCTGTAAGCCTTCTAAGATATGGGCTCTAGCTTCCGCCTTTTCCTTTTCAAAGATGGACCGGCGCCGGATAATTTCTTCTTGGTGGTCCAAGTAACGGTTGAGGATTTGCTTGAGACTAAGGGTCCGAGGCACGCCTTGGTCAATGGCCACCATATTAAAGTTAAAGTTGGTTTGCATTTGCGTTTGCTTGAAGAGGTTGTTCAAGATCACGCTGGCACTGGCATCTTTGCGGCATTCAATCACAATCCGCATGCCTTGACGGCCAGTTTCATCGCGGACCGCGGTAATCCCATCAATCCGTTTGTCACGCGCCAAGTCGGCAATCCGTTCCACTAACTTGGCCTTGTTAACCATGTAAGGAATTTCGCTGACGATAATGCGTTCCTTACCGCTGGCCATGGTGTCAATTTCTGCCCGGGCGCGGACGATAATCCGACCTTTCCCGGTTTCATAGGCCTTCTTAATCCCGGCCTTACCGATTACGATCCCCGCAGTCGGAAAATCAGGACCAGGAATGGCTTCCATCAGGTCTTGGGTGGTTGCCTTGGGGTTCTTCATCAGAATATGGAGGGCCTGGATGACTTCACTTAAATTATGAGGAGGAATATTGGTGGTCATCCCTACCGCGATCCCAGTAGCTCCATTAACTAAGAGGTTAGGGAAGCGGGAGGGGAGGACTTCGGGTTCACGTTCTTCCCCATCATAGTTAGGAATAAAGTCCACGGTTTTCTTATTGATATCGCGGACCATTTCCAAGGCAATCTTACTGAGCCGGGCCTCGGTATAACGCATAGCCGCGGCTTGGTCCCCGTCGACCGAACCAAAGTTTCCGTGCCCATCAACTAACATGTAGCGGTAGGAGAAGTCTTGGGCCATCCGCACCATAGATTCATAAATCGCTGAATCCCCATGGGGGTGGTACTTACCCATAACATCCCCGACAATCCGGGCTGATTTCTTATAGGGTTTGTCCGGAGTGACCCCGAGTTCATTCATCCCATAGAGAATCCGGCGGTGGACGGGTTTGAGACCGTCACGCACATCGGGGAGGGCCCGGGCGACGATAACACTCATGGCATAATCCAGGAAGGAGTTACGCATTTCATGTGATATTTCACGTGGCGCGGGTTGTTTATGTTCTTCAACCATTGATTATCAACCTTCCTTTCTATAAGTCGATGGTGGCATAAGTCGCATTATTCTCGATAAAATCACGCCGTGGTGCGACTAAGTCCCCCATCAGCATGGAGATATTCCGGTCCGCTTCCTGGGCGTCATCAACCGTCACTTGCAGCATTTGCCGTTGGGTTGGGTCCATGGTGGTTTCCCATAATTGTTCAGCGTCCATTTCCCCCAGCCCCTTATAGCGTTGGACACTAGGACGAGGACGTTCCGCTAGGGTCTTCATGTAATCATTGAGTTCTTGGTCACTGTTGACATAGTGGATGGTCTTGCCTTGGCGAACTTGGTAAAGCGGTGGTACCGCAATGTAGATATAGCCCGCATCGAGTAGGGGACGCATGTAGCGATAAATCAGGGTTAATAAGAGGGTCCGGATATGGGCCCCGTCGACGTCGGCATCGGTCATGATCACCAATTTATGGTAACGGGCCTTGGTCACATCAAAATCATTGCCCCAACCGGTTCCCATGGCGGTAAAGAGGGAGCGAATTTCCTCATTGGCCAGGATCCGGTCCATAGAGGCCTTCTCCACATTCAAAATCTTCCCACGGATGGGTAAGATAGCCTGGAAGTGACGGTCCCGACCTAATTTGGCTGAGCCACCCGCAGAATTTCCTTCGACGATGAAGAGTTCGCATTCTTCCGGTACCCGGCTGGAACAGTCGGCCAGTTTACCCGGCAGGTTAGAGATCTCTAAGCCCGACTTCTTCCGGGTCATTTCCCGGGCCCGTTTAGCGGCTTGCCGAGCCTTAGAAGCCAGGATTCCCTTATCGACAATTTGCCGGGCAATGTTTGGGGTCTCATATAGGAATTGTTCCAAATGTTGACCAAAGAGACGGTCAGTAATGGTCCGAACTTCCGAGTTCCCCAGTTTCATCTTGGTTTGCCCTTCAAATTGAGGATTAGGGTGGCGGATCGAAACAATCAGGGTTAAGCCTTCACGGACATCTTCCCCGGATAAGTTATCGTCTTTTTCCTTGAGCAGGTTTTGACTGCGGGCATAGTCGTTGATAGTCCGGGTGAGGGCGGTCTTAATCCCCGACTCATGGGTCCCGCCTTCAAAGGTATGGATATTGTTGGCAAAGGACATGAAATTGCTATGGTAGCCAGCCGTATATTGGAAGGCGACTTCCACTTCAATATCATCCATTTGCCCTTCCAAGTAAACCGGTTCTTCAAAGAGGATTTCCTTATTTTCATTGAGGTATTGGACGTATTCTTTAATCCCACCTTCATATTGGTAGGCAACTTCCTGGGAATCTTCCTCGCGACGGTCTTCTAGGGTAATATGCAAGCCTTTGTTTAAGAAAGCTAATTCCCGGACCCGTTTATTGAGGGTTTGGAAGTCATAGTCAGTGGTATCGGTAAAGATCTCAGGATCGGCCACAAAATTAACTACCGTACCGGTTTTATCGCTTTGGCCGACCACTTTCAAGTCGGAAACGATATGTCCGCGGCTGTATTCTTGCTGGTAAATCTTACCATCCCGGTAGACTTCAACCCGGAGTTTGGTTGAGAGCGCGTTAACCACGGAAGCCCCCACACCGTGTAAGCCCCCGGAGACCTTATAACCGCCACCGCCGAATTTCCCCCCGGCATGGAGGACGGTAAAGACGGTTTCCACCGCAGGACGGCCGGTTTTTTCCTGGATATCGACCGGAATTCCCCGTCCATTATCGATGACGGTAATGGAACCATCACTTTCAATCTTGATATCAATCTTATCTGCATAACCAGCCAGGGCTTCGTCAATGGAATTATCGACGATTTCCCAAACCAGGTGGTGGAGACCAGGGGCCCCGGTCGAACCGATATACATCCCGGGCCGCTTGCGCACCGCTTCTAAGCCCTCGAGGACTTGGATCTGACTGGCATTATATTCGCCGGCCTGGTTGGGCTGATTTTTATCTTTAGGGTTATGGTTTTGAGGTTGTTCGTGTTCGGAATTATTTGCTTGATTTTCTGCCATCTTGCTTGATTCACTCCTTCAATTCCACCTGACCCGCCTTAATGGTAAAGAGGTCAGGATCGTCAATCTTATCTGCCTGGATGCCTTCCATACTGGTTGTAGTCAAGAAGGTTTGGACTTTTTTCTCAATAGTTTTCAGCAGATGGGTTTGACGCTGGTCGTCCAATTCACTTAAGACATCATCTAATAATAATATGGGGTATTCCCCGAGGGTTTCGTGCATGCATTCAATCTCTGCCAACTTCAAACTCAAAACCGTGGTCCGCTGTTGGCCTTGGGACCCGTATTGTTGAACGACTTTATCATTAATCATTAACTTTAAATCATCACGTTGGGGACCGATTTGAGTGGAGCCCACTTCAATTTCACGTTCTTGGATGGACTGAAATTTGTCCATGAGCTCGGTTTTTAATTGGTCCACCGTGGACGTCTCATCGACAGTGAGGCTGGCTTGGTAGGCCAGGGTCAGTGTCTCCTTATCCATGGATAATTGAGCATGGATAGGCTTTGCATAGGCTTCCAATTTCTGAATGAATTGGAAACGTTGGACCATCATCCGACTGGCAAAGTCCACCAGCTGTTCGGTTAAGACATTCAAATACAACTTATCGTGGGCTTCCCGCCGCTGGAGCTGCTTCAAATAGGTATTGCGCTGTTTGAGCAAGTGTTGGTAATTACTAGAGTCATAGAGGTAAGTCGGGTTCATTTGACTCAGTTCCCGGTCAATAAAGGTACGGCGCAGTTGCGGGGCACCCTTGACCAGTTCCAGGTCTTCGGGGGCAAAGAGCACCACATTGAAGGCCCCAATATAATCACTCAGCCGCTCTTGTTGCAGGCGGTTGAGCTTGGCGATCTTGCCTTTTTTGGTCATAGTGAGGGATAAAGGAATCTCCCCATTCTTCTTGGCAACTCGGCCTTCAATCCGGGCAAAATCAGCCCCAAAGCGGATCACTTCCCGCTCCTTAGCCGTCCGATGACTCCGGGCCAAAGACAGCATATAAATGGCTTCGATCAGGTTGGTCTTGCCTTGGGCATTGTCGCCAATAAAGACATTGATTCCCGGATCAAAGTCCATGGTGACCTGGTCGTAATTACGGAAGTCCTTTAAGTAAAGTGACTTAAGGTGCATGGTGATCTGCTAGTGGATCGCTTTCGCTAGCCCCTCGAATAGCGTAAATGGCTCCTTCATGCGGAAATTCAACCACAGAGCCGGGATAAAGTTTCTTGCCCCGTCTTTGTTCTTCCTGACCGTCTAAGATCACTGGGTAATTGGCCAGGTAAATTTTGGCCTGGCCTCCGGTTTGGATATATCCCAGTGCCTTCAATAGCTGTCCGAGTGTAATATACTCAGTATCGATGGCGACAATATCTACGTCTGACATCACACACCGCCTCCCTTTACTTTAAACTAAAAAAGCGTACTCCAATTCGGTCTCTTAGAGTACGATTTGTCTCCCTTATTCAAGTAATATTATACCCCAAATCCTCTATATAAGCAAAAAAAGGCCCTATTTTCCACTAGAGCCTCTTTTAGCCACTTCCTACTAATGCTTTTTAGAAGTCCATTAAAGCCTAAAAATGAAAGTTTGACATGTGGAATGGACTTTAAGTGCGGATAAGTTAAAAAATTAAGTTGAGACTAGGGTGGGCAGCCTCTCCGCTTGTGAACTTGGCCGTAAAAAAAGCTGGGATGTCGTCCCAGCTTCATTTGCTTTCAATTATCTTTTTTTACTCATCTACTTCAATGACCCGGCCTGGGTTGAGGAGGTTATTGGGGTCAAGGGCTTTTTTAATGGCTTTCATGGTATTTAATTCCGTTTCAGAGAAGAAGATGGGCATGAATTTCACCCGTTCGAGACCAATTCCATGTTCTCCAGAAGGGAGCCCGCCGTTTTCAGCTAAGAAGTCATAGAGGCGGAGGTCATATTGGTGGAGACGGTCTTCCCATTCTTGGTCATTGAGTTCTTTCTTCATGAGGCAGATATGGATATTACCATCTCCGGCATGACCAAAGAAAGTGGAGGCAATCCCTAAGTCATCGGCAATCTCTTTGGATTTATTGATGGCTTGGGTGATCTTATTGACCGGAACGACAGGGTCATCTAAGCGCATGGGACCTGCCTTATAAATTCCTGAGAGGATATGGTCACGGATGTCCCAGACGCCTTTTTCCACTTCACCGCTTAAGAGTTCAGTCGCTAAAGCCCCGGCATTTTGAGCGATTTTTTCCAAGTTTTCCAGATCTTTTTGGATGGCCGCTTCCTGGTTACCACTGAGGGTGACTAAGAGGAAGGCTTGGCCAGTTTTACTTGGCATTTCCTTACCGAGCAATTCTTCAGCGTAGGTGATAGCATCGTGTTCAAACATTTCCAGGGCGGTAGGTGCCACAGAGGAATGCAAGATTTCATAAATGACCGGTCCTAATTCTTCTAGGCGGTCAAAACCGATTAAGAGGGAATTTTCATACTTGGGTTCTACCCGCAATTTCAATTGTAATTGACTGATAATGCCCAAGGTCCCTTCTGAACCGATGAAGAGATCCTTCAAGTCATAGCCTGAGGAATCCTTATTATTCAAGCTACCGGCATTAATCACTTCACCATTGGCTAAAACCACCCGCATGGAACGGATATTATCCCGGGTCACCCCATATTTAATGGCCCGCATACCACCTGCATTAGTGGCCGCATTACCCGCTACGGTAGCCCGTTTTTCACCAGGGTCAGGGGCATAGAAATAGCCACTACCCTCTAAATAATCACGGACTTGGTTTAAAGTCACGCCCGCTTCCACGGTCAAGGTCAAGGTTTCTTTATCGAGGTCGAGGATTTGATTCATTTTTTCCAGATTTAAGAGGATTTCACCTTGAGGATAGGTGCCACCAGCCAGAGCCGTATGCCCACCAATGGTCACGAGCTTCTTCCCTTCAGCCTGGGCTTTCTTGACGGCTTCAACGATTTCTTCTTCATTTTCAGGATAGATAATCCCTTCCGCATGGCCGGCTTCTGATTCATGGATAAAGGTAGTGAGATATTTGTCGTCAACTTGTCTTTCAATTGTCATTGTAATGCCTCCTTATGTTAACTTTATAGTAAAGTAATCGGTTTCAGCATGCAATGGAAACGCTTGTCTAAAACTGAGCAAGATAAGCTTTTGAAAGAGAAATTTTCCAATAAAAAAGACTAAGACAGAAGCCTTAGTCTTTTAAAACGTGTTCCAAAACTCAGCCCTGACGTCCACTTCATACAGGGTGTGAGACTAGGCGTTTAGACTTGGATGATTGGAGCAAGTCAGAATAAAAGCGAAGCATTCGCTTGTTTCTGACTTGTGAAATCACTCCAAGTCTGCCAAGTCGAACCCAACTACAAATCATTTCCAGTAGCTTTCAGCTACTGTTCATAATTTGCTCCAGTTGCTATAGCTGTTCGAAGCGAAGAGCGAGTTACAGATATAGTATGCGTAGCTCTTCAGGGCTCTGTTCGACTTTTGTCACACTCTCATATTAATTACCAGGTGTTCGGATTGGGGTGATGAGTTGAACCATGTTAAATTCATCTTCATCTTCACTTGGGGTCAAGATAAAGGAGTGGGTCGGGTTAACGAAACGAATGACCACATCTTGGCCGCCAAAACTCCGCAGAGCTTCCCGTAAGTAATCAGGGTTAAAGGAAATTTCCAAGTCATCGCCTTCAAAGCTTAAAAGACTGAGTCTTTCCTTAACATAACCAATCTCAGAAGAGTGACCGGAAAGAATGGCTTCTTCTTGGGAGAGGGAAAGTTTAACCACATTGTTCTTGCCTTGGTGGCTTAAGATTAAAGCCCGTTCCACCGCGTGCACCAATTCTTGGGCATCAACTTTAATTTTAGTGTTGTAGTCCAAGCTCAACAAGCGGTCGGTATCGGGATAGTTTCCTTCCAATAATCTGGAATAGAGGTAGACGTTATCAATCTTAAAGAGGACTTGGTTATCGGTGACCATCATTTCAATATCTTCATTATCATCCACTAGGCGGGTGAGTTCGGTCAGGGTTTGTCCTGGAATATTGATCTCTAAAGCTTTACCTTGGCTTTCTTCTGGCATGGTCAAAGGCACAATCCGTTGACTGAGCCGGTGGGAGTCGGTTGATACCGCTTTCAGTTGCTCATCGGCCAGAATGAAGTGAACCCCGGTAAAGAGCGGGCGGATTTGTTGGTTAGATACCGAAATAATGGTGTGGTTAACCACCCGTTTAAAGAGATGCCCCGGTAAGACATAGGTCGAATCGGCATCAATTTCAGGGAGAGTGGGGTATTCACTGCCGGCAGTCCCATTGAGGTTAAAGACGGATTCTCCTGAACGGATAACGGTTTGTAGGTTATCTTGGACTTCCAAGGTGAGTTGGTCTTCAGGTAATTTTTTGACAATGTCACCAAGGAAACGGGAAGGGAGAACAATAGACCCTGTCTCAGCAATCGATAACTGGTTACTTTCATCTTCTTTAGAAATATAAATTTCAATCGAAATAGTTGAATCACTACCAGTAAGGATGATTCCTGAATCCAGAACAGCGATTTTAATTCCGGTTAGTATCGGAATAGTTGTCCGTGAGGATATCGCTCGTTGGACATTGTTTAAATGATCAACAAAGATGGAACGTTTAATTGTAAATTTCATAAAAAGCTCCTTTGCTGGATGCGTGCTTATTTATATATATATTAATAGTATAGTAATAGTAGTAGGTCATGTGGAAGCTGTTGAAAACTTCCTCAAAGAAGTGACCTTAAAACTTTTCCACTTGTGGATAAGTTGTGGGTAGGCTTGTGCCTAACTTAGGTATTTATCCACAGGACTTTTTCTCTTATTAGTTTAGCATAAAAAGCTCACTTTGCCTGCCTTGATGATAGAAGAGTCGGCTTGGAAGCTAACGTTTGAGTAAATTTTGAATACTTTCGACATTTTCCTTAATCTCAGTGGCTGATTTCATAGCTTCTGAGATTTTTTCATGGGCATGGAGGACTGTGGTATGGTCTTTGCCGCCGAATTCTTGGCCAATCTTAGGCAGGGAGGCATCAGTAATTTCCCGCGAGAGGAACATGGCAATTTGCCGGGGGACGACAATGTCCCGTTTCCGTTTCTTCCCTTTTAAATCAGCCACAGTCAGGTCAAAGTAATCGGCTACGGTTTCTTGAATTTCAGCAATACTTGGCACCTTCTTGGTGTTGGCGTCGCGATAATTGGATAAGGCCCGCGCGGCGACATCTGGACTGAGCTCTTCTTGGTTCATGACCGCATAGGCTTGGACGCTGGTGAGGGCTCCCTCTAACTCGCGAATATTGGTATCAATTTGACCAGCGATATAGGAGAGAGTTTCGTCTGGGATATCAATGCCGTTCACCTTGGCTTTGTTGCGCAGAATGGCAATCCGCGTTTCCAAGTCTGGTGGGGTGATATCCGTCGATAGGCCTTGCTTAAAGCGGGAAACTAGTCGGTCCTCTAACTCAGGAATTTGACTAGCATCGCGGTCGCTGGTGAGGACGATATGCTTATTATTATTGTAGAGTGCGTTAAAGGTATGGAAGAACTCTTCCTGGGTCGACTGCTTGTTACCAATAAATTGAATATCATCGACCAAGAGCATGTCCACATGGCGGTAGGCTTGGTGGAAGTCCGGCATGGTATTGGTCCGAATCGCTTCAATGAAGTCGTTGGTAAAGGTCTCACTGGTAACGTATTTGACAATGGCATCAGGATGAGTCCGTAAGACTTCGTGGCCAATCGCTTGCATGAGATGGGTTTTTCCTAGTCCTACGCCCCCATAGAAGAAGAGCGGGTTGTAGTCCCGTCCTGGACCTTCAGCTACGGCTAAGGCAGCAGCATGGGCCATTTTATTCCCTTCACCTACCACAAAGTTTTCGAAGGTGTATTTAGGGTTCAAGTCGCTATGCCGATTAGCTGGGCGGCTATCAGCTGGGGCACTAGTTGGGCTAACAGCTTGACCGAAGTCTAAGTGATTGCTCCCCGCTTGTTGGTTGTCGAGTGTAATTTCGATCCGAATTTCCCGGCCGAGATAGTCATAAATAACCTGTTGTAGCTGCATCATATAATTGGATTCAATATGTTTTTTATGCAGTTGGGAAACAGCTTCGATGTATAAGACATCATGATCCATCCGCAGGGGCTTGAGGCCCAAAATCCAGGTATCGAAACTTCCCTTGGTCAAGTGCTCACGAAAATACTCGCTCACCACTTGCCAAAGTTCCTGTAAAGGATCCAT